>NZ_LDNM01000040.1 GCF_001028135.1 Xenorhabdus griffiniae
AAAGGGACAAAAACTCATTTACTTCGTTTATAACGATATTGCACTTAATATGTGAATCCAAGATCATTAAATAATAATCAATAGAAAACCAAGATAGACCCAGTTTATTACCCATGACATCAGGATATGATATAACTTTATTTTATATATAAGGCTGATGATATTACCGCTATAGTGGAAATAATTTCAAAAAACAATAATTCCCTCTCGGAGAAATAACATGAAAGCCATACTCAATATATTATTAGCGGGTATTATCCAGTTAGGTGTCACCTCACTTGCCTATGCACAATCTACCCTTGATAACATTCAATCCACGGGGATATTCAGGATCGGAACCGAAGGTGCCTATTCTCCATTCAGTTATCATGATGCTTCTGGGAAACTGACCGGGTTTGATGTGGAAATCGGCCGCGAAATTGCATTACACATGAAAGTGAAACCTGAATTTATTGAAAGTAAATGGGATGGTTTGATTGGTGGACTGGATGCCGGACGTTTCGATGCCGTGATGAACCAGATTGCCATTACACCGGAGCGCGAGAAGAAATACCGATTCTCCCTGCCCTATGTTATCTCAAAAGCCGTACTGATTACCCGCAAAGATAACAACGATATTAAGACGTTCAGCGATTTAAAAGGGAAAAAATCGGCGCATACCCTGACGAATAACTTTGCCCAAATCGCCAGACATTATGGGGCTGACATTATCGGCACTAATGGTTTTAATCAGGAAATAGAACTGGTGAGCACAGGCCGCGCAGATGCGACAATTAACGATAAACTTTCTTACCTCGATTACAAAAAACATCGCCCGGATGCACCGGTAAAAATTGTTGCCGCAGATACCCAGGCAGCACAAACCGCCGTGCTATTGCGTAAAAATGATACTGAATTAAAAGCCGCAATAGATAAAGCGATTACTGAGATAAAAGCGGATGGGACTTATCAACGCATTTGGGATAAATATTTCGCTGAAAGCGACTAACCAATCATGAAAATAGGAGCCTAACGGAATAGGCTTTTAAAATAAATCTTAGGTTCTAAGCTATAACTTTATTGTATATAACGTTCATCTTTTCTTGCCATATCATCATTAAAACAACCCTATAAAAAATAAATATATTTTTAATCTCTATCAGGAAGGTTTTATGAACCCATCATGGCTCAATTTAGCGTTGGATTCCCTATGGCCGATGATTTACGCCGGCCTGACATTCACGATTCCCCTCACACTGATAACATTCGTACTGGGGATCTCATTGGGGTTTTTCGTTGCGCTCATCAGGTTGTATGGCCCTAAGCCACTGGTGGCTGTCGTTCGGTTTTACGTCTGGTTGATTCGTGGTACGCCTCTGCTGGTACAGCTATTCCTGATCTTCTACGCCCTGCCCAGCGTAGGGATTACGTTGGAAGCGTTCACCTCCGCCGTTATCGGCTTTACCCTGAATGTGGGAGCCTATACCTCAGAAGTGATCCGTGCCGCACTGACTTCTGTTCCCAAAGGGCAATGGGAAGCCTCTCACTCTATCGGCATGAGTTGGTGGCAATCACTGCGCCGGATCGTCCTGCCACAAGCGGCACGGGTTTCAATTCCGCCCTTGTCCAATACCTTTATTTCACTGGTAAAAGACACTTCGCTGGCTTCCGTCATTACCGTGCCAGAAATGTTTCTGGCGGCACAGCGTATCGCCGCCGTCACCTACCAGCCGCTGATCCTGTATACCGAAGCCGCCATTCTCTACCTCCTTTTAAGTTCGGTGTTATCAGCACTGCAAGTCCGGTTAGAAAAGAAATTCACTCAGCAAAACAGCCGTAAAAATAAGGAAGGCAAAGATGATTCAGCTTACCAACATTGAAAAAAGTTTCGACGGACAGAAGGTGCTGAAAAAGATTAACCTGACCATTAAAGAAGGCAGCCTGACGGCACTGATTGGCCCTTCCGGGAGCGGCAAAAGTACTTTACTGCGTTGCATTAATCTGTTGGAGATCCCGCAGGCTGGCAAGCTGGAAATCGGCAAAGAACAGATTATCTTTACCGGGAAGGAACGACTGCCACATCGGGAAATCCAGCGTTTTAACCGGCAAACCGGCATGGTATTCCAGAACTTTCAGCTTTTTCCGCATCTGACGGTGATTGAGAACATTATGGAAGGGCTGATTTGGGTTCAGAAATGGTCTCGTGAACGCGCCAGAGAACGGGCGCTGGCGTTGCTGGATAAAGTCGGCTTATCCCACAAGGCGGATGTTTGGCCCGCCACACTGTCGGGCGGTCAGCAGCAGCGTGTGGCAATCGCCAGAGCAATGGCACCTTCCCCCAAGGTGCTGCTATGCGATGAACCGACATCGGCGCTTGATCCTGAGTTATCCAAAGAAGTCGTCTCAGTTTTGAAACAACTCGCCGGAGAAGGCACTACCATGTTAATGGCAACGCACGATCTGCGTCTGGCGGCCAACCTTGCCCATAATGTTGTATTTCTGGAATCGGGTGAAATTATCGAATCGGGCACGGCAAAAACCATTTTCACCCACCCCAGCAAGGTGCGAACAGTCGAATTTATCTCAACCCTGACAGAAACCTTACCGGATTGGGAAATATAGCGAGCAGTCACGGTACATTATTTATTCGGAGAAACGCGATGAAAAAAATTTTGAATTTATTACTGGCGAGTGCGACTGCTCTTGCTATTTCAGCCCCTGGCTATGCCGGCAAAGATTTTGATGCCATCAAAGCCGCTGGCGTCTTTAAAATCGGCACGGAAGGCACTTATCCTCCTTTTACCTACCACGATACCAACAATCAATTAACCGGCTTTGACGTCGATATCGCGCGGGAAATCGCCCGACGTTTGAACGTCAAACCTGAATTTATGGAAGTCAAATGGGATGGTTTGATTGCTGGATTGGATGCTAAACGTTTTGATGCGGTTATCAATCAGGTCGGCGTTACCCCGGAGCGGACAGCGAAATACAGTTTTTCTCTTCCTTACACGACGTCTCAGGTTGTGTTGATCACCCGTAACGATAACGGTGATATAAAAAACTTCGCGGATATTAAAAACAAACGTTCAGCCCAATCATTGACCAGCAATTACGGGCAACTGGCAACTACTTACGGCGCGAGTCTGGTCAGTACAGATGGTTTTAATCAGGCTATTGATCTGGTCGCTACCGGACGCGCTGATGCCACACTCAATGATCGTCTGTCATTTTTGGATTTCAAAAAACAGCGCCCTAATGCGCCGGTAAAAATTGTCGCCCAGCAAACCGATGCGAGCAAATCAGCCGTCTTGCTGCGTAAAGGGGATGCTGAGTTACTGGAAGCAGTGAATAAGGCCCTGCAAGAGATCAAGGATGACGGTACGTATGCCCGTATCTCTGAGAAATATTTTGGCGTGGATATTTCCAAATAAAGTTTTATTTTCCTAAATAGATGGCGGCATTTTTATTAGGTCGCCTTTTTTATATTAAAAAACAACACGCCCTCCTCACAAACCACCATCATTTTATTAAAAACAAGTAACATATTTAAACATACTGAAAGCATTTAACTAAACGCTATAAAATTCTATGATTCAACCTATTCTCACTAAAACTAAAAACACTCACAAAGGAAATTTATAAATATTCTATAAACGAGTTAAAGATAATATATTTTTATTCAAATAGTTACACCTGAAAAGAATCTACTTACAAAATTTGAATAAGGAAAATAATAAATTCCTCAAAATAATTCAACACTGGGATGATAAATAAAAAACGCCCTTTTCATCAGAATTTGGGGCACGTATTAGAAAAATGCAGGGATTGCCCGACAAATCGTGAAGCAATCTCTTGAGTTTGGCACAGAGCAAGGCTTTAAACGCGCTATCTGGCAACAACAGAAAACCTGAAAGCCGCCATTGCCTTATATGAAATGATAAAAACACTATAACACCCATAAATCAGCCCCACGGTTTAAGTGGGGCATTTGGGTTTAACGCTATCTTTTTCGACGTTATCTTCAATCGATCTTAATGGAGTCTGGGTTCGGATTCATCGTCTTCAGGGGGAAAGAGATCACCATCATCTTCATCATCATCATCAGGCGCGTTAGGATCTTCAAAATACGTCCCCCAACCGTCGTAATAGACACCGATCTTTTCTGCCAGATCGATGAGTTGCACAACCTGTACGTTGATCAATTCAGCCGCTAAACGACTTTCACTGATCACATCACAACACATCAAAACGACACCCTCTTCGGTTTCCAGCTCTTCCGCATCCGTGACTTCATAGCCTAACCTGAATGCTTCAAGGGCTGCTTTTTCCAGTTGATCGAAGTTTTCTGCCGAAAAATGGTGTTCAATAATATAAAGTGCATCAGGATCACTGCCATCTTCCAATAATTCTTCGATGATCAAGCGAGTTTCTTCGCACTGTTCTTCTAAAGCATGTGGGTCTGCCATGCCAATCCCCTCTGTCAGTCGGCTGTCTTGTTTTGCATTCTCCCATCTTTTATGTACAAAGGATATATCTATCCAATTTTGTCCAAAAAGAAATGCATAACATAAGCGACTGATCTATAACCTGTCTTGATACCTTCATGCCAGTAAACGCTGCACACAGGGCTTGTAATTGCATTTTTTATCGATATATAGTGAATATAAATTCAATATTGCCCTAATGGAGACAATGCATAATGAACCCTTTTTTCAAGCGTTCTTTCCTAAGATTACTTGATATTTCCTCCACAGAAATTGATACTCTATTAACTTTATCCCATGCATTAAAAGCGAATAAAAAATCAGGTTCGGAATCTCCCGTCCTTACAGGGAAAAACATTGCCCTGATTTTCGAAAAAGACTCCACTCGTACACGCTGCGCATTTGAAGTCGCGGCGCATGATCAAGGTGCCAATGTTACCTATTTAGGCTCAAGCGGCAGTCAGATCGGGCACAAAGAATCCATCAAGGACACCGCGCGGGTACTTGGGCGTTTGTATGATGGTATTCAATACCGTGGATATAGTCAGAAAATTGTTGAAACGTTGGCACAGTACGCAGGCGTTCCGGTTTGGAATGGCCTGACTGATGAATTCCATCCAACCCAACTTTTGGCTGATTTAATGACGATGCAGGAACACAGCCCAAAACCACTATCTGAAATCAAATTTGCCTATTTGGGCGATGCCCACAATAACATGGGCAATACCCTGCTGGAAGCTGCTGCACTGACGGGTATAGATCTCCGTTTAGTTGCGCCACGAACCTGCTGGCCGGAAAAAAAGTTGGTGGCGGAATGCCAAAAACAGGCAGAGAAAACGGGCGGTCAGATCACGCTGACAGAAGATATTGCGCAAGGGGTAAAAGGGGTCGATTTTCTGTATACCGATGTTTGGGTATCAATGGGAGAACCGAAATCAGTCTGGCAAGAACGCATTGCATTACTGAAACCCTATCAGGTCAATATGGCGGTTGTGAAACTCACAGGGAATCCAGATGTTAAATTTCTGCATTGCCTGCCTGCTTTCCATGATGAAGAAACAACACTCGGTAAGCAACTGGCAGAGGAATTCAATTTATCTGGTGGCCTGGAAGTCACAAATGAAGTATTTGAATCAAAACACAGCATTGTGTTTGATCAGGCTGAAAACCGAATGCATACCATTAAGGCTGTGATGGTAGCAACACTGGTGGAAAACCTCACGTTGTAATCGTTGCTTTATATTTTGCGTCCACTCATATTACATTTTCAATTTTAAGAATATAATTAAATAAAAATAGTGAGTTAAATCACTATTTTTATTTGTATCAACCTAAGTAATATGAATTGGCGATTTATACTCGATAAACTTCAGGTTGCAATCCGCAAGACGACGCGAGGCCTTATATTTCCCCGCACAGCGGGGAAATATAACACGGATATTAAAGTTGGATTGGTATATATTGCCTCATTGCATTGCCATTTTTAATTCAGGATTATTTTTTGATATCAACCAGAACAGAAAAAACGCGTTACTCTTTTTAATTGTCAGTAGCACTTTACCTAACGAAAGGAAATGACAATGAAATTAGAAACTTTATCCATCCACGCAGGTTATTCTCCCGATCCAACCACCAAAGCCGTTGCTGTCCCGATTTACCAGACCACTTCCTACGCTTTTGATGATTCCCAACATGGCGCTGATCTGTTTGATTTAAAAGTGGAAGGTAATATTTATTCCCGCATTATGAACCCAACCAATGATGTATTGGAAAAACGTATCGCCGCTTTGGAAGGTGGTATCGGTGCGCTGGCGGTTGCTTCTGGTATGGCGGCCATCACCTACGCCATACAAACCATTGCGACTGTCGGGGATAATATTGTCTCTGTCGCAAAATTGTATGGCGGAACTTATAACCTGATGGCGCACAGTTTCCCAAACCTGGGAATTGAAACCCGTTTTGTTGATCATGACGATCTCGCTGCCGTTGACGCATTGATCGACCAGAAAACCAAAGCCGTTTATTGTGAATCCATCACCAACCCAAGTGGGAATATCGTGGATATTCAGGCGCTGGCAGATATTGCCCATCGGCACGGCATTCCTCTTATTGTCGATAATACCGTCGCAACCCCCTATTTATGCCGCCCGTTTGAACAGGGTGCCGATATTATTATTCATTCTCTGACCAAATATATTGGTGGGCATGGTACTTCTATTGGCGGGATCATTGTCGATTCTGGCAAATTTCCCTGGGCTGTGCATCAGGAGCGATTTGCGATTTTAGGCACCCCGGATCCTTCGTATCACGGCATCACCTATACCGAACATTTTGGTGCCGCCGCCTTTATCGCGCGCTGCCGTGTCGGGCCACTGCGTAGCACAGGAGCCGCTTTATCACCATTCAATGCTTTCCTGATTTTACAGGGGCTGGAAACCCTGGCACTGCGTATGGAGCGCCATACTGAAAATGCCCTGAAGATCGCACAATATCTGGAAAGACATTCTCAGGTATCTTGGGTTAACTATGCAGGATTGCCTGCACATCCTGAATATAATTTGGCTATCCGCTATATGGGGGGCAAGCCAGCCTCTATTCTGTCTTTCGGCATTAAAGGCGGGGAAAAAGCCGGTATACGCTTTATTGATGCTCTGCAACTTATTGTGCGTTTGGTCAATATCGGTGATGCCAAATCGCTGGCCTGCCATCCAGCCTCAACCACCCATCGTCAGCTAAATGATGAAGAAATGGTAAAAGCAGGCGTTTCACGTGATTTAATTCGCTTATCCATCGGTATCGAACATAGCGATGATATTATTGCCGACCTCGCGCAAGCGCTGGAGGCAGCAAAGACGCAGTAAGATCATTGTTAATAGCGGTAATACCAGAATATTGCAAATGTAGTAAAAATAAGCACAGGCTCTAATTTTGAGCCTGTGCTTTAGATTAAACGACAAAACCATAGTGTGTGCCGTCGGGTAACTCTACGTCGATACGCAACTTACCACCGGATGCTTCCACGTAACGTTTGAGAGAAGATAACTTCAAGTCGCGGCCAGGTTTCTCCATATCGGAGACAGTTGGTTGCTTAATGCCGAGGGCCACAGCAATGTCGCCTTGAGTCAGATTCATGCGTTCACGAAGTTCTGCCAGATGGATGTTAAGCAACATCTCAGTCGCTGCTTTTTGTGCGTTGGCAACAACTTCGGGCTTTTCACTTACCAGTATTTGGTCAAGAGTTCTTGCCATAATTATCTACTCCTTCTTCAATTTCTCCAGATGCGCCGTGAATTCGCGGTCAGCAATCGGAATCATAATTTCGTAAAACCTTTTCTCATTTCCGTTCTTGTTACCGGCACAAAGAAGGATCCCTTTACGTTTAGGATCGAACGCAAAGAACGCTCGGATTGGATCGCCTTTACTTTGAACCCGCAGCTCTTTCATGTTGCTGTAGAATGAACCCCTAACGGCGTCTGCGTATGGCCGGGGTAACATCGGGCCTCGCTCCCGAAGCACCATCATTGAAGCCAGAACGTTGGTACGGTCGGTGTCATCCAGAACATTGAACCACTCATCAAAGGTATCCGTTGTCTCTATGGTCCACATGATTATCCCTCGCCACGATATAGATTAAATACTATATAGATGCAAGCCTATGGTCAAGATCTTTCTCTCGTTTCGGTATGATATGCTAAATGATGAAGAAATGGTAAAAGCAGGCGTTTCACGTGATTTAATTCGCTTATCCATCGGTATCGAACACAGCGATGATATTATTGCCGACCTCGCGCAAGCGCTGGAGGCAGCAAAGACGCAGTAAGATCATTGTTAATAGCGATAGCATCAGTAGATTTTGTTTAGAATACCTTATTCAATAATAAAACAGGCTCAATAACGCTGAGCCTGTTTATTTATTACTATACTGCTGATCGGTTTTTGTTACCTTTAGTTTCCTGAAGAATATTAGTAATAGTTTCAGTATGATGTAACTAGACAAAGTCCATAATTAGGGTCAGCTTTGCCTTTATCAACAATTGTCAGTTTTTGAACATCAAACCCGACCAACTTGTTTTGACCAACCACGTTATTAAATACCGTCGGAATGGGGTTAGGATTATTACTAGGCTGAGTGACATCAGTACCTATAATGCTCCAATCCATTATATTGGGAAACTCTTCCAGTAGAGACGTACCATCTTTTGCAATGTTACGACCTGACTTAGGATCGCTCCATGGCCACAAATCGGTCAACTTAACTGTTGAAAACCTTGATGACTTACCCGGGCTACCATATGCTTCATAAGACGTTTCACAGGTATATTTTGTTGTGTCATACGCGAGTCCATTAAAATAGCGTAATGGCTTCACTGTATAAGTGTACGTCCTTATTGCTCCTGTTTGATTGTTAGTAATAGTGGCCCTGAACTTTGTCGGTATCATTGTTGTATTTGGTTGCAAAGCAAATTCGATAGTCCCATTGATACCATCTATTACTGGCTTAAGAATTTGCTTATCCTTAGTATAAACCGAAGCTGCTAACCCTGATACTATCTCATAATCGCCTGTTTCAACCTTTGCATCAGTAATAAGAGGCGTACCTGGATCAACTCGTAACTCCGCGTATAACGATGCGAAAAGGTTGTGAGGTCCATTTTCATGACTCTGGTAGAATCGACTGACACTTGTGTTATTGTTATTGTAAACATACAATCCCGCAGGCTGATCTACCGATATAAATGTCACGTCAGTGTTCGCCGTCGATTCCCGTTTTCCGTCTTTCGTCACAATCTCCAACTTGGCTCTGACCTTGTTAACACCAACAGAACTGGTCAACGTTACAGTTAAATATCCCTGATCATCCGTGGTTAACTTTTTATTATCGAAAACCAGCTTATTTTCCTCTACCAGCTTGTTGTGGTCAAACTTGTCGGAATTAACAACGCTCCAAATCACTTTATCGTGACCAAAGGTCAGATGGGGTATGGCAGTAACACCAGAGGAATCAGTGATTTTTGCCTTATAGGTATAAGCCTCTTTTCCGTCACTATTGAGCGTCTTATTAGCAGGTATAATTTCCAGATCGCCAATCTTGATGTCACCGATGAAAGTCACTGGATTTTCAGCGTATGCCTTTGTTTTCCCACCATCAATTGATGCCCCTACTTTAATACCTTGTACAGGGTTGGTACTGGTTAAGGTAGCAAACAAGCGTCCATTAGTATCCGTAGTCTCTTGCACTGACGACCATTTCATGCCATTCGGTAATTGTTCAGGATACCACTTAACATCCACTTTATGATTTTTCAGCGGGATACCATTCTTATCTTTCACATCTGCCGTAAAGGTATAACCATTATCTCCGGCGAGAAGTGTCCCTGACGCCAATGGCTTGACAGATTGAACCGCAAAGTCAGAGATAAGGCCACTAAAGCCAATATCACCAATATGGGTTTTTGGCATGCCAGGCATTTCCAGGAAAACTTTCACATCTTTCAGCGGCTGGGAAGTTGCTACTGTTGCCTGCAATTGCCCCTGGGAATTGGTTTTGCTGGGGTTCTCCCAATTCAGGATCACATCCTTACTTTGTGGCTCAATAGACCAGATGGCATCCTGGATCACGCCATCGCGGATAATGTCTTTATCGGCTGTACCATGAGCGACAGTTGCCAGTAGATTATAACCCCCCTGAGCACCCGCAGCAGAGGAAGATAATTGTTCAGTCTTAAATTGTCTGACAACAAAAGGCTGTACTGTCACATTCAAAATAGCAGGCTTGCTGAACTTACCGTTATTTCCTTCCGCAACGATATTGATCGTATGCGTATTCTGTCCCTCAGGAACATATTTAGGTAATACAAGCGCAAGCATCTCATTACCACCGCCAATATTGGAAATAGCGCCGCCATTTTTTACAAATGCATTATCTGCCTGAAATAGGATTTTCTTGACACGTGATTTTATATTAGCCGTTACAGGTATTGGCGTTGGCCATACTTGCTGGCTATAACCAACAATAGCGCTTTGTGATAATGACAGTTGCAATTCGTCTGGTTTCTTCCTGTGATCAAGCACGATATGGTTGTTCCTTTCCACTAAGTCATAGCGGCTGCCTGCCAGTGTGCGTATGGAAGCAACATTTTCAGGTGAGAACTGCACACCAAGCGGTACACCAAAGCGATAATTCAGGTTGGCCTGGAACAGCGTTTCACTGTGCCCGCTGCCGCCATATTTGTAATCTACTCCCATTGTCACCAACGGAATCGGCGTATAATTCAGGCCAACTCTCCCCAGACTGGGGTTTTTCTGTTTGCTGTCACGATTGAACAGCGTAACGTTATCACCAAAGTATTGTTCAAAGCCTAACTTACCCCCCAGATTCGGGTAAGCCGGTAAATAGAATTCGCCATGCAGATCAAAACCGTTAGCAGGACGCTCTTCCCAATCCTGTTCTTTCAGTGACTGACGCCAGTTAGTCAGACGCCAGTATGAATTGGCAGAGAGTTTGACATAATTTGTCCAGGCTTCCGCCCCTAGACCAATACGCTGATTTTTACCAGTGACATCATGGTCAAAGAAGGTGTTCAACCCATACATCCACTGAGGCGTAAAATAACGCCCGCCCAAGCCGACGTTCAGGGTATGGCGGCTGTCTTTATGACGATAACCAAATTGGGAGAAAACCAACCAATCGGCTTTATTGTCGTAAAGCGGCAGCAGCATATCCAGAGAGCCATTATCCAGTTTGCCTTTTCTGTCTAAGCCAAAGTTAATTTTGGCTGTACCAAACTGCGATAACCATTTCTGTGTCTCGCCGGATATTGCCCCATTAATTCTTCCTAACGCGTAGGATTTCGCTTGTTCAGTAAGTTCGGAAGGTGAAGACGACAGTACCCTGCTGACCGTCTGAATATTTTGCGCAATTAAATTTTCTGTTTCATCTCCCCTATTATTTAACTGGTTTTCAGTTGCCACTTTCTGGGTTTGCTGGTCAATGCTTTTTTCACCTATAGCAAGTGTATTCATTGATATAAATGGTAAAAACACAGAACCTATATATAGAAAAGACCGAATGAACTTCTTACTCATATATGAGTCCATATATAGTACCTCGTTGAATATTTGATGTCCTAACACGCGATAAGAATAAAAAATTAATATTTTTGTGCACTTAAGATACATTAGGTGATTTATTGCTAATCTGCTTAATGACAATTTTCTATGACTTGATAATAAAAAGTTATCACTTTCTGTTTTGAATATCAGGTGATGACATGAGGTGCGAATTAGCGTAAAAAAGTCAGGCTGCTATTCAATAAAACAGGAGGGTAATAGTGTGTTTTTTATATTTATTTTTCGAGAAAAATTTATTTGATGATAAATTTCAAGTTACAGATAATAACACTGTAACTTGAAAAGTAAGGGTTGTAGATTTAATTCCGGGTCAGGCTTTAAACATCAAATTTTTTCCCTGAACGGTTCATCCGTCTGCTGTCTATCAGACATGAAATCGCCTATTTGATGGCAAGTCCCCACAATGTCGCTCGCTTAAACCAAGCTATCTTCCCCCGGACTCTCCCTTCCTCCTGATAATCCGGCGGCGCTTATTAAACAGATCCGGCAGGATCGTCTGCGATACGCACTGCCACTCAATTTTATCGATATCAACCCCCTGTTTGACAAAATAGTCTGACAGCGCTGACTGGCATTGTCCGAGTACTTCAATGGCACAATTCCCTTCCAATGTCAGCAACAACTCAGTCTGAGTTAGCCGATAATCACTCGTTAGCGGCAGAGTATTAGCGATGATCCGCGAACAGGGATCAGCAAAAATACTCACCATTTCCCCATTAAGCGCAGGTAAAATCAACTGATCATCATTGCGCCCCTCTATACGCTCTATCGCCAATGCCGGATTGCCACAAGCACACGGGGTTTTCTTCACGACCAAAATATCATCAAGCTGGTAACGCACAATGGGCTGAGTTTCTCGGGTAAAATCGGTAATAATCGGATTAAAACGCGATTCATCTATCCATTTTGGCTCAATATGCAGAAAATCTTCATTAAGATGCAGCGTCCCATGCGAGCAGGTACACGCCAGAAAACCTTCCGTTGCCTGATAAATTTCTCCCACCTCCCTGAATACGGCCTGCAACAGTTGGCGATCTTGCGGCTCAAGCACTTCTGCCACCGAGATCACTTTAACCGGCGGCAACGAGGCTTCACCTTGCTGGATCTTCAATGCCAGCGCCCGCAATACTTGAGCCGGTGCCACAATAATCGTCGGCCTGTACTCTACTAACGCTTGCACCTGCTGATTAAAGTCAGCGAACAAATCAAAAAAACGGAAGGATATCCAACGATTCTGGACACTATCGTAGAGCGTGTTTCCCGCCCGTAAAAACAGCGCAACCCGTTCACCGTGAAATAAGCCATTTGGCAGCATCTTAGCAAGCATCATTCCTGCCCAAATGCTCCGCTCTTTCGGGCTGGCAACAAAAATACCCCGCTGCCCTGATGTCCCTGATGACAGGCCAACGCTGAATTTGCCGACTGTTGGCTTGAAATCTCGTGACTGTTCGCTCAACCGCGCACATGCCAAAAGCTCGTCACGCCTGAGACCTGCTGTATTCATCTGGTCGAAATTTTCCATCATGATGGCTTTATTCATCAGCGGATATTCCACTAACGGTAAATCAGCGTATGAGGAAAAATAAGGGCTTTTCGCCAGAACCCTATGCTTAAATCTCGCCAGTTCTCTCAATTGATGCTGCTCGAGCTGCTGTCGGTTGGCAAATTTCCACCGTTTTTTGGCTCGCCAATAGTAGCAAAGCGTTTTCAATATCATTCCAAATCTCCCTCATGACATAGCTGGATAGGGATCTGTTTTTGGTCAATTTGATGCAACTTATTCAGTGTTTCGTAATAAGCCCGGCTGTCATCCATAATAAGATTCGCCAGCTTTGCAGGCCCGCGCAGTTCACGGTAATTCGTCGGTGACCAGGCAGCATCTCCCGCCAGCAATACCCAACCCTGTTCAGTCAATACACAAAGGCCAAGATGCCCGGCCGCATGACCGGGCAGCGGAACAATCAGGATCTGTTTCTGACTTCCTGGCACGGCATAACCTTCTCCCAATACCGCTAATTCTTCCGGCAATGAGCTGGTTTCAAATCCTTCATAAAAACGGACTCTGGATTCGAAATCTTCCGGGACTAATCCCCGCACAAACGCTTTTCGTAGTGCGGTGATCCCACGTAAATGACGGGTTTGCCGCCAACCTTCCCCAGAACAGATAAATTTAGACTGCGGGAAATCCCGTAATCCGGCAATATGATCACCATGAAAGTGAGAAATGATGATGCCATCAATATCACGTGCCTGAATACCTTCTTCCTTGAGCTGCATCACCAGTGCGTCTTTGCTGTCAAAGTAAACCGGCGTGACCGTGCGATATAACCGAATAATCCCATTGCGGGTATGATCGTAAAAATGATTGGCGTATCCGGTATCAAGTAGCCAACGCTTATCATGACACGCCAGCAACCACGCACGGGCTGGAAATTTGCATACGCGAAGACTGGCACCTTTCAGTGCCATGCAACCGGAATGAGTGCAATAGCCCACTTCAAAAATACGTATTTTAACCATGTGAACCCGTTTGCTGGTCTGCCTGTTTTAGCCAATTGGCTGTTAAATGAATGCCTTCCTCTATGGTATAAATCGGCGAATAACCCAGCTCTTCCTGCGCCTTTGAATTATCCAGTGTCATGGCGTAATAAGCTGCGCCAATACCATAACGCGTCAGCAACGGCTCTTTTCGGGTGAACATGGCAATGCCTTCCAAAATTGCCGCAACAGCATACAAAAGTGAATAAGGCAATGATTTGATCCGGTAACTAAACTGCATCTCATCAAATAACTGCCCCAGCGTTTTTGCCAATGGCTGTGGCTGTTGATTGGTAATGTTATATATCGCCCCGCTTTGTACGCCTTCGCGCTGGGTTGCCAACGACATAGCATGGACAACATTCATAACGTAAGTGAGATCCAGCGCATTCCTTCCCCCGGCCGGTAAAGCCACCACGCCTTTACTGGCCTTAACCTGAGCCATCAGACGCGGTAACAATACCCTGTCATGCGGGCCAAATAATCCACGGGGACGCAGGATAATGTAAGTAGTGTCAGGATAGCGGGGAAACAATTGGCGTATGCTCTCTTCCGCCAGAAACTTAGTCCGGGCGTAATCATTGGCGAAATACTGGCTGCGCTGATTTTCGGTAACATGCTGTTGGTGGGAAAAATTAAAATACACGGCTGGAGTAGAAATATGGATAAAGCGCCGGATACCACCTATTCCGGCTGCCTGTGCTAACGTATAGGTCGCCGCCACGTTGATACGTTCAAACGCATCAGGATCACCCCAGGGAGAGGATTTGGCGGCACAATGCCAGACGGCATCACAATCTGACATCAATGCGAGGGCGTCATCCTCCGTTAACGTCGCCAGTTCAGCACGACGAAACTCCGCGCCCAATTGAGTCAAGAATGCTCCCGCCTGCGGGTCACGCCCGGTTGCCACCACCGTTTCTCCCCGGGATAACAGGTAATCAACGGCATTACGACCTAAACCACTGGTTGCGCCAGTTACAAGAATTTTCATGGTATCAGGATCATCTCACTTAATGAAAGCCCGGCCGCGGTACCAAGCAACATCACATAATCACGGCCATAATAGCGATTTGTCATAATGGCTTCATGCAGTGCGCTTGGAATGGATGCCGCAACCTGATTACCGCGATAACGATAGATATTCACAAATCTCTCATTTTTGATATTCAGTCGCTTGAGAATATGCTTCAATCCCAAATGGCTTGCCTGATGCGGTATCACGGTATCAATATCGGACATGGCAAGATTGGCACTGTCTAATACACGTGCAGTAAATTCTTCAATCAATGAGGCAGTCAGTTTAAACAGTGGTTTACCCTGCATCTGGAACAGAAAATCGCTATCTTCCATGCCGGTACGCAGATTTTTACGGGTTCCACCCGCCCGGATCTCACATAATTCAAGGCCTTCCGGGTAGGTTTCATGTTTGTAGGTAACAATCCCGCTTTGCCCATCCCCTCTTTCGACGATCATACACGCCGCCCCATCACCAAAAATCAGCGAAGACTCCTGATGTGACCAGTCAATGCCACGGGAAGCCATTTCTGAGCAGACAATGGCAATCCGCCGATACTGCCGGGTTGACAATAATCCACCCGCCACACTCAGCGCAGAGATAAAACTCACACAGCTAGCATTAATATCAAAACAGGCCGTTCCTGCCTTTAATCGACTCTCTTTTAAAATATGTGCGGCGGAATAAGGTAAGGCTTGAATCGGGATAGCAGAAGCTGAAATCAGCAGATCAATTGAATCTGGCGAGATTTGATGTGTTTCTAACGTATTATGCAATGCATCTGAGGCTAATTTAGCCGGTGATGCTGCATAATCAGAATGATAACGATACTCTATTCCAGAATGTTTTTCGACAAAACCCTTTGGTTTATTGAGTTTCAAATCTAAATCGGATGAATACACTTTTTTTTCTGGTAAAGCAATACCAGACGCAATGATCTTTAATGGGATCAATTCATTTGAACTTTTCATTTTTTTTATTACTTCCAGATGTTAATTTTTTGTTTAATTTTATTGTCAGAATATGAAGTTAATTCTGATTAGGGAGAGAATAAATAAATATTTATCAGATAGCTGATTAAACAGGAAGTATATATTTATGATACATCATATTATTAAATTGAAATATTAAATGCAGCCATATGAAAAATAGAAAGTTTTTTCAGTTCATCATTTCAATATGATGAACTTTTTTTAATGAAGAAAGCATGTTATGAGATTTAATGATGATATTTGTTGCTTCTATGTAAAACAAAAATCAATGTTAATTGACAAATAAATAAATTTTATTTAATTAATAGAAATAATTGCCTTTGGTTTTTATTTCATTGGTTAACTATATAAAGATAGAAGTCTTGAGAGTTCCAAATAAGTATTAATTTAATCTTCTTAATTTATCTTAAAACAAAAAAATAGTAATCCACTAATATACCAATCCAACTTCAGGATGCGTGTTATATTTCCCCGCACAGCAGTGAAATATAAGGCCTCGCGTCGTCTTACGGATTGCAACTTGACGTTTATCGCGTACAGACTTCAAGTAGATTAAAAAGGGGAGCCAAAGCTCCCCCATCATTCAAGGTGATGCCAGATCACTGGCTGGCTTTCAGTTTTTGAAAGTACTCTTCGTACAGGATATTGGCGTTACCAACATCACTCTGCCATTCGCCTTTTTTGATCTCGGCGGCATCTGGGTACAGCGATTTATCTTCTGTCATCGATTTCGGCAGTAATTTTCTCGCTTCCAGATTCGGGGTTGGGTAGCCAATTTTCTCGGCAACCTGTGCCGCAATTTCCGGACGCAACAAGAAATTGATCAATTTCATCGCACCATCGACATTTTTAGCATTCGCTGGAATAGCCAAACTGTCCATCCAGAAAATCCCGCCCTCTTTCGGCCAAATAATCTCAACCGGTGTACCAGCCTGACGCGCAACATAAGCAGAGCCGTTCCACATCATACCGATATCCGCTTCGCCTTCCATAAATGGGTTGGCAGGGTTATCAGAGTTAAATGCCAGTACATTTGGCATCAGTTTTCTCAGTTCCTGATAAGCCGCTTCAATCTCTTTCGGATCAGAGGTATTACCGGAATAGCCCAATTTCAGCAACGCCATCTGGAAAACTTCACGCGCATCGTCAGTCAGTACTAAACTGTTTTTGTACTCTGGTTTCCAAAGATCAGCCCAGGAAGAGAGAGACTTGGGATCAATATTATCGCCATTGACGCCAATCGCCGTTGCCCCCCAAATATAAGGGATAGAGTAATCGTTATTCGGGTCAAAAGACTTATGAAGCAGGTTAGGATCAAGGTTATGGAAGTTGCTCAATTTACGGGTATCGATTTTTCGCAACATCCCTTCTTTACTCATCTTTGAGATAAAGTAAGTGGATGGAACCACTAAATCATAAGCGCCGTCTTTATAAGTTTTCAGCTTGGTGTACATGCTCTCATTGGATTCATAGGTGGAATAAATCACCTTAATCCCAGTCTCTTTGGTGAACTGGTTGAGCAAACCAGGCGGAACATATTCAGTCCAGTTGTAAAAATACAGCGTTTTGCCATCATCAGCGGCAGCGGCATTCACCGAACCAATGCTTAATGCCATCATCCCAGCGGCTAACAGACAGAACCACTTTTTCATGTTGTTTTTCATGTCATGTTTCCCCTCGCAGTTGGTGCGTTAGTATCATATATAGGTTCGGTGTGAACCTATCCCCGAAAAGGGGGCTATTATAAAAGTGACATTTAATGGGGTAAAGCAACTTATTTCTTGCTGAAACGGTGTAATATGAAAGAAAAGCGTGGCCAATCCGCAACCACGCTTAAAAGAAGATTAAGATTTCCCTGTGCGATCACGCATCACAAATTGGCTAATCAGCACCAAAACCAACGACATAAGTAACAAAATCGTTGCTAATGCGTTCACTTCCGGCGAAATTCCCACTTTTACCATTGAATAGATCTTAAGTGGCAAAATCTCATAGCTTGGCCCTGTCACGAATGAGGAAACCACCACATCATCCATCGATAAGGTAAAGCTCAGTAACCAACCCGCCATCACCGCCGGCATCGCCAGCGGCAGGATGATTTTTCGCAGGATAGTCAATTCACCCGCGCCCAAATCACGCGCCGCTTCCAGCATCTTGACATCGAAATCTTTCAGGCGGGAGTAAACCGTTATCACCACAAACGGCAAGCAGAAGGTGATATGCGAAAACAGCAGTGACCAGAATCCCAGTGAAACGCCGAGCAGCATAAACAGTACCAACAAAGAGATTGCCATCACGATATCCGGCGACATCATCACGACGAACAGCATACCGCCAACAAACTTTTTGCCTCGGAATGAGTAACGATACAGAGCGACCGCCGTCAGGGAGCCAATTAAGGTGGCAAACGTGGCGGACGTTACCGCCATCGTCAGGGAATGGCCTGCCGCTTGAACCAGACTGTCATTAGCGAACAGCAGGCTATACCATTCAGTGGTAAAACCCTGCCAGCTAATGCCAAAGCGTGATTGGTTAAACGAGCTGACCAGCAGAATAATCATCGGGATATACAGGTAAGCGTAAACGATGGTCATGAAGCCACCGCGCAACAGGCGTCCGATCATTCCAGTTCCACCTTCTTGTTCAGCAACTTAGCCGCACGATAATAAACCAGTAACATCAATCCCATGACCAGCGTCAAACAGATGCTGGTCGCCGCCCCAAACGGCCAGTCGCGGATATTGAGGAATTGGCTCTTAATCACATTACCGATCAGCAGGTTCTTCGCCCCACCCATCAAATCAGCTACGTAGAACAGCCCCATCGCGGGCAGCAATACCAGCAAACAACCGGCGATAATGCCCGGCATGGTCAATGGCACAATGATGCGGATAAAGGTCTGCAATTTCCCCGCACCCAAATCGCGTGCCGCTTCCAGGCAAGGTTTATCCAGCTTTTCAATGCTGGAATAGAGCGGCATCACCATAAACGGCAACAAGATGTAAACCAGCCCCAGCACAACCGCTTCGGGGGTATACATGATGCGAAAGGGTTTATCGGTAATGCCTATCCACAGCAGAAAATCATTCAAATACCCACGGGTACTGAGAAACATCTTCAAGCCATAAATACGGATTAACGAGTTCGTCCAGAACGGCACGATCAACAGGAATAGCATCAGCGAACGCTGTTTCTTTGGCATACGAGTCAGGAAAAAAGCGAACGGATAGCCAATCACCAGACAGCACAACGTCGCTATAATCGCCATATTCAGCGAATGCAGCAGCACCTCGGCATACAGCGGATCGAACAATCGGCTATAGTTATCCAGCGAGAATACCATCTGCACTAAATTGGCATCATCACGGGTCAGGAAGCTGGTTCCGATGATCATCAGGTTCGGCAAAAAGACGAACAGCATCAGCCAGGATACGATGCCCGTAATGACGATATTCTGGAATAGTTTACGCGTCTTCTTCATCGACCAGCACAACCTCCCAGCTTTCTACCCAAGTGACGGCAATCTTCTGGTTCAGGGAATGGTCAACGTCCGGATCATCTTCGTTGAAGAATTCACTGACCATGACCATCTTGCCATTTTCCATTTCGACCACGGAATCCAACGTCATGCCCTTGTAGTTACGCTCACGGACATAACCAATCAGCCCCGATACCTGCTCACCGTTGTTGATCTCTTCCACGCGCAGATCTTCCGGGCGCAGTAAGACTTTCAACGTTTGCCCCACCGTCACGGGCAGCGAGGTGAAAATATCACATTCATGGCCTTCGACATTGGCGCGTATCCGTTGATCATCAATACGATGCAGCACTTCAGCATCAAAGATATTGATTTCGCCGATAAAGCGGGCAACAAACAGGTTTTTCGGCTCTTCATAAATCTCACGCGGAGAGCCATCCTGTTCAATGCGACCGTTCCGCATAACCACGATGCGGTCTGACATGACCAGAGCTTCTTCCTGATCGTGGGTCACGAAGATAAAGGTGATGCCGAGCTTACGCTGGAGCGCCTTTAGCTCATTTTGCATCTGCTTGCGCAACTTGTAATCGAGCGCGGAGAGTGATTCATCCAGCAGCAAGACTTTCGGTTTATTGACAACCGCACGGGCAATCGCCACACGTTGCTGTTGGCCGCCGGAAAGCTGGACAGGTTTACGCTGGGCAAACTCTTCAAGCTGCACCATGCGCAGTGCTTCCTCAACACGCGGAGCAATCTCTTTTTCCGGTGTTTTCTGCATCCGAAGTCCAAAAGCGACATTTTCAAATACGGTCATGTGGGGGAACAGGGCATAACTTTGGAAAACCGTATTAACGTGACGGTGCTCGGCGGGAATATCAGTAATATCCTGCCCTTCCAGTAAAATTTTGCCGCTGTCTGCATCTTCCAGCCCGGCAATCAGGCGGAGTACTGTAGTTTTGCCACAACCGGATGGCCCAAGAATGGTCAAGAACTCGCCATCATTGATTGTCAGATCGAGCTGTGAAATAACTTGTTTACCGTCGAAGCCCTTACTCAAGGCTTTCAGTTCAACGAGTGGTGTCAGAGAGGTGTTCTCAGTCATTTATGCTATCATCTATCCCTTGGAATAATGCAGATAGAACCGCCACGGGAAAAGACTGTGTTAGCTAGCAGAAGGCATCATTTCTCCGCTAAAGCTCAAAGCCAGTGGCGCCGGTTGAAATTACGAAGCGCGCATCATAAACGCAGTACGCCCAAATTGAAAGCCGAAACAATAACAATATGTCATTTTTTATGACTATTTTATGAATGGTCATCGCGTGTCTTATTTTGCACCGAATTGTACCAGATGGAAATAGTTTCATATCGGATATTTTTGAAACAAAAAAATACTTTTGTTTTCCAATGAATTCAGGCAGGTATCCTCCCGATTCGGGATCAGGCTGCGGCCAGCTTTACATTTCCCGCCCTTCCAGCGGGTTTTACCAACACTGCTTACACTTAATAGGTTAACTTATAATAGGTTAACTTAGCGTGGACTCATGAAACCCCATTCGCGGGGCAATTTCAGTGAGACTGAATTTTGCTTTAAAAAGAATCTCAATCTGGTATCTTTGACCTTCAGTTAGCTGCTGATAATACACGTTTCTCACACTCGTCTTTGGTCGGACAAATGAAGATTTTATCGGTAACGATTCCTTGTCCTAATTTTCTTTCGAGCATTGCAGTTATTATATGGATTCAGGCTTAATATAAAAAATAACAAGAAAATAAGGTGAGTAAAAAATGAATGATTACGGTATTTGGACCATCATTACCCCTGTTGTCACAATTATTTTAGCTATATTTACACGCCAGGTTATTTTGTCACTACTACTCGGTATATTAGTGGGTTTTACTGTCATTAATGACCATAATATTATTTCAGGTATACAAGGGACTAGTGAAGGTATTATTGATACCTTTTCCTCCTCAGGCAATACAAAAACCATTATTTTTATGTTGATGATTGGTGGCATAATGCGGCTTGTGGTTGTTACAGGCGGCGTGCGATCTTTAGTTCGTTTACTTACGAACAAAACACAACTTATTAAAAATAAAAAATCTGTTCAGTTCTTAGCAATGATCATTACATCATTAATTTTTATTGAAAGCTCAATTAACCAATTAATTGCTGGAGCATCAACCAAGAAATTAGCTAAAAACTACGGTATCCCACCAGAAAAAATGTCTTACATTATCCAGACATCCTGTGTTTCTGTCTGTTCTTCTGCCATGATTAACGGTTGGGGTGCCGCAATGATGGGCGTCATCGGTGTACAGATTTCCAGGGGGTTAATCAGCGGGGAGCCATTCGATATCCTGGCTGGCTCTATGGTTTATAATATTATGGCTTGGTTATCTCTGGCTTCTGTCTTATTTTATATTTTCTCTAATGTTTCCTGGGGACCAATGAAAACCGCAGAAATGCGGGCCTTATATGACCATTTAAATAGTGATATTGAAGATAAACACAATGAAGATAGTGAAGATGTTATTGAACACCCTAATAGCCATACTTCATTAAACTTTTTTATTCCTATTTTATCGACGGTATTAATGCTCCCTGTTGCTCTCTATATCACAGGTGATGGTGATTTTAGTAAGGGCAGCGGTTCAACCTCTATCTATTGGAGTGTTATATTTGGAACCACGATCTCTTTTTTCTGGTTCTTATTACGCCGTGTTTTAACCATCGAAAGCTTTTTTAAAGAGCTTTATATTGGTTATGCCAGCATGATAAAAATAAGCTCTGTCATGGTATTGGCATTCTTAATGGGTAACGTTTCCGCTGATTTAAATACCGGTGCGTATATTGCACAAATAACGTCTGGCATCATTCCGGCGGGTTTTTCCATCGGCTTTATTTTTCTGATTAGTTCCATCATGTCATTAGCAACAGGCACCTCATGGGGGACATTCGCAATGATGATCCCCATTGGGGTACAGCTAGGCATTTCAGTGGGTATGCCTCCTGAATATATGATCGGTGCCGCAATTGCGGGTTCCATTTTTGGTGATATGACATCGCCAATTTCCAGCGATGCTATCGTTGCATCAATGGCAACAGATTGTGACCATATTGAACATATTCGGACTCAAATGCCATACGCGTTGGTTACTGCAAGTTTCACCCTCGCTATCTATTTCTATTTAGGCCTTACTTATTAATTTACCATCCGCTGAGGATAATATGTCTTTAACAGAAAATTTGGCAAAATTTGCCCGGATTGATTTACTTAAAACGGCCACTATGATGGATAAATTGGAAAATTTATCCCACTACTTAGGACGCGATATTTATATTAAGAGAGATGATTTAACCCCCCTGGTGATGGGTGGGAATAAATTACGTAAACTGGAGTATCTTATTGCTGACGCATTACAAAAAAAGGCTAAAGTTATTGTTACCGCTGGCGCAATTCAATCAAATCACGTCCGGCAAACAGCCGCTATGGCGGCGAAGTATGGTCTAAAATGCGTCGCTTTATTAGAAAATCCCATTCAAAATCAGGACAGTAATTTTCTCAATAATGGCAATAAATTACTGACGGAATTATTCAATCCCCAATGCGTCATGTGTGATGAATTGACCGATCCAAACAGGCAAATGGAAGAATTGGTTGATCAACTCAATCTCGAAGATGCCTATATTGTGCCTGTCGGGGGTTCCAATGCTCTGGGTTCATTGGGTTATGTGCGTTGTGCATTAGAAATAGCCGAGCAGCGCCCGAAAGAGGTGGAGTTTGCCGCCGTGATTGTCGCCTCTGGAAGCGCGGGTACACATGCAGGGTTGGCTGTCGGGTTACATTCTGTACTACCGCAGACACCGGTTATTGGCGTTACCGTCTCACGTGTTACCGCCGAGCAAGCGCCAAAAGTAAGTCAATTGCAGCAAGAGATCAGCGCGCTCTTAGGCCAAACAACCTGCCCAGATATTCTTTTGTGGGATAATTATTTCGCTCCCATGTATGGCATGCCAAATAAATCAGGATTAGACGCCATTACGCTACTGGCACAAAAAGAGGGTATTTTATTAGATCCCGTCTATACCGGAAAAGCGATGGCGGGATTAATTGATAATGTACTGAATAACACCATCGAAAGTCAGAAACCATTGCTTTTTGTTCATACTGGTGGTGCTCCTGCATTGTTTTCTTATTCTTCGATAAGCGCAATCTAATTTTACAGAAAAAACAGCTCTCTTTTTAGCTGTTTTTTCCAGTTTAGTGAGATTTTTTGGCTCACACTTAGCAAAATCACTGATTTTATTTTCATCTAATCTTGGTGATTTTTTTTCAGGTTAAATTGGCTATCTTTCTATACGCGATAAACTGGCATTAGAATGGTGCGAAGCCTTAACAACAAATCCCAGACAAAGTATCTTGGATAAGATTAAAGAACGCCTGGATGCTGTTTTCACCGAAAAAGAGATTGTTGACCTGACAGCAACGATCGCCTTAATGAATGCCCTTAACAGAATGGCGGTCAGTTTAGGGGACCGAAACGAATAATCACATCATTATGCAGGCGATTTAACCTGACCATTCATTGAAAAATTTCTGCCCGCAATCTTTGCGATGAATGCTATCGTGAGTATAATGCGCGACGATTTGCCGGGAGAAAACATGAAAGATTGCGCTGTAAAGGCTGTAACAAAACACCAAGCTAACGAGACACTGTCTGCTGGCAGCGTAAGCGCGTTGTTTTTCCCATTGCTTAACCGAACATTAAAAAAGCCCCTCAGTTGAGGGGCTTTTTTTTGCCTGACCAGTCCAAGTCTAGAAGTCATAAAAGAGGAACGTAACCATGGCTAATCCGTTATATCGCAAGCATATCATTTCAATTAATGATCTGAGCCGTGCAGATCTGGAACTGGTATTGCAGACGGCCGCTGCATTAAAAGCCAATCCACAGACTGATTTACTGAAACACAAGGTGATAGCGAGTTGCTTCTTTGAAGCCTCCACACGTACCCGTCTCTCTTTCGAGACCGCCATTCAGCGACTCGGCGCTGCCGTCGTGGGCTTCGCTGACAGTAGTAATACTTCATTGGGTAAAAAGGGAGAAACGTTGGCTGATACCATTTCCATTATCAGCCAATACGCCGATGCCATCGTCATGCGTCACCCACAGGAAGGTGCGGCACGATTGGCTTCTGAGTTTTCCGGCCCTATCCCTGTTATCAACGCTGGCGATGGCGCAAACCAGCATCCGACCCAGACGTTGCTCGACCTGTTCACCATTCAGGAAACTCAGGGCAGGCTGGAAAACCTGAAAATTGCGATGGTCGGTGATTTGAAATATGGCCGTACCGTTCATTCACTGACACAAGCGCTGGCGAAATTTAACGGCAACCATTTCTGTTTTATTGCGCCAGATGCACTTGCAATGCCAAGCTATATCCTGCATATGCTGGAAGAAAAACAGGTGAGTTACAGCCTCCACAATAACTTTGAAGATGTGCTGCCCGAACTGGATATTCTGTATATGACCCGTGTCCAGAAAGAGCGTCTTGACCCTTCAGAATATGCCAATATCAAAGCTCAGTTTGTCCTGCGCGCGGCGGATCTGGTGAATGTTAAAGAAAACCTGAAAGTACTGCACCCGCTGCCACGTATTGATGAAATTATGGGAGATGTCGATAAAACGCCATATGCTTACTACTTCCAGCAAGCAGGAAATGGCATTTTTGCCCGTCAGGCATTATTGTCGCTGGTATTGAATGAAGATGTTGTTATAGCCCGCTAAGAAAACTATCTATACCAATCCAACTTCAAGGTGCAGCCAACAGCGCTGCAACTTGAAAAACGATAACTAACAATGAGATGATTTCCCCAATCCCCCAAAACTCACTTCCCAATTCCCACCGGATACGATTCAAACAAATACCCGTCAAAATTCGGGTCATCCACATCTGACAACGCCAGCAAACTCTGTTTCACGTTTTCTAAGTGTTGCCACATCGTTTGCTTCGCTGCGGCGGGATCTTTTTTGATCATCGCTGCCAAAATGGTCTGATGATCATTCAACCACGCTTTACGGTAATCAGTATTGGTAATTCGGCTATGCAGTTTCACCCACATGGGATTATTTTCACGCCACGCCCAGGACTGTTTAAGCAATTCAACTAACATACTGTTATGCGTTGCCAGCGCGATGGCTAAATGAAACTCCCTGTCACCGGATTCACTGTCTCCCGAAATCAGATCATTTTTCTCTTTTTCCAATGCCTTGCGCATATTGGCAATATCGGCGGGAGTCACCTGGAGCGCGGCAAATTCAGCGATATTACTTTCCAATAATTGGCGCGCCTGTAACAACTCAAAAGGCCCTGCGGCATTGATGGTGGTATCGTTTGAATAGGTGCGTGGCCGTCGGAGGAGATAAATACCTGAGCTTTTGCGTACTTCAATGAGGTTTTCCAATTCCAGTACAATTAACGCTTCACGAACAAGTGTGCGCGAAACGCTGAATTTTTCTGCAATTTCACGCTCTGTCGGTAGACGATCACCGGGAGAATAATCCATCTCTATCATCATCTGACGTAATGATTGGGCTACTTCGTGATAGGGACGTCTGGAGTCTGCAAGGTTCATCATTTAATGCCGCCGTAAGTTCATATACTCAAATGGATCGACTAAAAATGATGTTATTCTAAGACATCAATGCCAGAAATATAACCACCTATTCTTGTTACAATAGGTGGTTTTGAGAGAAAATTATTCTAATTTACGCACTCGACTAACCATTTCGAATAATTCCGGTTGGATCTTAGCAAGATCGTCATACATGGGTTTGACCGCATCCTGAAAGCGGGTTTTATCGACGGCAATAAATTCAACCCCTTGCTTTTCTGCTTTAGCACGTTCTTCCTTTTCTGATTGTTCCCACAGTTGAATCATGTATTTTGAGGAGTTCAGTGCTGCTTTTTTCACAATCTCTTGCTGTTCAGTGGCTAACTTATTCAATGACTTGTTCGATATTAACAGGACATCAGGGATCATCGCATGCTCATCCAGCGAAAAGAATTTTGCCACTTCATTATGACGGCTTAACGTAAAAGAAGTAATGTTGTTCTCTGCGGCATCCACAACCCCTTGTTGCAATGCGGTATAGAGTTCACCGTAGGCGAGTGGCGTTGGATTTCCTCCCAACCCTTTTACCATCGCAATGGCGGTTGGGCTGGGTTGTACGCGAATTTTCAAACCCTTTAGATCTTCAGGTGTGCTAATCGGTTTTTTCGCATAAAAACTGCGTGCGCCCGCATCATAGTAAGTAAGACCAATAAACCCCATGTTTTGGCTTGAATCGAGGATTTCTTTACCGATATCGCTATTGATGACGTGTTGATAGTGCTTTTTATCGCGGAATAAATAGGGCAGGTTAAAAATGGAATAAGCTGGCGAGAAGGCTTCTAATTCTGCCGCGTTGGATTTAGCAATATCCAGAGCGCCGTTTTGCATCAATTCGATGGATTCACGCTGGTTGCCCAATTGAGAATCAGAATAGATGCGAATACGAACTTCCCCGTTAGTTTTTTCTTCTACTTCGTTAGCGAACTCGGTCATGGCCTTATGGACAGCATGGTTTCGGTTCTGGTTATGGCTGAGTTTCAGTGTTGTCGCAGCAAAAGCCGGGGATGCTCCCAGCATAAACATGATACCAGCCGCTATGCTTGCTATACCTGAAACTTGTCGTTTGGTGTTCTGCATGTTTGGTTCTCCAGAGGTGAAGGTCGATTGTTGTTATTTTCTGTGGACAAACAATAATCAGAACTGATTTATTGGGCAAAGGGCAAAATGCAATTGGTCGATCTTACTCGCAAAAAATGGCATTATTGGTTGACCTTTTTGTATTTGTGATCTATCTCACCCTCTTTTAAGACATTATTTCAAGGTCTTTAGTGCAATCAGTATAGATTCTCATTCCTGTGTGGGTTTTAATTGGTAAACCAAAATGACAGGGATCAGATAAATGAAAAACCTTGTAGCGATGACCAATAAAAGTTTGGCATTTTTTACCGTCTGCCTGCTGACCTTCTTGGTTTTATGTGTGTCGTGGCAGGTCATTTCACGCTATGTCTTAGAGGCACCGAGCACCGAGACAGATGAATTAGCACGTTATCTGTTTATGTGGGTCGCAATGATTGGCGCTGCCTATACCACCGGCCAGCATCGCCATCTTGCTATCGATTTGCTGATGATGAAATTAACCGGAGTCAAAAAAAGTATTATCGGCCTGATTATTCAGGCAGCCATTATTATATTTTCTGCCATTGTGCTGCTTTATGGTGGCAGCCTGCTTGTTGCATCGACACTGGAAAATGGTCAAATCACACCTGTATTAGGCTGGAAGATGGGATACATCTATTTATGTTTGCCGATTAGCGGAATATTGATGATTTTCTATGCGCTGGTTGATGTGATCTCGATTGTTCAGCATTTTTCTGGTCAACCCCCCGTTGTGTCTGAGAATCATTAACTTGTGGAAATAAGAGGTCAGAGTATGGATTGGTATATCATTGCCGCACTCTTTGGCACATTTGCAATATTACTGGCGTTGAGTATCCCCGTTTCTTTTGCTATCGGCTTATCTTCGTTAGTCGCTATTACGATGACATTGCCGCTGGAGTCTGCGATCACGGTTGTGGCACAACGTATGGCGGCGGGGGTCGATAACTTCTCTCTATTGGCGATCCCGTTCTTTATCCTGGCCGGAAATATTATGAACCAGGGTGGGATAGCTGCACGTTTGATCAATCTGGCTAAGATGATCGGCGGCCGTTTGCCGGGATCATTAATGCACGTCAATATCATGGCGAACATGCTGTTCGGGGCAATTTCAGGCTCGGCAGTGGCATCTGCGGCTGCGGTCGGGGGAACAATGGCGCCGATGCAGCGAAAAGAAGGATACGATCCTCATCTGTCTGCTGCTGTGAACATCGCTTCTTGCCCTTCTGGTTTGCTGATCCCACCCAGCAATACCTTGATTGTGTACTCGTTGGTTTCAGGGGGAACCTCTATTGCTGCCTTGTTTTTAGCGGGTTATATCCCTGGCATTATTATGGGCGTTTCACTCATGATTGTGTCTGCCATTATTGCCAAGAGGAAGCGCTATCCTGTCGCAGCCCGGCCAACGTGGCGCGAATTTTTTGCTACAGCGTGGAAAGCGATACCGTCATTAATGTTGGTTGTGGTGATTATGGGCGGAATTATTGCGGGGATCTTCACGGCGACAGAAGCCTCAGCCATTGCCGTTCTCTACAGTTTTATTCTCGCGGTGGTGATTTATCGTGAAGTGAGTCTCAAACAACTGCCCAAAATTATTCTTGATTCTGCGGTTACCACATCTATTGTTTTGCTGTTGATTGGCGTATCAATGGGCATGTCCTGGGCGATGGCCAATGCTGACCTGCCCTATCTGATTGCCGATACGTTGATGGCGGTTTCTGATAATCCGCTGACCATTTTGCTCGTCATTAATATCATCCTGCTGATTGTGGGGATCTTTATGGATATGACACCTGCCATTTTGATCTTCACGCCGATTTTTTTACCCGTTGCCATGAGCATAGGGATTGATCCTGTACATTTTGGCATCATCATGACGTTTAATTTGGCTATTGGGATTTGTACGCCGCCCGTAGGCAGCGCGTTATTTGTGGGTTGCTCTGTAGGAGAAGTGAGTATTGATAAGGTACTGAAGCCACTATTGCCGATGTATATTGCGCTGATCTCGGCGTTAGCGCTGGTGACATACCTGCCGCAATTGAGTTTGTGGTTACCTGAATTAGTCTTGAATGCGTGATAGGGGGAGTTATGAAACAAACCTGGCGTTGGTATGGACCGGAAGATCCTGTTTCATTAGCGGATATCCGTCAGGCAGGAGCAACAGGAGTGGTAACGGCGTTGCACCATATTCCTAACGGCGAAGTCTGGCCTGTCGAGGAAATAGCGCAACGTAAAGCACTGATTGAAACCAATCAACTTGAGTGGACGGTGGTCGAAAGTGTTCCCGTTCATGAAGATATCAAGACGCATACCGGAGAGTACGACCGATGGCTCGAAAACTATCAACACACCTTGCGTAACCTCGCTGCCAGCGGGATCAAAACAGTATGCTACAACTTTATGCCGGTTCTGGATTGGACACGTACTGATCTCGACTATGAATTACCTGACGGCTCAAAAGCGTTGCGTTTTGATCAAATCGAATTTGCGGTTTTTGATATCCACATTTTGCAACGTTGTGGCGCAGAAAAAGAGTATTCCGAAGATGAAATTGTGCAAGCACAATCACGCTTCGCTGCAATGACAGCAGAAGAAAAACAAAAACTGACAAAGACGATCATTGCGGGTCTCCCTGGTGCAGAGGAAGGCTATACCTTAGAACAATTTCGCCAACAGCTAAAACGTTATACCGGAATGGATAAGGCCAAATTGCGTGAACACTTTGCTTATTTCCTGCAAAAGATCATTCCGGTTGCGGAAGAACTCGGGATCAAAATGGCGGTTCATCCTGATGATCCACCGCGTGAAATCCTGGGCCTGCCACGCATTGTTTCTACGATAGAAGATATGCGCTGGATAGCTGAAACGATGGACAGCAACGCCAATGGCTACACAATGTGCACCGGATCTTACGGCGTGCGGGCGGATAATGATTTGGTGAAGATGATCAAATTATTGGGTTCCCGTATCTATTTTCTCCATTTGCGTTCAACCGTACGTGAAGAAAACCCATCCACGTTCCATGAAGCGGCACATCTGGCGGGGGATGTGGATATGTATGAAGTGATCAAAGCGGTTGCGGAAGAAGAACATCGCCGGTTGGCGGCGGGTGAAAATCACCTGATCCCCATGCGGCCTGATCATGGTCATCAAATACTTGATGATTTGAAAAAGAAAACGAACCCCGGCTATTCGGCAATCGGCCGTCTGAAAGGGCTGGCTGAAATTCGTGGCCTTGAATTGGGTGTTCATCGCGCATTTTACCCAAAATAGTTGCTGAGCTAACCCTACATGGTAGTGGATAAATATCACTCACTACCGCTTATTGGTGAGTCCATTATGGAAAAAAATCTTGTCAATGCAATAACTTCTGTCCCATGCCCTGGCTGGACAACCGAACGCCTGACTTCCCGTATTGTGCATTTAGGGTGCGGTGCATTTCATCGGGCGCATCAGGCGCTTTATACACATCATGTATTAGAGCAGACAGACAGTGATTGGGGATTCTGTGAAGTTAATCTGATGCTCAATGATGCTTCACTGATTAAAAATCTTAAAAAACAGTCCATGCGCTATACCGTTGCCGAGAAAGGGCCGGATGGAATGACATTAAAAATGATTGGTTCGATGAAAGAGGGGATGCATCCATTAATTGATGGCGTTCAAGCGATTATTGAAAAAATGGCCGATCCTGATGTCGCAATCATCTCTTTGACAATAACTGAAAAAGGATATTGTACCGATGCTGCGACAGGCCGTTTAGATCTCAATAATGCATTAATTATTAAAGATATTGCTAATCCTGTGGTGCCAAGATCAGCCATCGGCTATATCACGGCCGCATTAAAATTGCGTTTTGAACGAAGCCTTCCGGCAGTGACGATTTTGTCGTGCGATAACGTGCGGGAAAACGGGCATGTTGCCCGTGAGACCGTATTAGGTCTGGCGCGTTTGCAGGACGAAAAATTGGCACAATGGATAGAAAATCAGGTGACATTTCCCTGCACGATGGTGGATCGTATTGTGCCGGCAGCCACACCAGAAACGTTAACTGAAATTGCTCAACGGCTGGGCGTTGAAGATCCTTGTGCTATTGCCTGTGAACCTTTCCGTCAATGGGTAATTGAAGATAATTTTGTCAATGGTCGCCCGGATTGGGATCGGGCCGGAGCGCAATTTGTGGATGATGTGGTGCCCTTTGAAATGATGAAATTGCGCATGTTAAATGGCGCTCATTCATTTCTGGCTTATCTGGGCTATTTGGGCGGCTATGCGCATATCTCCGATACCATGACAAATGCCGATTATCGTCGGGCCGTGTATGCATTAATGCTGAATGAACAGGTCCCGACACTGTCGATGCCAGAAGACATCGACTTAGTGACCTATGCGGATAACTTGCTCGAACGGTTCACTAATCCCGCGTTAAAACATCAGACCTGGCAAATTGCGATGGATGGCAGTCAGAAATTGCCCCAGCGCATGGTCGATTCCATTGAATGGCACCTTTTGCGGGGAAGTGATTATCGCCATTTAGCGCTCGGTGTGGCGGGTTGGATGCGTTATATCAGTGGCGTGGATGAACAAGGTCAACCGATTGATGTGCGTGATCCATTAAAAGAGACCTTTGCGGCGATTTTTGCCCAATATGGTCATTCTGTTGCTGTGGTGGAAGATGTGGTGAAAGAGCTATTAGCAATTGAATCGATCTTCGGCAAGCAACTGGTAAAAAACCGTGATTTTGTCGATCACGTCACCAAAGCCTATCAGAACTTACTCAATGTTGGCGCACGCCAGGCGGTTGCGGCCCTTTGAGCATAGAGGAAAACGTAATGAAAACCTTTATGTGTGAAGATTTCCTGTTAAATAATGATGTTTCCCGTCGCCTTTATCATGATTACGCGGCGTTGATGCCGGTTTATGACTATCACTGTCATCTCAATCCCAAAGAGATTGCGCAAAACCGCCGTTTCCACAATCTTGGTCAAATCTGGCTGGAGGGCGATCATTATAAATGGCGTGCGATGCGTGCGGCAGGGATTGAAGAGGCGCTGATTACCGGTGCTGAAAGCCGTGATTATGAAAAATACCTCGCATGGGCGAAAACGGTTCCGCTGACAATCGGCAATCCACTTTATCACTGGACTCATCTGGAATTGCGGCGCCCCTTTGGCATTCGCGGAAAATTATTTGCGCCTGACACCGCAGAGGCTATCTGGCATGAGGCGAACGAGAAACTCTCTCAAGATGAATTTTCTGCCCGTGGCATTATGCAGCAAATGCAGGTACGCATGGCAGGAACAACGGATGATCCTATTGATTCTCTCGAATATCATCAGCAGATCGCCAAAGATAAAGACTTTACTATCAAAGTATTACCAAGCTGGCGTCCGGATAAAGTCTTCAAAATTGAGTTGTCGGGTTTTTGTGACTATCTCGAACAATTAGGAGAAGCCGCCGATATTGCTATCGGGTGTTTTGCCGATTTATTGCAGGCATTAGAATGCCGTCTCGAACACTTTCAGGAGCACGGTTGTGTGGCATCAGATCATGGTATTGAACAGTTGCGTTACGCGCCGATACCTGACGAAAAAGTGTTAGATGGCATTTTGCAAACGCGCAGACAGGGGCAATTACTCAGCGAATTAGAAATAGCCCAATTTACGACAGCGGTGCTGGTTTGGTTAGGTAAGCAGTACGCAAAACGCGGCTGGGTCATGCAACTGCATATTGGTGCCTTGCGCAATACCAACACGCGTATGTTTAATCGGTTAGGGCCAGACTGCGGCTTTGATTCCATTGGGGATAATCCTATCGCTTACCCATTATCTCGCTTGCTGGATGAAATGGATAAAACAGACCAATTACCAAAGACTATTCTCTATTGCTTAAACCCCCGTGATAACGAAGTGATCGCAACTATGACCGGCAATTTTCAGGGCGGGAATCGGGGTGATAAAAGTATTAGGGGCAAGATCCAATTTGGATCGGGCTGGTGGTTCAACGATCAAAAAGACGGTATGCAGCGTCAATTAGAGCAACTTTCCCAATTAGGCTTATTAAGCCAATTTGTCGGTATGCTGACAGATTCACGCAGTTTCTTATCCTATACCCGCCATGAATATTTTCGGCGCATTCTCTGCAATATGCTGGGAAATTGGGTCGAAAATGGTGAAATTCCCCATGATGAAAAAATGCTGGGGCAGATAGTTCAGGATATCTGCTTCAATAATGCTGAACGTTATTTTCAGGCTGTAAAGGATTAAAATATGCAGATGTGGAAAATTGCCCTGATTGGCGAAGGGATGATTGAGCTAAATGGCACGCCATGTGGTGCCATGACACAAAATTATGGCGGTGACGTGCTAAATAGTGCCGTTTATCTGGCTCGCGCTGGCGGCGATACACTTGATGTCCATTTCGTCACGGCGATGGGCACGGATCCTTTGAGCGAAAGCATGATCTCACGCTGGCAGCAAGAAGGCATTAATACTTCGCTCGTGTTGCGTGATAACGCGCATCAGCCCGGTCGATACCTGATCCAGCTCGATGAAAAAGGTGAACGCACGTTTCTTTACCAGCGCGATAACTCGGCGGCGCGTTATCTCTTGCGCCATCCTGATTATCCCCTGTTGCGCCAACAATTGCGGAATATGGATGTGCTCTACCTCAGTGGGATCAGCCTGGCTATTTTGCCCGAAAATGATCGCCAGTTGCTGTTAATTGATTTGAAACAGTTAGCTTCTGAAGGGAAATTGATTTTCTTTGACAGTAATTACCGCCCGGCCTTATGGGAAAATGAAACGCAAGCCCGTGAGTGTTATCAGCAAATGTATGCCATCACTGATATTGCGTTAGTGACTGACGATGACGAAGCTCGTCTCTGGGGAGACACGTCAATTGAGGAGAGCGTTAACCGCCTGAAAAGAATCGGGGTTAAACATGCCATTATCAAAGCGGGTGAACGGGGCTGTTTTTATCGTGACTTAAGCGGCTGCAATGCCACACAACATATTAAGACGCAACCTGTTACCTCTGTCGTTGATACCACTTCGGCAGGCGATGCGTTTAATGCGGGTTTTATCGTGGGGCGGTTAAATGGGAAATCCATTCATGATTCAGCATTAATGGGGCATCAGCTCGCAGGGGTTGTGATCCAGCATAAAGGGGCGATTGTGCCACCGGCGGCGACACAAGAAGTTATCGCGCGTTTTTTTAATTTGAACGAAATCGGAGAGAATGATAATGCAAGAGATAATGGCACGTCTGCGTCAGATTAAAATTGTGCCTGTGATAGCGATTGAAGAGGCCAGAGATATCATTCCCCTTGGTCACGCGTTAGCAGACAACGGCCTGCCTGTGGCTGAAATCACGTTTCGTACCGAGAGTGCCGCCGAAGCAATTAGCCTGCTAAAAGCGGCGCGGCCAGATATGCTGATCGGTGCGGGAACCGTGCTTCATCGTGAACACGTACGTCAGGCAAAAGCAGCGGGGGCAGAGTTTATTGTTTCACCCGGGTTTAATCCAAACACCGTTCAGGCGTGCCAGCAAATCGGTATTCCTATCATTCCCGGCGTAAATAACGCCAGCACGATTGAACAAGCGCTGGAATCAGGCATCAATTTTGTCAAATTTTTCCCGGCTGAACCCTCGGGTGGCATTGCGATGATTAAAGCACTACTCGCTCCGTACCCACAGTTACACGTCATGCCAACCGGTGGGATCAGTGTTAAGAACATTCTCGATTACCTTGCTATCCCACAAATTGTGGCATGTGGGGGTTCCTGGATGGTCAGCCCACAGTTGATCCGAGATAAAGAGTGGCGAACGATGGGTAAATTAGCAAGGGAGGCGGTGGAGTTGGTGGACGTGTTGTGAGATTGTGATCCTGCATGATCCCGTTGAACGACAGAAGGAGATAAAAAAAGCCACCCCTGAACAGTATAGAGGCAAGATCTATGCCGCCCGTTATTCGCAGGCAGGCGTTTCCAATCAAACCGACCCGATGAAAATCGTCCACTTGTGCCCTGTTCTTGTTCAAGGATAAGAAAACGGCTGATGTTGATCAGCAACTTGAGCGTATTTTGGCGGAATTGGATAGGCGAGATAGCGAAAAAATAAGCAAAACAGGTCAGCCAGAGAGCAAATGCGTTAGAACGAAAATGATAACGCCTCCTGATTGGGGGCGTCTTTCTTAAAATAATGAATACAAATCTCAATGAATTTTCAAAAACCGAACCTGAACCGACATATTTGTGGTGACTATTAAACAAAAGAACCATAAACGCCTTATACAATGCGCTGAGGCTCAAATCCATTCAGTTCAGTAAGGGATAATCTCACCGGTACAGATTTTGAAGTTGGCGTGCCAGTCCCATCACCAACACTGTCCATTGGGACTAATGGGTTGGTTTCCGGGTAGTAAGCAGCAAGGTTCCCGCGCGGAATGGCATAAGGCACTAACTTAAAGCCGGAAACTTTACGCTTAATACCGTCATGCCATACGGTTTCGATATCGACCAAATCACCGGCCTGATAGCCCAATTGGGCAATATCTTCCTCATTCATAAACAACACTTCCCGCTGACCATAAACCCCGCGATAACGATCATCCAGCCCATAAATCGTGGTGTTATATTGATCGTGCGAACGCAAGGTTTGCAAAGTGAAAGGAACATCAGCGCCTTCAATTTGTGGGAACCGCGTTTTTGGTAACGGTGCATGACTGAATTCGGCTTTTTTGCTCGGTGTTGCAAAACGTAATTCGGCCGCAGCATTGCCAAGATAGAAGCCACCAGCGTGTTCACATTTTTTATTAAAATCATCAAACCCGGGAATAGTCGCTGCAATATGATCGCGGATTTTATTGTAATCTCCCGCTAATTCCGACCAGTTAATGGTTGTGGTATTGCCGACTGTCGCATTAGCAATACCGGCAATAATCGCTGTTTCAGAACGCTGGCTATCAAATAATGGCTTATTTACGCCCTCTGAGGCATGAACCATGCTGAACGAGTCTTCTACCGTCACAAACTGTGCGCCGGTAGCCTGAATATCTCGTTCAGTGCGCCCTAATGCCGGCAGAATCAAGGCGCCTTTTTTACCGGTAATAAGATGACTCCGGTTTAATTTTGTGCTGATGTGTACCGTCAAATCACAATGCCTGAGTGCGGCTTCTGTTCGTGGGCTATCCGGAGCCGCTGCTGCGAGGTTCCCACCCAATGCGATCAGAACCTTAACTTCATCACGCAACATGGCACTCAACGCTTCCACAACATGATGACCATGAGCACGGGGTGGCTCGAAACCAAAATGAGCAGCCATGTTATCCAAAAAAAGTTTGCCCGGTTTCTCATTAATTCCCATCGTCCGGTTACCCTGTACATTACTGTGTCCACGTACCGGACAAAGCCCTGCGCCCGATTTACCCAATTGTCCAAAAAGCAATTGCAGGTTGACGATTTCACGCACCGTAACCAAAGAGTGTTTATGTTGGGTTATCCCCATTGCCCAGGTACAGATGACGCGCCCGGCATTCTGGTAAATGGCTGCCGCTTCACGCAGTTGTGCTTCGGTCAATCCCGATTGCTCTTCAATCAATGACCACTCGGTTGCAACCACTTCTTGCAAATAAGCCTCCACGCCGTGGGTGTAAGTGGCAATGAATGCCAGATCAAAAATACCTGATTTGCTCTCAGCCAGCAGGGCGTTATGGGTTGCTAAAAGTGCCTTGACTATCCCTCGTACCGCAGCCATATCGCCACCAAGTTTCGGTTGATAGTAACGATGGCTAATTTCACCCGCCATTGGGGTGATCACTTCAAGCGGTTTTTGTGGATCAGCGAAACGTTCCAAACCGCGCTCATGCAGGGTATTAAAAGTGACGATGCGCGCGCCGCGTTCAGCCGCATGTCGTAAGCTATGCAGCATTCGTGGGTGATTTGTCCCGGGGTTTTGACCAAATATAAAGATGGCATCGGCATGATCAAAATCTTGCAGCCGAACAGTGCCTTTCCCAACGCCTAAGCTTGCCAACATACCGGAACCGCTGGCTTCATGACACATATTGGAGCAATCTGGGAAGTTGTTGGTTCCCACTACACGGCCAAACAACTGGTACAGCCACGAAGCCTCATTACTGGCTCGCCCCGAAGTGTATAGTTCAAGCTGATTGGGGTTATCCATCGCCTGAATATGGTTGGCTATCAGGGCAAAAGCCTCATCCCAACGGATCGGCTCGTAATGATCCGTCTGCGGGTTATAGCTCATCGGCTCAACCACTCTTCCCTGGTATTCAAGGAAATAATCGCTTTGTTGGTAGAGTTGACTAACGCTATGGGTTTCGAAAAACTGCCGATCAACATACCGACGAGTCGCTTCCCAAGTGACTGCCTTGGCACCGTTTTCACAAAAGCTAAACAGGCTTTTGTTGTCATCTCCCCATGCGCATCCGGGGCAATCAAAGCCTCTGGGCTTGTTCATGCGCATCAGGTTAACTATATTTTTCAGTGCTTGTTTACTATCAAAGACAAAACGGGTTGTTGCCTCCAGTGAACCCCAACCACCCGCCGCCGCATGGTAAGGTTTTATTTTTGATTTGAATTTCATAAAAATCTCTATTTTTTATGTCGTAGCCAGCATCGGGCCACATATCTACAGGTGAACCCGTCACGTCGATTTCATTCATTGGCGGTTTACCGCCGATGTGATCATACTCCTATCTGCCTATAGTGATAATTATTCCGTGGTTATGTCACGAAAAAACCGGACTATTTGCCAAGTATATAGGCACTATTGCTAGTGCCCTTAGATGCCATTAAGATCCAAAATTAGCACTGAACGTATCAAAGTTATCAGCTTTAACAAACCTAGCAGCGTTAGACACCTCTTTGCCATCTGCGTCTTTACTTAATGCATTAAAATGCTCAACACCACACTTGATTTTGGCCTTTTCAGCTTCACGCAGGTCAGCTGAGAATATGCTTGATTTCGTTTCAACCACAAAATAAAGCTTTTCCCCCGTTCCATCACCTGTGTCAATTAATACTGCCCAATCAGGATTGTAACTACCCAGCGGAGTATCAATCTTGAACCAGGATGGTAATTTGGAATAAATCTTCACTTCTTCAGCGCGTTCTAGCTTTTCAGCGAAGTTAAACTCGGTATCTGAATCGCAAATAATGTAGTCATATACCGACTTTTCAGCTTTCACCATATCTTTGAGGTAGCCAGTCAGCTCTTCTTCCTGGAAAAGCTCTTGAGCATAGTATGCCTTGTCACCAATACGGTGATATTTAATGCCATCTACAATGACAATACGCATCTGTTTACGGATAACTTCACCCGCTAATTCGATAAAACGTTGCGGGTTGTTTTTGAAGGCTTCCAGCTTATCGCCTAAACCTAGCAGAATGTCAATAATTGTCTGGCGGGTCAGATGGGTCTGATCGGTCAGATAAGTTACGATACCTGGCAACTGGAAGTTGCGATTACGATAATACTGAATCTTGGTTTTCTCATCGTAGGTTTCCAGTTCAGCTTCAGTGACAGCAACCTTAACCTTGGTGTACTGGAACCTGGCACTGGCAACTACCACGTTCGCTCTAATTTCCTTGATACAGTTTTCAACCAGTTCGTTGATATTAAAATTAACACGATAAGTTGTTTTATATTTAATACGCTCCCAAAGGGCCTTGAAGTCTTCACTCAGTACAACCTGCTTACCATGTGTATCTTCACACAAGGCTATAGAGCGCTTTTCTTCGTGTTTTTTCACGTTCAGGCCCTTTACCAACTTCTTCAGTGTAGCAACGATGGCTTCAGCATGTTCAGAGACACTGGAAGGCAGATTCAATTCATTGTTATTCATAGCAATTTTTAGTGTATCCTGAATCTTGCCTTTGCCATCAATATAACCTTGGGACAAAAGATGCTGGAAAATCTCTTCCGACTTCTTCGCTCCCAAGAAGGTCTTTTGATCCAACTCGCCAGAAACAACAATGTTGGCAAACTGGTGAGACTCAACCACACCAAATTTAATGCCTTCCTCTGCTTCAATCTCTTTTTGCAGCTCAGAAACAAAGCCTTCATAAGATTCATTTGCCATAACGGTCAGGGTATTTACCTCAAAACCATAAGGCACGCGCTCACCAGATTGATCAACGGCTAAACGTAGGCCACGACCGATTTCCTGTCGTTTTTTAGTAATTGAGCTGGTTTCATTCAACGTACAGATCTGGAAAACATTTGGGTTATCCCAGCCTTCTCTCAGTGCTGAGTGTGAAAAGATAAAGCGCAGCTTCTCGTCCATAGATAGAAGCTTTTCTTTGTCTTTCATGATCAGATTATAGGCTGACTCATCAGCCGTAGTTTTACCCCCTTCGCCTTTAACTGAAAGCTTCGAGTCAGCGAACTGAGGATTGCCAGAAATATCTTTTTTCTTGTCCTGTGCAAAGTAACCACCGTGCACTGTTTGAGTGAGTTCTTGCAGCGCTATTTCGTTAATCGTGTATTTATCGCCATCTTTGTCCCAGACCCTTGGGTACAACACACGATATTTAGGCTTTCTAACCTGCCTGGCACACTCTTCTTCAAACCACCTGGCAAACTTACCCTGAACAGGAACGCCATCTTTGGCATAGCCACGGTAGTTAGCAACCTTATCGATAAAGAACAGACTCAGCACCTTAACACCTTTCTGGCTTAGGATTTTCGCGTGGTTGATCTTGTCATAGCCCGTTGTTACTTTGTGGTAGAATTTCAGCTCTTTTTCCAGGTGCTCTTCGATAGTTTTGGCTATTTGAATGCGCTTAAAGTCCTCCGAATCCACTTCGCCAATGGCTTGCCCAAGGCGCACAATCTCATCGCGACTGGTAAAATCAATATACTCATTACCTTCTTCGCAATAAATATCGTTAACGATATAGCCTTCATAAACACTACGCCCACCCGAAAGTTCGAATAAATCATTGATCTGACCATCTTTGATGGTTATTAGCTTACGGGGTTGCAGCTTGCCTGTGCGCGTTTGAGCATCAATTTCAATTTTGGCAGAAATGGGGGACTTCTTATTATCTACACTCACTAGTTTGACGTAGGCCTGGTTATGTCCGTCTTTAACATCCAGCGAAGCAACTTCAATTTGCTTAACCAGTTTGCGCTCATAGGCATCAATAGCGTCGAGCTTATACAGCAGGTGCGGTGCTTCCTCCAACGTGGCCGAATAACGGAATGTACACAGCGGCGCCAAGCTGCTAATCGCTTCTTTTCGGTTTGCCGTTGATACAACTGACTGTGGTTCGTCAATAATAACGACTGGACGAGTAGCCTGAATAAATTCAATGGGCTTCATCCCGTTCAATCTGTCATCGGTACGATGAATCAGATTTGCCGTAGTTTCCTTCGTCGGATCGGTAAATGACTTACTGAACGCATCAACATTGATCACCATGATTTGAATGTAATCATTGGTAGCAAAGTTACGAACCTGTTCGCGCTTTGATGAATCATAAACAAAATAGTCATACTGGACGTTTTTGTACTGCTCACGGAAGTGCTGCTCAGTGATTTGCAGTGATTTGTAGACGCCTTCCTTAATCGCAATGGACGGCACCACGATAATGAACTTTGTCAGTCCATAACGCTGATTGAGTTCAAAGATAGAACGCAGGTACACATAGGTTTTACCTGTCCCTGTTTCCATCTCAATACTGAAATCCAGACTTGGTAGTTCTTGCTTTGCGTTTTCAACCTGTGGCAAGCCATTCTTTAACTGGACATTACGTGTGTTGGCATAAATCTCATCAGGCAATAAGGTAAGAGCATTTCCGACCCCGAGGTCGCTGTTTTGACCAAAGATATTTAATTGCTGATTAACCAACATCTTATTAGCGACAGTAAAATTGCATTGAAATGTTTCCTGCCCTCCAAACACACCTAAAACAGCTTCAATCGCATTGATTTGGTGTGATAAGTCCGATCTAAACTGAATCTTCATCACCATCACCTTAAATGCTCTTCACATCGTCGATACCATACTGCTTCAGGATCTGAATCACATTGGTTTTGACGACACTGTCTGCAAAGCCTTGGTCTTTAAAAACGACTTGGGTATTTTCAGGATTGAGTTTTTCTTTTAGTTTAGCGATCCCCTCAACCACCTGTTCAGTGATATCATCGTCCAGGCAAACTATTAAGGCACCTGTGCCAATGACAAAGACTTTTTTGCCTTCAATTGTAGTTTCTTCCACTTGTGCGGTCAGCTCTAAACCATATTTCAACAAGATCTCGTAAAGTACATCTTCAGGTATGCGGTCATCTTTGATAGATTTAGCAGCTAATTGCAGAACAAGTTCTAAGTTTTCAAAATCAGCATCCCAAGAGTGAATATTTGTTTGATCTAATTTGAAAAACTTAACACCTTGCGTTTTATCTTCTTCTAAAATGGCTTTTTTTATTCTTTTTAGGGCAATTCTGGAAATCAATTCGGGTATTAACTCCTGAGTGCAATACGCTGTTGCGCCCGCATTTTTTGAGACAGGCTCAGGCAATTGAACCAAGATAAACTTTCTTCTGCCGCCATCTTTCTTGTTTTGTTTTAATACCGCATGACCGGTAGAACCACTTCCAGCAAAAAAATCAAGAATGATATCTTCACTATCCATAACCTTCATTAAGTGCTCAATTAATCCTGTTGGCTTGGGATAATCAAAAACAGATGAACGTAGAAGGGCTTCAACCTCTTTACTTCCTTGCTTCGTTGTAAAATCTGTTATTATTGTTTTTGGATGTTCAGTGCCCCTCTTCTTAACATATTGAAGAACACCATTAGGTTTAAAGAAAAATTCAATAACCTGCTGTCCCTCAGGGCGCGAGCATACTTTTTAACACCTATTGAATAAGGGTTAATAACGTGATCTAATTAGC
>NZ_LDNM01000041.1 GCF_001028135.1 Xenorhabdus griffiniae
TGGCACCGCTGGATGTCTTTACCCAGTTGGGGCTGAAAGCGTTTGAAGAATTAAAAGCCAGCCTCGCCTTCTTTGCTGATTTGGGTGTTCAGGCGCTGGACAAATTAAAATCCAGTCTGGATATATTTACCCAGATTGGAGTTCAGGGACTGGAAGAATTAAGAGCCAATCTGAATAGATTTGCGCAGGTGGGGATTCAGGCCATGGAGAATTTAAGAGATGGTTTGAAGGCATTTGCACAATTTGGAACCGAGGCTTTGGAAGCGCTAAGAGCCGCCATGGACTTTTTTGGTAAAACCGGAAACAAGGTTTTTGGTTCACTTAATGATGGCGCTGATTTGCTGTCTAATAAAGGAGGTAAAGATACCTTTGGAGGACAACGAAAAGGTTTGGGGGTATTAGGGAATATCGGTCAAAAGGTTTTTGGCGTTTTAGGTAATGGAATAAATATTCTGGCAAGTGTTGGTGTAAAAGGCCTGTCTTTTTTAAGTAGTGCTTTTAGTGTATTAGGTAAAGCAATGCTGTTTATTGGCCGAGCTATGATGGCGAACCCCATTCTTGCTATTATCGGCGTTATCGCAATGGCTGCTATTTATATTTGGCAGAATTGGGAAACATTAGGACCCAAATTCACTGCTTTGTGGGAAAACATCAAAAATGTTTGTAGCAATGCATGGCAGGGAATTAAAGACAGAGTCAGTGCTGCTTGGGAAGGTATTAAGAGTTATTTCATGGATGGGGGATTAATTGGTCTTATTTACCAAAATTGGGACACGATTAAAAAAAGCACTTTAGAAGCCTGGGAATCCGTTAAAGCTAAAATAGGTGAAGTTTGGGAGTCCGTTAAACAGAATACATTGGAAATTTGGGAGAGCGTTAAAAAATCAATTTCAGATAGATGGAATGAAATTGTTGCTGATGTTCAGGCTATTCCTGAAAAATTAAAACAGGCTGGTTCGAATATGATCGACAGTTTGTTATCTGGTATTCAAGAAAAATGGGAGAACCTGAAAAATAAATTTGCCTCTATTACTGATTGGTTTAAATCGTGGTGGTCTGATGATGAGAAAAAAGAGGTCACGTTAAAAAAATCAGAGGAAGTTACCAAGAGCGAAACAGCTAAACAGGCGAAGCAGATTGCTCAATACGATACAGGCGGGAATATTCCGGCTGGAGAATTCGGCATCGCAGGTGAGCGTGGCCCTGAAATTATCAGAGGGCCGGCAAGTGTGATCAGTCGGAGAAATACAGCGAAATATGCTGCCGCTGGTGTTGCTCTTAGCACAATGTCACTACCGGTTGTGGCGCAGGATGCACCATTCCACGCGCAGAGTTTACCTGCTCACGCTTATGAGGAAGTGCAGGCGAAACGGGAGCGGAGTCAGCCACAGCAATACAGTGGCGCAGCACCGCAATATAACATCTATGTCTATGGCTCCCAGGGACAATCCGCGCAGGATATTGCCCGTATGGTCAGGCAGGAATTGGAACAAAGGGAACGCATACAACAGGCTCGTACGCGTAGCTCATTTTCAGACAGAGGAGAAGATTTCTCATGATGGCTGCACTTGGTTTATTTGTTTTTATGCTGAAAACAACGCCCTATCAGACTTTTCAATATAAACAGAGTTGGCGACATGCCTTTAACAGCCGCGTGGGAGCGCGGCCTGCATGGCAGTTTGTCGGTTCAGACAATGATACGATCACGCTATCAGGGGAGCTTTATCCTGAACTGACAGGGGGTTCACTTTCATTAACCGCATTGAAATTGATGGCTGATAGTGGCAAGGCGTGGTCTTTTATTGATGGCAGTGGTGCCATTTACGGTATGTTCGTTATCGAAAGCATTGATGAGACAAAAACAGAATTTATGTCAGGCGGTGCGGCCAGAAAAATCAGTTTTACGCTGACTTTGCGACGTGTTGACAATAATTTGTTTGAAATGTTGGGCGATTTGCAGGATCAGCTTTCTGATATCAAGAAAGATTTACCTAATTTGCCAAAGAAACTTTCTGCATCCAAAGATGATGTTGTGGGTAAAGTCAAGGAAGTGTTCTCATGATTGATTCTGAAAAGTGGATACCCGACACGGATTGGGTTCCTCAATTTGATTTGGTCACTGGAAAAACCAGTAAGCCTGCTTTTCGGCTGGAAATCAACAACCAGGATATCAGTGGAAAGATTCAATCACGCCTGATGTCATTAACATTGACGGATAATCGTGGTTTGGAATCAGACCAGCTCGATATTGAGTTGGATGATGCGGACGGAATGCTGAAGCTGCCTCGTCGTGGCGATATTCTTATCTTAGAACTGGGGTGGCATGGCCACTCCTTAACACCGAAAGGAAAATTTGTTGTTGATGAAATTGAACATAGTGGTGCGCCCGATCGATTAACCATTCGTGCCCGCAGTGCAGATTTTCGTGGTGATCTGAATACGAAAAAGGAAATTTCTTACCATAAATGCACGCTAGGCAGTATTGTCAGTACCATTGCTGCCCGAAATAAATTGGCATTTAAGATAAGCTCAGAGTTGGAAAATATCTCTGTGCATATCGATCAAACCAATGAATCTGACATGAGCTTTTTGACTCGACTGGCAAAACAAGAAGGTGCAATCGCTTCAGTCAAAAATGGCGAATTATTGTTTGTTCAGCAAGGGCAGAATAAAACAGTGAGTGGTCAGAATATTCAGACTGTGCTGATCACGCGTCAGTCAGGGGATAGTCACAGATTTTCTCTGTCCGATCGTGAGGTCTATACTGGTGTTGTTGCCCAATGGATGGATACACGTACAGCAACTAAACAGACGGTTAAACTGAGGCGAAAGGAATCAGAGGAAGGAAAAGCTGAACTTGTCGTTGAATATGAAAGTAGTCGCCAATCATCAGGCAAAAGTTCTTCTCAAACAGACAAAAAAACCACTAGAAAAGAGGCGGCTTCTTCCGGGAAAAAGCAACCACAATCCTCTAAAAAAGACAAAGATCTTAAACCTAAACCACCTGCACCTGGCAAAGTTAATTTGGCGAAGAAAAAACCAAAAACGAAAGGTCGTGGTAAGCCAGCTTATATTAAAAAGGGGAGTAAAAAGAAAAGCAAAAACAAAGGTAACGGCAGTATCGAGATAGAAGCAAATTACGATATTGCAGCAAGCTCATCTTATGAAGAACAGCGTGAATCAACGGTTGAACACCATCAAACGACGACGGTACAGCAAGAATCTGCAAGCTATTTGGTGGGAACTCAGGAGAATACTCTGGCGCTTTCACGTATTTATTCTGACAAAGAAAGTGCAGAGCGTGCCGCTATCGCTGCTTGGAAAAAAATACAACGAGGTGCTGCGCAGTTCTCTATCACATTAGCATTGGGGCGTGCTGATATTTATCCTGAAATGCCTATCCAGTTAGAAGGGTTTAAGCCAGAAATTGATGGAACTGACTGGACCTTGGTCAAAGTCACTCATACGCTCAATGACAGTGGTTTTACGACATCATTAGATCTCGAAATAAAAAGCGACTAATTTGAAATGAGTACTTGATCTCGATATGAGATCTTTGATATATTATTCACCAGACGAGACGGTGTTATTTCAAGACAGTTATTTCAAGATAACGATTTCAGAAAGGTGAACAATATGATTAAGTGTCCTCTGTGTGATCAATCAGCACATACACGTAGCAGCTTTGAGCATTCGAGCCAAACAAAGGAGCGCTATAACCAATGTCAGAATATCAATTGTGGGGCAACGTTCGTCAGCCATGAAACCTTTGTCCGTTTCATTTCTAAGCCAGGTGAAGTCCAGAATGTGACGCCACATCCAAGGGCAAAAACCAAGAGACAACCTCGCCAGAAAGCAGCTGCCGTACAATAAATAACGAAAAAATTATTGCTCCAGTTTTTTTGCCACCGTTATGGTGGCTTTTTTTTTGATGCTGGACTGAAGGGGTTCTCTATTCGAGAACTTTTTGTGACGCCCACTCGTCAACAAAGTAGGCGTCAAAACCATTTAGCTGTTTATTTCTGGTTCTGATATTGTTCCTGCAAAATCCTTTGCATTTCATCTTTGATGTGTAGTTTTTCTTTTTTCAGGCGCACAACTTTATCGTTGTAACCTGCACCATTTGGGCCTTCAAGTTGGGCTATCTCGTGGTCAAGTCGGTTATGTTTTTCAAACAGGGATTGGAAGCGGGGATGAGACTCTTTCAGGTTGGATACTAAATCACGATATTCTGGAAACATAAAACCTCCTATACGAAATTCACTACCACACTCAATGAGAGTGTAGCAGGTCATTTTAATATCAGATTTGAGAAATATCACATAAAAAAGAACTGGTAGAACCTGTTCATCTGATTGGTGATTAATAAAAATTAACATTGATTATGAGTAATAGATTTTCTCTTATTTGATGCCTTTAAGAATCAGTGCCTTGCCAAAAAACATAATTTACCCCAATTTTTTTGTTGTTATTATCTAGTCTCCTTTTTAAACATATTCAGAGGTAATATATGAAAAAATATCTATTTCCTTTAGCTGCATTGATGGTATCAACTTCGGTTTTTGCCGACAAAAAACTGGAAGATATCGCCCCTTATCCTGCGCCTTCTGAGAAAATGGCTCGTAGCGTGATTGAATTGCCTCAGAAAGAACATGAAAACGGCTATATAGTTGAGTTGGTGATTGGCAAAGATATGAAAGTGGATTGTAATCATCACTGGTTTGGCGGTCAGTTGGAGACTAAAACGCTGGAGGGTTGGGGATATGACTATTATGTGCTAAATAATGTGACGGGTCCCGCTTCAACAAAAATGGCTTGTCCAAATGAAGAAGAAACAGTGCGTTTTGTTCAGGTTCAGTTAGGTAAGGATGCTTTTATCCGTTATAACAGCAAATTACCTATCGTAGTATATACGCCAAAATCGTTGACCGTTAAATATCGTATTTGGCAAGCCTCGGATGAGGTAAAAAAAGCAGTTATCAAATAAATTTTTTGATTAACTAAAATAAACAACCTGGGTTGTTATATTAAACTCAGGTTGTTTAAAAATGCATTTCTTCGTTGCTTATTGTTAATGTAACAATATACCAATTCAATTTCAGGATGCGTGTTATATTTCCCTGCTGCACGGGGAAATATAAGGCCTTGCGTCGTCTGGCGGATTGCAACTTGAAGTTTATCGAGTATAAATCGATTTATATTGGTTTTTTCTTTATTTTTCTGTCTGTGGTTCCTTGCCCATAATTAAAAACACTAACTAAACTGTTTGTGGATTCTTTTGCATTCATGCAAATCTCATTGAGGAATCATCGAATGTTTAAAAAGTTATCGGCAGAGTTTTTGGGGACTTTTTGGTTGGTGTTTGGTGGATGTGGTAGTGCTGTTTTAGCTGCGGCATTTCCACAGCTGGGGATTGGTTTTGTCGGCGTATCTCTGGCTTTTGGTTTAACGGTGGTAACGATGGCCTATGCCGTAGGGCATATTTCAGGAGGGCATTTTAATCCGGCGGTAACATTGGGATTGTTCGCTGGCGGGCGTATTTCAGCTAAAGATGTTATTCCTTATATTATTGCCCAGGTCATAGGAGGAATTGCGGCAGCCGCAGTACTGTACCTTATCGCCAGCGGTAAAAGTGGTTTTGATGCAACGGCAAGTGGTTTTGCATCTAATGGCTATGGTGAACATTCTCCTGGTGGTTTTTCATTACAAGCTGCAATTATTATTGAATTAGTATTAACCGGTTTTTTCTTGATTGTCATTCTTGGAGCAACAGATAAAAATGCACCAGCAAGTTTTGCACCATTGGCTATCGGTTTAGCATTGACACTTATTCACTTAATCAGTATTCCAGTCACAAATACTTCGGTTAACCCGGCAAGAAGTACTGCGGTTGCTATTTTTCAGGGGACCTGGGCCTTGGAGCAGCTTTGGGTATTTTGGTTGATTCCATTAATTGGCGGTACTATCGGTGGATTGATATACCGGACACTCTTACAGAAAGATGATTCATCCGTTAATTGATATTTCCCTCATTTTGATTAAGCCATGTTATAGCATGGCTTTTTTTATTCCTTTTTATGGTAGATTTATTCACATTTCAAGCTCTTCTTAAAAGGAAAAATGATGGAACAAAATATAACATGGGAACGGGGTGAATATTGGATCACAACGGATAAGAGTAAGATCGATATGCATTTCGTTCATAGTGAATTAACGCAATTATTTTGGGCGCGGGGTGTTGAGTTGGATAAAGTCAAAACTGCAATAGAAAATAGTTTATGCTTTGCATTATTTCATCGTGATAAATCAATTGGATTTGCAAGATTAGTAACTGATTTTTCAATGTTTTCTTATCTTTCTGATGTGTTTATTATCGATGACTATCAGAAGAAAGGATTAGGGCGTTGGTTGGTAGAATGTGTTTTACAGCATCCGATTATTCCCTATGTAAAACATGTGATGTTGGTGACTTCTCATGCAGGTTGGCTTTATAAGAAACTGGGATTTTCACCTGTCGTAGAGCAGGATTTTGTATGGACATTAGACAAAACGAAAATCCCTGGAGTACCTCAATAAGTGTTAAGAAAGCAGGCGGTTCTTATTAGTGTTTGGATAATACCGCCTGCGCTGTTTATATCCACTCATTAGAAATAAAAATTCACGCTGAAAATAAATCTCATCATCTATTAGCCGTATTATTTTCTTTATATAAGGTGAAAATATCAGGTAATAAAGTTGTTAAGCCAATGAAAGCCATCAATGCACCAACCCATAGTGGAGCTTGCAATCCCCAGCCTAAATCAATACACAATCCACCAAGAAAAGAGCCGATGACCACACCAAGCGTTATCACGGAGGAGTGAATTGTATTAACCAGTGGGCGACTATTAGCTGTTCGCATCACCCGAATGACCATAGCTGGGTTCATCGTTACTCCGACTAATCCGATACCAATTAGGGATAAGGCTGCAAGTGATTTGTTATCAGCAAACAAACCAAAGAGCAGGAGAAATAGGGTAAGAGAAATTAAGCCGATGGTTAAGACTGTGATTATATGGCGATCTGCGAATTTACCTACCACGATATTGCCCACTATTGTGGCGATACCATAGAGAATCAGCAAACTGGCGATCATATCATCACTGAAACCCGTTACCTCTTTTAATATTGGTATAAAGTAAGTAAATGCCGCAAAAGTTGCCCCGATAATCAGCAAGCTGGTGGAAAAAACACACCATAATTTCAGATTTTTTAGTTCTCTTAGTTCCGCACGTAAACTAATAGCAGGGATTTTGGGGATAGAGGGAAGGTAAAATATGCTGATAACACTTGCTATTGTGGCTAATACACTGGTTGTCCAAAAACTTTCTCTCCAACCGACATATGTGCCTATTAAGTTAGCCATGGGTAGCCCTAAGATCGTTCCCAACATAATGCCGGAAAGTACAATAGAAATTGCCCATGCTCGTTGCTGTTCCCTTACGATTTCCACACAGATTGCCAGTGCAACACCAAAGAAGGCTCCCGAAGCGGCACCAGTGATAATCCTTGCGACCATTAGCATGGGATAGGAATTTGCAAGTGCACCAAGGATTTCACCGATAATGAAAGTCACGTATAGGCTAATTAATGCTGTTTTGGGGGATGTTTTTAATAATCCCGTAGCGAGAAGTGGGCCACCAAACGCCATGGCTAAAGCATATAAGGAAACAAGATAACCAATTTGAGAAATGGATACGCCTAAATCGTAAGCCATAATTGGTACCATTCCCGTCACTTGAAATTCACTAGTCACTATAGTGAAGATACCGATGGTTAGGATGTAAATGGCCAGAGGAATCGATTTATGCTTTGTCGTAGTATGGCAATTATTCATATTACTAGGGCTTAAGTTTTCCATAATTAGCGTCTTTTGTTGATCATTTATGTAGTAGGGATTACAAAATTATATGACTTGCGAAAATGGGTCAATATATTTATGTTATAGTTACTACAAAAATAACAATGGTACATATGATGGCACAACGAGGACGTCCTTTAAGTTTTAATCGTGATATTGCGCTTCAACAAGCAATGGAGCTGTTTTGGAATAAAGGTTATGAAGGTACACAACTTGTTGATCTCACGGTTGCGATGAATATCAACCCACCGAGTTTCTATTCGGCATTTGGCAGTAAGAAAAAAGCCTTTTATGCAGCGGTTGAACTCTATATTAAAACAGTCGGGGCTAAAGCAATGGACAGTCTTAATGAAGCTGTTAGTGTAAGGGAAGGTGTGCGAGCAATGTTAGAGTGCTCTGTCGAGGTGGCGACTTCGAACCGATCCGGCGGCTGTTTGCTGATTTTAGGAGTGATTAACCATTCTCAAGAAAATGAGGATGTTCATGCTTATCTTAAAACTGTGCGTAAAAACACACTCGCATTGATTCATAGTCGGATAGAAAAAGGGGTAAAAGATGGTGAGTTACCCGATGATACCAATGTTGGAAAATTGGCATCATATTTTTTGGGGATTATGCAGGCCATTTCATTGCAGTCACGTGATGGCGTGTCAAAAGAAGAACTGATGAGTTTGATTGAGCCGGCAATGGCTGCAATACCTTCTTAAATTAATTGATACCAGAAAGCCAGCACGTGCTACCCAACCAGTACCAATCATCACGACTCTGGGTTTGATAAATTTAATCATGTCATGCAGGGTATCACTTGCTTCAACGTGCCCACCTTGACTATTGATAAATATTTTTATTGGATCACTACTGATTTCCTGCAAAATTATTAGCTTCGTTATTACTTTTTTCAGCGAGTTGTTGATTAATTTCTCCCGCGATAATAACGCAGCGCGATTTAATGAGTTGATTTTGAGTACATGGGGTTATTGCCCCCTCGTTTTCGGATTTATTGGTAAATTCGTTATGCATTATTTTTATTCCGTAACAAATAATGTTGGATATATAAATAATATAGCCTTTAAAAATAATATTTATTAAGAACTTTGAACTTTATTTTTGTTTTGTAACATCATCAAAAAAATTGAATTAAATTTTTAAAAATTTTAATTTTTTTATGAAATTATAATGATATATATTTATGTTCATGATTTTTATGGTTGTATAACACATGTAATAAAAAAAGATACAATAAAAAAACTCAGTGTATTTATGGTTGAATTTAGTTGTATATTGTAACTTCCATGCTGTAAGTTTTATTTCTGTGTTTTTTTATATATTTGAAAGCATGTGAGCTGATGTTTTATACCCAGCAATATCGCTATGTTGTCAATTGCATTAATTAGCCGTGATGTAAATGTAATAAATTAGGAATGAATTATGGAACATCTTGACATAGAAGAAGTGTCTGACAAAATTTTACACGAATTATTGCAGTATCGACGTCGTTTTCCTGAGTCTGAATATACACTTCAAGATGAAGAAAAAAAGGTTTCCGAGGTTCAGCTACCACGTATCCGTGCATTTGTGGAGCAAGGGAAACCTATCGAATGTATTTTACCTGCCTTTCCGACAAAATCCCCCAATCCTAGAAAAGTATTGGGTAAAATGCCGGATATGGCAGAAAAATTATCACTGATTTTTCTGAATTCCCTTTGTCAGCGTATTCAGCTTTATTATCCACCTGGGGCAAATATTGTTATTTGTTCTGATGGTCATGTTTTTAGTGATCTTATTCTTGTCGATGATGACACAATTACCCATTATCAATTAGAAATTGAAAAATTGTTGCATGAACTGGGCGCGACTCATCTTTCAGTTTTTAATCTTGGTAACGTTGAATCACTAACGCAATATACTAATGATTACGATCAACTGCGTGAATTATTGGTTAGTCGTTACGCCTCTTCAATCGAGGAGATCAAAGAAGAACTTAAAAAAACGGAAGAAGGTGTTCAATTATATCGGGCGATTACTCGTTTTCTTTATGAAGATAGCTTATTGCCGGAATATACAGGTTCAAAAAATGCGTTGCAAAAAGATGCACGCCAGCGCTCGGCTGGGGTTATTCAACGTAGCTGGGCGTGGGGTAATTTGTTGGCAGAACAGTTCCCTTTGGCGATCCGTCTTTCTATTCACCCGCAGCCCGTGGACAGTATCAAAATTGGTATTCATATGATGCCAACCCGCGATGATTGGTTGACGCCGTGGCACGGCGTGGCGGCCAATATTAACGGTCAGTTTGTACTGATGAAAAGCGATGAAGTGAAAAAGATGAATGGAAAGCTGATCGAAATTCGGGGTGTTCCAAGCCATTACGTGATTGAAATGTCATCAGAAGAAAACCCGCAAACAGAATTCCAAACAGCGACAGCATAAGCAGAATAACCACGTGGTATACCGTATTTTAGAGAGAGAAATCATGAATACCTATGAACTTGATTGTCATATTGAGGCGATGAAACCTTTTGGCGTATTGATTACGCCCAATTACCCTGGCCAGAATATTACCGCACTGTCGGTTGATGCTTTGCGTGAATTAGCCCGAACTCATCTGCTGGTTGTATTGCGTGGCTTTCAATCCGGTTTTACGGATAAAGAGAAATTAGCGGAATATTCTGGCCGTTGGGGTGAAATCATGATGTGGCCATTTGGTGCTGTATTGGATGTTATGGAGTCTCCGAAACCCTCTGACCATGTTCTGGATAGCAGTAGTGTACCGTTGCATTGGGATGGAATGTATAGGGAAACGATCCCTGAATTTCAGATATTTCACTGTGTATCTGCCCCCGAAGCGGCTCAAGGAGGGCGCACCACGTTTGTCAACACGGAACAATTGATTACTGAGACCAGTGATGATGAGCGTAATGCATGGAAAAATACGACTATTACTTACCGTACAAGACGAGTGACACATTATGGCGGCGAAGTGATTTCACCGTTGGTTTGTCTTCATCCCGACGGTAAAAAATGGGTGATGCGTTATAATGAGCCGATGGGCAAAGAAGATGTGAAGTATGCTGATCATCACGCTTTGAAGATAGATGGCATGTCACACGAAGAGCAACAAGCTCTTGAGAAAACATTGTATAACCGATTGTATGATCCGCGTTATTTCTACGCCCACCAATGGCAGTCTGGTGACATTGCGATTTGCGATAACTTCACTTTATTACATGGACGTGAAGCTTTTATTTCCCGTTCTCCTCGTCATATTCAACGAGTGCATATCCACGGCGTGCCCGTGTGTAAAAATCACAGCTTCCGTACTATTTCTGTTTCCGGTTCTGTTTCCAATGCCGATTAAGTAGACGTTACTTTGAAGGAGGTTTGATTAATGTCGCGTATTGTCTTAGCTGCGGTTGCAACGCCTGGTCATGTTTTGCCAATATTCACTATTGCGGAGCATTTAATAGGACAGGGACACGATGTCACAATATTCAGTGGTTCCTTGTTTCAACAGAAGGGAGAAGCGTTAGGAGCCACTTTTATTCCTTTCGATAAGCAAGTCGATGTGGATTACCGCTATCTGGAAAAATATTTTCCCGAACGGGCAGAACATCCACCGGGAAATACTCAGATGGCACTATCGCTAAGGCGATTTTTTGCCGAACCTATTCCTGTGTTATCGAAACAATTGATGCAAGTGATCGAAGAAGGACAAGCTGACCTGCTCATTATCGATAATACCTTTTATTCAGTGCTGCCGTTATTGCAGAAACCGGCTGAAAAACGTATTCCTGTCATTGCTATTGGTGTTTCTCCGCTGCCGTGGTCAGCAAAAGATGCCATATTTTGGGGGGCCAGGATCCCACCTGAATTATTACCTGCTGATTTAACACGCGAGCAATTGGTCGATGAGGAAACGCACCAATTAATTGAACAGGTCAGGGCCGCATTCAATCAGTCACTTGCTGCCGTAGATTGTCTCCCACTGACAGGAGATCATAATGATGTTTTGATGAGCGGAGTTGATCGTTTCTTACAACTGGCAACTCAGTCATTTGAATTTTCTCGTGATGATTTACCTGAAACGGTGGAGTTTATCGGCTCATTATCGGTGAAAGTGGAAGAGGATAAAACGCAAATCAGTTGGCCGGATGAGAGCCAGCCCTTGATTCTGGTGACTCAGGGAACACTGGCTAATATTGATTTTAGCCAATTGATATTACCGGCATTGCACGCATTGGCTACGTTGCCAGTTCGGGTATTAGCGATTACCGGTGGCCGTTCTATTGATGTCCTGGGCAACGATCTGCCAGAAAATGCCAGAGTGGTAGAGTATCTCAATTTTGAACACTGGCTTCCGAAATCATCAATTTTTATTACCAATGGTGGATATGGTTCACTGAATTCAGCCATTCGTCACGGTGTCCCTTTGGTGGTCGCGGGAACAGGAGATGGTAAGCTGGAGGCCGTCGCCCGCGTTATCTGGTCACGTTGTGGTATCAGTTTGCATACTGATACACCCAGTGAGCAGCAATTATATCAGGCGGTGACAAGGATATTATCTTCCCCGATATGGCACCAGCAGTCACAGATCATTAAGGCAGATTATGATGCCCATAATGCGTTGGCATCAATAACGCGTCATATTAATGAACTGATGACCCAATAGGTATTTTGAAAGCCGAAGGGGATAAAATAGAACGCGGTACGTTTTTCTTACCGCGTTCTTTTATGATTAGGCTTTTTCCCGCACGCCTTCAACGGAAATGATCAGTTCGACTTCCTGAGATTTTGGTCCCAGATCTTCTTTAATATTAAAGTCTTTTAGTTTGAGTTTGCCTGTCGCCTCAAAACCCGCGCGATATCCTCCCCACGGGTCGTTTCCGGCATTGATCAATTTTGCGTCCAGTGTGACAGGCTTGGTCACACCATTTAATGTGAGATCGCCGGTAATAAAGTAATGTTCACCTTCTTTCTTAATATTCGTTGATGTGAATTTAGCTTCAGGATATTTATTACTGTTCAAAAAGTCAGATCCACGTAAATGCTTATCTCGTTCGGCATGTTTGGTATCTACACTATCGGTTTTGATAACCACATTCACTTTATCGTTTGCCGGATTTTGCGGATCAAAAGTAAAGTTACCATCGAAATCCTTAAAACCCCCATAAAGCCAGCTAAATCCTAAATGCTGAATACGAAATTCAATAAAGGCATGTTGGCCTATTTTATCGAACTTATAATCAGCAGCGAGTGCGCTTCCTGTACTCATAAGCCATCCCCCTACGGTCAGGGCTACTAGCGTCTTTTTCAGCATAATAATTCTCCAAAAGTCATTTTAATTTGGTTTGTAACCAAATATTCTTTTTAGGGTGGTGTCACTTTCAATAAAGTGATGTTTCAGTGCAGCAAGGCCATGTAATAGGGAGAGCACGACAACAGTCCAGGCAAGATAAAGATGAATAACGCCCGCCGTATCAGCCTGTATGCCTTGACCTGTTAAGGTTGCAGGAATTTCAAACCAGCCAAAAATGCTGATAGGTTGCCCATCGGCGGTAGAAATAAGATATCCACTAAATAGAATACCAAATAAGGTGATGTAGAGAGTGAGTTGCATCAATTGTGAACTGAGGCGTATAAAAAGACTGTAGCTTGCCAAAGGTTTTGGTGGTGGTGAAATAAATCGCCATACTACCCGAATAATCATGACAATAAATAATAAACTACCTATACTTTTATGCAGCTCAGGAGCACGATGATACCAGTTATCGTAATAACTTAATGTGACCATCCATAATCCAAGTGCAAACATTCCATAAACAGCGAGCGCGACTAGCCAATGAATTAGAATAGAAATCTGGCCAAAGCTGGTGGAGGTGTTTTTGAATGACATATTATATCCTTATTTTTAATATAAATATGTTTCTACAATATAGCCGAGAGTTTTTAAATTGCGTAGTGAATTAATTTCTTTATTTTATGTGTTATTTTATTTTTTATGGGGTGTTATTCTAATAATATGGTATTTTATAATGGATTAAATAATTCACTATTTTAATAGGAAAATATTAAATTTTATTTAATTACACTGTTTCATTATTATAGAGAGAAAGACGATGTATACATTGTGGATAGCCAATAAAAATTACTCTTCCTGGTCACTGCGTCCGTGGATTTTGCTCAAAGTGTTGGATATACCTTTTAATGAAAAGTTGAGCTATTTTGAAGATGCTAAAAGCAGCCGTGAGAAATTCCAGGCATTTTCACCTACGGGTTTGGTTCCTTGTCTGATTGATGGAGAGATTACTGTCTGGGATTCTCTGGTAATTGTGGAATATCTTGCTGAAGAACATATACAAGTTTGGCCATCAGATAAAACAGCCAGGGAATGGGCGAGAAGGGCTAACTAGATTTGGGGGTGAATGGCTGGCGGGAGATAAATTTACGGCTGTTGATGCATTTTATGCCCCTGTGGTTTTCCGCACCCAAACCTACGGATTGAAATTTTCTGCAATCAGTCAGGGATGGGTTGATCGTATGTCAAAACATCCTGCAATGGTGGAATGGGCAGAAGCTGCACGAAAAGAGCCTAAAATAACGCATTGATTGGTATAAAAGCGTTAATCTATTTATCTGGAAAAAAAAGCTCCGTATAGGAACGGAGCTGAAATGGGTAAAAGTAGCTGGGAAAATGTAGTACAAAAGTATAATAACTCTGCGACATTAAATGCGGATTAAACAAAATGCAAGGTTGCATAAAAAACATCTAACCTTAGAAATATTATTGATCTCCCTCGGATTATCCCACCTTTGAAGTCTATCTCCGGCAGTATAATCAGTATTTTTAACAGTTATAGAGAAATGGATAGTTAGAATGAAAAATTCAATTGTGGGATCGACTCTGGCTCTAGGTTTACTATTTTGCTCATGTACACAGGCAGAAGTTCAAGCTATCTCTGTAGGTTATGCACATATCAAACTACAACAAGAAAAAGCATTAAAGAGCGTAACACTAAATTATCGTTATGAACTTAATAATGAGTGGGGAATATTATCTTCATTTACCCTTGCTAAGGGCGAGAGAGAAGAGACTTACAAGGCAAAATTTAATTATTACTCATCTATGAAAGATCCCACTTACCATATTAATCAATATATCAGCATGTATGGGCAAGTGGGTATTGCTTCCTTTAAAGGGAAATTTACAGAAAATAATGGTGATAGTGCTATTGAACAAAGTCATTTATCAAAAAGCGCATCAGCATGGGGGAACGAGTTTTAATATCGGCTTTGGCTATCGTTTCTAACTTCTTAGTTTGGGCAAGTTGTTTCTGATGGCGAATACTTGGTATGGCTGATAGTGCATAACTGCGCCGTTTATCAACCGAGCCATACCAAATATCAATGGTTATCATAGGTTGATCCTTCATCCATTGACTAATGAGATATCGCATCCCGAATGGCTTCCAATGAAGCGGGGTTCTCAATCAGGGCAATATCGCTTGGCTCACGTCCTTCACAAATAGCCTGCATGGTACGGCGCAACATTTTTCCTGAACGGGTTTTCGGTAATTGCGTCACAAAATAGACCCGAACCGGACGTCCGACGCTGCCGATTTTCTTATCAACCAATTCCATTAATGCTTTCTCCAATGTGGCAAAATGGTCAGCACTCTGGATTTCTCGTCCTTCTTTGAGGACAGCAAACGCCACGGCAGCTTGTCCCTTTATTTCATCCTTGATACCAATGACGGCAACTTCGGCGACATCTTCGTGGCTGGCAATGCACTCTTCAATCTCTCGTGTTCCCAAACGATGACCGGAAACGTTAATCACATCATCCGAACGTCCCAGAATAAAATAGTAACCCTCGCTGTCACGTATCCCCCAGTCAAATGTCGAATAAACTTGCTGGTCAAAGTGACGCCAGTAAGTATTAATGAAACGGGGATCGTCGCCATAGATGGTCTGGATGCAACCCGGTGGCAAAGGGCCTTTGATGACCAGCATTCCCTTTTCATTATCCCCACATTCCTGCCCCGTCAGTTCGTTGAGCAGTTTGACGTTAAAACCGTACATGGGAAAGCCGGTGCTGCCAAAACAGCCTGGTCTGTCATCCAGACTGCGGGCAATCGCCATAATGGGCCAGCCCGTTTCAGTTTGCCAGTAGTTATCAATGACAGGCACATTAATGGTTTCGGCAATCCAACGGGCGGTATGTTCATCAAGGGGTTCTCCCGCTAAATAGAGTGTTTCAAGCGATGAGATATCATATTTGGCGATACAATCCGTCGGGTATTTTTTCAGAACGCGGATTGCTGTAGGGGCAGAAAACATTCGGGTGACACGATGTTTTTCGACAATTTGCCACCAGATGCCCGCATCCGGGCGTATCGGGAGACCTTCATACATGATAGTAGCCATGCCGGCGATCAAGGGGGCATAGACAATATAAGAGTGCCCGACAACCCAGCCAATATCCGATGTGCAGAAAAAAACGCCGCCTGCCTTACCACCAAAAATAAGGTCCATTGATGTTGCCAGCGCTACGGCATAACCGCCGACATCACGTTGAACCCCTTTCGGGGTTCCGGTTGTACCTGATGTATAGAGCACACAAGACGTTTCATTGGAACCGAGCCAGGTGACAGGAACTTCCGCATCAAGATGCTGCTGCCGTAGTGTGGCAAAATCTATATCCCTGCCGTTCACCCAATGAATATCGGATAGCCCGCGATCTACCATTAAAACATGGCGGGGCGTGTGCTTGGCTAACGCAATAGCTTCATCAAGCAGAGGCTTATAGGGGATGATTTTTCCCCCACGTGAACCCGCATCCGCTGAGACGACTAAAACCGGTTCGGCGTTATCTAATCGGGTAGCGAGACTGTGGGAAGCAAAACCGCCAAATACGACCGAATGGATTGCCCCAATACGGGCACAGGCCAGTAAAATAAACAGGGCTTCGGCCACCATTGGCATATAAACAACGACACGATCGCCTTTTTTTACGCCGAGCGACAACATGATGGCGGCGGCTCGATTCACTTCCCGATGTAATTCTTTATAGGTGAAAACTCGCTCGCTATTGGTTTTAGTTTCCGTTGAAATGGCAATCAGTGCTCTGGCATCGGGTTGGCTTTCCAACCAGCGGTCGAGTGCGTTGTAGCAGAGATTAGTTTTTCCCCCACAAAACCAACGGGCAAACGGGGGATGACTATGATCCAGCGCCTGTTCAAAAGGCTGTTGCCAGTGTATTCGTTCAGCCTGTTCTGCCCAGAAAGTAGCGGGATCATCAATTGAATGCTGATAGAAATCTTGGAATGACATAATCTCTCCTACATCCATCGCTCAGGGGTATATACCCGATAAACTTCAAGCTGCAATCCGTAAGACGACGCGAGGCCTTATATTTCCCCGCTGTGCGGGGAAATATAACACGCATCTTGAAGTTGGATGGGTATACACATTATATGACATACAAATCAAGGTATTCGTTTACCGGAATGTCTCTCAATGACATCAGGTCAAGAGATACCGCTAAAATTTTTTGTTGCTGCTCTTGCGGGAAGCGACGCGCCAGATTGGTTTTGAATTTCTTCTCTAATAGCGGAATGCCCTCTTTGCGGCGACGGGCGTGTCCAAGCGGGAATTCGATTTTAACTTCGTCCGGTTGGGTGCCATCGATGAATGTCAACGTCAGCGCATTGGCGATGGCGCGTTTTTCGGGATCGTGATAATCACGGGTAAAATCGGGGTCTTCGACGCAGACTATTTTTTCCCGCAAGGCGTCAATGCGTGGATCGGCCGCGATATCATCTTCATAATCCGCCGCCGTAAGACGACCAAAAATCAGTGCAATAGCAACCATATATTGAATGCAGTGATCCCTGTCGGCGGGATTATTCAATGGTCCTCGTTTATCAATGATCCTGATACAGGCTTCGTGGGTGCGTATTGTGATGTGAGCAATATCTTCAATTCCCTTGCCGCGCTCTTTCAGTTGCTGATGTAAGATCATAGCCGCTTCTACCGCAGTTTGTGAATGGAATTCTGCCGGGAAAGCGATTTTGAACAACACATTTTCCATCACATAAGCGCCATAAGGGCGCTGGAATTTGAAGGGCTGACCATTGAACAGGACGTCATAAAACCCCCAGGTTTTGGTCGTCAATACGGAGGGATAGCCCATTTCGCCTGTTTGGGCTATCAACGCCAGACGTACGGCACGGGAAGTTGCATCTCCCGCCGCCCAGGATTTGCGAGAGCCGGTATTGGGGGCATGGCGGTAAGTTCTCAAGGATTGTCCGTCAACCCAGGCTAATGAAACCGCACTTAATATTTCTTCCCGTTTCAACCCTAATAGTTGGGCAACAACCGCCGTAGATGCCACTTTGACTAAAACGACATGATCCAATCCGACTTTATTGAAAGCATTTTCTAATGCCAGACAGCCTTGAATTTCATGCGCCTTAATCATCGCTGTCAGAATATCCCACATGGTGAGTGGTTTTTCTCCGTGGGCAAGCGCATTTCTGGACAACCAGTCGGCGGTGGCAAGTATTCCGCCAAGATTATCAGAAGGATGTCCCCATTCGGCCGCCAGCCAGGTGTCATTGAAATCAAGCCAGCGGATCATGGCTCCAATGTTGAATGCAGCCTGAACAGGATCGAGCTGAAATTGAGTTCCGGGTACACGCGCGCCATTAAGCACCGTTGTGCCCGGCGCAATTGGCCCTAATAACTTTGTACAGGCGGGATATTCCAGCGCTTCCAGTCCACAACCCAACGTATCTATCAGGCAGTGGTGGGCTGTGGCGTAAGCAATTGGGGATGTAATGGTGTAGTCCATGACATAATCCACAATATCTACAATCACCTGATCGTAATCAGGACGGTTGTTAACAACAGAGGTAGACATAATTAATCCTTAAATCGAATTATTAACGTTGTTCAATCGGTATAAATGCCAAATTTTCAGGGCCAATATAGTTAGCGGATGGACGGATGATTTTGTTATCAATACGTTGTTCAATAATGTGAGCGGCCCAACCGGAAGTACGGGCAATCACAAACAGCGGGGTAAACATGGCAGTAGGGACTCTCATCATGTGATAGGAAACCGCAGAGAACCAATCGAGATTCGGGAACATTTTCTTGTTATCCCACATTATGGATTCAATCCGATCCGCAATGTCATACATCTGGGGCGCCCCTGCTTCCTGAGACAGTTGCCGGGAAATTTCTTTAATCACTTTATGGCGGGGATCGGAAACAGTATAAACCGGATGACCAAAACCCATGATGACTTCTTTTCTCTCCAAACGGGCCAGAATATCGGCCTCGGCTTGCGCGGGAGTGTCATAACGTTGCTGGATTTCAAATGAAACTTCATTGGCCCCGCCATGTTTTGGTCCCCGCAGGGCACCAATCCCCCCGATAATGGCAGAGTAAATATCTGATCCGGTACCCGCAATGACCCGGCTGGTAAAGGTAGAAGCATTAAATTCATGCTCGGCGTACAGGATAAGGGAAGTCTGCATGGCTTTTTCCCATGATCTCTGTGGTTTTTGACCATGCAAGAGATGGAGAAAGTGTCCGCCAATGGAATCATCATCGGTTTCAACTTCAATGCGGCGGCCATGATGGCTGTAGTGATACCAATAAAGCAGTATTGAACTGAGCGAGGCGAGTAAGCGATCAGCAATATCGCGGGCACCCGCCAGGTTGTGATCTTCTTTTTCTGGCAAAGTACAACCCAGTACAGAAACACCAGTACGCATGACATCCATAGGATGCGCCATCGCAGGCAGTGCTTCCAAGGCGGCTTTAACGCTGCCGGGCAGGCCCCGCAAGTATTGCAATTTGTTTTTGTAGGCAGTTAATTCTGCGCGGGAGGGAAGCTTGTCGTGGATGAGAAGATAAGCGACCTCTTCAAATTCACAATGGGCGGCCAAATCGAGAATATCATAGCCACGGTAATGTAACTCATTGCCATTTTTGCCAACGGTACAGAGCGCCGTATTGCCTGCCGTAACACCGGACAGTGCAACTGATTTTTTGGGTTTGATGGGTGTAGATTCAGAGACTCCCGCTGTCGTATTCTGCTTACTCATAAGTATCACCTCTGCTATTTTTCTGGGAAAACAGGGCATCCAGTTTTCGTTCAAAATCGTAGTAGTTGATGCTTTCATAAAGTTCATTACGGGTTTGCATCATATTGATGACATTTTTCTGGGTGCCATCCCGACGCAAAGTGGTATAGACCTGTTCGGCCGCCTTATTCATCGCCCGAAATGCCGATAGAGGGTAAAGGGCAATGGCGACGTTGACGCGCCTTAATTCTTCGATTGTAAAGAGCGGTGTCGCACCGAACTCGGTAATATTCGCTAAAACGGGAACCTGCGTTCTGGACGCGAATTCCTGATACATAGGCAGCTCTGTGATTGCTTCAGGGAACAGCATATCGGCACCCGCTGCGATATAAGCTGCGGCCCTGTCCAGTGCGGCATCTAACCCTTCTACGGCCAGTGCATCTGTGCGGGCCATAATGACAAAATTCTCATCAGTGCGGGCATCAACGGCAGCCTTGATACGGTCTACCATCTCCTGTCTGGAGACAATTTCTTTATTTGGACGATGGCCACAACGTTTAGCACCGACCTGATCTTCAATATGGACACCTGCGGCCCCTGCTTTAATAATAGAACGAATTGTGCGGGCGACATTAAACGCTGAGGAACCGAATCCAATATCGGCATCGACAAGCAGCGGTAAGTCACAGACATCAGTAATGCGGCGGACATCAATCAACACATCATCCAGCGTAGAGATCCCCAAATCGGGTAGCCCCAGTGAACCTGCGGAAACCCCACCGCCTGAAAGGTAAATCGCCTTGTAACCTGCCTGTTTTGCCATCAATGCATGGTTTGCATTGATGGTTCCGACGACTTGTAGCGGAGATTCGTCCTTTATTGCCTGACGAAAAGCTAAACCAGCGGAAGAAAATGCCATATACAACCCCGTTGTTACTAAAATGAAACCGATTTGTGTTTGATTGTTACTATGGGAATGTTTAAGGCAAGGTTTGTGCCAATACTTTAAAAGCGGGAAAGTGAACCCGCAGGGATATAAAAATCGTATTGTTTTTATTATCTAAATTAATTGGGTGAATAGGTTTTGGTTGGTGGGTGGTTATTGTTTAGCTATTGGCTATAATGTATATTTGTTTCATCTTGAATCAAATAGGTTTCATTTTTGTTTCATGTTTTGGCGGTGAAACAGTATACAAGAAATGGGGGAGGAGATATGGCATCAGCACACGCAGGGGAACGTGATAACAACAAACCCGTGATTTGGACAGTCTCTGTTTCCAGGCTGTTTGATCTTTTTCGTGATATTACACCGGAATTTGATCATCAAGCTGATATCACACCGATTCAGTTGGGTTTTGAACGGGCGGTTCAACATATTCGCAAACGGCTAGAAACCGAGCATTGTGATGCTGTGATTTGCGCTGGGTCTAATGGAGCCTATTTAAAAAGCCGTTTATCCGTGCCGATGATTATTGCTAAAGCCAGCGGATTTGATGTTATGCAGGCATTGGCGCGTGCCCGACAAATCAGTTCCCGAATGGGTGTGATTACCTACCAGAATACGTTGCCTGCATTAGAAGAATTTCAGCAGCGTTTCAATTTGCGCATTGAACAACGCAGTTATGTCACAGAGGAAGATGCCAGGGCGCAGGTTAATGCTTTGAAAGCGATGGGCATCAACGTGATTGTCGGGGCAGGATTGATTACCGATCTTGCTTATGAAGCTGGGTTAGTGGGGGTTTTTGTCTATTCAGCGGATTCGATTCGGCAGGCATTTCGGGATGCTTTGGAGATGGCCCGGATGAGCAAACTGAATCAGGCCGTGATTTCGCCTTATCCTACAGAAGATAAACTACGCACACGGCATACAATCAACGATATCAGGGGCAATTCTGTTGCGGTAGAACAGGTGCGCAATACAATTATGCTGTACTCCCGTTCAACGGCAACAGTGTTAATTCAGGGAGAAAGCGGTACGGGAAAAGAGTTGGTGGCACAGGCTATTCATCATGAATATACCTTGCGGTATGGGCAACTCGCGGGTAAGCATCCACGGCCGTTTGTGGCGGTTAACTGTGGCGCGATTACTGAGTCTTTGCTGGAGGCTGAACTGTTTGGCTATGAAGAAGGCGCTTTCACTGGTTCACGACGTGGCGGACGTGCGGGATTATTCGAAATTGCACATAGAGGGACGTTATTTCTGGATGAAATCGGTGAAATGCCGTTGCCTTTGCAAACGCGGTTATTAAGGGTATTGGAGGAAAAATCGGTTGTCAGGGTGGGGGGATATCGCCCGATTGCTGTCGAGGTGCGGATCATCTGTGCGACGCATTGTGATTTGGATACCTGGGTCAGGGAAGGGCGTTTTCGGGCAGATTTGTTCTACCGTTTGAGTGTATTGCGGATCAACATACCCGCCTTAAGGGAGAGGGGAGATGATATTGGTTTGTTGGCGATAGCGTACTTACAACGGGCTTTTGCGGTACTTAACTTACCCGTTTCTGCATTGAGAATACAAGAGCTTGCTGGGTGTCATGACGTGTTGCACGTCTATCATTGGCCGGGCAATGTGCGTGAACTACGTAACTTAATGGAACGGATAGCGCTCTATTTAAGTGCACATCCAGAACAGGCGTTAACCTCTGCATTGATATTATCACTGTCACCTGAGCGCCAGATTGGCACCAATACCATTAGCAGTATGAAATCTGCTCAAATTGCGACCCCTTCTTTTATTGAAAACACGTCTTCATTACACGGTATTTCATTACATGATATTGTGGCGAGATTCTCAGGTAATCGGCGTGCGGCAGCGGAATATCTGGGCATTAGCCGCACGACGCTATGGCGGAAGTTAAAGAAGGAGCAGGAAAAAGTTAAGTAGAAACAGTTTCCCCGTTTTTATCATGCTAATCGGCTATTTTAATTGTTAGACAATGAATGCTCATTAGATCTTGTTTGCTAACAAATGTGCATATCGTTTTATATCAATATTTCCGCCACTCAAGATAATTCCGATACGTTGCCCTTGCAATTGTTCCCGCATTGCTTTTGCCGCAGCAAATCCCAAACAACCGGTAGGCTCGACAAGGGTTTTCATTCGCTCTGCCAAAAAATACATGGCATCAATTAATTGATCATCTGACGCAGTAAGAATATCTTGGACAAGGTGGCGAATGATGGCAAACGTGTGTTGCCCTAAGTGCTGTGTTTGGGCACCATCTGCAATGGTTTTTGGGGTGTCTATATGAATTATTTCACCTTTTTTAAAAGATTGCTGACCGTCATTACCGGCTGCCGGCTCGACACCAAAAACCTGACATGTAGGGGATAAGTGAGCAGCGGCAAGCGCAGAGCCAGATAATAATCCCCCACCGCCAAGGGGTATAAACAGAGCATCCAACTCGCCGATTTCTTCAAATAGCTCCTTAGCTGCGGTGCCTTGACCTGCAATGATATGGGGATGATCGAAAGGTGGAATGAGTGTCATACCGTGTTTTTCCGCCAGTTGCCGGCCGATTTCTTCACGATTTTCAGTATATCTGTCATAAAAAACGACTTTACCACCATAACCTTTTGTTGCTGTTATCTTAGCCTGAGGAGCATCGTGTGGCATGACAATGGTGGCTGAAATATTCAGTAATTTAGCTGCCAGCGCAATTGCCTGTGCATGATTGCCGGATGAAAAAGCAATAACCCCTGCTTTTTTCTGTTCATCATTAAACTGGGATAGCGCATTCATGGCTCCGCGGAATTTGAATGCTCCCATTTTTTGATAGTTTTCACACTTGAAATAGACTGTAGCGTCAAAGAGTTTATTGACAGTTGTTGATGTGAATACAGGCGTCTTATTGATATAGGGTTTAATACGAGAATGTGCTGCATGGATATGATTATAATCGGGAATAAACTTCATTATTTTAGTCTCCTTTGCCCAATAACGTATCTCAAATATTATTGAATACCTTGATAATAAGAAGACAATACAATCACAATATTGTGGTTAATACTGGGATGGCTGTATCATTATGGCATCTTAGAATCTATATATTCCTGAGGCATCCAGCCTGCTTCCCCTGAGTCTTTATATGCCCAATACCAACCATTTAATACTCGGTCCAGATACAGATATTCTCCCGCTTTTACTGTTAACTCGTGAGCGGTGTAATCTTCCTTACATATTGCGTTATCAGGATAAATGAGATCCAGAATTTGTTGAGGAACCCAGCCACTGACATTTAAAGAGTTTGTAGTCCAAATCCAGTAAGGGTACTCAATATCGCTATGGCTGATCGAAACAATATCTCCAGCTTGTAATTTGATCGGATTTGGATAAGCGCTAACATAATCGTGTATAACAATACCTTTTCTCATTATTTTTTACTCCTCACTGATAATTATGATTAGGATATTACAACTCAAAGATACAGAAATAATTATGTGCTATACCAACGGGTTGGATACATGACCGTTAATTCGTAGTCATTCAGACATTGCAATATCCAATAGGCACTCTTGCAACAGTGACAATACTTCATCACTGTGCCCAGTGCGTTGCATCATAATGATCGCTCCTTCGACAAGTAAAGCAAATTTCTGCGCCAGACGTTTTCCGTTAAGTTCTGGGGGTAGAGAAGACGCAATTACCTGTTCTATTTGCTTTTTATGCGCCTGAATAAGAGGAATAACTTGTGGTTGTTCCTTTCCTATTTCGATGACTGTATTGATGAATGCACACCCTCTGAATTCATTAGAGTTGAACCATTCAGCTAATGTTTTTGTCAGAGCTTCAGTCGGTGAGCTAGAACGATTTATGTTAGCCTGGAGAGATCCTCTAAACCACTGAATCCACTGTTCATGGCGATAATCAAGAAAGGCCAGTATCAGGTCATTTTTGGATGGAAAGTGGCGATAGAACGTGACTTTCGTTACCTCAGATTCCTTAATGATGCGGTCAATGCCTGTAGCTCGTATACCATCACGGTAAAACAACATGTGGGCTGCTTTTAGTATGCGCTCACGAGCTTTGGATACTTTTTTACTCATAATCCCTTATCTCCTCATGCAATTATTATTTATGTGGACAGACCCGCCCGCTTAATTTACTGTGTGTAGACAGATCTGTCTACATGCAATAAGGAAACTATTATGGAAATAAGGCAACCTGTACCTCCATTCACATTTGAAACTGCTGAATTGAAGGTCCGTCTGGCAGAAGACGCTTGGAACACCCGGAATCCAGAGAAGGTCGCGCAAGTGTATACAAAAGATACATTCTGGCGTAACCGTACTGAATTTGTGGAAGGACGTGAAGCCGTTGTCGATTTTTTGACACACAAATGGAATAGGGAGATTGATTACCGTCTTATCAAAGAGTTATGGGCATTTGATAAAAATCGTATTGCTGTACGCTTTGCTTATGAATGGCATGATGACTCAGATAATTGGTTCCGTAGTTTTGGCAATGAAAACTGGGAGTTTACTGGACAAGGTTTAATGACACGTCGTTTCGCATGTATCAATGATATGCCAATCAAGGAGACGGAAAGGCTTTTTTACTGGCCATTAGGGCGTCGTCCTGATGAACATAAGGGACTAAGTGAATATGGCTTATGAACTAATAAAAATTGTTTTGCAAGGTAAGAAATTATCAGAATGACGTTCCTCAATGGGCATTGAGCGAGAAAGACAGGGGCGGATCAGATTGCCCCTGATATCCAGAGTAGGATGTTTCAGATTGAGTTGTGACTAATACAATTAATATCCGATAGCTATATATTGTACTTGTGAACTTGACCAGTTTCCAAGTGAGTCGTGAACAACAATTAAGAATTCTTCTTTTGATCTAATTTCAGCAGATATGCCTTGCCCCCACTGATCTCCTCTAACATAACTACCAGTTACAACAAAACACTTATTTTTAAATGGAATTGGAAATTTTCGTAAGTCCGTATTTCTTATTCCACCGTTCACAACTCCCCATTGAATAATTAGTCCACCAGGGAGCGTTTGATAACCCGATTCACTAAGTTTTGATTCAAAACTGTTCATATCCGGTATCTGGTCTGATCCATTTCCTACAGTTCTATAAACCAATTCTGATAAGCCAAGATTCTTCACAAATTCTGCTTTATCAGGAATATCCGCACCGTTCTGATCCTTAGACAAGCGAGTATTGGCATTCTCATTTGCATTACTGGCATTTTGATTAGCTGTATTTGCTAAATCGTATGCTATTTTTACTGCTTTTGGTGTTGCGGCATTAGTTTCGCTATCACTACTAATGTCATTGCTTAGGGTAACAAGTCCTTTATCTTGCAGTGTTGCATAAGGATGATTCCGGCTTTGAGCATGATTTTGAATTAAATCTTTTACATACTTTCGAGTTGGTACTATGACAAATTCATCTTCTTCTAAGGTTGGTGTATTAGGTTGGTTATATTTAGTTTTCATATTTACTCCCTTGTTTAATTAATAAGTTTAGTGCTAGGTAACATGAATGCAGTGGATTATTTCTTCACCTGTGAATATCAATAAAATAAGTTAATCAATATTGGAGAGTCATTTTTGACTCAGCTCCGTTAGAAAATTGCATATGTTTTGATGATAGGATGGCATAAAAAAGTCAGTGAATAATTAATAAAGTTTATTTTTATTCTGACAAAATTATATAAATAAGGTATTTTGATTGCACATTTGTAAAAAATCCCTCGCATATAATCAATTTATTCAACTATTATCACGTATTAATCTATTTCGATGAGTGGTTTTTTTATGTGATAAAGTCGATATTTCACATCCTTTAACCTATTGATAGATAGTATTTATAACATAGTGCAGTTGGGGGGCATATTAAATCTCTTTAGTCGCTTGCTGAGTTTTGAGTTACGTTGATTAGAGAGGATTATTTATACTGAAATCGGATAGATGAATAACTTGGATGATATAGAAGTTATCATTTCAGTACTCCATTAATGATGAAGTAATAATAATTTTATTTTTGAGTGATTTCATCAAAAGGGGGCGATATGAAAGTATTATTTAATATAATTTTGATAGCGTTATCTTTAATCATACAGCCAGCTTTGGCTTGGCAAGATTATGACATAAGATTTGTGAATGAATGGTTATCTAAAAGTCTTAACGTGCCTTTTAAACCAGGTTCTGTTGACGTTTATTATTTGTCTAAAATAAATGACTCGTGTATAGCAGCTATTCCTAACCCACTAAATTTCAAGCTTGATGAATCAACTCCAGAACATCGTGTGCGTGTTCAGGATATTAACTCCAGTACGACGTGTGTAGGGAGGCAAAAAAAGATAATTTGGGCGGTGAGCACGAAAAAATATCCTGCCAGCCTAGACTTTGGCGCTTGTTTTGTGCAATGGAGTGTCACTTACTATTGCGATAGCAGCCAAGATCAGAGAACCAAGAATCTTTTTCTTCATTGACGACCCCCTTGTACGTAAGGAAATTGAACTTAAATTTCAATGCCAAAATCACACTATCTATGGGTTAAACCTTATCATCGTATGGTATGCTTCCCAAAACCACAGATAAACAAAAATAATTCTCATTTTTATTTGCCTTTTTTGATTTCTCAGGTGACTTATTACTTTGAAAATATTTCACTTGATCATATTTCAGGAAATTTATGGCAAATAACAGTCAAAAATTAGAAAAACGCCCAATCGCTACCATGATTCAGCAAATTTTAACAGGGACATTAGTATTGGGAGCGGCGTTCTCTAGCGCGGTTTACGCGACCGAAGACCCCAAAGAGCAAAAGCCGGAAAAGCAAAATGAGGTAATGAAATTACCCACCCTTTCCGTTGTCGAAAGTTTACATAACAGCACCAGCGCGGGAAGTTCAGTACTTAAAAAGGCAGATATTGACCGCACTCAGGCCGATAATATTGCTCAGTTACTCGACCAGCTTCCCGGTGTTTCAATGTCAGGCTCTCCGCGTCCTGGTGGGCAAACACTGAATATCTGGGGAATGGGCGATCAGGAAGATATCAAAGTCACATTGGACGATGCGCCAAAAGGATTTGAGAAATATATGCAGGGTTCCGTCTTTATTGAGCCTGAATTAATCAAACGGGTAGAGGTTGATAAAGGGCCACACAATTTATTCAACGGTAATGGTGGATTTGGTGGTTCGGTCAAACTGGTGACAAAAGAGGCGAACGATTTACTGCGCCCCGATGAAGATTGGGGTGGTTTTGTCAAACAAAGCTACCACACCAATGACAGGCAGTGGATCAATAGTGGCGCAATATACGGCAGGGATCCCAATGGCTTTGCCGATGGCTTGCTTTATGTAAGCAAGCGAAATGGGCACAATATTAAACGCCCTGATGGCACACGTTTTGAGTTTTCACAAAATAACCAAATATCTTATTTATTGAAAACCAACTTTTATCCCAGTGACGCTCATACGATTAGCCTGTCCGCTATGCGATCTAAATCGGATGGCGCTGGCAGCCTTGGTCGACTAAAAGTGATGAGATGCCCGTTCCATCAGCTGTTGATATAAAGAAATATGGTTTGGATGACGCCTGGAAAAGAAAATTGGTCTTTCGTGATCAACTTGATCAGAACTTTACTGCCAAATGGAATATCGCACCAGAAAATAGCCCGTGGTTAAACCTGACGATGCTCCATGCTTATTCCAAAACCAAGCAAGACGATACTCGCCCAGAAAATGCTTCCCGCTATTTTAGTACATCAATGGGTAATAAAAGCTGGGTTGATTACACCGATAATCTGTTTGATATCAATAACAAAAGCGTATTTTCAACCGGTATGATTGAACATAAATTACTGGTGGGAACCCGTTGGCATAAAAATGAACGCAATGTACTGATGTTCAATAAGGACAAAATAAAAAATAAAGACTATAACTATGGTTATTATAAACCAGGCTATATGCCTGCTGGAGATCAATTAGCTTACAGTTTCTATATCCAAGATTCCCTGAAAATAGGGAGCGTCACCGTCACACCGGGTGTTCGCTATGATCATGTCAAAAATAGGGGTAAAGAAAATAACGCACTCCTGTATAACGATACATCGCCAGAATCTAATCATGACTATAGCAGTGTCACCTATACCGGCTGGTCCCCCCACTTAGGCATTCTGTGGCAAACAAATAAAAACCTTTCATTATTTGCAGATATTAGTCGTACATGGCGTGCACCAATCGTTGATGAACAATATGAGGTACAAGGGAACATTAGTAGCCTTAGAGGCTCCAGCCGCGATCTTGCCGTCGAAAGAATGGCAGGAATACGCCTCGGTGCAATTCTCAATTTCGATAACTTAATACTTGAAGAGGATAGCCTGCAAATCCGTACCACCTTATTCCGTAACCGTGGCAAAGATGAAATCTTTAGAAGGCGTGGTATTTACTGTGAAGCCCAACTTGATAGTGGATCAACCAATTCATGTAGAAAATCATTGGGAAATTATCGCAACTTACCGGGATATACCATTGAAGGCTTAGAAATAGAAACCTTCTACGACAGCCGCACACTCTTTGGAAAATTCTCGTTCTCTACTCTGCGTGGACAGCGTGATACTTCTCCACGTAATCCGTGGTTAAGACATAAAACCTGGATTGCAGAAATACCGCCAACGTCTGCACATGCCATGTTAGGGTTTAAAATTCCACAGTGGCAGATGACAATGGGATGGAAAGGTGATTTTATCCGCAAACAAGATCGATCCCCCGTAGATGGAGATCCAGAGGCAAGCTATTGGTCACTACCTAAAAGTAAGGGCTACGCCCTGCACGGCCTGTTTGCAAGCTGGCGTCCTGATTTTATAAAAGGGTTTGAAGCACGAGTTACTATCGATAACCTGTTCAACCGTGATTACTATCCGTACTTAGGAAATAAGGTTTCAGGTATCGGCCGGAATTACAAATTCAGTATTTCACAACAATTCTAACTGACACTGGGTCACCCAATCCCTAACCCTCTTACCTAAAGAGGGTTAGGTTTCCAAACACTGCATTGACTTCTGTCCATCAAATACAAATAATAACTATTATCAGTTGTATCCTATCAGGCAATATCATTATGGCGGTGCAAAAAAGCACATTTAAGCACAATCAAATCACCCAGGAACTCTATACCGATTACCATCACTGGTTACGCAACTGGATCAGACACAACAGTGCTTGTCCTAATCAAGCTGAAGATCTCGTCCATGAAGTTTTCATCAAATTGATGCAATCTTCGGATCTTGAAAATATCCGCCAGCCCAAAGCCTTTTTAATGACGATAGCGCGCCGAACGCTCTCCAATTACTGGCGCAGGAAAAAACTGGAAGACCATTATCTGGAATATGTCAGTGAACAGCCTCAAATCTCAGCCAATTCTTCGGAGAATCAACTTCTGCTGTTAGAGCAGTTAGAAAAGGTAGATAAGACACTGGATGAACTTCCGACAAAAGTTCGACAAACATTTCTGCTCATTCAACTCCAGGGCCTGCGTTATAAAGAGGTTGCGGAACATTTGGAGATCTCAATAAGCTCAGTGAAAAATTATTTGCAGCAAGCCCACAGGGAATGTCGCCTTAATACGCATTGAACATCCATATCCGAACAAAAAACCCCGCTGTTTATCTGGCAGCAGGGCACTTGTTTTAACTGAAAATTTACTTGACGGAAAAACCGTATCAAAGAATACGATCCTTCTCCAACTGTGCTTGACGGGCAGTTTCCCTTGCCATGCGTTTCTTGCGGGCATCACATGGTGATGGACAATCACACACTTTTTCTACGCCGATGCTTCCCAAGCCACCACAGCTTCCCTGAATGCTTTTGCGCTTAAAAATATAGCTCAGTGCCATGCCAGCAAAAGCCAGCAAGAAAAAGATAAAAGTGGCAATAAAGACTTCCATCGCCTTTCCCCCTTTCTTATTTCTTCTGTAAATATGCCTTAAAGGCCGTATTATAGCGTTCTTCAAAACCTGTTTTGGTTTTAACGATCATAAAAACCGGAATATTCAGCTTCTCAGCCACTTCTATACCCTTCTCAGGCCCTAATACATCCAAAGCGGTAGAAAAGCCGTCTGCATTCATACATGTCGGCGCTATTACGGTAATTGAGACCAAATTATGCATTATCGGCCTGCCGGTTTTCGGATTAATGGTGTGAGAGTAGCGCACGCCATTCTGTTCAAAATAGTTGCGGTAATCACCCGACGTTGCCACAGACATATTACCCGGTTCAATAATCTCCTGGGCGCTCTGTTCCATGCCACTATCCGATGGTTTTTCAATCGCTATCCGCCACGGATTTCCTTTGCCGTTGTTGCCCGAGGTGCGAACTTCACCACCAATATCAACCATGTAATTTTTGATATTCTGAGATTCCAGATACTCAGCGACAACATCAACACCATAGCCTTTGGCAATGGAAGAGAGATCAACATACAGTTCAGGGATGGATTTAATCAAATTATTGCCTTTAACAGACAAATTATCGATCCCCGTCCAGACACGACGCATCTCCAATTCTTCATCCGTCGGCGCTTTGGTAATCCGACCCTCCGGCCCAAATCCCCACAGATTCACCAGTGGGCCAACCGTCACATCCAGTGCGCCTTCTGTCAGCTTATTGATTCGAATAGCTTCTTTGACCACTTTCGCCGTAGCGGCAGATACCGGAAACAGTTGATTCACTTCACGGCTTTGATTAAAACGACTCAGTTCAGAATTCGGCCGATAAGTGGACATCTGATCGTTCACTTCTTCCAGCAGACGATCAATCTCTTTTTGCAGGTTTTCTGGGGCAGGTGTCGATGAATCAGCAACATATTTAACGGAGTAATAAGTCCCCATCGTCTGTCCATTCAGGTTTTGCTGTTTGGTGCCATCGCATGCCGCCAGCATCATCATTGCAAACAGCAATGCCCCCCAGTTGATCATTTTTTTACTCAACATAACTTACTCTTTCTGGCTTATTTTGGCTGTTTCTAAATCACAGCGCCCACAAAATGTGGGCGCTTGTCGTTAATACCATCAGCCGCCGAAATCATCCAGCATGATGTTTTCATCTTCTACGCCAAGGTCTTTCAACATCTTAATGACCGCAGCGTTCATGACTGGAGGCCCACACATATAGAATTCACAATCTTCTGGCGCTGGATGATCTTTTAAATAATTCTCATACAGGACATTATGGATAAAGCCCGTATAGCCATCCCAGTTATCTTCCGGCAGAGCATCTGACAGAGCCACATGCCATGTGAAGTTCTCATTTTCTGCGGCCAACTGATCAAAATCTTCGGTATAGAACATTTCACGCTTAGAGCGCGCACCATACCAGAAAGAGATTTTACGCCTGGAGTTTAAACGGTTAAGCTGATCGAAAATGTGAGAACGCATTGGTGCCATCCCTGCACCACCACCGATGAAGATCATTTCTGCATCAGTGTCTTTCGCAAAGAATTCACCAAATGGGCCGGAGATCGTGACTTTATCACCCGCTTTCAGTGACCAAATATAAGAAGACATGATACCCGGAACAACATCTGGGTTTCTTGGTGGTGGCGTGGCAATACGCACGTTCAGCATGATAATGCCATGCTCTTCTGGATAGTTCGCCATTGAATAAGCACGAACCGTCGGCTCTTTGACTTCGGAGACATAACGGAACAGGTTAAACTTATCCCAATCTTCACGATATTCCTGTGGAACATCATAATCAGCATAACGGGCAACATGGGGAGGACATTCTATCTGAATGTAACCACCGGCACGGAATGGCACCACTTCCCCATCTGGAATTTTCAGCTTCAATTCTTTAATGAAAGTGGCTTTGTTATCGTTGGAGATAACTTCGCATTCCCATTTCTTAACCCCGAAAATTTCCTCCGGCAGTTCGATTTTCAGGTCTTGTTTCACATTGACCTGACATGCCAGGCGACAACCCTCTTTTGCTTCACGCTTGTTGATATGGGAAAGCTCCGTTGGCAGAATATCGCCACCACCTTCCTTAATTTTCACGCGGCACTGACCACAAGAGCCACCACCACCACAAGCAGAGGAAACGAAAATCCCCTGATTGGAAAGCATATTCAACAACTTATCACCAGCGGGAGCAGAGAAACCCTTATCCTCATCGCCATTGATTTCAACGTTAATATCCCCGGTGTTCACTAACTTAGATTTTGCGAACAAAATCATTGCCGTTAGTACCAACACAATCAGGGTAAACATGACTACGCCTAAAATGATTATATCCATGAATTCCTCTCGCCTTTAGAGCTGCACACCGGAGAAGGACATAAAGCCCAATGCCATCAAACCGGTGGTGACAAAGGTGATCCCCAATCCTTTCAGACCTGCCGGAACATCCGCATATTTCATTTTTTCACGGATAGCAGCCATCAGAACAATTGCCAGCATCCAGCCCATACCTGAACCAAAACCGTATACGATGGATTCACTGAAGTTATAGTCACGCTGTGCCATAAATGAAACGCCACCGAAAATTGCACAGTTCACTGTAATCAACGGCAAGAAAATTCCCAATGCGTTGTAAAGTGCCGGAACATAACGGTCTAAGATCATTTCCAGGATCTGTACCAATGCTGCAATGACCCCGATAAAGGTAATGAAGTTCAGGAAACTCAAATCCACCCCATCCATCAGTGCTCCATCACGGAGCACCAGATTGTAGACAAGGTTATTGGCAGGAACAGAAATTCCCAATACGACGGTGACTGCCACACCCAGGCCAAAGGCCGTCTTAACATTCTTTGATACCGCCAAAAACGTACACATACCGAGAAAGAAAGATAATGCCATATTCTCGATAAAGACTGCGCGGACAAACAAACTAATATAATGTTCCATTTTGTTTGTTACTCCTTCTCAACCTGCGCAGGTTTCAGAGTCCGCAAACCCCAAATCAGCATACCAATAATGAAAAATGCGCTCGGTGCCAGCAAGAATAAGCCATTCGGTTGATACCAACCGCCATTTTTGACAGATTCCAGCACCGTAACACCGAACAATTTTCCTGAACCAAACAGTTCACGCAAGAAACCAACCAGCAACAGAATAACGCCATAGCCCAAACCATTGCCGATACCATCCATAAAACTTTCAACGGGTGGCGCTTTCATGGCATAAGCTTCAGCACGTCCCATGACAATACAGTTCGTGATGATAAGGCCAACAAACACTGATAGCTGTTTGGAAATTTCGTAGGCATAAGCCCGCAAGATCTGGTCTACGACGATAACCAGAGATGCAATGATCGCCATCTGTACGATGATTCGCACACTGCCAGGAATATAGTTACGAATTAATGAAATGAAAAAGCTGGAAAACGCGGTGACCAAGGTAACTGCAATGGTCATGACTAACGCAGTTTCCAATTTAGTGGTCACAGCCAGCGCTGAACACACCCCCAAAACCTGCAATGCAATTGGGTTATTATCAAACAGCGGCCCAAGAAGGACGCGTTTTATCTCTTTACTATCAGCCATCTTTCAAGGCTCCCTCACGTACTTTTTTCAGGAATGGGCCAAAACCGTTATCACCCAGCCAGAAATCAAACATATGCTGAACACCGTTAGAAGTCAGGGTTGCGCCAGACAGCCCATCTACACCGTAAGGGTTATCACCGGCGCCGCCCCGAACAATCTTAAGTGCCGGAACACCTTGCGGGTTATAGAGTTTTTTACCAACCCACTGTTTACGCCATTGCGGGTTATCAACCTCACCCCCCAAACCCGGAGTTTCACCATGAGAGTAATAAGTGATGCCGTGGGATGTGACACCATCTATGTCAATGGAAATAAAGGCATACATCATTGACCACAGGCCAGAGCCATATATTGGCAGAACCAGCTCAGTCGTTTTACCGCTTTCATCCTTGACCAGATAGATTTCAGTCATATTGGCACGACGGCGAATTTTCGCCAGATCCAGCTCTGGTAACAAAGCAATACTGGTTTCGTCACTGCGCAGGGCATTATTCAGGTCAAAATTACCCTTGCTTTTTTTCAACGTTGCTGTTTTCAAATCAAGCAATTCAGGCTGAATACGGCTGTTATAAATTTCGTTGATTTCCGCCGTTGTCATGGCAGGTTTTAGTAAACCCGCCACATCCAGAATATTACGCTGCTTATCCAGCAACTTCTGTTCCTGCTGCTGTGCTTTCAAACCAACGGCTGAACCGGCAACCACTATCGAGCAAACAAGGCACAGCACAAAAACAACGAGGAATGTTCTGCCGATGCTATCATTATTTCTTGGTTTATCATTAGCCACGGGCTTTTCTCCGCTTAATATTGGCCTGTACGACCAGATAATCGAACAGTGGCGCGAACAGGTTAGCGAACAAAATCGCCAACATCATTCCTTCTGGGTACGCGGGGTTTACCACCCGGATCAAAATGCACATAGCCCCGATCAGGATACCGTATGCCCACTTCCCTTTATCCGTAAACGCTGCGGATACAGGATCAGTCGCCATAAAGATCATACCGAAAGCGAAGCCTCCCAGAACCATATGCCAGTACCACGGCATAGCGAACATGGGGTTAGTGCTGGAACCAATGGCATTAAACAGGTAAGACACAGCAATCATACCGATCATCACACCAGCAACGATGCGCCATGACGCAATGCGGGCAAACAGAATGATGGCACCACCGATGAAAATCATCAAAGTGGAGACTTCACCAACTGAGCCTGGAATGTTACCAATAAAAGCGTCCATCCAGGTGATTGGCTGACCGGTAATGGTATTTATCAGACCGTGGCTACCCGCTGCTGCCCATTGGGACAAAGGCGTTGCACCCGAAAAACCGTCAGCCGCAGTCCAAACCAAATCACCAGAAATCTGGGCCGGGTAAGCAAAGAACAGGAAAGCACGACCCGCCAAAGCTGGGTTCAGGAAGTTACGACCCGTACCACCAAAGATCTCTTTCGCAATCACCACGCCGAAAGTAATCCCCAAAGCCGCCTGCCACAATGGCAGTGTGGGTGGAACAATCAATGCGAACAGAATGGAGCTAACAAAGAAGCCTTCGTTAATTTCATGTTTGCGGATAATGGCAAACAAAACTTCCCAGAAGCCACCCACGACAAACACAACCGCATAAATTGGCAGGAAGTAGGTCGCTCCCAACAGCATCTTACTGCCCCATCCGGCATCTGGTGTTAATGATGCTCCAAGATACTGAGCAAGCATATAATGCCAGTCAGAAGCCAGAATCTGTTGTAAGGCATCTCCGTTATATAAATGAGTCAGCGCAGGTAGTGCCTGATTTCCGACGTTATACATGCCCCAAAACATCGCAGGGAAAACAGATAGCCACACCAGGATCATCATGCGCTTGAGATCGATGGCATCACGGACATGGGCACTTCCTTTTGTCACTGTGCCCGGCGTATAGAAAATGGTGCTCACTGCCTCATAGAGAGGATAATACTTTTCCAGTTTGCCACCGGACTCAAAGTGAGGCTCTACTTTTTCAAATAAATTTTTCAGGCCCATGAATTACCCTTCCAGCTCAATCTTAGTCAGCACTTCACGCAGTACCGGGCCGTACTCATATTTGCCGGGGCAAACATAGGTACACAAGGCCAAATCTTCTTCATCCAGCTCCAGACAACCCAGCGCCTGAGCGCTATCAGAATCACCTGCAAGCAAGTCACGCAATAGGTGAGTTGCCATGATATCCAGCGGCATGACACGCTCATAGTTGCCAATGGGCACCATAGAACGTTCCCCACCGTTTGTTGTGGTTGAGAAAGCAAAACGTTTCTTTTTCAGGAAATGGCCGATTGTGGTGCGGGTAACCGAGAACTTATTAGCGCCGGGCGCGATCCAACCAAACAGCTCTTTTTCCCGACCTTCCGCAAGGACAGAAACCAGCGTATGGAAGCGGCCAAGATAATGACGAATGTCATCTGATTTTGTACCACACAGTACGGAACCAGAAACAATACGGTTTTCACCCTCTTGCAACTGATTTTGCGTCAATTCCCGCAAATCAGCGCCTAACCGAGTACGTACCAAGCGTGGCGATTTCACCTGTGGCCCTGCCAGAGACACCACACGATCAGTGTAAAGCTCCCCCGTGGTAAACAGTTTACCGATAGCAATAACATCCTGATAACCCAGATGCCAAACCATTTTTTGGGCACTAACAGGTTCAATGAAATGAATATGAGTGCCCACCAAACCGGCTGGGTGTGGGCCAGTAAACTGGCTATAGGTGATTTGAGCGTTATTTCCCACCGTTGGAATATTGCCAGCGCCGTAACAAACGTGGATTTTCCCCTCCGTCAATCTTGACAGAATATTCAGGCCATCAACAAAAGCCTCTTCCTGAGTGGCGATAACGACGAGAGGATCAGCAGCCAGTGGCTGGGTGTCCGTTGCCGTAACGAAGATGGCCTTTGGTGTGGAACCGGAGACAGGGGTACGGCTGAAAGGACGTGTACGCAACGCTGTCCACAATCCTGACGCAAGCAGATTTTTCTCTACTTGTTCACGGCTCAGACCAGCAAGTTCAGCACGCTCATAGCGATCGAATGTGACTTTCTCATCGCCACTTACTTCAATAACAACAGATTGCAAGACACGACGTTCACCACGTCCAATAGTGACAACTTTCCCGCTTGCGGGACTCGTGAAAACAACCCCTGGATTCTTCTTATCTGCAAAAAGAATTTGCCCTTTTTTGACATGCTCACCTTCCTTTACCAGCATAGAAGGACGCATTCCGACATATTCTTCACCCAGTAAAGCCACATGGCGAATTGTCGGACCATCTTCTATAACTTGGGCAGGCGCTCCTGCTATCGGGAGGTCGAGTCCTTTTTTAATTTTAATCATAAGATTTGCACAAGTTTATCAGTTAAATCATATACTACAGATTACCTTGCGGTATTCCCGTGAGGTAATGCAGCGACTCTAGTAATACAAAAAACCTTGAGCAATATATGTCTCAAGTTATTCACTCCGATAATCGTTACAAAGTTTCTCTTAATTTTCGCCGGGGTAATTCTAACACCTCCCCCACTGACTGTCTGATTAATCAAGTGACACAGTTCAAGCAAATAAAAATAATTTCTCTGCTAAACCGTCAACCATTCGATAAAGACGAATGTTTCTATCACTTTTCTCTACATCAGGGCGATTTTCAATCAAAAATTAATTATTGCGCTGTTAATTTGAGTCTTCCCAACGGGTTCGATAAATCAAAAGGAGATTCCGGCAGGAATTTAATGGAAGCGGCAGTAAAATAACGACAATGAGTTGTTTTGGAAACAATGACAGCCGCTTATGCGTATTTTGTCCAAAATAGCATTCCTGCCACAGTTAACGTAATAGACGGGCAATATGTCATTAATGTAAAACCAGAAAACCAATCACCCTTTCGGAACAGCGAATCAAATTATCCTCTCTCCAAGATGAAATAACACATAGTCACCTGATTCAATACGGTGCCAAACTTCATTTCCGGTTAAAGGTTGGGTGGCAATCACAGATACGACATCCCCTGGCTGGGTGTGCTGCTGGAAATCGATTTCAACATCCTGATCAAGTAATTTAGCCCTGCCGAAAGGGGCACGACGAGTAATCCAATGCAATTGAGTCGAACAGTAAGCCATGACAAACTGCCCGTCTGACAACAGCATATTGAAAACACCTTTCTTTCTCAGGTGATCCGCCAGGGAAGCAATAAATTTAAATACCGCAGGCCAATTGGAAGGTCGCTTGGGATATTTCAACGATAACTGATGTAATATCCAGCAAAATGCCCATTCACTGTCTGTCTCACCCACCGGACGGTAACTACCCGTTTTCAGCTTACTGTATCCCTTAAGCTGACCATTATGGGCATAAGTCCAATACCTTCCCCACAGTTCACGGGTAAATGGATGAGTATTGGCCAGGGAGACATGACCACGGTTTGCCTGACGAATATGGGCAACAATCACTTCCGATTTGATTGGATAGCCTTGTACAAATCGAGCTACAGGTGAATGACAACTGGATTGGTGATCTTTAAATGTCCGGTATCCCAATCCCTCATAAAAGGTAACTCCCCAACCGTCTTTATGTGGGCCGGTATGCCCACCACGCTGAATTAAGCCACTCAGACTGAAAACAATATCTGTTGGCACGTTGGCACTCATGCCAAGTAATTCACACATCACCTACCCCTAATGCCGATTCCTAATGAAAAGCAATCAGGCTTTTACCATTTCTTTTTCAATCAATTGAATCAAGATGTGAATGACTTTGATGTGAATTTCCTGAATACGATCTGCATAACCAAAATGGGGCACCCGAATTTCAACATCTGCCGTTCCTGCCATTTTGCCGCCATCTTTGCCAGTCAGCGTAATGACTTTCATACCCTTGGCGTGGGCTGCTTCAACCGCTTTAATGATGTTGCCAGAGTTTCCAGAAGTTGAAATGCCCAGCAGTACATCACCTTTTTGACCGACAGCTTCAACATAACGGGAAAATACATAGTCATAACCAAAGTCATTACTCACACAAGATAAGTGGCTGGGGTCAGAAATCGCAATGGCCGGATATCCCGGGCGATTCTCACGGTAGCGGCCAGTCAATTCTTCCGCAAAATGCATAGCATCACAATGCGAACCACCATTACCACAGGAAAGCACTTTTCCTCCTGCCTTGAATGAATCAGCCAGCAAAACGGCGGCTTTTTGAATGGCGTCGATATTGGCATCATCATTGAGGAAGTTAACCAACGTATCTGCGGCTTCGGATAACTCACTGCGGATCAGTTCTTGATACATGGAATTCATACTCCTGAAAAGTCTTCGGGATTAATAATATCAGCTAACCAGTGTAACGGATTCCCCCATCTGAAAGAAGATATCATCACATTTTGAAAGAATTATTGTTTGCAAAACTAAAACGACTTTGTGAGCTAGATTGTAATTAAGATGTAAATGTATTGATAAATACATTTTCCTCATCTAAAAAAGAAGGACATCACAACAGGTCAGACCTCTGACAACTCAACCTGAGATTTACAGGAGTTTTACTATGACCGCTTTCAGCATTATCTTATTTTTAGTCTTGATTGGCGGGCTTTGTTACCACAAAGTCGGCCTGATGCTCAGTAGTTTACTGCTTGTTGCCTATACATTCGTTATGGGCATAACCGGCCTTTGGAGTTACTGGCTGCTGTTACCACTCGCTATCGTCCTGTTCCCGCTGGTCTTTACACCAGTTCGTATCTCTTTATTCTCTGCGCCCGGCCTAAAAGCTTTCCGTAAAGTTATGCCAAGCATGTCCAAAACAGAGAAAGAAGCCATTGATGCAGGAACCACATGGTGGGAAGGCGATCTATTCCGGGGTAACCCTGACTGGCAAAAACTGCATAACTACCCAAAACCACAGTTAACTGCTGAGGAACAAGCATTTATTGATGGTCCGGTAGAAGAAGCCTGCCGCATGGCAAATGATTTCCAAATCACCCACGAACTGGCTGACTTACCACCAGCGCTTTGGGCCTATCTGAAAGAACACCGTTTCTTTGCCATGATCATCAAGAAAGAATACGGGGGGCTGGAATTTTCCGCTTACGCTCAGTCTCAGGTACTACAAAAACTGGCCGGCGTATCGGGTATTCTGGCAATTACTGTTGGTGTACCTAACTCTCTGGGGCCGGGTGAATTGCTGCAACACTATGGCACAGACGAACAGAAAAAACGTTACTTGCCCGGTCTGGCACGCGGTGAAGAAATTCCCTGCTTTGCTTTGACCAGCCCAGAAGCCGGTTCAGATGCCGGAGCTATTCCTGATACCGGTGTTGTCTGTATGGGAGAATGGCAAGGCGAGCAAGTGCTTGGTATGCGCCTGAACTGGAATAAGCGTTACATTACTCTTGCCCCTATTGCGACCGTGTTGGGATTAGCATTTAAACTGTATGATCCTGATCATCTGCTGGGTGATACGGAATCATTGGGCATTACCTGTGCCCTGATCCCAACCAGTACGCCCGGCGTTGAAATTGGTCACCGCCATTTCCCGCTGAATATCCCATTCCAGAATGGCCCAACGCGTGGTAAAGATATTTTTGTTCCTATCGATTACATCATCGGCGGGCCAAAAATGGCAGGTCAGGGCTGGCGTATGCTGGTCGAATGTCTGTCTGTTGGTCGTGGTATTACTCTGCCATCCAACGCAACCGGAGGATTAAAAAGTGCAACGATGGCAATCGGGGCCTATTCCTATATTCGCCGTCAATTCAAGTTACCTATCGGTAAAATGGAAGGGATTGAAGAGCCACTGGCACGTATCGCAGGTAACGCTTACCTGATGGACGCGGCTGCAACCATGATCACCGGCGGTATCATGTTGGGCGAAAAACCTTCCGTTCTGTCTGCTATCGTGAAATACCATTGTACGCACAGAGGCCAACGTTCCATCATTGATGCCATGGATATCGCCGGCGGCAAAGGCATCTGCCTTGGGCCATCTAACTTCCTTGCCCGCGGTTATCAGGGTTCACCCATTGCTATTACCGTTGAAGGTGCGAATATCCTGACCCGTAGCATGATCATCTTTGGTCAGGGGGCAATCCGCTGCCATCCTTATATACTGGCTGAAATCGCCGCAGCAGAAAGCAACAATGTGAAACACTTTGACAAGGCTCTGTTTGGTCACTTAGGCCATGTTGCCAGCAATACTTTGCGCAGCCTGTGGCTTGGTATTACCAAAGGCAGAGGCAGTCATTCGCCAGTCAATGATGCTACTCGCAGTTACTACCAGAAGATCAACCGCTTAAGCGCCAACCTTGCCCTGCTCTCTGATGTTTCAATGGGCGTATTGGGCGGCAGTCTGAAACGCCGTGAACGCATTTCAGCTCGTCTGGGGGACATTCTGAGCCAAATCTTCCTGGCTTCGGCCGCGTTGAAACGCTATGAAGACGAAGGGCGCCAAAAAGAAGATTTACCATTGGTACAATGGGCAGTAGAAGATAGCCTGAATCAAGCTGAACAGGCCATGAATGAGTTACTGCGCAACTTCCCAAACCGTTTGGTTGCAGGTTTAATGCGTGTAATCGTCTTCCCATTGGGACGTGTACATACCGCTCCATCTGATAAATTGGATCACAAACTGGCCCAGATATTACAGACTCCTTCTGCAACCCGTAGCCGGATTGGACGTGGGCAATATCTGACGCCCAGCGAACATAACCCCCACGGGTTACTGGAAGAAGCCTTGCACGATATCATCGCCGCAGAGCCTATCCATGCTCGCTTGAGCCGCGAAGCAGGCAAACATCTAAGCTTCACCCGTTTGGATAAATTAGCTGAACAGGCACTGGCTGAGAACAGAATCACCCAGGAAGAAGCAGAGATCCTGAAACGTGCTGAAAGCAGTCGGCTGCGTTCAATCAATGTCGATGAATTTGAGCCAAATGCATTCGCTGTACCTAATTCAGCAAAAAAGCCTGAAAGTCAGCGTCAAGATAAAGCCGCATGATGCTGACCAGAAAACCTGATTAATGCAAATATGGGACTAAGAAACGGGGCACCAACGCCCCGTTTTTATTTAAATGGCTTCCAGCAATAACAACTCTTCGATGGTCTGGCGACGACGGATCAAATGCGCCTCTCCCCCGGTAAACAAAATTTCCGGGATCAAAGGACGACTATTATAATTTGAAGACATAGAAGCACCGTAAGCGCCGGTATGGTGAAAAATCAGATAATCTCCGACACTAACACGAGGCAACATACGTGATATAACTTCTCCGCCTTCCAACTGAGTGAACACATCACCAGACTCACATAACGGCCCCGCGACAATGGTTTCTGCCAATGTGGTTTCCGGCAGCGCGTTTATCGGTAATACCGAAATAGGGTGATAACTGCCATACATCGCCGGACGCATTAAGTCATTGAACCCCGCATCCGCCAGCACATAATGCCGATTGCCCATAGATTTAACCGCCCGTACTTCCGCCAGCAAAATCCCTGCCTCAGCAACCAGAAAACGACCGGGTTCGATTTCTAACTCAACGTGATGCCCCAGATGCTGCTCAATACGTTGGCGAGCTTCATGCCACAAGCTGTAATAATGTTCGGTATCGACTGACTCTTCACCGTCCTTATAAGGAATTGATAAACCCCCGCCTGCGGAAATGGCTTGAATATCTTCCCCGCACAACCTGACCTGCTCCACCATAGCATTACAGACATTGGAAAGATGCTGATAATCTACTCCTGAACCAATGTGCATGTGCAACCCGACTAACTGCAAACCATATTGATGAATTTTTTCAATTGCCAGAGGGAGATCCTGAAACCAGATCCCATGTTTGCTGTTTTCGCCGCCAGTATTCGTCTTTTGGCTATGCCCATGCCCAAATCCGGGGTTGATGCGCAACCAAACCGGATGACCAGACTGACGTTCACCAATTTGTGCCAACATATCAATAGAACCGGCATTGACCGGAATATCCAGCTCAATGACACGCGACAATGTTGCCTCATCGATCACATCCGCAGTGAACACAATTTCTGCTTTCTCACGCCCAGGTTGAAACCCTGCATAAAGCGCCCGCTCGATTTCACCCAATGACACGGCATCAACTTTCACGCTCTGCTCTCTCATCAAGCGTAAAATATGGATATTGGAACACGCTTTCTGTGCAAACCGAATGACATCAAACTGTTTTAATTTTTTAATTTGTTTGATGATGCTATCGCCATCATAAACCCACAATGGTGTTCCATACTGAGCAGGTAAACGAAGCAGATTTTCAGGGGTAAAATGTTTCCTTAAGTCATGAGGTAAGCTCGATATAGTCATGGAAGTGTCTCACAAAATCAGCGGTTCCCTCATTATTGACAATAATAGGACAGGAAAAAAATATCCATTTAGCTATAGTCTATTCATTTTTGATATCCTTATGGCTATTTTCCAATCAAAGAGAACAATGTATGCACTCCTGCTCATGGCGACACATTGAAATTTTTCATGCTGTAATGACCACCAAAAACCTGACTGATGCAGCATTATTACTGAAAACATCCCAGCCCACGGTCAGCCGTGAACTTGCACGCCTTGAACAATTACTGAAACTTAAATTGTTTGATCGAATCAAAGGGCGCTTGTTTCCAACCGCGCAAGGATTACGGTTATTCGAAGAAGTGCAGCGCTCTTATTATGGGCTGGAAAGAATAATCAATGCGGCTGACAGTATCCGACAATTTGAACAGGCGCAGTTATCCATCGCCTGCCTGCCAATGTTCTCCCAATCTCTGCTGCCAAAAGCCTGTTGCAGTTTTATTGAACACTATCCCGAAGCCAGGCTGACCATCATTCCACAAGAATCTCCCCTTTTGGAAGAATGGCTTGCAGCACAGCGCCATGATATTGGCTTAACCGAACATTTACAGACGCCAGCAGGTACTGAACGAGAAACGTTGATAACCTTAAATGAAGTTTGTGTTTTACCCATTAATCATCCGCTCGGTCAAAAATCACAACTGACGCCAGCAGATTTTCACAATCAAAAATTTATCAGTCTTTCGATCACAGACAGTTACAGGCAACTGATTGATACCATTTTTACTGAGCACCAAATCAATCGTAAGATGGTGATGGAAACCCATAGCGCAGCCTCAGTTTGCGCCATGATTAACGAAGGCATTGGCGTGTCTATCGTAAATCCGCTAACTGCATTGGATTATTTAGATGACAGCGCCAAAATCTGCATTCGGCCATTCAGTATCGACATTCCATTCACAGTCAGTTTAATCAAACCCATCCATCGCCCCTCCTCAGAGTCCGTAGAGACCTTCATTACACATTTAAAACAACAGGTTGCTCTATTTGCCGACAAATTGACATTAGCGTTTCAACATTAATTGTTGCCAATGAGGTGATGTCGCAAACCAATCCACCAGAAAATCCAACAGTGCACGCAAAGTTGCTGGCATATTCTGGCGGCTGGCATAAATGCCATAGATCCCCATTGCCTGAGGTTGGTAATCAGGCAGCAGCTCAACTAACTGCCCTGACATCAAATAAGAAGAAACTGAATAGTAAGGCTGCATTGCAATTCCTGCTCCCTGCAAAGCAGCTTCCATCAATACGGTCGATTCATTGGCACTTAACGTACCACTGACAGGAACTGAATAGTGCTCATACTGTTTTTTAAATACCCACAAACTTTTGCCGAAAAAGTTATAGGTCAGGCAATTATGTGATGTTAACTCCATAGGATTGTTGGGAATAGATTTTTCCGCTAAATAAGACGGCGCAGCACAAACGATGGAATGGCAAGTTGATAATGGGCGAGCAATTAGATTTGGCTCCAGATTATTGGTAATACGGATTGCCAAATCAATGCGTTCTTCTATCAAATTGACAGCCTTATTATCCATTTGCAAATTGACGGCAATGTACGGATATATCCGCATAAATTCAGGCATGGCAACTGCCAGCGCACTCACGCCCAATGATTGGGAACAACTCACTCGCAACAATCCCTTCAAGGTTTGTGCTTCCAAAGACTGTTGCGCCGGCATTCCTTCTGCTAATTCCATTAACTTAAGGCTGCGTTGATAAGCACTTTCACCCGCCGAAGTCAGGCTAATTTTACGTGTTGTACGATGCAATAAGCGAACACCTGCCCATTTTTCCATTTCAGCCAAATATCGCGATACCATTGCCCTCGACATATCCAACCGTTCTGCAGCCGCGATGAGGCTTCCCTGTTCAACAATCGTAACAAACACTTGTGCTGCGGTGATCCTATCCATTTTCAGCCAACCTATTTTTCTTTTCGTCCTGATTCGCTCGATTTGTGCAACAAATAGTTGCTGGTTATGGGGTTTTTAAATCGGAATATGCAACTTATCATACATGCCATTCAAGCACACTAGCTTTTTGCTACAGGAATTCGACGATGGCTCGCAAAACAACATTAAACATCGCTCTGGCAGCGACACTCTCCTTAGGGATAACCTCACTGGCTCAAGCAACCGATCTGAAATTGGATATCTATAATCCAGGTGAAAGAGGTGTTTTCCCTGTTTCTTCTGAAATTATCAGCGGTGATCATGAAGTTGTCCTGATCGATGCCCAATTTAAGAAAAATGATGCACAAGCGCTGGTTAAAATGATCCGGCAAACAGGTAAAAAATTGACAACGATCTATATCAGCCAATCCGATCCTGATTTTTATTTTGGCCTTGATGTGATCACCGAAGCTTTCCCTGATGCCAAAGTTATCGCATCACCAGAAACCATCAAAGCAATCAATGAAACCAAAGATGGCAAGCTGGCTTATTGGGGAGGAATTCTTGCAGACCAGGCCCCCAAAAAGATCGTCGTACCAGAGCCACTAACAGGAAACGCCTTCACTGTTGATGGTGAAAAACTGATTATTGAAGGTTTAGATGGCCCAGCCGCAGATCGTACTTTTGTCTGGGTTCCTAAATTAAAAGCCGTTGTTGGTGGTGTGACTGTTTCTGACAATATCCATGTATGGATTGCGGATACCCAGACCAAAGCGTCACGCCAGCATTGGCAACAAACATTGGATCGCATCAAAAGCCTGCAACCTAAAACTGTTGTACCAGGCCACTATCTGGGGAATTCATCAATGACGTTGGATTCAGTGACTTTTACCCAAAATTACCTGGCGACATTGGAAAAAGAGTTACCGAAAGCAAAAGATTCCAATGCGCTGGTTGCAGCCATGAAGAAACACTATCCAGATCTGGCTGATGAATCGAGTCTTGAGCTAAGTGCCAAAGTATTAAAAGGCGAAATGAAGTGGCCTCAGTAAGTTAAAAATCATCACGGGTGTTGCGGATAGCAGCGCCCGTATAACAATATTTGAAATATCACCTTAATGCCCCGTTTAATTTCAACGAATCAACAACGCCAAATAAAAAACAAAACCTCATTACCCATCTTTAATAAAATTAGTATCAAAATTTATTTTAATACTTTATATTAACCCCCATATAAAAACCAATAATGCATTCATTTTAAAAATGGAAAAAACTCATTAAACAAACATAATTACTTTTTGATTAATGTGATATTTAGCGCCTTTTTATACTTTGAAATAACTAATAACCTTAAGTTGTGATCAATAGTCCATAATCCAATAAATCAGCTTGAATAAAAATCTCATTTTTTTTAAATTTGCAGTCAGCGGAGAGATAAGCCAGCAACCTAAAGCTAACTAGATGCTTCCAACATCTAGAATATGCAGGGCAAGCAGCTTAAGCCAACTAGATGCTTCTAACATCTAGCGCATACAGAATAATAGCCTAAACCAACCAGATGCTTTTAACGTCTAATGTACGCAGGATGCGCTGCTCAAGCTAACCAGATGCTTCCAACGTCTGGCATGTGCAGAAAAGCAGCTTAAAACAACTAGATGCTTTTAACATCTAGTATTTACAGAATGCGTACCGTAGGTTAGGTTCCTGTTCTCTCCGCCACTTTTTATTTATTGTCTCACTTTGCAGATGAATACTATACTCTGCCAATACCATACCCCAGTAATACTATCGCGGATAAACATAAATAAGGCCCAAATGCGATAAATTTAGGAAACGATTTTCTTTTCACGCCAATTATTACAAACCCGAACACGCCAAATAATGAAGCCATCAGCATCAATATTGGTATTATTTCCACACCCAACCAAGCACCGATCGCTGCGGTTAATTTAAGATCACCATAACCTATTCCCTCCTTATTTAAGGTATATCGACATAACCAATACAAAAACCACAAAAAAAGATACCCTGATATGGCGCCATATATTGCACTCTTTATTGAAACCAAATTGCCATCAATATTAACCAAAAGTCCAAGCCATAATAAAGGAAGAGTGATAATATCCGGCAAGCAATACGTTTTAACATCGATAACGGCCAATAACAATAAGGTGCTACAGAAAAACATAACTATTATATAATCTACGTTAATTAAAATAAAACCCTTCCTGTTTCTCACCTGTAATAAATTAAAATCCATTTATAAATAACATCCTTGTTACCGTCTTCTTTCCTTAATTTCCTGACATCAATCAGGACAAGATGAATATTAATTTTTTATTCCGGTTATTGGCAATGAAAATTTAGCTAAAAAAGCAATTATAAAATAAATATGCGAACCAGCTCGCATGGAGATATCTTGTATCCCTTAAGCCAAGAGATAACTTGATCACGCAAACAGCGCTCATTTATCATGGCAATGAATCAATTTTGTCATATGGCTGTTTGCGCCATACCGGAAGAACCCGGAAAAAGAAGGAAAGAAGAATATGCGAATACCCCGCATTTATCACCCTGAACTGCTCTCAACAGGCGTGGAAGTTTATTTGAGTGATGACGCTGCCAATCACGTGGGTCGCGTGCTTAGAATGAGTAATGGGCAAGCATTACAACTCTTTGATGGCAGTAATCAGGTTTTTGATGCAATAATCACGGAAGCCAGTAAAAAAACAGTTAAGGTGTTTATCCTTGATGGCAAATTATCTGATCATGAATCACCACTGAACCTGCATCTGGGGCAGGTCATGTCCCGTGGTGAAAAAATGGAATTTACAATCCAAAAATCGGTTGAATTGGGTGTCAACACGATTACCCCACTTCTGTCTGAACGTTGTGGCATAAAACTGGATACAGAAAGGTTGGAGAAGAAATTACAACAATGGAAAAAAATTGCCATTTCTGCCTGTGAGCAGTGCGGACGTAACCAGATCCCTGAAATCCGCCCCATTATGCCACTTGAAACCTGGTGCGCAGAAAATGACGGCAGCCTAAAATTAAATCTGCACCCCCGTGCCAGCCATAGCATCAATACCCTCCCACTCCCCGTGGAAAAAGTACGCCTGCTGATTGGGCCTGAAGGGGGATTGTCTGCCGAAGAGATAGAAATGACAGCAAAATATCAATTTACTGATATCCTGTTAGGGCCTCGAGTCCTGAGGACAGAAACGACAGCACTCACTGCAATTACCGCATTGCAAGTACGTTTTGGTGACCTGGGTTAAGGAGAAAAAATGATCAAGCTCGGTATTGTGATGGATCCTATTTCATCCATCAACATCAAGAAAGACACTAGTTTTGCCATGCTGCTGGAAGCACAAAAACGCGGATGGGAAATCCATTATATGGAAATGCATGATCTCTACCTGCATCAGGGAGAGGCTCGCGCCCGCACACGTTTGCTCACGGTGGAAGAAAATCCACAACAGTGGTATCAGTTTGGCAGTGAGCAAGAAATCGCTCTCGATACTTTGCACGTTATTTTGATGCGCAAAGATCCACCTTTTGATACTGAGTACATTTATGCGACCTATATTCTGGAAAGAGCAGAAACCAAAGGCAGCCTGATCGTTAATAAGCCCCAAAGCCTGCGCGATTGTAACGAAAAACTGTTTACTGCCTGGTTCCCAGAATGGACACCCGATACGCTAGTGACCCGCAGTGCCAAAAAACTACGCGAATTCCACCAAAAACATGGCGATGTTATTTTTAAACCTTTAGATGGTATGGGAGGCGCTTCCATTTTCCGTCTGAAACAAGATGACACGAATGTCGGCGTTATTATTGAAACCCTGACTGAACATGGCAATTGTTATTGTATGGCCCAAAATTTTCTGCCTGCCATTAAAGATGGCGATAAACGCGTACTGGTTGTTGATGGTGAACCTGTGCCTTATTGCCTTGCCCGTATCCCGGCTCAAGGAGAAACCCGTGGTAACCTGGCGGCAGGTGGTCGTGGAGAAGCTCGCCCATTGTCAGAAAGCGATTGGGCAATTGCCCGTGCAGTTGCTCCGGTATTAAAAGAGAAAGGGTTAATTTTTGTTGGGCTGGATATCATTGGTGACCGCTTAACTGAAATCAACGTAACCAGCCCAACCTGTGTACGTGAAATTGAAGCCGCTTTCCCGGACATCGCCATTACTGGCATGTTGATGGATGCTATCGAAAAACGATTGGAAAAACAGATAGCTTAACAGGTCAAACAACATTCGTTTCCTGACAATATTTGCCATTTATAATAAGAGTCCACATACTGTGGGAATTTTAGAGATGTTACATATTGATTATAAAAGGATTTATATGACGTCATCCACATCTCATCCACTTTATAACTGAAACCGCTAGCAAAAGCCCTTCGATTTTTGAGGGGCTTTTTTATTTTTCCATATGAAAGGTTAAAACCACCGTCTTTAGACGGTGACCTTGAACTTAAATATTTTGACGTATGCGCGTTTAGTCATAACTGAATACCACCTCCTGCGGAGGTGGTCAGCAACAGGTTTTGGCTCTGCCTTATTGGTTTTTAGATTTTAAAGTAATAGAAGTGGCAGGGACTTGTTTTTAGAGATTTTAGTATGCCCCTCTGGGGCGAAATCAAAGCCACCTTCATAGAAGGCTGTCTCTTGATCATAAGTCTTGTTCAAGAGACAGTGCGAGTTCATAGCCTTCAAGGATGGCCTGCAATTTTAGCCATCCTTCCCACAAGGTTTTTACTGA
>NZ_LDNM01000042.1:0-8224 GCF_001028135.1 Xenorhabdus griffiniae
TGGTTTGGCCCGTTACCAATGGTTCGATAGCCCAGTTCTGACAAACCGAGGTTTTTCACAAACGCCTGTTTATCAAGAATATCCGCGCCGTTCTTGGCTTTTTCCAGCCAGCCTTTGGCAACAATCGCGGTTATCGCTTCAGAGAGTTGGCTCTGTTTTCTGGGGTCTGGGGTAATCCCGGCTTTCGCCAGAATGTTTTTACATTCCTGCTGGAGATCCCTGACTGAGAATTGAACATCATTTAACCAATCAGCCGGAACTATTGTCCCGGGCAATCCGGTACTGGGATCGCCGTCATCAAATACATTGCCAGGCGTGTTAATCGGTGGCATTAAATCGTGCATAGTGCTAATCCTGATAAGTGAATCGACAAAAGGTATGAGCGGGTTTCAGTTCGTTAAAAACGGATTCAATAATGGGATCGCCAAATGACAACAGCCGTTCGCCCGCCGCCGAACTGCCTGCCCTGAATCGATAGGTAGGGACACGTGCACCATAGATATTGACAACCCATGACCATATCGAATCAGGGTGCATCAGCCTGTCACCCGCGCGGTTTATGCCTGCCCGAAAGGGCTGCGGTTCGGTAATGGTGATCGTATAACCCAGACGGGCAGCCAAAGAGATAAAATACGGGATGGATAACCCGCCTGTTTCGGCCAGCTTCAGCAAGACCATTTCCAGCCGTTGCTGGTAGTTGTTGTCTGCATTTTGAGTGATGCCGAGAACGCGCTCCCAGTCAGGCAGTAACGACTGTGCAAAGAACGGGGTTACCGCGTCACTGACGCGATTGGCGCTCTGTTCTATTAGCTGCAACTGCTTCGCTTCGGCGGCCAGTTCGGCATCCAAACGGGGAGCATCCGTGGCATAACTGACCGGGGGCAGTAACTGCTTCAGTAATGATTTCATGAAAAAAGCCTTACCGTGATGCGGCCCATCCGCAGCCATTCAAGATGGTTCCTATCCACCAACGCGATAACGTTTTCTACGGGGGCGATGATGCGACGGTCACGAATACCGGGTATCAGGGAAATGCGCATTTCTATCTGACTACGGATCAACGGTTCACCGGGGGCCAGCCGTCCTGCCGCATCGGTAATAACGTTCGTGATTTCCTGACTGGCGGCTTCCAGCGTGATGCCATCCAAAACGACTTCAACAACAAAATCCACCGGGCGCAATGCCGGTGCCAATACCAGTGAGCTTTTGGCGGTGACGGGGCGAACGTCGTCAATATGCGCCTGTACCGCGTTGATAATGTCCGCTGACGGCAAGCCATCGGCGGAGGTGATCGCAATATCGACGGTGCCGAGGCCACGGCGTAACGGGTAAACAAAGGCGTTGGTGACACCGGGGACTTCCAGCGCCCACCGGCGATAGTCGTATTTATTGCCACCTGCGGGCGGTCGGCGAATGATGTCGAGCAATCTCGCCAGCAGGCTGGCATTGGTTTCGGCCTCCGTGCCGCCTGCCAGTGTCTGGACAATGGCACGGCTGTTAATGCCCATCGGGGCGCTGACCAGTTCAGTATCCGCAGGTGATGACAGATTACCTGCTGTGCCAGATTGGTTAGCCACGATTGTCACCGTCGCCTGTCCGTGCTGATCCATCGTCACGGCGGCGGTGGTTTTCACGGATACGGTTTCACCGCGCATTTCAGCCCCGGCGGGCAAAGTAGCGCCGGGGGAACCCGTCAGGCTGGCGATGCCTGTGGCGGTGGTGGCGGGTTTACGTGTCAGATTACGGGTACGGGCATGCAGTTCCAGATAGTCGCTGTCGGCGGTGTCCGGGAATATCTGGCGGACAATCCAGCCCTGATGCTGATAAATCCCCTCGGCCACGCTAGCGACCGATGAGGCGCGGGCAAAATAATCACTGTCAGCGCCCGTATCGGCATCCGGCAATTGATTTTTGATGTCCCGCAACAGGTCATCGCGGATTTGCTGAAATTCCGGGGTGATCCACATCAGGCGATTCTCACGGTGTGTTTGAAAATATGTGTCTGCCCGGCGGCATCAGTGACCTCAATCCAGAGCAGCGCCCGCTTGTGCTGGTCACGGTGTACCGTCACGCTGATTGATGCGGCACGGCCATCATCCAATATCGGCTGTAACGCCTGTTCAGCATACTGGCGCACCAGCCCATAAATGCGTGACACGTCTTTTTCACGGGTCAGCTCGTGTAAACGGGAACCCAGCGCAGGGTCAGCCCAGTAACTGCCCTGTGGCGTCATGAGCCGCAGGTAAACCGCATTTTCCAGGCTGTTTGTTCGGGTGCCGGTATAGTCACCCGTTTGGGGATTTAATAATCTGTCCATGCTGCACAGTGTGGCAGCATGGGTAAAAATCAGCAGTTGAGGGGGTTCAGCAGAAGATGTCAGGTTAGGGAATGGATGAGCCGGTATTGCCACCGTTATGGCCGTTCGGGTGTTTGTGGCCGCGCACTGAGATGTTACCCGCTTTAACGTCACCCGTGGTTTGGTAGCTGCCGGATGTCTGGTTGATATTACCCTCAAACGTAGCCCCTTGACCACCCCGGATCGCCATCCCTCCGTTACCGGTGATTTGCGCCATCGCGGTCAGTTGTTCGCTGGCCGTCACCATCGGGGTGTTAAAATCGGCTTTATTGACCGCATTAACCTCAAATACGTTGCAGTTAACCCGATAGGTATCACATTCCACCTCGATAAGACGACCCCGCTTCAGTACGATTTTTGCGCCTTCATCGGTATAAACCGCCACTTCACCCGTTTTCAGCCCCGTCAGACGGTACGCGCCGTGCTCCGTGGCAATGACAATGCCGTGTGAGGTTCGGCCGTTCAGGGGCAAGACAATCCCCATCGTGCCCGGTGGCGGGTTGGAGGTGTAGCCATACTGCTGGAAAAATTCCTGTCCCTGAAGCTGTTCGCCTGCCAGTCCTTCCGCCTGAATGGTCTGGACTTTTCCGCTGCTGTCAGTGGTGCCTAACACGGCCCTGAAGGCCATTCTAATGCTGTTTAACGCTTGATTGATACGCTGGTTGACTTGCGACCACATTATTGATCCTCCCACACCGGCACAGCCCGGAGTTGATCTTTGCCTTTTTTCTTACTGCCTTTCTTCTTTTTCTTGTCTGGATAGGCGTCAGGTATCCACACACCATCCTCTTTAAATCGCAGTGATGTCATTGCCCCCCCCGGACGGCCGCCGATGAACTCGCGTCCCATCAGAAAGAAAATGCCGTCAATGCCATGCAGTTCGCTCTGGATGCGTACCCGTTGCCCGGGTTGCCAGAGTTCGCCGTCGGGGGTACGGTGGCCGTGAACTTCCGCCCGGATATCCAGCCCGGTTAAACGGGCATCCGCCATCGCCTTGCGGGCGCGGTACTGCAATTGTTGCTGGTTGTCCACATCCCCGTTCGTCAGGATTTGCGGGCGATAATAGGGGACCGTCGGGTCAGTGACTTTAATCCGGTAATTATGGTGTCCGGTTTTCGCCTGGTTGTCTGAATCATCGGTACTGTCGGTAGTGTCAGTGACAGTAAACTTTTGAGAGGAAGTGACATCCACCGGCTTCAGCTTCAGCTTCAGCTTCAATTTCTGGTTATCGGTTGTGGAGGCATGGCTTTGTGCCAGCAGGATTAATTCGGAAAAACAGCCCTGTATATTGCGCATGTCTGACAACGAAATCAGGTTATTGCCCTGACCATCACGACGCAGGATGAGATCCGCCACGGTGGGACTGCTGTAGTCTGGGCCACCAATGACCAACGTGCCATCGGGATCTAACCACGGCCAGACGCCGCGCGCGGCGGCGGCTCTTGCCAGGGCATCCCACGCCCGTTCACCGGGTTCGATATGTATCCGGTCATTCCGTGTCATGCCACTCGCCTGAATACGGATGCGGGTGATACCCAGCGGGCGAACGATACTGGCGATGACCTCATCCAGGTTTAACTGGCGGGCACTAAAGACAGGAGCGGCACAGTCCACCAAAATCGCCGCATCATCGCGGCCACTCAAACTCAACGTGACGCCACGGCGGGAAACGTCCCGCGTGACACTATCAACCCGGCCGGACAAAATCACCGTGTCCCGGATTTTCACTTTCACCGGCGCACCGCGTACCGCATCCACCGGGAATACCCCATCAGGCAGGCCGAGCGATAATTGCCAGGCATCGGTGGCCTTCAGAAAATCGCTGTCGATACGGTAGTGCTGCCAGTCACTGTGGGCCTGGCCGTTCAATAACAGCACAGGTTTATCCTCGAATGGTACGGCGTTCTTATCGGGTATAGGCATTGAGGATATCTCCGGTTTTAATCGCGTTCGGGTCACGTAACCACGGATTCAGGCGGGCCAGTTCGGCGGCGCGGCGATAGTCGCCATACCATTCATGTGCCAGCAAGTGCAAATTGGTGGTTGACGTGGTGACCGTTCGGCGGGTTAACGGCGGGCGGCGGTTCATGACGATGATCGCCAGGGTCTGCAATTCCAGGGCAATGTGTTTCAACTGGGACACCACGTCACGCCACAATAACCCCACTGGCTCGCTGTCTTCACTGATACGCTGGGTGCTGGGCTGGTATTGTGCCCGCACCTCAGCTATCGCAGTCAGAATGGCAGCCCTGACGGTATTGACGATGCGGGTGACATCATCCGGCGATAATTGGTCAGGCTGTACCTCATCAGATAAAATCGCGGTGGCCAGACCCGCCAGTTCACCGGCGGCCATGACCTGACAGAGCACGCTCAGATCGCGGACATCCGCCAGACTGGCATCCACCGGCATGGGGACGGGGGCCGTTATATCACGCTGAACCAGCGCCGCAGGCAATGCGGTTAACTGGTGTACGACCGCGATACTGTCCCCCCAGGCCGATAGCAAGGTTGTCGCACTGACCCCCTGACTGAGGACAGCAGCCGTGGTTGCCGTCCCCGGCAGATAGCCCTCATTTTGGCGGCGCGAGGCGGATTGACGGGCGGAATAGGCCGGGTTGCCGGGTGAACCGTTGCCGCCCGATGAATCCCGGCGACCCGAGGCACGCCCACTGCGCCCCAAATTGATCACACCGGGGAATTTGAGATCCAGTAAATCCCCGATGCCCCCGGTGCGCACATCCAGAATGGATTGCAGGTCGTGGACAAATGCCCGGGGATAATTCAGGTAATCAATCCCCTGGCTGATCACGCCAGCCAACTCACCGCGCATGAGGGTCAGGGTGTTTAACATACCGGACAGGGCCGCCTTGCCTTTGGCGAGATAGCGCATGTTGTTATGCACCGGTGCCATGACCTGATCAAACAAATCTGACGCACGCTCAGTCAGCCCGGTGATATGGTCAAACAGGCGGTCACCCAACTGCTCCGGGTGTGCCGGCCCGTGCAGCCGGGTGCCGGTTGTCGATTCCAGAAACACCAGTTCCACATTGCAACTATCCGGCCCCTCGGCTTCATGCTGGATTTGGTACTCAATACAGTGTGCCCGGGGAATAGAGCCGTAAATCGGGTGGATCAGTTCGCCCGCGCCGGGCGTGTCCAGCGCCTGAATCAGGGCATCCAGCTGGCGTTTATAACGGTCACCCCACAGGAACGCCGACAGCCGGAAATTCCGCGCCTTTCGGCCTAAATCCAGAATATCCGCCCCGTCAATAAAGGGGTATTCGTGGTCTTCATGATCACGGGCCATGCTGTCCTGGGTATTGAGGACATCAAACTTCACCCCACGAAAGGCCGCGTCTTGCAAATCATCACGCCAGCTCATGGATATAACCCTCCGGTGCCGCGTCCCGCTTCAGCCGCATTATATTCATTGGTGATTTCAGCCAGCGTTCGGCCATCCAGCAGTAACTGAGAGGTAAACGTGATCGGGGGCAGGGGTTGTGTTTTACTGGCACTGGCCGGGAGTTTTTGAACCCGGTTCGTATCCGGTGCCACAATCCCCGCTTTTTCGGCATCCTGTATAGTGACAGGGGCTTTTTTAATGGACAGTTCATCACTGGAACTAAACAGGGACTGAATATCATGCCAGGCGTCTTTTGCCCCGGCTGTGCCATAGTAGGCTTTTTCGAATTCGGTTAACTCCCGTCCCAGCCGCTGGCGCACTTCGGCCAGTTTTTCCGCCTTGCCCTGGATCTGGATCAGGGGAAAATCCTGGGTGCCCTGATAGGCCGCCAGCCCGGTGCCAATCACCGGAATGGCCCGACCCGCTGGCGTGGATAACAGCCGTGACAGGCCGCCCGTCAAGCCACTGGTCGAGGTACGCAGCCAGCGGCTCACCCGCCCGAACCGGCCACCAGAGCCACTGCCGCCAGAGCCGCCGCCTGAAGCCGCCGTACTGCCGGGGGGAATACCACTCCGGCCCGTGATAAATTTCAGGCCGGCAAAGGCCACGGCGGCGACCGTCATCGCCTCAATGGCCGTGGTGGCCCCGACCGCCGCCGTGGTGAGGTTCGGGAATTCTTTGCTTAACTCGGTGAATTTTTGGGAAAGATCCCCGACGACGGCTGACAACGGTTTTACCGCGTCCATTTCAGCAAAGCCTTTGGCATTTTTAGCCTGCTGGAGTTTAAACTCATTCTCATCCGCAATGACGGCCAGAGACATTGGCCCTTCACCCTGCCCTTTGGGCAGCGTTAATTGTTTGCGCACATCCGCCTGAACGTCGCTAATGAATTGACGATAGTTACGTATCGCCAACAGGGCCATCATGGCCTGTTGGTCGGCCAGCAATTTACCAATAGACGAGCTTTCGTATATTTTTTGTTGCGATTGTAATAACCGCTGATATTCCGGTGACTTCTGGTCTGTACTCGCCAGGGCTTTTTCTATATTGCGTAACTCCGGGTTTTGCGCGGCGATCCTGTCCGTCAATAAGACGAGGGTTTCCAGCGGATCAATGCCTTTCCCCCGCGCATCGGCCAGGGTTTTCGCAATATCGATACCATAACCATCAAATTTAATTCTGGCCGCCCGCCGGGATAAATCGGTACTGTTTAACTTAGCGAGTAAGTTGGCGAAGTTATTGCCCGCTTCATCCGATGAGGCGGCATTTTTTTTCGTCCCTTGCGTATAGGAAAGAATTTTAACCAGTTCCTCCAGGCCTGCGTAGCCGTTGGCATTGGCTTTTGACAAAATTTCCGGTAACCATCGGGCCATATCGGCAAACTCAAATGCCCCTTCCTGTCCTGCCCGGATGGCGGCATCCAGGGCTTTCATCATATCGTCGGCGCTGGTGATGCCATACCCTTTAAGCGATTCGATAACTTTGGCTAACTGCGCACCGCTGACCTCGGTGACCGTCGCATATTTTTGTAATATGGGCATTAACGTTTTGGTTTCATCAAAACTGAATGCCCCATTGGCTAACATTTCACTCAGTAACTCAGTGGCCTGCTCCTTGGTGCCGCCCCCGGTTTCAACCGACGTACGAATAATGTTATGCAGCTCGGCTTTGCCCGCTTTGCGGCCGGCGACATCCCGCTCATTAAAGGCGGTATTACTCAGGTACGCCAGCCGTTGTTCATAGCCCATCTGTTCTTTGACCGGCTTCGCCACCACCATCCCGCCCGCAACCAGTCCGCCGCCCACGGTCATCATTTTGCTGCCAAATGCCCCTAACTTTGCCAGCCGGCTGACGCCCTGCATTTCATTACGCAGGGCGGCGACACGCTGGCGCATGGCATCATAGGCCCGGCTTTGTTCGGCGATGGACAGGGTTCCGCTGCGGGCCAGCCGGTTATAACTGGCGATGGTGCGGGTGATTTCCCGCTGAATGGCGCGTTCGGCGCGTACGCCCAGCGTTTCGCGGGCGCGGGCATCCCGTGCCTGGCGCCGCGCTTCGGCGGTCATCGCCTGTGACGCCTTGCGGCGCTGCTTCTGTTGACGGTTTTCACGCTCGGCGGCCTTGTCGGCAGCTTTGCCGGCATCCTCCGCGCCTTTGACCACATCCCGCAACAGTTTGATGATATTTTGCGATGCGGCATCACGGAACGAAACCGCCAGGGATATTTTGAGATCACGTGCCATATACATTAACCCCGTTGTATTATTGACTGTCTGGGTTTCTGACGCAGGGATTTAACCCGCTTGCGGTGTTTGTGTCTGGGGGCCGGCGCACCCTGTAGTTTCCCTAATGCCGCAATCCAGCCGTCCAGTTCGGGGCGGCTCATGGCCAGGATGCGCTCATGACTGAGACCGTATTGCCCGAGGGCAATACTGACCAGCATTATTCCGCTGCGGCGTTCG
>NZ_LDNM01000042.1:8385-12073 GCF_001028135.1 Xenorhabdus griffiniae
CCCTTTACCCGTGACCGGGTACTGGGTGATTTTGACGCCCACCAGGTTGCCCCAGTCCAGATCGCCATCCAGCGGAATGACCACCGATAACGACAGGTCGTAAGTCGCAATCCCGCTGGTGTACCCCTTGGCTCTGCCGGTTTTATTCATGGTCTTGACCAGCTTGCGCCCGGTGTTGATTTGCACGTCCAAATCGGTGACCTCAACTTCCCGGCCATCGACTTCCAGCACAATCGCGCCGACATATTCTTCTAACATGGGTTACCTCTTATAAATACAGGTCAATACGGCCGGCAAAGACGTGCAGGCCATTGACGACATCCGCCGGAATTTCCGCATCCAGCCGGTTGGGATCTTTATCGTTGCGTTCAACAATTAACTTGTCCTTGTTGGCTTCGACGTTTTCCAGAATCTCAGACTCTTCCAGTTTGAGCAGCACATCCAGCAACTCAGAGCGCACTTTCTGGCGTGTCCGCTCATTGAGTTTGTCACGGGGAAAACGCTGTGAAATGCGCTCACGGCACGCCTTACGGGTGTAGTCCAGCGTGCGGAGGGTGGTGAGATCCAGCAGGGCAATATCATCCACCCCTTCGGCGTTGCGGGTATAGGTGGTAATGGCCCGCACAATCTGCACGCGATTCCCGGCACCGACCTCAATCGGCGTCAGGCCGTTATGCAGGGCGTTTTCCTGCTCGTTACGGCTGGCGCGGTGTGTTACAGGGGTAATATCCATACCCGCCAGGGGCAGGGTATTCAGCGGGCGGGCCGGGTCTTCCTCACTGGCAATCACGGCACCATAGGCGGCAGCCAGTTCGGCGGGCAATTTTGCCGAGCCGGGATACCAGCCCAGGGTCAGACGGCCATCGTTAATCTCCCCCGCCAGCGTGGTGCCCGTTGCCAGGGTGCCTGTCCAGCCGGCGACACCAATGGCACCGCGCTGCTCCATCGCATTGCCGGTCTTATCCAGATGGGTGCGCAGGGCCAGCAGGGCCGTCTGGGTACTGAAAGGGCAAATAATGATTTGATGTCCGGCCGCAAAAACGGCGTCCAGTGCCGGCTGAATGTCGGGGTCATTTTCACCGCCTGCCATGTCGGACAAGGTGATGCCGACCCCTTTAGCGGTACACTCGGCCTTGAGGCAGATGGCATTACCGAATTCCCCGGCCTGACGGGCGGTCAACGTGATGACGTCACGGGGCGTTTCGTCGGTGCCCTGATTGCGGGTCGAGGCCATGATCGGTAATGCGGTTGCCGCCCCGACCGCAGCAACCACCGCGCTGTTAAGGATTGCCAGGCTGTCACCCGACTCGACGGCAATATCCAGGCGCTGGTCACCCACCCATAAATAGAGGGTGCCGCTGCCGGTGGCGGCACCGGTCAGGCTCAAGGTGGCGGTAGCCGCTTTGCCTGCGGCGGCGGTTTCAATGCCAATCACCTGCAATTGCAGATAGCTGTTGGCCTGAATGGCGGCACGAGCCATCAGGTGCGCCAGTGAGCCGGCACCAAACTGGCGGGCAGCCTCGTTATCGGAATAGATATCCAGCGGGGTCAAGGCTGCCACCTGTGCCTGCGTTCCCATCGGGGCAATAATCAGTACCCGCTGAGGATTACCCGGCAGCGTGCGGGTGGCCATACGGGTATTAAATTCAAAATACTTGCCCGGCTTGCGGATACTGGACGGAATGGTATCAAAATTAATCATGATGTTTCTTTCCTCGACTTACCCACCTTCGTCGTGGTGGGAACGACCAGCACTAAATCCCCCGTCGTGATTAACCGACGGTAATAGGCGCTATCCGGCACCGTTACGGGTTCAGATTCAATGTAGCGCCGCGACTGGTTTTCCAGCGGGACACGCAGCCCCGTCGCGGCAGTCACCATTAATGTATTCATGGCTTTTTCCTGAGATTCACTAAATCGGCCGGATCATCGGGTGATCCCATACCGGGCGGGTCGTAACGCATACCCACCCGTAACAGGTCAGGGTCTGGCTGGGACAACTGGCCGTGGTATTCGTTATACAACCAGTCAGGATGTGCCCGGTCACGGGTTTGTTCAGGCCAGGCGCCTGACGCCAGTGCTCCCTCCAGCCATTGGGTATCAAACTCGCAGGCAAAGACCGACAGCGCCCGCTCAGCGACCTGCGTATTAAACAGGGTACGGACACGCCCCGGCACCAACGGATTGATTTTCAATCCCAAATCCTGCCCGGTCAGTAATCGCCTGACCGCGTAGACCAGGCGATAACACCCGACCTCATTGACGTTAACGCCACCCTGGCGGGAGGCCGCTTCACTGCGGGTACTGTAATCCCCGACAATCACGACAAATTGTCCGGTCGGTTTGTACTGGCGTTTGGACACGCTGAATGGCTCGGTTTTGCTGATACCGCCAAACGTGACCCACACCGCCGGTAACACGCGCACAATCCGCCCCACATCGTCGTCGATTTCCCCGCCGTAACTGGTCACGGCACGGGTCATCTTGCCGAGTCCTTCGGTCAGCCGCTGACAAATGGCCTGTTCTATCTGGGTAATCAAAAGGCACCTCCCCCTGTCGCATCACGGCCGAACTGGCGGGGGCTACTGCCAAACGCCATTTGCGGGGTGGGCTGGATAAGTTGCCCGTTATCCGCCCGTCCCAGGCTGATTTGTCCGGCGGCCACTTTTTCCAGAAAACGCATGGCATCTTCATAACGCAGGCGAATTTCGTCCGACATCACCCGATGGGCTGTCGTCAGGTGGTAACGGGCGATATCACAGCAACGGCCGACCAGAATGCGCGGCGTGTCCGGCCACGGCGTGGCATAGCGCCCGACCAGATAACCGTCAATTTCGGCACTGGCGCGGGTTAAGGCGGCATTCATCACCGGCTCATCAATTTGTCCCGTTATGTCAGGGTCACAGAGATTGATACATTCTTGCTCACCAAAGGCTAAGATCATGTCGTGCTGGGTGGCGTACATGTCAGGGTTCCTCTTTAGCCGGCTTCGCGCCCTTTTTCAGGGCCGCCAGGTCTTTTTTCAGTGCATCACGCTCTGCAATCACCGTGTCCAGTTCGGTAGTCAGGCGTGAGACTTCCTCAGTCAGTCCGGCAACCTGAGTCTGGCTATCAGCCCCCGGTGACTGCACATCTGCCTCATTGACGACAGACACCACCAGCATCGGATCGGCTTGCAGTTCGGCCAGTTGCGCGGCGGTAAAACGGTCATCCGGGTAGGACGTGGTGTTGTCGCTGTGGGCGATACCACAGCGGCGAAAGTCCGCCACTTTGGCAGTAATTAAAATCGGCATTATTGTTCTTCTCCGGTAGAGCCATACGCCAGTTGCCAGAAACCGTAACCGCCTGCGGCACGGGCTTCAGCCCCAAACTTGTATTGGCGGCGGGTAAACACGTCGTCACTGTCCAGGCTGGTTTGTTCCACCATGACCGGGGCTTTACGCTCCTGATAAATAATCGGTTTGATGGATTTGGTGGTATCCAGCAGATACCAGCGGCTGTCATGGGTCAGGCGCGGCTCCACGACCACTTCAGCCGTGCCTTTAAACAGGTTAACCTTGCCATCTTCCAGCCTGTCGGCGGTCATCAGGGCGCGGGCGGTGTATTCCAGGGCAGGCGGCACCAGCAAAATATTGGGGTTGATATTGAGCGGGCGGCCGTCATCGTCAGTAAACTGGCGCATGGCCGT
>NZ_LDNM01000043.1 GCF_001028135.1 Xenorhabdus griffiniae
ATTAATTCGGAAAAACAGCCCTGTATATTGCGCATGTCTGACAACGAAATCAGGTTATTGCCCCGGCCATCACGGCGCAGGATGAGATCCGCCACGGGGGGACTGCTGTAGTCCGGGCCACCAATGACCAGTGTCCCGTCGGGATCTAACCACGGCCAGACGCCGCGCGCGGCGGCGGCTCTTGCCAGGGTATCCCACGCCCGTTCGCCGGGTTCGATATGTATCCGGTCATTCCGTGTCATGTCACTCGCCTGAATACGAATGCGGGTGATGCCCAGCGGGCGGACGATGCTGGCAATCACTTCATCCAGATTTAACTGGCGGGCACTAAAGACAGGAGCGGCACAATCCACCAGAATGGCGGCGTCATCGCGGCCACTCAAGCTCAGGGTGACGCCCCGGCGGTAAACGTCCCGCGTCACGCTGTCCACCCGGCCGGACAAAATCACCGTGTCCCGGATTTTCACTTTGACCGGCGCACCGCGTACCGCATCCACCGGGAATACCCCATCAGGCAGGCCGAGCGATAATTGCCAGGCATCGGTGGCCTTCAGAAAATCGCTGTCGATACGGTAGTGCTGCCAGTCACTGTGGGCCTGGCCGTTCAATAACAGCACAGGTTTATCCTCGAATGGTACGGCTTTCTTATCGGGTATAGGCATTGAGGATATCTCCGGTTTTAATCGCGTTCGGGTCACGTAACCACGGATTCAGGCGGGCCAGTTCGGCGGCGCGGCCATAGTCGCCGTACCATTCATGCGCCAGCAAGTGCAAATTGGTGGTTGACGTGGTGACCGTGCGGCGGGTTAACGGCGGGCGGCGGTTCATGACGATGATCGCCAGGGTCTGCAATTCCAGGGCAATGTGTTTCAACTGGGACACCACGTCACGCCACAATAACCCCACTGGCTCGCTGTCTTCACTGATACGCTGGGTGCTGGGCTGGTATTGTGCCCGCACCTCAGCTATCGCAGTCAGAATGGCAGCCCTGACGGTATTGACGATGCGGGTGATATCATCCGGCGATAATTGGTCAGGCTGTACCTCATCAGATAAAATCGCGGTGGTCAGACCCGCCAGTTCACCGGCGGCCATGACCTGACAGAGCACGCTCAGATCGCGGACATCCTCCAGGCTGGCATCCACCGGCATGGGGACGGGGGCCGTTATATCACGCTGAACCAGCGCCGCAGGCAAGGCGGTTAACTGGTGTATGACCGCGATACTGTCCCCCCAGGCCGATAGCAATGTTGTCGCACTGACCCCCTGACTGAGGACAGCAGCCGTGGTTGCCGTCCCCGGCAGATAGCCCTCATTTTGGCTGCGCGAGGCGGATTGACGGGCGGAATAGGCCGGGCTGCCGGATGAACCGCTGCCGCCCGATGAATCTCTGTTACCCGAGGCACGCCCACTGCGCCCCAAATTGATCACGCCGGGGAATTTGAGATCCAGTAAATCCCCGATGCCCCCGGTGCGGACATCCAGAATGGACTGCAAATCATGGACAAACGCGCGGGGGTAGTTGAGGTAATCCACGCCCTGACTGATCACGCCAGCCAACTCACCGCGCATGAGGGTCAGGGTGTTTAACATACCGGACAGGGCCGCCTTGCCTTTGGCGAGATAGCGCATGTTGTTATGCACCGGTGCCATGACCTGATCAAACAAATCTGACGCACGCTCAGTCAGCCCGGTGATATGGTCAAACAGGCGGTCACCCAACTGCTCCGGGTGTGCCGAGCCGTGGAGTTTAGTGCCGGTTGTGGATTCCAGAAAAACCAGTTCCACATTGCAACTATCCGGCCCCTCGGCTTCATGCTGGATTTGGTACTCAATACAGTGTGCCCGGGGAATAGAGCCATAAATCGGGTGGATCAGTTCGCCCGCGCCGGGCGTGTCCAGCGCCTTAATCAGGGTATCCAGCTGACGTTTATAACGGTCACCCCACAGGAACGCAGACAGCCGGAAATTCCGCGCTTTACGGCCTAAATCCATCACGGTGGCCCCATCAATAAAGGGGTATTCATGGTCTTCATGATCACGGGCAACACTTTCCTGGGTATTGAGGACATCAAATTTCACCCCACGGAAGGCCGCGTCTTGCAGGTCATCACGCCAGCTCATGGATATAATCCTCCTGTTCCGCGCCCGGCGTCAGCCGCGTTATACTCATTGATGACTTCGGCCAGCGTTCGGCCATCCAGCAGTAATTGGGACGTAAATGTGATCGGGGGCAGGGGCTGAGATTTACTGTCCGGGAGCTTTTGAACCAGGTTAGTATTCGGTGCCCTGACAATTCCCGCTTTTTCGGCATCCTGTACCGTCACCGGGGCTTTTTTAATGGACAGTTCATCACTGGGACTAAACAGGGACTTAATATCATGCCAGGCGTCTTTTGCCCCGGCCGTGCCATAGTAGGCGGTTTCGAATTCGGTTAACTCCCGTCCCAGACGCTGGCGCACTTCGGCCAGTTTTTCCGCCTTGCCCTGGATCTGGATCAGGGGAAAATCCTGGGTGCCCTGATAGGCCGCCAGCCCGGTGCCAATCACCGGAATGGCCCGACCCGCTGGCGTGGATAACAGCCGTGACAGGCCGCCCGTCAAGCCACTGGTCGAGGTACGCAGCCAGCGGCTCACCCGCCCGAACCGGCCACCAGAGCCACTGCCGCCAGAGCCGCCGCCTGAAGCCGCCGTACTGCCGGGGGGAATGCCACTCCGGCCCGTGATAAATTTCAGGCCGGCAAAGGCCACGGCGGCGACCGTCATCGCCTCAATGGCCGTGGTGGCTCCGACCGCCGCCGTGGTGAGGTTCGGAAATTCTTTGCTTAACTCGGTGAATTTTTGCGAGAGATCCCCGACGACGGCTGACAACGGTTTTACCGCGTTCATTTCAGCAAAGCCTTTGGCATTTTTAGCCTGCTGGAGTTTAAACTCATTCTCATCCGCAATGACTGCAAAAGATATATCACCTTCACCCTGCCCTTTGGGCAGCGTTAATTGTTTGCGCACATCCGCCTGAACGTCGCTAATGAATTGACGATAGTTACGTATCGCCAACAGGGCCATCATGGCCTGTTGGTCAGCCATTAATCGACCAATAGACGAACTTTCGTATATCTTTTGTTGCGATTGTAATAACCGCTGATATTCCGGTGACTTCTGGTCTGTACTCGCCAGGGCTTTTTCTATATTGCGTAACTCCGGGTTTTGCGCGGCGATCTTGTCCGTCAATAAGACGAGGGTTTCCAGCGGATCAATGCCTTTTCCCCGCGCATCGGCCAGGGTTTTCGCAATATCGATACCATAACCATCAAATTTAATTCTGGCCGCCCGCCGGGATAAATCGGTACTGTTTAACTTAGCGATTAAGTTGCCGAGGTTATTGCCCGCTTCATCCGATGAGGCGGCATTTTTTTTCGCCCCTTGCGTATAGGAAAGAATTTTAACCAGTTCCTCCAGGCCTGCGTAGCCGTTTTCATAGGATTTTGACAAAATTTCCGGTAACCATCGGGCCATATCGGCAAACTCAAATGCTCCTTCCTGTCCTGCCCGGATCGCGGCATCCAGGGCTTTCATCATATCGTCGGCGCTGGTGATGCCATACCCTTTAAGCGATTCGATAACTTTGGCTAACTGCGCACCGCTGACCTCGGTGACCGTCGCATATTTTTGTAATATGGGCATTAACGTTTTGGTTTCATCAAAACTGAATGCCCCATTGGCTAACATTTCACTCAGTAACTCAGTGGCCTGCTCCTTGGTGCCGCCCCCGGTTTCAACCGACGTACGAATAATGTTATGCAGCTCGGCTTTGCCCGCTTTGCGGCCGGCGACATCCCGCTCATTAAAGGCGGTATTACTCAGGTACGCCAGCCGTTGTTCATAGCCCATCTGTTCTTTGACCGGCTTCGCCACGACCATCCCGCCCGCAACCAGTCCGCCGCCCACGGTCATCATTTTGCTGCCAAATGCCCCTAACTTTGCCAGCCGGCTGACGCCCTGCATTTCATTACGCAGGGCGGCGACACGCTGGCGCATGGCATCATAGGCCCGGCTTTGTTCGGCGATGGACAGGGTTTCGCTGCGGGCCAGCCGGTTATAACTGGCGATGGTGCGGGTGATTTCCCGCTGAATGGATCGTTCAGCGCGTACGCCCAGCGTTTCGCGGGCGCGGGCATCCCGGGCCTGGCGCCGCGCTTCGGCGGTCATCGCCTGTGACGCCTTGCGGCGCTGCTTCTGTTGACGGTTTTCACGCTCGGCGGCCTTGTCGGCGGCTTTGCCGGCATCCTCCGCGCCTTTGACCACATCCCGCAACAGTTTGATGATATTTTGCGATGCTGCATCACGGAACGAAACCGCCAGGGATATTTTGAGATCACGTGCCATATACATTAACCCCGTTGTATTATTGACTGTCTGGGTTTCTGACGCAGGGATTTAACCCGCTTGCGGTGTTTGTGTCTGGGGGCCGGCGCACCCTGTAGTTTCCCTAATGCCGCAATCCAGCCGTCCAGTTCGGGGCGGCTCATGGCCAGGATGCGTTCATGACTGAGACCGTATTGCCCGAGGGCAATACTGACCAGCATTATTCCGCTGCGGCGTTCGGTGGCGGCTGTCGCTTTTTTTTAACGGCGGCAATGGCCTGTTCCAGCACCTCAAAATCCTCGCTGGTCAGTTGATCCAGCAATAATTCGGTGGTGATATCAGAGACGGGAATGGTGCCCAGCGTGACCAGACACCGGGCGACCACCGCCATCCGGTAATGCAGATCCGCCGCATGCCCGTCAATGGTGCCGCACACGGACTCGGTTTCGTCCAGCGCCGCATAGCTCTGGCGCATGGTCGGCAGCCGGATTTGAAATTCATGGTGCACGCTGTCAGCGTGTTCAATGCCATACAGCAACGTGCCCGTTTGGGTTATCATTCGATGACCTCCCGTAATGCGGCCATTTTGATATCACGTTTGGCCTCATTATCGACGGTGTATTTCGCGCCCACTTCGGTCGTGAAACAGTCCAGATACGAGGTGCGGCGGCCCCCTTTACCCGTGACCGGGTACTGGGTGATTTTGACGCCCACCAGGTTGCCCCAGTCCAGATCACCCTCCAGCGGAATGACCACCGACAACGACAGGTCATAGGTGGCAATGCCGGAGGTGTACCCCTTGGCCCGGCCTGTTTTGTTCATGGTCTTGACCAGCTTGCGCCCGGTGTTGATTTGCACGTCCAAATCGGTGACCTCAATTTCACGGCCATCGACTTCCAGCACAATCGCGCCGACATATTCTTCTAACATGGGTTACCTCTTATAAATACAGGTCAATACGGCCGGCAAAGACGTGCAGGCCATTGACGACATCCGCCGGAATTTCCGCATCCAGCCGGTTCGGATCTTTATCGTTGCGTTCAACAATTAACTTGTCCTTGTTGGCTTCGACGTTTTCCAGAATCTCAGACTCTTCCAGCTTGAGCAGCACATCCAGCAACTCAGAGCGCACTTTCTGGCGTGTCCGCTCATTGAGTTTGTCACGGGGAAAACGCTGTGAAATGCGCTCACGGCACGCCTTACGGGTGTAATCCAGCGTGCGGAGGGTGGTGAGATCCAGCAGGGCAATATCATCCACCCCTTCGGCGTTGCGGGTATAGGTGGTAATGGCCCGCACAATCTGCACGCGATTCCCGGCACCGACCTCAATCGGCGTCAGGCCGTTATGCAGGGCGTTTTCCTGCTCGTTACGGCTGGCGCGGTGTGTTACAGGGGTAATATCCATACCCGCCAGGGGCAGGGTATTCAGCGGGCGGGCCGGGTCTTCCTCACTGGCAATCACGGCACCGTAGGCGGCAGCCAGTTCGGCGGGCAATTTTGCCGAACCGGGATACCAGCCCAGGGTCAGACGGCCAGCGTTAATTTCCCCCGCCAGCGTGGTGCCCGTTGCCAGAGTGCCTGTCCAGCCTGCGACACCAATGGCACCGCGCTGCTCCATCGCATTGCCGGTCTTATCCAGATGGGTGCGCAGGGCCAGCAGGGCCGTCTGGGTACTGAAGGGGGAAATAATGATTTGATGCCCGGCCGCAAAAACGGCGTCCAGTGCCGGCTGAATGTCGGGGTCATTTTCACCGCCGGCCATGCCGGACAGGGTGATACCCATGCCTTTGGCGGTACACCCGGCCTGGAGGTGAATGGCATTACCGAATTCCCCGGCCTGACGGGCGGTCAACGTGATGACGTAACGGGGCGTTTCGTCAGTGCCCTGATTGCGGGTCGCGGCCGTGACCGGTAATGCGGTTGCCGCCTCAACCGCTGCAACCACTGCGCTGTTGAGGATTGTCAGGCTGTCACCCGACTCGACGGCAATATCCAGGCGCTGGTCACCCACCCATAAATAGAGGGTACCGCTGCCGGTGGCAGCGCCGGTCAGGCTCAAGGTGGCGGTGGCGGCTTTACCTGCGGCGGCGGTTTCAATGCCAATCACCTGCAATTGCAGATAGCTGTTGGCCTGAATAGCAGCACGGGCCATCAGGTGCGCCAGTGAGCCGGCCCCGAACTGGCGGGCGGCCTCATTATCGGAATAGATATCCAGTGGGGTCAGTGCCGCCGCCTGCGCCTGCGCTCCCATCGGTGCGATAATCAATACCCGCTGCGGGTTGCCCGGCAGTGTCCGGGTGGCCATGCGGGTATTAAATTCAAAATACTTACCCGGCTTGCGGATGCTGGACGGAATAGTATCAAAACTAATCATGTTTCCTCGACTTACCCACCTTCGTCGTGGTGGGAACGACCAGCACTAAATCCCCCGTCGTGATTAACCGACGGTAATAGGCGCTATCCGGCACCGTTACGGGTTCAGATTCAATGTAGCGCCGCGACTGGTTTTCCAGCGGGACACGCAGCCCCGTCGCGGCAGTCACCATTAATGTATTCATGGCTTTTTCCTGAGATTCACTAAATCGGCCGGATCATCGGGTGATCCCATACCGGGCGGGTCGTAACGCATACCCACCCGTAACAGGTCAGGGTCGGGTTTGGACAGGTGACCCCGATATTCGTTGTACAGCCAGTCAGGGTGTGCCCGGTCATCCGTCTGGACAGGCCATGCCCCCAACGCCAGAGCGGTCTCCAGCCATTGGGTATCAAACTCGCAGGCGAAGACCGACAGCGCCCGTTCAGCGACCTGCGTATTAAACAGGGTACGGACACGACCCGGCACCAGGGGATTGATTTTCAATCCCAAATCCTGCCCGGTCAGTAATCGCCTGACCGCGTAGACCAGGCGATAACACCCGACCTCGTTGACGTTAACGCCACCCTGGCGGGAGGCCGCTTCACTGCGGGTGCTGTAATCCCCGACAATCACGACAAATTGTCCGGTCGGTTTGTACTGGCGTTTGGACACGCTGAATGGCTCGGTTTTGCTGATACCGCCAAACGTGACCCACACCGCCGGTAACACGCGCACAATCCGCCCCACATCCTCGTCGATTTCCCCGCCGTAACTGGTCACGGTACGGGTCAACTTACCCAGCCCGTCAGTCAGTCGCTGACAAATGGCCTGTTCTATCTGGGTGATCAAAAGGCACCTCCGCCTGTCGCATCACGGCCGAACTGGCGGGGGCTGCTGCCAAACGCCATTTGCGGGGTGGGCTGGATAAGTTGCCCGTTATCCGCCCGTCCCAGGCTGATTTGTCCGGCGGCCACTTTTTCCAGAAAACGCATGGCATCTTCATAACGCAGGCGAATTTCGTCCGACATCACCCGATGGGCTGTCGTCAGGTGGTAACGGGCGATATCACAGCAACGGCCGACCAGAATGCGCGGGGTATCCGGCCACGGCGTGGCATAGCGCCCGACCAGATAACCGTCAATTTCGGCACTGGCGCGGGTTAAGGCGGCATTCATCACCGGCTCATCAATTTGTCCCGTTATGTCAGGGTCACAGAGATTGATACATTCTTGCTCACCAAAGGCTAAGATCATGTCGTGCTGGGTGGCGTACATGGTCAGGGTTCCTCTTTAGCCGGCTTCGCGCCCTTTTTCAGGGCCGCCAGGTCTTTTTTCAGGGCATCACGCTCTGCGGTCACGGAATCCAGTTCGGTGGTCAGGCGTGAGACTTCCTCAGTCAGTCCGGCAACCTGAGTCTGGCTATCAGCCCCCGGTGACTGCACATCTGCCTCATTGACGACGGACACCACCAGCATCGGATCGGCTTGCAGCTCGCGTAGTTGTGCAGCGGTAAAACGATCATCCGGGTAGGACGTGGTGTTGTCGCTGTGGGCGATACCACAGCGGCGAAAGTCCGCCACTTTGGCAGTAATTAAAATCGGCATTATTGTTCTTCTCCGGTAGAGCCATACGCCAGTTGCCAGAAACCGTAACCGCCTGCGGCACGGGCTTCAGCCCCAAACTTGTATTGGCGGCGGGTAAACACGTCGTCACTGTCCAGGCTGGTTTGTTCCACCATGACCGGGGCTTTACGCTCCTGATAAATAATCGGTTTGATGGATTTGGTGGTATCCAGCAGATACCAGCGGCTGTCATGGGTCAGGCGCGGCTCCACGACCACTTCAGCCGTGCCTTTAAACAGGTTAACCTTGCCATCTTCCAGCCTGTCGGCGGTCATCAGGGCGCGGGCGGTGTATTCCAGGGCAGGCGGCACCAGCAAAATATTGGGGTTGATATTGAGCGGGCGGCCGTCATCGTCAGTAAACTGGCGCATGGCCGTACGGGCGGCACCGTAGGACGCCTGCGCTTTCGCCATCGATGCAATAGACAGCGCCTTTTTCCCTTTGTTGGACACCGACCTTGTGCCGACCGGATGATCACGGTCAAAAAAGTACTGTTTGTCGTAGCACGGGCGTTCAAAACCCATATTGACCAGGGCAAAGACAATGTCATCTGGCAGGGCAGCCGCCGATTGCCCGGCGCTTCTGGCCTGAATGGCATACTGTCCGGTCTGGTCGTCTTCAATATCATTGCGATCCACTTCAATGGTCGCTTCCCAGTCATCGTTCTCGATGGTGTATTTATGCCCGGACAGGGATTTCACCACTTTTTCACCGACCCATTTGCGCATGGCC
>NZ_LDNM01000044.1 GCF_001028135.1 Xenorhabdus griffiniae
CAGCTCTTTACTCGAAGCAACCTGTTTATTTTTGACTAAAAAACATTCGTGATCTTGCCCTGCTTGTTCCCGTACCTGAGAATTTTCTATGTCATTTAAATACCGAGACAGCCCGTTATTTTATCGGGTTGCGCGCGAGGCCGCAAAAATTGAACGCGAGGGCGATTATCGTCGGGCATCAAAAGTGTGGAATAAAGCGGCGCGGCATTCGCGCAATGAATTAAACATTAAATGGGCAGAAATTCGTTCTGATTTTTGCCTAAAACAAATTGAACGGGATCAATTCAATGAAAATCAGAGAGGACGTAATAGAGCGATATCTGGTTATTGAGGTGAAAAAAGCGGGCGGCATTGCCTATAAATTTGTTTCCCCTGGTCGCCGTGGTGTTCCTGACCGTATTGTTGTTTTACCCAATGGGCGTGTGATATTTGTCGAGTGCAAAGCACCGGGCGAAAAACCTCGCCCTGACCAGTTACGGGAACACGAACGTCTACGGGCACTGGGGCAAACAGTTGTTGTTTTGGACAGTAAAAATGTGGAGGGGATTTTATGAACTTTGGGGTAAAAAACTTTACACCTCCGAATCACCCATAGTTACCATTGAAAATAGTAGTGAAAGCTATGAATTCCAGAATATAAATTGGAAGTAATATACTTTTAATAATTGGAGAAAATATAAATGAACAATGAATTTAACGAAGAATCATCATTCGCTGCATATATTAATAAATTATCACCTAAAATCACCGCAGAAATAGAATTAACCGATTTCGCACAGGGCGGGGATGGTAAAGCGGTGGCATTTGGAAAAGTATTTAATGATAGTAAAAAACGATTTAACGATGGCGATGAGATAATAACATCTCTGGTTCGCAATGCTGAAACGTATAAAAACGATGGGTATATAATAACCCGAAATTCCATTTATAAAATAAGGGAGCCAAAGACAGACGACACAATTAAAAGAGAAATAAAACTAAGTGCAATAAAGGTACTTAAAGAAGCATGTAACTTAGCAAAAGAACACAACGTAGCTGAAATCCCCATTGAGGTAGATATCTTATTAAAAATATTTACCGAAATAGAAACTCTCACCACTAAGTTAACTGAATATGAAAATAACAATTGATGCACATAATATTAACGTACGTGTCAATTAGGGGCAAAATATGAAACCATTCACACCACGCCCCTACCAAAACCTTATTATTAATCACGAACTGGATTTACCCCGCTGCAATGTGTGGGCAGGAATGGGTATGGGCAAAACTGTAGCAACACTAACTGCACTGGAAGATCTTTATATGGTGGGTATGGAAACCCAACCAACACTAGTTTTGGCCCCGTTGCGTGTGGCTCGTTCCACATGGCCGGATGAGGTGGACAAATGGAACCATTTCCACAATATCGACGTTCAGCCCATTGTGGGCAATGTTAAAGAGCGCAGGGACGCGCTCAAAAACACCAACGCCAGCGTATTCACCACCAACTACGATAACCTCGTCTGGCTGGTGGAAACGCTGGGGGACAAATGGCCGTTCGCTACCGTCATTGCCGATGAGAGCACGCGGCTAAAATCATTCCGGTTGCGTAAAGGAGGCAAAAGAGCCGCCGCTCTGGCAAAAGTTGCGCACAAACATGTACGCCGCTGGGTGAACTTAACCGGCACGCCCTCTCCTAATGGTCTGGTCGATTTATGGGGGCAATCGTGGTTTATCGATCAGGGCGAACGACTGGGCCGGACGTACAGTGCGTTCACCTCGCGCTGGTTCAATAGTATTCGGTTCCCTGGGCAATCATGGGTGAAACTGGAACCGTGGCCGTTTGCTCAGGAGCAAATGCAAACAGCACTAAACGATGTGACCATCGCTCTCAACGCGGCGGACTGGTTCGATATTCAGGAACCAATTCACAATGTTATTCGTGTCGATTTACCGTCCACAGTCCGGCAGCAGTACCGCGCGATGGAAAAAGAGCTGTTCATGGAGTTGGGTAGTATCGGGGTTGAGGCGCTGAACGCAGCGGCCAAAACCGTTAAATGTCTGCAAATCGCCAGCGGGGCTATCTATACTGACGAGAACGGCGCTTGGCAGGAACTGCACGACGCCAAAATTCAGGCATTAGACAGCATCATTAATGAGTCTGGCGGTATGCCTGTACTGGTCGCCTACCACTGGAAACACGATTTAGAAAGGTTACTGAAAGCATTTCCCAAAGGCAGGCACCTTGATTTAGATCCGCAGACCCTGCGCGACTGGAACGCCGGAAAAATTCCCGTATTGTTCGCCCACCCTGCCAGCGCCGGTCACGGCCTGAACCTGCAAGACGGCGGAAACATTTTGGTGTTTTTCTCCCACTGGTGGGACCTGGAACAGTATCAGCAAATCAATGAACGTATCGGCCCTACCCGACAGATACAGGCAGGGCACAACCGCCCTGTGTTTATTTACCACATTATCGCAACCGATACGGTCGATGAGCTGGTGATGGAACGGCGTAATTCCAAACGGGAAGTTCAGGACATTTTATTAGAGGCTATGAAACGCCGGTAATAAGCTGCGCCGTTTACTTAACATTGATATTCAACCTAAACGGTTAACAGAAATACTAGCCCTAGCCCTACCCGAATTTAAACGTGTCATGTCGCCATATCAGAAGAGCAAATGCCTACCTGTGATGTGGCTGCGGCACTACGTAGAAAGGAGATGAAGGATGGATAAGCTTTTAAACGCAAAACAAGTATGTAAAGCAATGTCGATAAGCAAGCCGACTCTGTATAGAAAGATTAAGTCTGGACAGATACCAGAGCCTCTCAAGGATGGAAGATACTCAAAATGGAAAGAGAGCGACATAACTCACTATATCAACTCTCTATCCAGGGGCTTCTTAGCTGAGCCGGTTAAAAAGGAGTCAACTATTGATGATTTCAAGTAACACCTTTGTCCACTCTTCCATCATGTCTATCCTCTCTCTCATGTATTCAGCGTGATTATATGCGGCTATTGACTTGTTTGTTTCGGAGTGTGATAGCTGCTTCTCTATAAGCTCACTTCTAAACCCCATTTCATACAGCATAGTTGATGCAGTGGCCCTAAAGTCATGGCATGTTATATCCCCACTTTTAAACCCTAGGTTCTCTATTGCTCTGTTTGGGGTTGATTTGCTTATCTTCCCTCCGTTAGTTCCCTGAAACACTAAATCGATATTTTCGCTTTTAGTATATCTTCTTGAATCTGTCATTAACGATAAGACGTAATCAGAAAGCGGGACTATGTGTAACTTTCCCATCTTCATTCTATCCTCACTTATAATCCACGTCTTATTCTCCATGTCAATCTCACTCCATAGAGCACCTCTTAACTCCGATTGCCTAACGAACAAAAAAGGGAGAATTTTGAGGAATAATTTTACCACTGAAGTTGATTTTGATTTCTCAAGTCTTTCAAAATAGAGTTTTATCTCTTCTCTTGATAGGCATCTGGAGTGATTTGTTTTTGGGGTTATTATTGACCCAAGTAATGTGCTGGCAGGATCAAATTCAGCTCGTAAAGTTGATACTGCATACCGGAAAATAGAGGAGCATATCATTCTGACTTTTACTGCTGATGAGGGGGAGCCATTGGACTCGATACGCTTTAGTACTACAAGTATATCTCTGGATGTTATGTCTTTGATTGGTTTATCGCCAAAAATTGGGTAGCAATTATTGAACAAAAAACTTCTGTAGATTCGAATTGTAGATTCGGTTAATGTCTTTTCTTTTCTTTCTAGCCACTCTATAGATATCGATTTAAATGTATTTAATCTATCTTCATCAAGTAATTTCTTATTGGATTTTTTAACTGCTGTTGGATTTAACCCTTTCTTTACCTGCTGTCTAGCCCATTCAGCTTCTTTCCTCGCCTCGGCAAGGCTTACGTATGGATACTCGCCAATCGTATATCTTCCATCCTTAGTTGGTGTCACCCAAAATCTATATCTCCAGAATTTTGAGCCGGAGGGTCTGATCTCTATGTATAACCCCTTTTCGTCTGTTAGGTTGTACGGCCTATCCTTTGGCTTTGCGTTTCGTACTTTTATATCTGTTAAGGGCATAGCAGGACTCCAAACAAGATTTAGTTGTCCTGTAAGTTGTCCTGTTTTTTGTGATATGTCAAGACATCACTTAACACCACAAGAGACTAAAGCCAATAATTTTAAATAAAAAAATCAAACCATTGATACCCAGCGACATCATCTGATATTAAGATTATTTTTCTGCAATAAAAAGACGCATGGAATTATTCAAAAACTTCAATGAGTGTTCCACCTGAGCCTGGCTCAGTCAGTTCACCAATAGCAAAAAAATCAATGTCGTGGCTTCGTGCAACGGCTTTCGCCTCTTCCACGGCATCCGGCAAAATTGCCAGCAATAAACCACCCGAAGTTTGTGGGTCACACAGGAGATAACGTTGACAGGGAATCATCTTTCCAATTAAGTGCCCAGCGCTGTCAAAGTTGCGTCCCGTGCCTCCAGGTACACAACCTTTTTCGATATAAACATCAACATCTGACAATCTCGGAATTTGTGAAAATTTGACTTTCGCCTGAACGCCAAAATCTCCACAAATTTTACTCAAATGCCCTAACAGACCGGAGCCTGTCACATCCGTCATAGCTGTAACACCCTCAATTCCTGCAAAATCTGTCCCCGCTTTATTCAACTGGCACATCGTTTCTTTCGCTTGAGTCAGACGGATTTTAGTTGACATGAGTCGCTCCAGTTAAGAAGTTGCTGACAAATTAGAAATAACTGACAAAATTCGTCAAATCGGGTGTTGCGACTTTTGCAGGTGCCCTGAGTTCTGGGGTTCCTAAGTAAAGGAATCCAACAATTTTGTCATTTTCCTCACATCCCAAGCCCGCTCTGACAATGGGATCTTCTGTCCATGAGCCTGAACGCCATATACCGCCAAAACCTTGGGTGACTGCGGCCATTTGCATTGCGTGAACAGCACACCCCGCAGCAACGACTTGTTCCCATGCCGGAACTTTTGCATGTTCAACGACCTTAGCGATAACGGTAATAATCATTGGTGCCCGGTAAGGGGCATTTTTTGCTTTCTCCTCAACTTCCTTGCCCATTCCGCCTTCAATTGCGGCTTTTTCAAGGAGATTACTGAATTTATCTATACCTTCCCCTTCCATCACAATAAAATGCCAAGGACGCAAAGCCCCATGGTCAGGCGCTCTCATCCCAGCGGCTAAAATATGTTGCAATTCAATATCTTTTGGTACGGGGGTTGTTAAGCGTGAAACTGAACGACGATTTAACAAAAGTTCCAAAGCATTCATTATTTTCTCCTAAAGTAAGATAATCTGTCTCAGACCGACATTCTCTGTTTATTCGTTAATGAATGAAAGCACATAAACTGTTTTTTCAATCAATAACATGATTTCCAGCTGACATTTTCAAGCAGGATGATTAGGATAACCCTATTTGATACCCTGACCGGAGAACAATATGCGAAAATTATGGCACTTCACGGCAGCATTATTTAAATGGAGCTGGAAACTCCTAAATTTTGTTCGCCAATTTATTTTCAATCTTATTTTTATTCTGTTGATTGTTGTTGTCGTTGTTGGCGTCATCGTTTACCAACAACAATCCAAACTTGACGATAACTATCACGGAGCATTGTATGTTAACTTATCCGGGATTGTTCTTGATCGCGTAACTGATCGCAGTCCATTTGAACAATTCGCCAAAAATCTTTTGGGTCCATCCAATAGCAATGACAAAGAAACCTCTGTGTTTGACATTGTTGACAGCATTCGCCGCGCAAAAAACGATCCCAAAATTACTGGCATGGTATTAAAGCTGGATGATTTTATCGGTACAAACCAGACCTCTATGAGATATCTTGGCAAGGCCATCAACGAATTTAAAGCGGCAGGCAAACCTGTTTTTGCGATTGGCGATTCTTATAGCCAATCACAATATTATTTAGCCAGCTATGCCAATGAAATCTCTCTCTCTCCATTAGGCTCTGTTGATATCCATGGTTTCTCCACCAACCAGTTATATTACAAATCATTGTTAGATACACTGAAAGTGTCTACCCATATTTTCCGTGTAGGTACTTATAAATCAGCCGTCGAACCTATGTTACGTGACGATATGTCAAAAGAAGCTCGTGCATCTGACAGCCTCTGGCTCAACGAACTGTGGAACGATTATTTAAATACCATCGCAGTTAACCGGCATATCCCTGCTGATCAGGTCTTCCCCGGCACCGCAAACTTTATCGAGAAATTCCGTAAAGCAGGCGGAGACGCTTCACTGTATGCGTACCAAAACAAACTAGTGGACTATATTGAACCACGCAGTGTCGTTGAAAAGAAAATGCAGGAAAAATTTGGTTGGAATAAGGAACAAAAACATTTCAATTACATCAGTATCTATAACTACATTGACCAAAAACCAATACAAAACACAAATAATAAAGGCAACATTGCTGTTATTGTTGCTGAAGGGGCAATTTTAGACGGCAAACAATCACCGGGTATCGTTGGCAGTGACACCCTTGTTGAACAACTGCGCGAAGCGCACCATAACCCCAATATCAAAGCGATCGTATTACGAGTAAACAGCCCAGGTGGCAGTATCGGGGCGTCTGAAATTATTCGCAATGAGTTAGCCGCAATCCGGGATGACAAAACCGGAAATGCGAAACCCATCGTCGTTTCAATGGGGGGATTGACTGCTTCAGGCGGTTACTGGATATCAACTCCAGCTAACTATATTATTGCTGATCCGAGTACCTTAACAGGCTCGATTGGTGTTTTTGGTGTCATTCTAACCGTTGAGAAGAGCCTCAATTACGTTGGTGTGAATACCGATGGGGTTTCAACAACACCATTAGCCGATATTTCTGCAACTAAAGGTATCAACCAGACATTCTCAGATGTCATGCAACTCGCTATTGAAAATGGTTACAGTAAGTTTATCGGGCTAGTTGCAAACTCTCGTAATAAATCTTTAGACGAGATCAATGACGTCGCTCAGGGGCGTGTCTGGAGTGGCATTGATGCCAAAAAGCATGGTTTGATCGATCAGCTGGGTGATTTTGATGACGCCGTTAAAAAAGCCGCTGAACTGGCAAAGATCAAAGATGTATCACTGGACTGGATGCAGCCTGAATTTTCATTCTCGGAAAAATTCATGCGGGGAATGACTTCATCAGCACAAGCACTATTGCCAAATACTTTGCAGTCAATGTTGCCGGCTCCATTTGCCGAAGTCGCTCAAGATGTGAAAAAACAAGCTACATTTTATAACAATATGAAAGATCCGCAGAATATCTACACATTCTGTCTGAATTGTGTCGATATCCGTTAAAATAATTGACTAAGTTTTCAACAAATTTAAAGCCTGATGTCACCATCAGGCTTTTTTTATTCTTGATACTCCCTATAATCCGGCTAAATGTTTTTATTGAGGTGTTACCATGCAGAAGAAATCGATCTATGTTGTTTACACTGGCGGTACTATTGGGATGCAACATTCCCCCAATGGATACATTCCCGTTTCCGGTCATTTACAGCAACAACTTGCTAAAATGCCAGAATTTCACCGTCCAGAAATGCCGACATTCACGATCCGTGAACACCAACCCTTGATTGATTCTTCTGATATGAGTCCTGACGACTGGAACATTATCGCAAATGATATTTATCAGAATTATCATGACTATGATGGCTTTGTTATTCTGCACGGTACAGATACCATGGCTTTCACGGCATCAGCACTCTCCTTCCTGTGTGAAAACCTGAATAAGCCTATTATTGTGACAGGGTCACAAATTCCGCTGGAAGCCTTGCGTTCCGATGGGCAAACCAATCTCCTTAATGCACTGTATCTCGCAGCAAATTACCCTATTAACGAAGTCAGCTTATTTTTTAACAATAAGTTATTTCGGGGCAATAGAACAATTAAAGCCCATGCAGATGGCTTCAATGCTTTTTCATCCCCGAACTGCCCCCCACTGATGGAAGCCGGGATAAATATTCGCACTTTCAAAACAAATCCTATACCTGTTAGTCAAGGCGAATTCTTTGTAAATCCAATCAAATCGCAACCAATTGGTGTCGTGACCATCTATCCGGGATTATCCAGTCAGGTGGTAGAAAATATTCTGATGCAACCCGTCAAGGCATTGATTTTACGCTCATACGGGGTTGGCAATGCTCCGCAACGCGTTGATTTATTGCAAACGCTAAAGACAGCAACGGAACGAGGCATTATTGTGGTTAATTTGACTCAATGCATTTCTGGCCGAGTCAACATGGGAGGTTATGCGACGGGTCATTCTCTGGCTGCATCAGGTGTTATCAGCGGCTATGACATGACTTTCGAGGCAGCTTTAACAAAATTGCACTATTTACTGAGTCAATCTTATCCCCCTGAAGAGATCCGCGACTCGATGCAACAAAATCTGCGGGGAGAATTGAGTTACGCTGATGAATAACAAATAGATAAGTCGAGAAATATGATGAAAACAGCATTATTACTTATCGATCTGCAAAATGACTTTTGTACCGGAGGAACACTGGCAGTCAAAGATAGCGACGCAGTGATTGAGACAGCAAATGATGTGATTGCGCTATGCCAGGAAAACAATATCCCGGTCATCGCAACTCAGGATTGGCACCCTGCTAACCATATGAGTTTTGCAGAAAACTCAGGAAAAAAAGTAGGTACATTAGGAAAACTCAATGGTATTCCTCAAGTATGGTGGCCGAACCATTGTATACAAGGAGAGTTTGGTGCAGAGTTTCATGCTTTGTTAAATCAATCTGCTATTCAAGAAATTTTCCGTAAAGGTGAAAACCCCCAGATAGATAGCTATAGTGCATTCTTCGATAATGACCATAATAGTAAAACCCGCCTGGATGCATGGTTAACAGAACAAAATATACAACGCCTGCTTATCATGGGTATCGCCACTGATTACTGCGTAAAATTTACTGTACTTGATGCCCTGACACTAGGTTATGAAACCTATGTCATTGTTGATGGCTGCCGGGGTGTTAATATCCAGAAAGAGGATAGCCAGCGGGCATTTGAAGAAATGGCCAGAAAAGGGGCTAAGTTAGTTCCACAAAATGAAATTATATCTATTTTATGACTTAATCCATTACTACAGCAGCCTTAACCATTAATAAAATTAATTTATAAACTAAAAAGAACCTCGTCCTTAACAAAAAACAGGACGAGGTTCTCAATTCAGGCCATTTCAATCTTCCGACTGGGGTTTTAATTTTGCGACCATGTCAGACTGAAATATCGCCTTTAACTCCTGTTTACTTTTTATGGTAATTTGGCCATCTGTGCCAATCGTCATATGTTCAGGATCATGATTATGTTTTGCTTGCCAGAGCATCACCGCCTGTAAACTGTATTCTTTCTGTTCTGGTGTGAGCGGTACACCATCCTGCCATTTTCCCAGTTCAACAGCCTGAATTAATCGCTGATAAATTTCAGGCGTCATGGCGGAGAGTAAATCATCCAACTTCATCGAAATTTCCTTACTTAATGGCTATGTGCTCTATTTCACTACATATACTACATATCTTACTTGTAGGGCTGTAAGCCAACATGAGTATGAATCATATATTGACCTTAAGAACAGTTAAAAATATTTTATCAAAAAAAGCTGAATCGTTTCTTTTTAGCTCATAAAGCCAAAATCTCATTTAAATTCAGAATATTCAAACGTAACATTAACCTGTCGTTTCTTCGCCTGTTTCTTTATCAACAAAACGCAGCGCTGCTGAATTAATACAAAAACGTTCTCCTGTCGGTTTGGGACCATCGGGAAAGATATGCCCCAAATGTGCCTGGCATTGGCTACAACGCACTTCTATCCGATGCATATTATGAGAATAATCATCAATATATGTAACAGAACCATCACGAATCGGTTGGTAGAAGCTCGGCCATCCACATCCCGAATCAAATTTCGTATCAGAAACAAATAATGGCTGGCGGCAACACAGGCAATAATAGATACCATTTTTTTTGTTATGGAGTAATTTTCCTGAAAACGGCGGCTCAGTACCTGCTTCTTGCGTAACATAGCGCTGTATTTTACTAAGCTGTTTTATAGAAAGGGAAATATTTTGACTTTTAGTCATAATGATCACCTTTTAAGGTCAATATTTTCAATAAAATATCATCGGAAACAACCCAAAATTAACACCAAAATGTCAAAATGCATTCTAACCCATCCAACATAGCAATTTACTTTACTAATTGTGATAAGTCTCACATAACTAACCAATGGTAACTTTAAATATCTCCTTATACCCCGATAATGGTGTACGTAGAGCTTGCTCCAGCTGTATAACAATCGTCTGAATAGTGATTATTAAATTGATCTTTTTCAATTGTTGACACGATTCCGCTTGACGGCTGGCAAGATTTTGGTAACTTTAGAAACAACTTTTAATTCACTAAAAAATAGCTGGTGGAATACTATGACTATCAAAGTAGGTATTAACGGTTTTGGTCGTATCGGCCGTATTGTTTTCCGTGCTGCTCAAGAGCGCTCAGACATTGAAATCGTTGCGATCAATGATCTGTTGGATGCAGAATACATGGCATACATGCTGAAATACGATTCAACCCACGGCCGCTTTAACGGCACTGTTGAAGTTAAAGACGGTCAATTGGTTGTTAACGGCAAAACCATCCGTGTGACATCTGAAAGAGACCCAGCTAACCTGAAATGGAACGAAGTCGGTGCTGATGTTGTTGCAGAAGCAACGGGTATTTTCCTGACCGACGAAACTGCACGTAAGCATATCGCGGCTGGCGCGAAAAAAGTTGTTCTGACCGGTCCATCCAAAGACAATACGCCAATGTTCGTTATGGGTGTCAACCACCGTGCCTACGCAGGCCAGGATATCGTTTCCAACGCGTCCTGTACCACTAACTGTCTGGCTCCACTGGCTAAAGTTATTAATGACAAATTCGGTATCATTGAAGGTCTGATGACGACAGTTCACGCAACAACCGCTACCCAGAAAACGGTTGATGGTCCTTCAGCAAAAGACTGGCGTGGTGGCCGTGGTGCAGCACAGAACATCATCCCCTCTTCCACTGGCGCAGCAAAAGCAGTAGGCAAAGTTATCCCTGAACTGAACGGCAAGCTGACCGGCATGTCTTTCCGTGTTCCTACTCCTAACGTATCTGTTGTTGACCTGACTGTACGTCTGGCTAAACCAGCAACTTATGCAGAAATCTGTAACGCGATTAAAGAAGCGGCAGAAGGCGAACTGAAAGGCATTCTGGGCTATACTGAAGATGACGTGGTTTCCACTGATTTCAACGGCGAAAAACTGACTTCTGTATTTGATGCAAAAGCAGGTATCGCGCTGAACGATAACTTTGTAAAACTGGTTTCCTGGTATGACAACGAAACCGGTTATTCCAATAAAGTGCTGGATCTGATCGCTCACATCTCCAAATAATCGAGCTTTTATCCACTTTCAAAAGCCATCTGTTTTCAGGTGGCTTTTATGTTTATATAACTAAAATATTGAGATATTCTTATTCCTTAGTTCAACTGCCAATTTAAGTGTACATAAGGTCATGACAGATGCTTGATAAAATTTTCTCATTACCGATTGTAGAACAGCTCTCCCCTTATATTAGCCAGCGAAACATTGATGGTTTTCCGTTAATTGTTGTTTCCCATCCTAAAGCTCGCGGCGTGATCAGCCTTCAAGGTGCACACCTGATTACCTGGCAACCCAATAACGAAAAACCCGTATTATGGGTCAGTGATAACACGCTTTTCAGCGCAGGTACTGCTATTCGTGGTGGTATTCCCATCTGTTGGCCTTGGTTTGGTGCGTTTGCAGCGCCCAGTCATGGATTTGCACGGATACTCCCCTGGGAACTCAAAGCTCATGATGAGAATGAAAATGGCGTTATTTTGACATTCACATTGCAGGATAACGCATATACCCGTAAGTTATGGCCACATGAATTCACGCTGATTGCCCGCTTTAAATTGGGGGAAACTTGCGAAATAGAATTAGAACCCCACGGTGAATATCAAGCCACGTGTGCTCTTCACTCATACTTCAATGTGAGTGACATCAATCAAATTCAGATTAGCGGGCTTGGTTCACATTTTATTGATACTCTCACCGAGAGTGAGCAATATATTGATGAAGATTTAGTCTTCCGCGGGAGAACAGACCGAATTTATACCAAACCAGACGATTTTAACCTGCTCAGAGATCCGCTATGGAAACGAACAATTGAAATACACCACTATCACCATAGCGAAGTCGTCTGCTGGAATCCTGGCGCTGCACTTTCCAGTAGTATGAAAGATATGAGCAAAGAAGGTTATAAGAATATGGCGTGTATCGAAACTGCACGTATCAATAACCCATTGCAGCCTAAGAATGGCAACCCTGACAGACTTTCTGTCATGATCCGCTGCCGTAAGTTTGCAGATAATAATCAATCAAGTGGGATATAGAACAGGCATTTATTCCAAAACCAAGATAAAAATGCCTGAATTATTCAAAATAGAAAGGATTAAGCCACAGTGACAGGAACGCGCTTCGCTAAAGCACACAAAAGCTCATAACCAATGGTTCCTGCCGGGTTTGCGACTTCATCTACGGGTAGATTTTCTCCCCACAACTCGGCAATGCTGCCTATGTTTGCCTGAGGACACGGAGTCAAATCAACCGTCATCATGTCCATTGATATAGCCCCCAATAACCGGGTACGAACACCATCAACCATAATAGGTGTTCCCGTTGGGGCATGCCGCGGATATCCATCCGCATAACCACAGGCAACTGTACCGACTCGCATGGGTGTTTGGGTTGTATAGCGGCTGCCATAGCCAATTTCTTTTCCCTCGGGAAGTTCATGTACTGCAATGATTTCACTTTGTAGCGTCATGGCTGGTTTCAACCCAATATCGGCAATATCACACCATTTTCCACTCGGAGACACACCATAAAGAATAATACCTGGCCGTACCCAATCTTTATGTGTTTTCGGATGCCACAACACAGCACCAGAATTCGCCAGACAATGGGGCAGTGAATTCATTTGCAAACACTCAACAACCGCGAATTGTTCATCAATACCCATTTCATTATCCGAATTGGCAAAATGGGTCATTAAAGTCACTGACTTAATATTTTTAACCTTTCTCGCCATTGAAACTATCTGTGGATACTCTTTTAGGATGAATCCCAACCGATTCATACCACTATTGAGTTTCAAATAGATATCAATAGGCGTATCCAATTTGGCTTTTCCTATCTCATCAAGCTGCCAATGACTATGTACTACGGTTGTCAGGCGGTATTTATTGATAATCTGTAAATCGGCGGGCTTAAAAAAACCCTCCAATAGCAAGATTGGCCCTTGCCATCCCTGCTCCCTTAAATAAATAGCTTCATTCATGTCAAGCAGTGCAAATCCATCTGTCTGCATGAGTGATTGCCATATTCTGTCCAATCCATGCCCATACGCATCCGCTTTTACTACCGACCAAATTTTACTGTTACCCACCATTTGACGAATAACCGACAGATTATGGCGAAATGCGTCGAGATGGATCGTTGCCAAAATAGGACGTGGCATGACGACCCCTTCTTATAGTTTATGCCGTGTGTAAATGAGGCTTCATTGGAAACACTTTTATATTGAAGCCATCAATGTATCTGGATACAGAGAGATCATCTGCCGCAATATCGGGCTTTTTGCCTGAAATTAAATCAGACAGTAACTTCCCTGAACCACAGGCCATCGTCCAACCTAGTGTTCCATGTCCTGTATTTAAATAAAGATTCGCATATTTGGTTGGCCCAACAATAGGAGTACCGTCCGGGGTCATAGGACGCAAACCTGTCCAGAATGAGGCCTCCGTAATATTGCCACCATTATGGTATAGATCCTGTACAACCATTTTTAATGTTTCACAACGATTCTGGAGGACATTCAAATTAAATCCAACCACTTCCGCCATACCACCAACGCGAATACGATTATCAAAACGCGTAATGGCAATCTTGTAAGTTTCATCCAGCACAGTTGAGACAGGTGCTTTTGATTCGTCCATGATCGGCATTGTTAATGAATAACCTTTCAGCGGATAAACCGGAATTTTAACCTGTTCTTTTAATATTTCAGTGGAATAAGATCCCATCGCTACCACATAGTGATCCGCCGTCATGATGCCATCATCACATTGAATACCCGTGACTTTATTTCCATCCACCAAAATCTGTTTAACCCGCTTGTTGAATACAAACTGCACACCAATATCTTCTGCCATTTTGGCCAGAGTTTTGGTAAAAAGTTGACAATCACCCGTTTCATCATTCGGTAATTGCAACCCGCCTGTCAGTTTATGGGAAGCATTGGCAAGCGCTGGCTCCACTGTCGCCAATTGCCCGGCAGTCAATAATCGATAAGAAACCCCCTCTTGCTCTAACACTTTGATATCATTGGCTGCATTATCAAATTGCTTGGTGGTCCTGAACAATTGCAGAGTTCCTCCCTGGCGCCCTTCATATTGGATCCCCGTATCGGCCCTTAATTGTTTAATACAATCCCGACTATATTCTGCCAAGCGTACCATTCTGCTTTTATTCATCGCATAATGGCCTGCATCACAATTACGCAGCATTTGCCACATCCAACGTAACTGAAACAGGGAACCATCAGGGCGAATAGCTAAAGGCGCGTGACGTTGAAACACCCACTTTATTGCTTTTAGTGGGATACCTGGAGCCCCCCAAGGGGTCGCATACCCTGGTGAGATTTGACCGGCATTGGCGGCACTAGTTTCTTCTGCGGCACTGTTCTGGCGATCAATTACGGTAACTTCATGGCCTGCTTGTGCAAGATACCATGCGCTGGTTACGCCAATAACACCGCTGCCTAAAATAAGGACCTTCATTTTACCCCCTACTGGCAAGTGATGCCCGCAAGCATAATATGCTAAACATAAAAAGCCAATACAGAATAATAGACCATGACGCAATTAATTAACTTTTAGGATTTAAGTCACATTTACATTACGAAATACAAAAAAAACATTTCTTCAAAAAGCGTAGAGTTTTAATATAAATTGATATAAATCAAATAGTTAAAAAAGATAAAAATACTGTTTATCCCTTCATTTCTTACTTATTAAAGTGTTTTTTATGGCAAAAAATAAACATTGCATTCACAATGCTAGAATTCATAAAACTCCAGACAAATGAAAATTTTTGGAATTTTATCTAGCATCGTTATTAATTAAGTAGAATAATAATTTAAAAAACTGCATTACACAGTTGGGCGTTTTTCTAAATAGCACACACGTGTTAAGTGATGATCAGAGAAATGCCCCAGAAACATAGATAATGATGCATCATATAATTGCATATTATATGACCTAATTATGAGATAACTACATCACTGGGGTAAATAAATGTAACCAATCGCGAGGCAAACAAAAAACGAAGAGTTTAACCAACTTAAGACGTGTTTCTGTTAATTCGTTGATCTTTCTGTTAATTCGTTGATCTTTCTGTCAATTCATTGATCATAATACTTTGCATACTATGCCAGATAATGCCACTCTCTTTACCATAATTACGCACACAACCCATGATCTTGTCATAGGCTTTTTCCCGGCATAATAAACTTAACTGCTGGTAGAAATTCAACGCTAAATTACGTGCTTCAGGACTGGAGAAATAATAACGACCAACACGGGTATACAACCCTTTCAGCCCGTTAATAATCAAACCGTAAATTGGGTTTCCTGACGCAAAAGCCAGACCACGAAAAATATCATAGTCCACAGAACTGAAAGCTTCAGCGGTATCTTCCACGTTTTCTTTTTCCGCCAGAATTTCCAATGATTTTTCAGGATTGTTCTTAAATGCCGTACGGATAAAGATAGCGGCAATATTGGTTCGCACAGCTAATAAGTTGTCAATCAACTGGGGAACACGATCATGATCAAGACGCGCCAAAGTTTCCAGAATATTAAGACCGGATGTTTCCCAGAAATTATTAACCTTGGTTGGTTTACCATGCTGAATAGTCAACCAACCATCACGGGCAAGGCGCTGCAATACTTCACGCAAGGTCGTGCGGGTGACACCGATCAATTCAGATAATTCACGTTCTGCTGGCAGTATGGAGCCGGGTGGAAAGCGATTATTCCAAATACTTTCAATGAGATACTCTTCCGCGAAACTCGCAGGACTTTGAGCCTTAATTACCATAATTTTAATTATTCCAAAGCAGTTTTCTTGGCTAATAATAGCGGTTGATGATACCAGAATGTGCTTGCCCGACATAGTTACCTGGTAAATAAACCGTGAAAGAGTGAAAGGGTTCATAAAAAATGCGATCATTGGTAGATTAATTATTCGCTAATGCCCTTAAATTGCTATCGCATTGAGCGTACAATACCGCTCCGATATGTTTCTATAGTGGTCGTTTTGATTTATCGCTACTTAGATTTTTTCTACATATCCACAAAGAGGAATATTAATAATAATGGAAATCAGTCTCCAACGCGCAGTGGTGAAGAACTTTCTCGGCAATTCGCCGGATTGGTACAAACTGGCTATCATTGTTTTTCTGATTATCAATCCACTGGTCTACTTCTTTATCAACCCTTTTGTTGCTGGCTGGATGCTCGTCGTTGAGTTTATCTTCACACTAGCAATGGCATTAAAATGTTATCCTCTGCAACCTGGAGGATTACTCGCTATTGAAGCAGTCATCATTGGAATGACTTCGCCAAAACAAATAGGTCATGAAATTGCCAACAATCTGGAAGTCATTTTATTGCTGATTTTCATGGTTGCGGGCATTTACTTCATGAAACAATTATTGCTGTTTGTTTTTACAAAGCTGCTACTGAGTATCCGCTCCAAGAAAATGCTGGCACTGGCATTCTGTCTGGCGAGTGCTTTCTTATCCGCTTTCCTTGATGCCCTGACTGTAATTGCTGTTGTCATCAGTATTTCAATCGGGTTTTACGCCATCTATCACCGATTCCTTTCCCACAACGGCAGTTCTGAACTGAATGATGATAAGTACATTGACAGTGAGGATAAAAGACAGACGCTGGAACAGTTCCGGGCATTTCTGCGCAGTCTGATGATGCATGCGGGGGTTGGTACTGCACTGGGCGGCGTGATGACTATGGTTGGTGAACCCCAAAACCTGATTATTGCCAAACATGTTGATTGGGATTTTGTCACATTCTTTATTCGTATGTCGCCAGTCACCATTCCTGTGTTTATTTGTGGCTTGCTGGTCTGTTTGCTGGTTGAACATTTTAAATTATTCGGTTACGGTGCTGAATTGCCTGAGCGTGTTCGCTCTGTTCTGGAAGATTACGACCAAAAAGCCAGTGAAAAACGTACCCGCCAAGAAAAAGCCCAGCTTGCTATTCAAGTATTAATCGGCATCTGGCTGATTGCCGCCCTGGCTTTTCATTTGGCTGAAGTGGGTTTGATTGGCCTATCAGTCATTATTTTAGCGACTGCATTCTGTGGTATTACCGAAGAACATGCGTTAGGTAAAGCATTTGAGGAAGCCTTACCGTTTACTGCCCTGTTGACCGTGTTTTTCTCTGTGGTTGCCGTCATTGTTGACCAACAACTGTTTACGCCATTTATTCAATTTGTCTTGCAGTCTTCACCCGCTTCACAGCTTTCCTTATTCTACCTGTTCAACGGATTACTCTCCACGGTTTCTGATAACGTTTTCGTCGGTACGGTTTACATTAATGAAGCGCTGAACGCCCTGAAAAGTGGCCTGATTTCACAACAGCAATACGAGTATTTGGCCGTTGCTATCAATACAGGAACTAACTTACCATCCGTAGCAACCCCTAATGGACAGGCCGCTTTTCTGTTCCTGCTAACGTCTACCTTATCTCCATTGATCCGTCTCTCTTATGGTCGCATGGTAATAATGGCCTTGCCTTATACCGTTGTGATGACACTAGTGGGTCTGTTGTGTGTTGAATTCTGGTTAGTGCCAGCCACTGAATATCTCATCAAACTTGGTTTGATCACCCCACTATAATTGGAGACTGAATTTATCGTTATATCCTGCCGGATGGTGTGGTTTTGCACAATAACCCCGTTATTTATATTGAAAAGATGGGAAGAAAAAAAATGTTTCAATTTTTAAATCAGAGTTCCCAAGGGCGAGGCGCATGGATATTGATGGCGTTGACAGCTCTTATCCTGGAAGCGACAGCACTCTATTTTCAACATGTGATGCAGTTACAGCCTTGCGTAATGTGCATTTATGAGCGTGTTGCGTTGTTTGGTATTCTAGGTGCGGCGCTGCTCGGTGCAATCGCACCTAAAACGCCTTTGCGCTGGTTGGCGATCCTGTTGTGGATTTATAGCGCATGGCAAGGATTACAACTGGCATGGGATCACACCATGATGCAGTTATACCCTTCTCCGTTTAATACTTGTGAATTTCTTGTCCAATTCCCATCTTGGTTACCGTTGAATGATTGGCTACCCTCGGTGTTTCAGGCGTTTGGGGATTGTTCGATGAAACAGTGGGAATTTTTAACGCTGGATATGCCGCAATGGCTAATTGGCATTTTTGCCGCTTATCTGCTGGTGAGTATATTGGTGTTAGTGAGCCAATTTTTTCGGATTCAGGATAGATCTTAAGAGTAAAAATTTGCCCCCAAAGGAGTCGCTAAAGGCTCCTTTAATACCTTTCCTATATTCAGTTCTCTATCACCATAATAAAAAACGCGATCTGGATTGCAGATTATAAATCAGAAAAAACGGAAAGATAAATTTTACTGATTTATAGGCTGAAAAAATGGTAGACTTTTTAAGTCGAAAAAATATTTTATAAAACAGTTAGATAAAATTAGAGTGTTCCCCGTAAGCACGGGGATAAACCGCACGGTAGCCACAACGATTTAGTGTTTCGTTGGTGTTCCTACCAATTAACAACCTTATGCCACACCCGAAATTTCTACTGACTTTCCGCTGTAATACTTTCTTTCAGTAATGTGTGATTCACAGCATATTTTGCTTGCCATGCTTTAGGGTTGATTAAATAATGTTGCCGGAAACGTTTAGAAAAATGACTTGGGCTGGAATAACCCACTGCGGCAGCAACCTCAATGACATTCATCCCTTTCTTCAATAAATCTTCCGCTGTGGTCATACGAACGTTTTCCAGATATTGATGGAAGGTACGGAAAACAACCGCCCGGAATCCCTCTTTTAATTTCCGCTCATTCAACCCCACGGCTCTTGATAACAATTTTATAGTCCAGGGGTAATGATAATCGTTATTAATTATTTTTATCGCATTATAAACAGCACGGCGCTGCAATCCGCTAATCACATTATATTGGCAATCATAAATTTGAGCTGCCACACAAGCGAGTATTTCTAACGCCTTTGCCTTTAAATAGACCTTTCTGACACTCCCGTTTAATTGACATTCTTCTATTTGATTCACTATCTGCATAAAGGGGGGATAGATAGGGCAAGCCATCATCAAGGCATCACTATAACTCGCGTTTTTCTCAAAACCAGCCGTTAACCTGGTAAACGATGGTAACTCCTGAGCTTCAATTTCGTTCAGAGAAAAACGGATATCGAGAATATGCCAGATTCCGCAGCCAAAGAAATTCATACCCCGCGTCATCGTAGGCGAATAAAAAAATACCATCGTTCCCGGATTAATATCTAAAACCTCGCCATTCTCAATTGCCATTTTCCCCTTGCCACTGAGAACAAAAGCTATTGACACTGTTGGCGGTCCTTCACAATATTCTGTAAAATCTTGGCTTAATTCAAGATGGATACGGTTGATGTGAATTCCATCAGAAAGCTCCTCGGTCAGCAATAAAGGCGTTGTGTTATTTTCCTCTGCTGGCGAATGCCTATTATTGCTATGGCCCGCCGTGAAAATTCCCAATGTCTCGCTATAGATCGTCTTCATGAAATCCTCTGTAAAATTAGCATCAGACACCCATCATTTCAAAAAAAACGCTTTCCAAAATAAAAACAGCATGTTATGCGTATTAAAGACATTATTCTTTTATTTTATATAGTTATATACAGATGTGAATATCACGCAATTTATCATTAATGAGAATCATTATCAATAGTACGTATCGCGCTATTTTTGTCCCTATCCCGTTAGCTCTTCTTTTCTATTCCAGTTAGTTTCATCAGATATGTTTCCGGGTTTACCACACTTGTTTGGTTTACCACATTTGATCTTTTTAAAACATGATTTGGAAAGGCATAAAGAGTATTTATGAAAAAAAAATATGCGAAAGCGTCTGTCTTATGTTGTCTGATCACACCTGTTGTGGCCTGGGCGGAGCCTTCACCCAAAGCCACAGAAGATGTTTTGATTGTGACGGCTAACAAACGAGCAGAAGCATTAAATAAAGTTAATGGCAGCATTTTGGTAAAAACTGGCGAGGAACTTGAGCAAACGGGTATCACTCAGGTACAGGATCTTGAACGCGCTTTCCCTGGCTTACAAATCCGCTCTCGCGGTAACCGAACCTATTCAGCGACCACAATTCGGGGTATCAGTTCACCCGATTACTATTCACCTTCCATTCGCATTTATGTTGATGGTGTTCCTCAGGATCACCAGTTTCTGACACAAGAGTTAATCAATGTAGAACGTGTAGAATTATTACGTGGTCCGCAAGGCACTTTATATGGTGGCAACGCTCAGGCCGGTGTTATCAATATTATCACCCGTTCTCCGAAAGAAGGTCCCTGGCTTAACCTTTCTGGTCATTATTCCAAGTTAAAACAAGGCGGTTCCTTCAGCGGTTCAATGCCGCTTATTGAAGACATGCTTTATGGCAGCATGAGTCTACGCTGGGTAAAAGAGCCAGGACAAATTGATGCACCAAATCGCGGTGATAAAAATATTGATGCCAGCAAAACCTGGCTCGGTAAAGGAAAGCTGACATTTGCACCAGACGATTCTCCTTTCAGCGCTGAACTTAGCTTTGCTCATGAAGATCTCAATTCACATGAAGAGCTTTATTTAACTGACGAACAGTTCCGGCAGAAAAAATATGATGGCCCTATCCCGGATTTAACACGACGCGTCAACAGTTATGCCCTCAAAGCGGAATATGATTTTGGCAACAACGTATTAACCAGTGTCACCGCCTATCAGGATCGCGATATTTTCCGTGATTTTATCGGGGGTAAATGGAAAGAAAAACACCACGCCACAACCCAAGAGTTGCGTTTAAATTCCAGCTACTCAAATGGGATTACCCATGTTCTCGGTGGCTGGTTCTCAGATGAAACTAACAAACATTATACTCGCTATAATGATGCGCATAACAAAATCAAAGGAAAATCGCTAGCCCTGTTCGGTGAAGTTAAATTACCCATTGCATCTCAATGGGATCTTACCCTTGGCGGACGTCTGTCACATGAAAAATCCCAGATCAATTATTCAGGATCTGACATCATGAAGATTGACGCTTTTGATAATCAGGTTTCCAGCAACGAATTTATACCTAAAGCAGCTCTGGGCTGGCAATTGACACCTGATAGCCGTTTCTATCTCTCTGCCACCAAAGGATACAAACCGGGCGGGTTCAACAACATCGTTTCTTCCATCAATAATAGAAAGCCTTATGATACCGAAACCTCAGGCAATTATGAGTTCGGTTGGCATACCTCGTTCTTTAATAACGCAATGACACTAAACAGTGCGGTTTACTACATCCGTTCCAAAGATAAGCAGATCTATGTTGGACCTATGGGAGGGCAATTTATCCGCAACGCCGGAAAAGCAGAAAGTAAAGGTATTGAACTGAGCAGCCAGATTAAGCCAATGCAAGGGCTTAGACTTTCTCTGGGTGGTAGCATAGGTAAGTCAAATTTCACTGATACAACACAGGGTGTAAGTTATAAAGGCAAACGCCTGCCTTATGCACCAGATGTCATGCTTAATGCAAGTTTCGACTATCTGATTGATCAAACATTGTTACCGGGTAACCTCTATTTCAATGCCGCCACTCGCTATTATTCAAAAAGCTACTTTGATGAAGCGAATACCCTTGAACAAGGGGGATATACTCTCTATGACGCGTCACTCAGTTTAGAAATGGATCATGGCATCAATGTCAAACTTTATGGCGAAAACTTAGGTAACAAACAGTACCGTGTCTCTAGTTTCCAGCTTATGAACGGTACGCACAGCATGATAAGTAAGGGCTTGAATGTGGGGCTGGATGTGAGCGTTGCACTATGATGCACAATACCTCACATCGCCGTCACATCTCGTTACTACTTTTGACTTTGGCGGGTGTTTACACCATCCAAAGTACCATTGGTATGTTAACGTTACAAAGCATGCCGGCATTTCTACGCAACCACGGTGTTACCCCAGATAAGATAGGGTTACTCTATCTATTGATGCTACCTTGGGCATTTAAATTCCTCTGGGCTTCCGTTGTAGAACGCTATCGCAAATCAGGTTCGGGGGATACTCACCCCCGCCGTCTCATGCTCTGCGGCAATCTGTTAATTGTCCTGCTTTTTGGTTCAATATCATTGGCAAAACCTGCTGAACATATGCCGCTCATTATCGCGGCTCTGTTTCTGATTACGCTGTGCCTGACTGTGGTAGATACCACCACGGATGGTCATGCTATTGACCGATTATCACCACAGCATCGCCCCTGGAGCAACGTCATGCAGGTTGGGGGCAGTTATCTGGGGGCTATGATCGGCAGCGGCCTGTTTTTATATCTTACTTCACTGTATGGCTGGCACATTGGTGCAGGCATGTTAGCTATAGCGATCCTATTAATGTCGCTGCCTGTCTTGTTCATTCGGAAAACGCAGGGGCAGGGAGAATCAAATGGGTCAAAAACGCCAAGTACAGCATCTTCAAATCTATCTCAAAAACCATCGCTAAAGGATGCATTACGCCGTACTCCGGTTAAACAAGCGCTGATGTTAATACTGTTGTGTATGATTGGGACACGCCTGTCACTCGGTATGCTCTCCCCATTTTTAGTCGATCGCGGCGTAGACTTGACCCAATTAGGCATCATTGCTGCCAGTGGGGGGGCATTAGCCGGTTTATCCGGTGTCCTGCTTGGTGGCATCGTGGTACGTAAGTTAGGTGCCGTCCAGACATTATTGGCGGTAATGCTGCTTGAATGTCTGGTATTAGTCAGTATTTTTTGGCTTGCCCAACAACCAGAAACTCCCCTATCCCTGCTTTCAGCCGCATACGTTTTTATTACGTTAATCACCGCCACCAAATTTGTTGCCCTGTATACCCAAATGATGTCTCTGGCGGCCGGCATACAGTCTGGTGTGGATTTTGCGTTGATGCAATCCGCAGATATGAGCATTGCGATCATCTGTTCAATACTGGGTGGATTGATTGTGACCAAAGCAAGCTATGCCTCTCTTTTCGCGCTTGCATCACTCTTCACCCTCGCAGGCTTGTTCTGGACATTACGTAAGCGCCACGATTTCCAAAAGGAAAACACCTATGCTCAGTAATGACCCTTCTGTTCAAAACTCTCCCGAGCAGCGTGCGGCTGACGCCGGTGTCATTAAGACATTGTGGGCGATGATGCGCCCATACCGCACGCTGAGTTATGTTGCCATTGCACTGGCGGTTGTTTCCGCAGGCTTGCAAATACTGCCGGCGGCAATTGCCGGTCTGATTACCCAATCTCTCTATGACGGGCAATATGACGCCTTACTGAATTACGGCATCATGTTATTAAGCTTTACCTTTGCCGCTATGCTGACTTTCAGTGGTTCAACGTTTGTCTCCCATTTGATCGCTGCCGATGTTCAGGCTGATATTCGTCGTCATATCAGCAATAAATTGAAGTCTGTTCCCTTGGGCTTCTTTATGCAGACTGACAGCACTGAAATAAAGAAGATGATGCTAGATGACGTCGAACAGCTTGAAGATGGTATTGCCCACATTATTCCAGAAATGTCAGCAACCTTGTTCGGCCCATTGATTGCATTGGGTGTGATGTCAGCCATTGATTGGCGATTAGCATTGGCGGCTTTTGCCCCAACTTTGGGTGCCTGCTTATTATTCATTTATATTCAGATGAAAGTTCAAACTACGACTCAGCGTTTTTACGCCGCCCAAAATCGTATTGCTTCGACAATGGGTGAAGTTATCAACGCAATTCCTGTAGTAAAAACCTATTCAGGCGGCAATATTGCACTACAGCGAGCAGAAGACGCATTTACCGCGCTGACGCGAATTATTGATGTTTGGATTGAGAAAGTGCAGGTTAAATCCAGCCGGTTTTTTGTGCTGTCCAGTGCTAATTTGCTGTTTGTCCTCCCTTTAGCGATCGGGTTATTTAACCGACAAGAGATCACTTTATTCGAGTTCACTTTCTTTATTCTGGCTGCTATGGCATTCGGCAATATTGCGTCATCCATGTTCTCTGTGATGACACGTTTGCAGCAGCAAGAGGCGTTAATCACACGTTATCGTTGGCTAATGAATCAACCTGAATTAGCGCCATGTACTCAAAGCCAGACTCCTGCCGATCATACTGTGACTTTGCATAATGTCAGCTTTTCCTATCAGGATAAGCAGGACAATGCCTTAAATAACCTCTCATTTTCCGTCCCTGCCGGCAGTTCACTCGCTCTGGTCGGCGCCAGTGGTTCTGGCAAATCCACGATAGCCAGCCTGATTGCCCGTCTTTGGGATCCTCAACAAGGTAAAATTACTGTTGGGGGAGTTGATATCCGCAACATGGATGAACCCACGCTGCGTAATAACATCTCTTTTGTGTTCCAGCGGGTGTTTCTGTTCAACGATACGATAGCCAATAATATCCGCCTGGCCCGTCCTGATGCTTCACAAACAGAAGTTGAAGCGGCGGCCCTCGCAGCACAAGCCCATCAATTCATCCAACAGTTACCACAAGGTTACAACACCGTGATTAACCACGGTATCAGCTTGTCTGTAGGAGAAAAACAGCGTATCGCCGTTGCCGCCGCTATCCTGAAAAACGCCCCCATTCTTGTATTGGATGAAGCCACCGCCTATGCCGATCCCGAATGTGAAAAAGAGATGCAACAAGCACTCAATGCGTTATGCCGCAATAAGACAGTAATTGTTATCGCCCATCGTCTGCCAACCACCCGTCACCTTGATCAAATACTGGTTCTGGATAAAGGACACATCGTTGAGCAAGGCACTCATGATGAACTGGTTGCACAGCAAGGCGCGTATGCCAAACAGTGGGCAGCCTGGCGGGGGGAAAAGACCGGAACAGGAGTAAATTAATCATGGGATTATTTCATCGTCTCCAACAACATCTGTCTGCAAAGCTACAACGGGTCTGGTTTGGCGGGTTGTTATATAAACAACTTGATACCATTGCGATTATGGCTCAACTGGCTATCGCCGCCTGGGCTATCACTCATCTGGAGGAAAATCATCTGCAAGAAAGCGGCAACGCTATGCTGCCACTTATCACGCTGACACTATTAGTTGTTTTACTGTTGCTGCGGTTCGCTTTTATGTCTCGCGCATTACGTAAACTCACCATTGCCGCTTATGGGTTGGGAATAGAAATCCGTCGCGCTTTGCTACAACGGCTTGTCAGTATGTCCGTAGCGACAATTCGCGGATTAAGTGCCGGAAAAATAGCCCTGACGTTATCCGAAGATGTGCAATGGCAGGAAAATCAATCAGCCTATACCACCCCACAAATCACCTGCCAGATTATGATGCTGGCGCTTATCTATCTGACTTTATTCTGGTTCGACTGGGTAGTTGCTGGCTGTGCCCTGTTAGTCTTGATGGTTGGATTACTGATCCTGGGGGGTATCCGGCAAAAACTTAATGAAATACTGCGTCGGCGGGCTGCGATGATGGCTGATGTCTCCGAATCAATCGTAGAATATGCTCAGGGCATGGCTTTTATTCGCGCAGCGGCTGCGACCACAACGGTAGAACAACGTTTTGACCGGGAAATTGAACAACTACGTGCCGCATTCCGCCGTGGCATATTCAAAAGCATACCGTTGCTGAGTCTGTTCTACATCATTATTGATACCAGCGTGGTGGTTGGCATTCTGGCGGGAGCTTTACGCTTTAATGAAGCACTCACTCTTCCTGAGATGCTGATCACTATTCTATTGTTGTTCGCCACGATTACCCCTTTACGCGGGATCATTCCCCTGCTCAACGTGACCGCATTGACACAAGTCGGTGAAACACATATTGCAGAAATAGAAGCGATTGCAACGCAAACTTCCGGGCCATTAGCCGCACCAAATAAATATGATGTTGAAGTTAACAACATCTCATTTAGCTACCCGGGTACTCACCAGCCCGCTATCCAGAACGTGTCATTTTATGCACCACAAGGCAGTATGACCGCGATTGTGGGGCCAAGTGGCAGTGGTAAATCCACGCTGGCCTACTTATTACTCGCTTTCTATCAACTGGATAAAGGTGAAATCCGTTTGGGTGGAAACCCTATTCATCATTACCAGACTCAAGCGCTGTACGACACCGTCACAATGGTATTCCAGGAAACCGCACTCTTTCAGGATACTGTCGCCAACAATCTCCGTTTGGGTGATCCAAATGCGACACAATCAGCGCTGGAACAGGCTGCCCGCCTCGCCAGAATTCACGATACAATTATGGCATTACCGCAAGGGTACGATACACCTTTAGGTGTGGATGGCGGTACGTTATCTGGCGGGGAGCGCCAACGGCTCGCCATTGCGCGCGCGATCCTAAAACAGTCCCCGGTGCTATTCCTGGACGAGGCAACTGCATCACTGGATCCCGAAAATGAGCAATTGATACAAGAAGCCTTTGATTCTCTCACTCAGGATAAAACCGTTTTTGTTATCGCTCATCGTCTGAGCACGATAACCCGTGCTGATCAAATATTGGTCATGGATCATGGAACCCTCTGTGATAGCGGTACACATGATGAATTACTGAAACGTTGTCCACTTTACCAATCCCTTTGGAAAAATCACCTTGGCTCAGAAGAGCATTGGCACTTACATCCCAGTATTCACTTAAATAAGGTGTAACACTTCCAATTGATTTATCAGGTACTGTCATTTTATAGGATTTACTCATGCACACGGACCTTCTCTCTCCTGATTCATTGCGCCAGCTTATCGCTGGCCTGTTTAATCAAAAACATATTTTGGTGGGCGATCATGACGATTTAATCCGCCATGGGCTGGATTCAATGCAAATCATGGCATTGCTGAACCAGTTTAGACGCCAGGGCCATCGTGTCACTCTGCGCGAGCTTTACCAAAAACCAACGCTGCATGCCTGGAGCCAGCTTCTGCAACGCTATGCCCCTGTCACCCACACAATCCCCCAAGAGACAGCGCCACTGCCACGGATTGCGGATGCTCGCCCATTCCCATTGACGGCGGTACAACATGCTTATTTTGTTGGGCGTTCACCGGCGCAAACGTTGGGGGGCGTGGGTTGTCATTTGTATCATGAGTTTGAGGGGATCGGGCTGGAGCCTGAACGACTGGAAGCGGCTATTCACATGCTGATCCAGCGGCATCCGATGTTACGTGTGCGTTTTTTGCCGGATGGGCGCCAGCAAGGTATGACCCGTGCTTACTGGAAACAATTAACGGTTCACGATCTCCGCCATCAGTCAGTTGATGAACAGCAACAAACGCTGGACAATATACGCGAACAACTCAGCCATCGCGTATTACGGGTTGAAGAAGGGGAAACGTTTGATCTTCAACTTAGCCTGTTTGGTAATAATCAACATCGGCTGCATGCCAATATCGACCTGCTGATCATGGATGCCGCCAGTTTTAGCCTGTTCTTTACCGAACTGGCGGCATTAATTGCCAAACGCAGTCTGCCTGTTATTTCTTCTGACTATGATTTTTGCAGTTACCTGACACAATATCAGACTCAATTTAAGCAGGCCCGACAGGAAGCAGAGGCATTCTGGCGTCACCGATTAGACACCTTGCCACCAGCCCCCCAACTTCCGCTGGCCAGAGATCCTTCCCTGATAAAAAATGTCCGGATCCAGCGCAGATGTTTTCGTTTATCGCCTGAACATTGGGAACGTTTTAAACAACTCGCGCAACAAAATGGCGTGACGCCAACGATGGCATTGGCGACGGCATTTGCCGCTTTATTGTGTCGCTGGAGCAATGCAACACGCTTGTTGTTCAACCTGACGCTATTTGACAGAGTTCCGCTGCATAACGCGGTTGATAGCATTCTGGCCGATTTTACTAATATTCTGCTGTTAGACATTCCCGGCGATAATTTACCATTCAGCCAACTGGCTCAGGATGCACAGGCAACATTTACCGAAGCTTACGAACATCGTCATTGGTCTGGTGTCGAAGTTCTGCGTGAACTCAAGAAGCGAGGTAACCACCCTCATGGCGCACCAATTGTGTTTACCAGCAATTTAGGCCGGCCTTTGTATGGTGAGAATACGGGTGATGTCCTGGGAAAACCGAGCTGGGGAATATCACAAACACCGCAGGTATGGCTGGATTTTGTTGCCTTTGAACATGAAAACGCCCTGAATATCCAGTGGGACAGCAACGACGAACTTTTCCCTGCCGGTTTGATGGATACGCTATTCACAACCTATCAGGGGTTGATTGAGAACCTGACGGAAAACGCGACACAATGGCACGAAAAGTTACCGGATCTGATGCCTGAGTCGCAATACCGTCTGCGACGCCAAATGAATAACACGGTTGAACCGTTACCCAATGCCTTGTTACATGAAGCGGTGTTTATACAAGCAGAACAGACCCCCAATGCTGTCGCTTTAATGACTCAGCACGAACAAATGAGTTATAGCGAACTCAGCCTGACCGCCCGCCGATTAGCCGCCGGATTGCAAAAAATATCGGTTATGCCGGGCGATCGTGTTGCTGTTAGCATGGAAAAAGGCATCGGACAAATTGTCGCTGTACTGGCTGTACTTTATGCCGGTGGTGTTTATGTTCCGCTTCCCGTGGATCAGCCACTAAACCGACGTCGGGCTATCTGTGAAAGTGCCGGAATCAATGTCGTTATTATTGATCCTAAGCAGCAGAACAATGCCTGGTCACAGGATATACATTGCATTTCCTGGCATCAGGATGCGCAGTTATTGCCCTTAACTCACATGGCTAAGTGCGCGGTGACTGATCCGGCTTATATCATTTATACCTCTGGTTCAACCGGTATGCCAAAAGGTGTGGTGATTAGCCATCAAAGCGCACTGAATACCTGTCTGGATATCAATCGGCGTCATCAAGTGCAACGCCATGACCGTTTGCTGGCACTCTCCGCCCTGCATTTCGACCTCTCTGTTTATGACATTTTTGGCATTCTCAGTGCCGGAGGTGCGCTGGTATTAATTAATGAAGCACAACGCCGCGATCCATCAAGCTGGGAAATGCTGATCGAGCGCCATCACGTTACGTTGTGGAACAGTGTACCGGCACTGTTTGATATGTTGCTGACCTATTGTGAAGGGATGGAAGTTGGTACACCGAAAACGCTGCGTACTGTGATGTTGTCCGGGGATTGGATCGGTTTGTCGCTGCCTGAACGTTACCGTGCATTCAATCCTGAGGGTGTATTAAGCGCAATGGGAGGCGCAACGGAAGCGGCTATCTGGTCAAATGAATATATTGTTAAGGACGTTGACCCACAGTGGCGTTCTATCCCTTATGGTTATCCTCTCGCAAACCAATGTTACCGTGTCGTGGGTGAAGATGGCCGTGATTGCCCTGACTGGGTTGTTGGTGAACTGTGGATTGGTGGTGCCGGTGTAGCGCCAGGCTATTTTAATGATGAAGAACGCACGGCGGCCCAATTTGTTATTGATCAGGGAGAACGCTGGTATCGGACTGGAGATCTGGGTTGCTATCACCCCGAAGGCTGGCTTGAATTTATGGGGCGCCGTGATAGCCAGGTGAAAATCGGGGGTTACCGGATTGAGCTGGGAGAAATTGATGCCGCCCTCAGTCAAGTCACTGGTATCAGTAAAGGTGTTGCCTTAGCCCGTGGTGAAAAAGAAAAGTCTCTGGTGGCATTCCTGGAGTTGGAAGGTAATACTTTATGCCAACGCATAAATCGTGCGCCACAATTACCCACGCACTATCGTGATCTGTTCCCGGCAATGCAGGTAATAACCGATGATAATCATAAACATTATGACGAAGTTGCGCTATTCCTGCTTGAACACCTGTCGCATCACGGCATTACATTTACTTCACCGCAATCGCTCGCCGATTGTCTGAAACACTATCAACCACTGCCGGAATACCATCACTGGTTTGCCCGTATGCTGGCGCATCTTTGCCAGTGCAAACTCTTGGCTGAACCTGCACATCATCTCTATCAGGCCGGATTGCCATCCACCTCATTCAGTCATGAAGCAAAATCTATTCCTGCACGCTGGCATTCTACGCTGCGTCATATTCTTACCGGACAGCAGGCCGCCGTCACATTACTTGATGATCCGCAATTTGCACCGGAGCAACAACTCTTTATCCAACCAGAAACCCCGCAATGGCTGACAGGATTGCAACAGGTCATCATTGCCCTTTCCCAGCGGTTACAACGCCCCGTTACTTTGATGGAGTTCGATGCCCGCAGTGGTCTCTGTGCTCAATGGCTGGCAGAACATATTACTGACCAACATCTGTCTTATATCGGTTTTGAACGTTCTCAGGCGCTGATTAACCAGATGCAAACAAGGTTAAGTGGCTATACTCACACATCAGTACACTATTGGTCTGAGAAAAATAGTCCCGAATCGCTACAACATCAGGCAGATATCATCCTGCTAAACAATGTATTACACCGCGAAGAAGACCCAGCAAGTTTCATCAGAGCATTACTTCCACTGGCACAACCGGGTGCGTTGGTATTGGCAATGGAGTTGCAACAAGCATCTCCTATTTCCCTGATTACAGCTGAGTTACTTTCACCGCAAGGTATTCAGTTACGTTCTGCATCAGAGTGGTTATCTCTTCTTCCATTGCACGCGGAAACACCGATTACCCTCGGCAATCTGAATGTGCTGTTGATGCAAACAAGTGACAACGTCACCATACCTGATCGGGAAAAAATCAAATCCGCGCTGGCACAACATTTGCCAGGCTATATGATCCCACAGCGCTTGCATGTTATTCCGCACCTGCCCCTGACACCTAACGGCAAAATTGACCGTAAAGCGCTGGCACAATCTCTGCAATTCGCCACAACATCCACCACAAAAACAGACACAGCGACGTCTCAGCCTGAAATAACTTTACTAAATGCGGTGGAGCAAACCGTTGGCGATATTTGGCAACGCCTGCTGAATACTGAACAATTGGGCCGTCACAGCGACTTTTTCCAACTTGGCGGTGACAGTCTTTTAGCTACCCGTTTAATTGGTGAACTGGCACAACAAGACCTTAAAGGCGAACTGGGTCACCTGTTCCGTCACCCGCAATTAGCAGCATTTGCCTCAACACTGACTTATTTATCTGAAACTTCATCAGAAGCCTATGCAATTTCAGAAGAGCAAGATGAATATCAGCCGTTCCCATTAACCGAAGTTCAGCAAGCTTATCTGGTCGGACGCTACCCTGGTTTCGCTCTGAGCGGCATTGGGGCACATTTCTTTATCGAATACCGGATAGAACAGTTAGATGTTCAGCGCCTGAATCGGGTGTTAAATCGCCTGATCCAACGTCATCCTATGCTCAGGACGGTTGTGATTAACGGGCAACAACAGATATTACAAAATGTCCCGGCCTTCTCAGTTAAACAACACCGATTTGCCGATATTACTGAAGCAGACACCTTACGCGACCGTCTGTCACATCAAGTATTAGATGTCAGTCGCTGGCCGGTGTTCGATTTCCAACTTGCACAAGACAACAACCCTGTCTCCCGACTGTTTGTTAGTCTGGATAACCTGCTATTAGATGGGTTAAGTATGCAGATATTGCTGGCTGAATTAGAGCAGCTATATCTCAACGAACAACACACCTTACCGCCACTGAAAGTGGCATTCCGTGATTGTGTATTACGCCAGCAACACATGCCGGTACATCAGAGTTCCCTGCAATACTGGCAAGAGCGAGTGAAAACATTGCCATTGGCCCCGCAATTACCATTGCGTATGGCACCAGCACGTGTTCAAACCCCGCATTTTGTGCGCTATAGCGATCGGTTATCTGCACAGGAATGGGCGCAGTTAAAACAACAGGCGGCCTCCCACCAAATAACACCTTCTGCGCTCCTGCTTGCCGCTTATGCCGCCGTTCTGTCCGCATTTAGTACCAGACCGGAGTTAACCCTTAACCTTACCCTGTTCGATCGCCCACACTGGCATGAGGATATTAAACATATTCTGGGTGATTTCACCTCATTGTCACTACTGGCCTGGCATCCGGAGAAAAACTGGTTATCCAGTGCACGCCGGCTGCAACAACAGCTATGGCAAGATCTGGATCACCGCCATATCTCAGCGATCAGAGTGATGCGCGAACTGGCGCAGCGCCGTGGCCCTGATGCTGCCGTCATGCCCGTCGTTTTCACCAGTGCGTTGGGCACACACGAAGGACAGTTCCTGTCACGTTCATCATGGATGAAACCGGTTTGGGGGATCTCGCAAACGCCGCAAATCTGGCTGGATCATCAGGTTTACGAATCTGATGATGAACTTTGCCTGAACTGGGACGCAGTCGAAGAATTATTTGAGCCACACCCGTTACAAAACATGTTTAACCGCTATATGGCGCTATTGCGCACCCTCGCTGCACAACCCGAAAGTTGGCGTTCAGCTTTGGAGCAACTGCTGCCACGCCAGCAAACCATGATCGTTGCAGATAATCCTGCTGTGGCTATTCCACGCGCAGAAGGAGCCGGGCCACAAATATGCCGTGAAACATGCAATGAAATTCAACGCTTGTTTTTATCTGTAACCCATTGTCCGATAAATGCACAACAAAACTTTTTTGAGGCAGGAGCCAGCTCGCTACAGCTCATCCAACTGCATAACAAATTACAAGATGCAGGCTTCCGGCATCTTGCTGTTACTGATTTATTTGCTTATCCGACGCCAGAGTCGCTCAGTTTGCGTTGCCGCAAAGAGGCTCAAAACGAAAATGACCGGTCAATCCCCCTTCGTCAACGTCAACAACAAAAGCGTCTGCAACAACGGGAAAAACGTCATAAAGGAGCTGCACAATGACTCACTTAACGCCTCACTACGATAATTGCGATCCCATCGCAGTGATTGGCCTTGCCTGCCGTTTTCCACAGGCACCCGATAGCGATACTTTTTGGCATAACCTGCAACATGGGGTTGAGTGTACAAAGACACTTTCCCGTCAAACATTATTGGATGCCGGTATTTCTCCTGAACTCATTGATAGTGAAAACTTTGTCAATCAGGCGGCAATACTGGAGAACGCGGAACAATTTGACGCCTCGCTGTTTGGCTATTCACGTCAGGAAGCAGAAATGCTCGATCCTCAACAGCGTCTATTTCTGCAAACAGCCTGGCATGCGCTTGAACATGCCGGTTATGCGCCACGTCATGTCCCGCTGAAAACCGGTGTCTTTGGTAGTAGCCGGATCAGTACCTGGCCTTCATGGTCACAGTTTGCGATGACCGATGCTGGCAAGGTGAAAGGGTTACAAGCGTTAATGAGTAACGATAAAGATTACCTTGCGACCCGGACTGCCTATAAATTAAACCTGAAAGGCCCTGCTCTCACCGTACAAACCGCCTGTTCAAGTTCACTGGTTGCCGTACATATGGCTTGTGAGAACCTGCGTTCCGGTGAGTGTGACATGGCTCTGGCCGGGGGTGTGGCGGTTTCTTTCCCACAAGAAAGCGGTTACTTGTATCAACCAGGGATGATCTTCTCACCTGACGGGCACTGTCGACCCTTTGATAGTCAGGCAAATGGCACCTACGGCGGCAATGGTGTTGGTATTGTCGCACTGAAACGTCTGAGTGATGCCTTACGCGATGGCGATCCCATCATGGCCGTGTTACGGGGCAGTGCCATTAATAACGATGGCAACGAAAAAGTGGGCTTTACGGCACCTTCGGTGAAGGGTCAGCACCGTGTGATTAGCGAAGCATTACAACTGGCTGATGTCAGCATTGATGACGTCGGCATGATTGAAGCACACGGCACAGGGACACCACTTGGTGATCCCATTGAAGTTGATGCATTACGCACGGTATTCTCTGACCGCAGTGGGTCAGTACCGCCTTGTTATCTTGGTTCAGTAAAAAGCAACATCGGTCATCTCGATACTGCCGCAGGTATTGCCAGTTTGATCAAAGCGGTTCTGGCCGTCTGGCAGGGTTACATTCCCCCAACGCTCAATGTACAGCAACCCAATCCGGCATTACGACTGCAAGAAAGCCCGTTCAGGCTGGCAACACAAGGGCAACGTTGGACGCAAGAATTGCGTACCGCCGGCGTTTCTTCATTCGGCATTGGCGGCACTAACTGTCATATTGTGGTGCAATCATTGCCAACAGAATTACATCGTCGCCGTATTAACCATTCACCAACAGCACCGTTGCTGCTCTCTGCGGCTTCGGAAGCCTCATTGCGTCAATTGGCGCAACGCTACACGGCTGCACTCAATAATACCCCGGAACATGATACCGATCTGGCCTGGACTGCATTGCAGGGACGTGATCTTTCACTGCCCTGGCGTTTAGCGCTGACATTAGCGCCACAAGATAGTGAAAAAAATGTGGAGAGCCTATCCGCTTTTGCGAACAATATCGCAACACCAAACATCTTTAGCGGGCAAACCAAAAATGAAAACAAGCAACTGTGGCAATTCAGCGGTCAGGGTTGTCAATGGGCTGGCATGGGAAAAGCCATGTATGCCAGTTCTCCTGTTTTCTCCGCGATGTTAGATCGTTGCTGTGCCGCCTGTGCCACCGAATTAGCACTGCCACTAAAAGCCGTGATGTTCGGCGAGCATGATGCCGACTTAGCGACCACCGAATATGCACAACCGGCCATTGTGGCTCATCAAATTGCGCTGGCAGCCCATTGGCGTGCACTTGGGCTAAAACCGGATTATATCCTGGGGCATTCCGTCGGTGAATTCGCAGCTGCCGTGGTTGCCGGCATTCTCACACCTGAGCAAGTCATGCCACTGGTCGCGGTACGGGGCAAACTGATGCAAAGCTGTTCTCAAGGAGGAGCAATGTTGGCAATCTTTGCCAACGAAGAAGATATTTCTCCTTTTACGGATTCATTGTCTTTGGATCTGGCGGTTTGCAATGGCCCGCAACACTGGGTCTGGGCCGGTAAAGAGACAGAAATTGCTATCCTGACACAACGGCTGGAACAGCAGCAGATTCGTTACCAGCACCTTGATGTTGCCTGTGCCGCACATTCAGCCATGCTTGAGCCTGTTCTGGCCGAATTTTCCCTGTATTGCAGCCGGTTACAACCAGCATCGGGAGAAATTCCGCTCATTTCTACCTTGACAGCCAATCTGGCAGAGGATGAGCAATTAGGCGCACCTGATTACTGGCGTAACCATATGCGCCACACGGTACGTTATCATCAGGCCATTGAGTTTGCCCGCCAGCAAGGTGTTGCACTGTTCATGGAATTTGGGGCTGATGCACCGCTAACAGGGATCGGACGACGAGCCAGTCTGCCGCAGGAAACCTGGATTGCGAGTGCCTATCGTCAAAGCTCCCCAGAAGCAGATCAACAAACGGCACTTATGCAACTTTACTGTGCCGGTGCACAACTTGACTGGCCGCATCTCTTCCCATTCACCGGGGTAAAATGCCATGCCCCACTCTATCCATTTGATGAGCAGCATTACCGCTTCTCCGCAACCGAATTACCTGTAAGCAAAACCGAGCCGCTCTTAGCCAACACTAAGCTTGATGTCAATTCCCTGCTTGATCCTGCCATTGAACAAAACGCCGATGCAGCAATATTGCGGGCATTGTATACCGATGCATTGATATATCAGTGTCATGGGCGTGAGGCTGAACAAGGTTTCAGTGCCATCGACACGATTCGGGCTGGTCGGCTACAACCTTGCTGGCGGGCGTTGCTGGAGCAGTTATTAAGCCACTGTGTGCAGCAAGGTTATTATCAGGAAATTTCCGCGCCAACGGTAAGTAAAATATATCGTCCTTACCGTGCCTTGCCTTATGCCAGACGCCGGTTACTGGAGGCGGGTTTGTTCACGGCTTTCCCGGCACTGATTTATGCGGGTGAGCGCCTATTCGCGCTGCTGAGTGATCGTGCTGATCTGCCCCGTCAGTCAGTGGCATCCCGATCGGTGACAAAAACCTGGCTTCCTGCACCGCAGCCATGCCCTGATACTCACTATGCCCTGCATTGGCGCACAATAAATACCGCAAATATACCGGGATCTTCAACGCGCTATACCCTTCGCTCTTCAACCGCAAATGGCGGGGTGATTAATCATTGGCGTCATGGCATTCATTTACAGCCTGAAAACGGCAATCGGTTACTGCTGCTTGAAGGCAATGAGGTTACAGAATTATGTGATCAGGTTATTAGTGAACTAAAACGCGATGAAACAGCACCTTTAACCGTTGTAACCTGCTGTGCCCAAGCAGGATCCACCTTATTAAAAGAAGATATCAACCCCGCCCAATACGCTATTTGGGCCTTGCTGCGGGTCGCGGTTGAAGAGTATCCCCACCGCCGCATTCAGGCGATTGATATCGCTGATATTTACGATACGGACGCGTTGTCATTAGCGCTTGGCTATCTGGATGCACGGAATTATGGACACCATCGCTGGCTGAGAGTACGCGGAAATCAAATCGCTGTGCCGGTTTTACAACGCCAGTCATTATCACAACCACTGTCACAACAGCCGATATCGATTCCTCATCAGGGTTGGCACATTATTACAGGCGGAATGGGGGGTATCGGTCGCATTTCCATCCGTTGGTTGCTGACTCAGGGCGCACGCAAGATTGCCGTGTTTGCCCGCCGCAAACATGCGGATTGGGATGATTTTGTGCAAGAATTGTCACTGAGTAGCGAATGTGAAATACGCTGGATTAACCTTGATGTCACAGATACACCCGCCTTACTAAATGCAGTGCAGGCTCTGGCACAAGAAGATCGTATCGCGGGCGCGATCCATGCCGCAGGCATTGCCGACCATACTCCACTGGCAGAACTTGAGCGTCAGCACCTGTCACACGTGTTATCCGTCAAGGCTCACAGCGCCACGGCGTTGCAAACTGCGCTCCAACAACATCATGCCCAATATCTGCTGCTGCACGCTTCTGCCGCCTCAATGTTAGGTGCCCAAGGACAGGGGGCTTATGCCATCGCCAACGCTTGTCTGGAATCTTTAGCGCTGACAGCACCAAATCAATTGATGGTTAAAACGTTGGTTTGGGGCGTTTGGGGTGGCATTGGTATGGCCAGCGACCGGCGGTTGGTAGAAAAACTGGCGCAGGATGGCATGTTACCGTTCAGCACAAATGAAGGTATCTGGCATCTCCATCAATCTCTGTACACCGTATCACCTTGCTATCTGGCCATGCGGTTAGATGAACATCACCCTGATATTTCGCGCCGCTTGCAGACTGATGTTCCCCCCATAATTGCAAAATCCGCATCTTCACTCCCTGCCGATAACACGCGGTATCTGGACAGTGAACAACGGCTTAACTGGCTGCGTCAGCGTATCGCAACTTTATTGCGGCTGGAACAGCCGGAACGTTTAGATCCACGACAGGATTTATTACAATTCGGTTTGGATTCCCTGCTATTTCTGGAGTTAAACGCGGCGATCCACCAGCAATTTGGCTTTAGATTGACCGCGGGTTTGGCTTACCAAAATATGACACCAGAGGGGCTTAATACGCTCATTGGGGAGGCCCTGCCTGAACAGCCGATTATCTCTTCCCAACCAGAGGTTATTATTGACAACTCCCGGCGCCACGCCCCCTTTCCTCTGACTCCCATTCAGCACGCTTACTGGATTGGTCGTACACAGGCCATTGATTTTGGGGGAGTCGCTTGTCACGTCTTATTTGAATGGGATCTGGCACTGGATAACTTTGATATCCCGCGTTTTGAACAGGCATGGAATGCATTGATCCAGCGTCATGGCATGCTGCGCATGATAGTCGATGAAGACGGGCAACAACGGATCTTGCCGGAAACACCGTGGTATGTTCTGTCTCAGGCTGATTTGCGCACACGGGATGATACCGCCTGCGAACAGGCTTTGGCTCAACGTCGTCATACCCTCTCCTACCAAGTACCACCGGCAGAACAGTGGCCGTTGTTTGACGTCTCTGTATCACTGCTACCGAATGAACGTTGTCGCTTACATATGAACCTAGATCTGTTGCAGTTTGATGTACAAAGTTTCCGGATCATGATGGACGATCTCCAACTCGCTTATCATCAACAACCTCTGGTCCCACAAGCATTTACTTTCCGCGATTATGTGATGGCAGAACATGCGCAACGTGAAAGTAAAGAGTGGCGGGCATCATGGGCATACTGGCAGGAACAACTACTTTCATTGCCGCCCGCGCCACGATTACCGTTGGAATCACGATTATCTCAACCACAATTATCTCAACGTAACCAGCCTCAATTCACGACTTATGAAGGTCGGGTGGCGCAATCTGACTGGCAACACCTTAAACAGTGCTGGAAAAAATGGGGAGTCACACCTTCCGCTGGCCTGTTGACGCTGTTTGCCCATACTCTTGAATGGTACAGCCGTCACCCGCTGTTTACGCTCAACCTGACATTCTTTAACCGACAACCTTTCCATCCAGAGGTGCAAGAACTGATTGGTGATTTTACCTCAGTCATGTTGATGGATTTTGATTTACGCAAGACAACGTCCCTGCGTGCCAGCATGGAAAAAACCCAGGCTTTGCTCTGGCAACGGTTAAGCCACAGTCATGTCAACGGTGTTGAAGTGTTGCGGGAACTTGGCCGCCAAAAAAATGGCGAAACCCAAAGCAGACAGCCGCTGACACCGGTCGTTTTCACCAGTATGTTAGGGATGGCACAAGACGGTGTCGCTATCAAACAATCCATCACTCAATTACTGGGCGATCCGGTCTTTGTTCTGAGCCAGACGCCACAAGTCTGGTTAGATCATCAGGTTATGGAGGTCGATGGTGATCTGCTGTTTAACTGGTATTGCATGGATGATGTGCTAGAGGCAGGGGTTATTGAGTCGCTGTTTGCCGCTTATGACGCGCTGTTAGTGCAAATTTGCCACCAGCCTGAACGCATGGCGTATTATGATCTGCATACGCCACCGTCTGGTCATACGCGTTATGACTTCTGGCCGCAACACCCTGAATTGCGTCAGGCCGAACACTATCTGCGTACTAAACCTGAAATACGGCTGGCAGAAATTCAGCCTCGTCAGGACGATACACAAGGTTACAACCTGTGGTTGGTTGCAGAAGATCATTTGCCATTATCACTGCCAGAACCACGGGTTATCAACACCGACACCTTACCGCTACCCACGTTAGCAGAACAACAAGCGTTTGAGCGCTCCTGGCAACATATTGAGCAACAAGCGTTATTTGGCCTGAGCCAGACCTTACTGCGCCATAACTTATTCACTGCTGCACAACAATATCACTCTCGTGAAGAGATTGAACAACGCTTACAACTGGCGCCACAGTATCAACGCCTGCTGACTCAATGGCTGACGTTATTCAATAATCAGGGGTTTATTGAAAAAAACGCTGACGGATATCGTTGCCTGCAACCACTTAGCCATGTTCCGGTCCCTACAGCAAAACTGGATGATGCAGTATGGTGTCAAACCATTAGTCGTTATGTCTCAACCTGCATCGAACAACATGACTCCCTGCTTGCCGGACGTGGTAATGCATTGGAGCTGCTGTTCGCCGAGAAACAAATCACAACCAGCCTCTACAGTGAGAACCCCGCATTACGTTGCCTGAACCAGGCTGCCGCTGAAATTGTCCGGCAATTGAGCCAGACATCCGAACATTTCTCTGTACTGGAAGTTGGTGCAGGAACCGGAGCAACCTCAGAGAAGGTACTGGCACACAATGCACACGCCATTCAAAGCTACCACTTTACGGATGTTTCACCGCTATTCCTGGATGATGCCCGCCAGTTACTCAATCATTACGGAGAAACGGTAAAATTTGCCCTGTTCGATATTAACCAGCGTATTGATTTTAGTCAGCACCCGGCATCCGGTTATGACCTGATTATGGCGGTTAACGTATTACATGATGCGATCCATCTGAGAAATACCCTGCGACGCCTCTCCCGTTTATTGAAAGCCGGTGGCGGGTTGCTGATTATTGAATCCACCAAACGCGAAAGTGCCATGCAACTCACCAGTGTCGGATTTATTGAAGGTATTAACGCCTGGGTTGACGATCGCGGTGGTGATCACGGTAATAGTGCATTGATGGAACTTGCAGGCTGGCGTCAGTGCCTGACGCAATCCGGTTATCGGGTTGCATTGGAATGGCCGGGGCAAAACGGGCCAGAACTGCATCAACAACTGATCCTGGCACGGGCTGAACAACAAGCTCGGCTTAATATCAGCGAAATAGCAGCCCGATTTTCCACCTTGCCTTACTCATTGCATATTCAACAGCAAGAGCAATTGCCGTTGATGGTGACAGCGAAAGAGAGCATGGTACAACCGTTAATCACGAAAACCGGACAACCAGAAACAGAAGATGCCCCGCTTCATGATATTGAACAACAAGTCATTGCGCTCTGGCGTTCACTGCTGCCTCAGTCAATACAGCGTCACAGTGACTTTTTCCAAAGTGGCGGAGACAGTCTGATTGCCACCCGAATGGTGGTGCAATTACGCCGCCAGGGTTACGAACAAGCCAGTCTGCAACAGCTATTCGAACACCCTGAGTTGAGTGAATTTTGCCGTACTCTGCGGGTAGCCGAACCCCGTTCAGCGCCACTTGCGATACCGCCTCAAACTGAACCGGCATCTGAGCAGATTTTGCCACTTACCGCACTGCAATACGCTTATTGGCTGGGAGAGAGCCAACTGTTCCAATTTGGTAACGGTATCGCGCATTTCTATGCTGAACTGGCTATCAACGGGCTTGACCTGCCTCGTTTCACCGCCGCCTGGAACCGTGTGATAAATCATCATGCGCAATTACGCGGTTATGTGAAGGAGGGGCAATATCGTATTTTGCCGGAAGTTCCCCGCTATACACCAACCGTCATTGATTGCCGTGACATGTTGTCAGATGAGCGCGAGGCGCAACTGGATCATGCCCGCAACACGCTACGTACTCAAGGCGTTCCCAGCGACAACTGGCCGCTGTTTGATTTAACCCTGTACCATACCGATGATCAGGCATATTTATTGCATTTGACTATCGACCTGCTGGTTGCAGATGGTAAAAGCCTGACATTAATCTTGCGGGATTTACACCACGGGTATCAGGAACCTGACTGGCAGCCAGAGCCGCCGGCAGCAACGATTGGCGACTATATTCAGGCACTGGAGAATGAGAAAACCGAAGAAACCTGGCAACAAAGCCGGCAATACTGGCTTGATCGCTTACCTTCGTTGCCGGATGCGCCGGTGTTACCACTGCAAGATCACCCGTCACAGCAACTCGATCAACAGTGTCTGACCGGACATATCAGTCCACAACAATGGCAGCGTTTGCAACAACGTGCCGCAGAATACCGCGTATCACCTTCACAAGTGATGCTAACCCTATTTGCTCATGTTTTGTCCACGTGGAGCAACAACGAGCATTTCACCATCAATGTCCTGCATGGTAACCGCCTGTTAATGCCTCAGTATTGCGATACGTTAGTCGGCAATCTGTCGACCACATCATTGCTGGAAGTGGATCTACGCAATATTACAGGGTTCAGTGATGCTGTAAGCCGGATACAACGGCAATGGCTGGCCGATCTTCAACATGCGCTGTTTGACGGGCAACAGGTACTCAGGGAGAAAAATCAACACCGCCACAACCTAAACGCCGGTATGCCGATTGTATTCAACGATACAACCGGTACAGCGGGCAAAGGGCCATCAGGGTTGGGAACACTCAATCTCTTTGGTGCGCAAACTCCCCATGTTTATCTCGACTGTATGTTAATTTCCGGCGCAGAAGGCGGTATCACCCTACAATGGGCGATCTTGCCACAATTGTTCCAGCCTCAGGTTGCAGAAAACATGTTTGCCCATTATCAAGCGTGTATCACTGCCTTGCTCGAACCGGATTATTCATGGAGTACCCCGCTGCCTGACTGGCTGCCAGCAAACGATCGCGCTTTGTGTCAGAACAGTAATGCGACAAAAATCGTTTTTCCATCGCATACGCTCTGCTCGCTCATTGAACAGGCAGTAAATCGTTATCCTCAACGTACTGCGGTGGTCGATACCTCGCGTCAGATCGACTATCGCACTTTGTGGTCACACAGCCTGACACTGGCAGCCCATCTGCAAGCGCAGGAAAATCAGGCTTCCTCCCTGATTGGTGTGGTCATGGAAAAAGGCTGGGAACAGGTTGTCGCCGTTCTTGCCATTGTATTGGCAGGGCGGGCTTATCTGCCTATTGATGCCAGTTATCCGCAACAGCGGAGCCATCAGTTATTGGCATCAGGGCAAGTTGATACCGTACTGACACAACCTAAGTTTGCTCAACAGATGAATTGGCCTGAGCATGTCTGCGTCATCTCTCTGGATGAAACATGGCTCAATAATTTACCCGTAACCGAAGAACAACGTTTATCTGTACAGCCAGAAGATTTAGCTTATGTTATCTTCACCTCCGGCTCGACCGGAAAACCCAAAGGCGTAATGATAGACCATCGGGGTGCTGTCAACACGATCCTTGATATTAATCAACGTATTGCACTCAATGAGCACGACAGTGTGCTGGCAATATCAGAGTTAACCTTCGATCTTTCCGTTTATGACCTCTTCGGCACGTTGAGCCGTGGAGCAAAACTGGTTATTCCTGCACCTGGGGACACTAAACAACCTGACAAACTGCTGGCATGGTTACAACGAGAATCGGTAACTGTCTGGAATTCCGTGCCGGCATTTGTGCAACTGCTTGAGGAGTATGCCCGAAGCTATTCTCATTCTCTAAATCCCCTGAATAGCCTGCGCTGGATATTGATGAGTGGTGACTGGATCCCCACCCATTTGCCGGCAAAATTGTCTGCTCTTCACCCTGCGCTTAACCTGCTCAGTTTGGGCGGCGCAACCGAAGCATCAATATGGTCTATTGCTTATCCTATCGCACAGGTTGAGCCTCATTGGTGCAGCATCCCCTATGGCAAGCCTTTAGCCAATCAGACTTTCTACGTGCTTAATTCAGCACTGTCACCTTGTCCAGTCTGGGTAACCGGCGAGCTTTATATTGGTGGAAGTGGGCTTGCCCTGGGTTATTGGAATGATACAGAAAAAACGCAACAAGCCTTTATCATCCATCCCCAAACGGGCGAACGGCTCTACCGTACCGGTGATTTAGGTCGCTGGCGGCCAGACGGTAATATCGAATTTTTAGGGCGTAATGATCACCAGATTAAAATTCGTGGCTACCGGATTGAACCGGGCGAAATCGAGCATCGCTTATGTGAACACCCTGCGATACAACAAGCGATAGTTTTTGCACATACGACGTCAAACGGTGCATTGCAGCTCGTCGCTGGCTTACGTTTAACCGGTACTGCGCCAGTTTCTGCCGAACTGTTACCGATACTGCCTCACTGGTTGCAGCAAACCTTGCCGGTTTGGATGTGTCCACAGCGCTTTATTATTCTCGATACGATACCTGTATCCGACAACGGTAAAATCGACAGACGTACCTTGATGACTCTGGTTGAAAAAGCGCAAGAAGGTGATTCAGCACCATCGGTGACGCTCAGCGCGACAGGACAAACGGTATTAAACCTTTGGGAATCAGTCTTAGAGCAACAAAATATTAACATACACGAGAGTTTCTTTACTCTTGGCGGGGATTCTCTGGCCGCAGTACGATTAATGGTGCAAATCAATCAGACAGTTAATCGCCAATACCCCCTCAGCCTGTTGCAAACTTACGATACCGTACATTCACTGGCGGAATTTATTGAACACCAACCAGAAAATATTTGTCAGGGCGTGGTACTGAACAAGGGAAACATTGAACAATCTGCCTTAGAACAATCTGCCGCCTTAGAACAAGCTACCTTAGAACAAGCTACCTTGTTTATCGTCCATCCAATTGGGGGACACCTGTTGGGATATCGTCATTTGGCAGCTAATTGGGGTGCCCAGCGTCTGATTGGTCTGGCATTTGCACCAGAGAGCATGAATATCGATAAACCTTCTGTCGCTACGCTGGCTGCTGATTACATCAGACAAATCCGTAAGTTCCAACCTACAGGACCTTATGCACTGGCGGGTTGGTCTTTCGGTGGATTAGTGGCCTATGAAATGGCTCATCAATTACGTGCTGCCGGTGAAAGCGTTTCTGACTGCATCCTGATTGATAGTTTCGCACCGAATGTGCGCACGGGTCTGACGCTGGATGATGCATTCTGTCATCGTCATTTCCTGCTCGATTTGCAGGGACAATTCCCGGGTCTCGAACTGAATAACAGCGCGATTGCAGCAAACACGGAAACCTTCCTGCAAGCATTACACCAAGCCTTACCGCAATCTGCCCAGATTGATGACTCACTGGCTGAGCTTTATGCCATCTGGCAGCATAATCTGCGGGCATTGCTTGACTATTGTCCACCCCGGACTTCACAACCTTTCTGCCTTATCCGGGCAAAGCAGGCATTGCCTGATTTTATGGATTACCTCGATCCAACAACCCTCACCGCAACTGATCTTGGTTGGCGAGCTTTCGGGCCAGTCAATGTGACACAACTTGATGGTGATCATTACAGCCTATTCCACAAACATGTCGGCTCTCTGGTTGCGTGCCTGAAAAACATCCTGAGTTCAGTGCCAACAGTTGAACCGGTTAAGGAGAACATATGATAACGCCACGGCGGGTTTTGATTGTCGGTTCAAAATTTGGTGAACTGTATCTTAATGCGTTTCTACAGCCTCGGTCAGATCTGGAACTGGCCGGGATCTTGGCGCAAGGAAGCCCTCGTTCGCAGCAACTTGCCCGAGATTTCAATGTGCCCCTCTTCCGCTCATTGGATGAATTGCCGGATGATATCGATATTGCCTGTGTGGTCATCCGTGCAGAGGTGATTGGTGGCAAAGGCGACCAATTAACCCAGGCGTTATTGGCACGGGGTATTTCGGTCATTCAGGAACACCCTCTTGATGCAGAAGCGATCAAAAGACACCAGTCAACAGCTAGCCAGCATAATGCTATGTTTTGGGTAAACAGCTTTTACAGCCAATGCCAGGCTGGCAGAAGCTGGTTACATGCGGCTCATCAAATCAGTCTGTTATCACAGCAACGTCCGGTAAGCGGTTATCTGACAACCAGCCGCCAGTTACTCTTTTCAGCCCTTGATCTGCTGTTACAGGCCTGTCATTGTCCAGAACAGATTGAGATAGCCTATGTGGGCCAACGGAGTAACGGATTTCATTGCTTTGAACTCAGCTTTGCGGGAACCACAATAACGTTAGACGTTCAATCCTATCTGAACCCCAGCGATCCCGATATGCACAACCTAGTTATGCATAAAATGACGCTGATCTGGCCGGCCGGTTATCTGACGCAGGAAGCCAGCTATGGCCCGGTTATCTGGACACCGGTTCTTCATGCGCCAGACCATCTGAATAATGAACAAAGCCTTTACCTGAATGCCGGCCAGCCGGAAGGCGCTTATCTGCATCAGGCAACATCCCTAATTCTTTGTCCGGCCACGCAAAACTGGATGACCGCATTTGAATGTGATGGTGCCGCAGGTGTGGCACGACTCCTAAATGCCTTGAATTCGGTATTGAATGGGGCACGCTGCCCCCCTGCTTTTAGCTACGACTACCAATTGCGGCTGGCAGGCTTGTGGCAACAAATTTTACGCATGATGGGAGAGCCGGTTACTCAGGATCTACAGCCCCCCGTCTGGATTGATCCCGCACAATTGATACTGACGAAGGAAATATTCTGATGACGTGGAAACTCCCGGCCCATCCGATGATCCGTCCATGCCTGACGACGCACAACAAACCTAAATATACGCTGCTCATCTGCCCCTTTGCCGGGGGCAGTACCAGTGCATTTCGGAACTGGTCCATATTGGAAAATCCAGATATTGCGGTTTCACTGGTGATTTACCCCGGACGTGACAGCCGTATGAATGAACATGCTGTTACCCGCATTACGCCATTGGCTCAGTCACTTTCTGATGTGATCAGATCATTGACTCCCGCACAGAGAGAGAACCTGATACTGGCCGGCCACAGCATGGGAGCGCAAGTCGCTTTTGAAACCTGCCGACGCCTTGAACAACATCACTGTGCTCCTAAGGCATTGGTACTTTCGGGATGTCATGCTCCTCATCTTCAATCCCGCCGCCAACTGAGTGGATTACCGGATCATGAATTCATTGAACAACTGATTGATATTGGCGGTTGCAGCCCGATTTTACGGGAAGATCCTGAATTACTTGCCCTGTTCTTACCCATGTTACGGGCTGATTTTTTTGCTACAGAGCACTATTACCACGCTATTCAGCCTGATTCAGTAAAGCTACAAACCCCCACATTGTTGCTTTATGGCGATGAAGACAAAGAGGCCTCCGCTCTGGAAGTTCAGCAGTGGCACCATTGGCTTGCCAGTGACAAACAAAATCTTGCAGATTGCTGCCAGGAGATTGCCGGCGATCATTTTTACATTACGCAAAAACCACAGAATTTTATTCTTCCCGTTACCCAATTTATGCAATATGTTTATTCAAAGGAGTTCGCATAATGGCACCTTTTTCTATCCCAGAGAACACACTGACGATGACGCCAAACTATTTTTGGAATGGCAAAACGCTGGATCAGCAGCTTGCCGGATGGTCCAGTATCTGGGGGAATAAAACAGCACTGATCTATCACGAGCAGCGGCTCACTTACCATGAACTCCATCAATCGGCGGAAAGGCTGGCAAGCGGCTTGTATCATCGTGGAATACGCCGTGGTGATCACGTTATGGTACAACTACCTAACCGTATCTCCTTTGTTGTCACCTGTTTTGCTTTGTTTAGGCTGGGCGCTCATCCAATATTATTAATGCCTACCCAACGGGCACATGATGTCCATGCGCTTTGCCAGATTGCACGTCCGGTGGCTTATATTATTCCTGATTGTATCCACGGCTTTGATTATCGGGAAATGGCACGGGAAGTTGCAGCATCTTGCCCCGAACTGAAACACATTATCGTTGATGGAGAAGCAGACGAATTTATCCCCTTCGCTTCCATTGAGGATGAACCCCTCAATATTATTGGCCCAGGTTATGGCGATATTGCCGTACTTCTGCTTTCCGGCGGAACGACAGGGACACCCAAATTAATCCCGCGTACTCACGATGCTTATACCTATAATTTTGTGCTTTCCGCCCGTCTGTGCGCAATCAATACTGAAAGTGTTTATTTAGCGGTATTACCTGTTGCACATAACTTCATTTTAGGCAGCCCCGGGATCCTGGGCACGCTTTCTCAGGGAGGATGTGTACTCCTCAGTGATACAGCGAGTTGTGATGAAGCCATGCCATTGATCGAAGAGCATAAGGTAACACATTTAGCATTAGTCCCGGCTCTTGCACGGCTCTGGGAACAAGCGCGTGACTGGGAACAAAGCGACCTTTCATCCCTGCGCTGCTTACAAGTCGGAGGTGGCAGGCTCACACCGGAACTGGCCGAACAGGTCATGGCACGCCTTGGTCCTTTGCAACAGGTATTTGGTACAGCGGAAGGATTACTCTGCTATACCCGACTGGACGACCCTTATGAGGTTATCATTAATACCCAAGGACGCCCATTGTCAGAAGAAGATGAGATCAACCTTGCTGATACCAATCTGCAACCTGTTGCACCTGGTGAAGTCGGTGAGCTGATTACACGCGGTCCCTACACCATTACAGGATATTACCGTGCTGAACAGCACAATACCGTCGCTTTCACCACGGATGGATTCTACCGTACAGGCGATTTGGTTCGCATCAGACCTGATGGCAACCTGCTCGTTGCAGGACGGATTAAAGAGCAGATTAACCGCAGCGGTGAAAAAATTTCAACGCTAGAAGTTGAAACATTATTACTGCAACATCCAGATATTGATGACGCCGTTGTGATCGCTGTCCCAGACGAACTACTGGGTGAACGCATTTGTGCTTGCCTGCCAAAGAGCATCAATCAACCCGATCCTGCACAAATGCAAGCATTCTTGCATCAGAAAGGCGTTCAGCGTCATAAAATCCCTGACCAATGGTTATTTGTGGCGTACTGGCCATTAACCGCAGTAGGAAAAATCAACAAACGCCAGTTAGTACAAATGGCGCAAGCAGAAAATACAGAAACAGCAGAAAATAACAGCCTGATGAAGCAGTATCATGAACACACTATTGCTATTACCAGCACGCCGTTAGATCTGGTTACCCACTTGCTTGCCGATAATGATGCCCCACCTTGTACGCTCTATGAGATGAAAGGTGAATGGTCATTGGGAATAGGTTGCGCCGCAACCATCAGTGCCGATGCATCGGGACAATTGATTGATTCACAGGGTCATCGTCATCCATACGATATCAGCACATTAAGCCAGAAACTTGAGCAAACGTTCAACGCTGTTCCGATTAAAGACTGGCGTGCTTATGGCAGAACATTATTTGAGTTTTCCCATATGACGTATGGGTTACCATTAGAACCATCATTAGTACAACAAAATGAAGCACTAATAAAAATCACTATTCCACAACATGAATTACGCATAACTCAAGGACAGGTTCTGATACGAACTCTTGAAGAAGCACAAATCTCCATATTGAACGAGAAAGTCAAGCGGGCAGATCAATTAGGTACACCGGCTTTTCCACAGACAAAAGAGGTGGAAATTAGCAACACAGCAGACACGGCAAAACATTATCAAGACAACGTTGCCAATGCGGTTAAGGATATTGCCTCAGGTCACTACCAAAAAGTGATCCTGTCACGCCGGGTTGAGCTGGGTTCAAATATTGATATTACACACAGTTACTGGCTGGGGCGTCAGGCTAACACACCTGCCCGCTCTTTCTTCTTACGTGATGGCGATTTCTCTGCTTATGGTTTCAGTCCGGAAACCGTCGTTGAGGCAGAGGGTTCGGGCTGGATTAATACCCAACCGTTGGCAGGCACCCGAGCATTGACACATGACAAGGAGCAAGATCAGCAACTGCGGGCCGATTTACTTTCTGATCCGAAAGAAATTTCCGAACACGCGGTTTCGGTTAAACTTGCATTAGAAGAATTAGCACCGATTTGTCAGCCAGAAACGCTTTGTGTATCAGAATTTATGGCTATTCGTGAACGTGGTTCGGTACAACATTTGGCATCACGAGTAAAAGGGTTGCTACACACAGACAAAAACCGCTGGGATGCATTTATTGCCTTATTCCCGGCAGTCACTGCGTCAGGGATACCGAAAAAACCGGCTTTACACACCATTTCTCGTTATGAAGGTGAACCACGTCGGCTTTATAGTGGTTGTGTCATGCTCTTAGACAGCACAGGTAAACTGGATGCTGCACTGGTATTACGTTCTCTCTATCAGCATAAAGAACGCTGCTGGCTTCAGGCTGGGGCTGGTTTGGTCAGAAATTCAAGGCCAGAAAGAGAATGGCAGGAAACCTGTGAAAAACTGGAGTGCATTATGAAATATGTTCGTCCTTATTCCGCCAAAGAAGACTAAACGTTTATTGGAATAGGCCGTAATAATACTGCCGGGGAAAACCAGAGTGATATCTGGTTTTCCCTAAGTTAAAAGGATGTACACCCACCATCCAACAAAGCCTGTTCATTACAACGACGACCATTCGCCAATTGGCAAACAGGAACCTGATGTCCACTCAATTGCTTGGTTAATGCCGGAATTCCCCCAGCATCAGAACAACTTTCACTGGCATCTTTACTCAGATAAATACCCAGATCAGAATATTGATAATGTTTGTATCGGCTTGATGAAATATCTGCTTGCTGCCCGCTGCAACCCGCTAATATAACGCCTACCAGCAACAACTTGGCAAGGATAACTTCCCGCTTTAACAGCATATTTTCTCCAGTTTAACTCTCTGATTTTAACTCTCTGATTAGGGTATATACTCGATAAACTTCAAGTTGCAATCCGCAAGACGACGCGAGATCTTATATTTCCCCGCTGCGCGGGGAAATATAACACGCATCCTGAAGTTGGATTGGTATAAAACAGACAGTGTATATTTTTCGGTTGCTATTAGTCACTTCCTTATCGCCAATGACTGCGGTCATCGTGTTCTTTTACAACAACGCTCGGTATAGGGCCGAAACTTGTTAGACACAGACATGTTTCAAACAAAAAGAAAAATCCGTATAATCCCCCTCCTGCAAAGGATCCGTATAGAAAATCTACAGTCGATATAATCGGCAATGTGAGAAGTCGCAATGAATCAAAAAGAGACGAGAAAAGAGATACTTGAATTCAACAAACTCCAGAAACGCCTGCGGAGAAACGTTGGTAATGCCATCATTGATTACAATATGATTGAAGATAATGATGTTGTAATGGCATGTATCAGTGGTGGCAAAGATTCATTCGCGATGTTAGATATTCTGTTGAATCTGCAAAAAGCGGCACCAATAACATTCAAAGTCGTTGCAGTGAACCTTGATCAGAAACAGCCTGGCTTTCCTGAACACATTTTACCCCAATATTTTGAAAGCCTGGATATTCCATACTACATTGTTGATAAAGATACCTATTCTGTTGTCAAAGAGAAAATTCCCGAAGGCAAAACTACCTGCGGGTTGTGTTCAAGATTACGTCGCGGCACTCTCTATTCTTTTGCAGAAAAAATCGGGGCGACCAAAATTGCACTTGGACATCATCTTGATGACATCGTTGAAACGCTGTTCCTAAATATGTTCCATGGCGCACGTATGAAAGCGATGCCACCCAAATTACGCTCTGACGATGGCCGTAATGTCGTTATAAGACCTCTGGCATATTGCCGGGAGACAGACCTTATTCAGTATGCGGAAAGCAAAAAATTCCCAATCATTCCTTGTAATTTATGTGGTTCGCAGGAAAACCTACAGCGGCAGGCAATCAAAGCCATGCTGGTAGATTGGGATAAGAAAACACCGGGCAGAGTGGAAAATATTTTCAAGTCTATTCAAAGTATTAGCCCAAGCCAATTGGCAGACAAAACGATTTTCGACTTTGTCAACTTGCCCTTGCATCGTGAGGGGGAAAGAGAAGAGTATGCTTTTAACGAAGCCGTGGTATCGTCAACGAATATTGATGAATCAATGTTTATTGATGTGACAAACATTTAAAAATAAGCCGTTTTTGTACCGGCTGTTTAAACTCTGTCAAAAAAATAGCCGATACTAAAACAAGTATCGGCATAATTAATGAGCAATGGTTCTGTGTGAAACTCAATATGAGAAAAACTACAATTGTGGAATACAACGTTCATTGTTCAACGCTGTATTCACCTGCGGGAGCTATAGTGCCTTAATTATGGCGATCAATTATTGATTTATCTCAAACCTATAGCCATTTGCTTCGCCTTAACCACCATGCAAAAGCCACCATTAATAATGACAACAAAAGAGTGAACAAACCGAATCCAAACCGAGACTCATTGCCTGGTATTCCTCCCAGATTGACACCGAACAACCCCGTCAAAAAGGTGGTCGGCAAGAATACCATCGCCAATAGAGACATCATGTAAGTACGGCGGTTCATGGCATCCGCCATCATGGAAGTAATTTCATCGGCAAGAACTGCGGTTCGGGCAATACAACCATCAAGATCATCGATTCCCCTGCTCAACCGGTCTGCAATTTCCTCCATTAAACGGCGTTCTTCATTGTTCATCCAGGGCAATTTCTCACTGGCCAGACGGATAAAAATATCCCGCTGTGGTGCCATATATCGGCGCAGAACGATTAACTGTTTACGCAGCAATACTAACTCTCCGCGACCAGGAACCTTCTGCTCCAAAATATCATCTTCAAACTCAATCAGGTTGTCATGCAGCTCTTCAATAAAATCATTGGCCTCATCAGTAATGGCACCCGCTATTTCTACCAGCCAATTCCCTGTACTTTTCGCACCAACACCATTGCGCAAATCATCCAGAATTTGATCGATAGAATGAATTTTTCGATGTCGGCTGGAGATAATAATTTGGTCATTAATATAGATGCGAAACGAAACCAGATGATCGGGACGCGTATTATCATTACGGTTCACCGATCTTAAGGTAATCAAAGTTCCTTCACCTGTGCGCAGTACTTTTGGACGAATATTATCACTCACCAGCCCCTCTTTCACTGGCGGCGGCAGCAAGATTGTATTCATAATCCATTGATAACTATCCAGGTTTTTATAATCAAGATGTTGCCAAACTGGCTGCTCTGCGGTTACGAGTGAATCTTCCCCGAATGCCGTAATGCCTCCCTTGCCATTTAATTGACAGGCATAAATTGCATTTGAACCTTTAAATACCGAGCCATAGATCGCTTCCACATCTGCTCCTTGTTTGTACTTAAATTTCGCATTTACTCTTCATGCTCAATTGTGTTTTTTGATGATATACATGGTATGACTATAGGCGACATCTTCGGGATTGGTGATCGGATATCCTTTTAACCACAATTTGATCACTCGACCATTAGTGTATTGATATTTGCTCCGTGCACATATTGTGCGTTTTTTTATCAGGGACGCCTAATAATCACCTTGAAAATAAATTATAAGACATTGTTAATTAAAGAAAGGAAGAGTATTTCATGAATATTGCATCTATTTTTTGTGGGCAAGATCCCACTATTCCTTTACACTGACGGCGTAGTTTACTTTATAGAGGGATTAAACCATGACACAAACAGTCAAGTTTCAAGGTGGTGATATCACCGTTAACGGAGATTTTCCACAAGCAGGTCAGGCAGCAAAAGAATTCACGCTAGTCGCTAAAGATCTCACTGATGTCACATTGAGCCATTACGCAGGTAAACGTAAAGTGCTTAATATCTTCCCAAGCATTGATACCGGTGTTTGTGCCACATCTGTCCGTAAATTCAACCAACTTGCCAGCGAATTGGACAATACTGTCGTGCTGTGCATTTCCGCAGATTTACCTTTTGCTCAGTCTCGTTTCTGTGGCTCTGAAGGTCTGTCTAATGTTGTCACTCTTTCCACACTGCGTGGCGGGAAATTTCAGGAAGATTACGGCGTTGCAATAAGCGAAGGTCCATTAGGTGGACTGACTGCACGCGCTGTTGTTATTTTGGATGAAAATAACCACGTTATTTATAGCCAATTGGTCGATGAAATCACCAATGAACCTGATTATGACAGCGCATTAGCCGCATTGAAATAATTGTTTTATTATTGCTTTTGTTTTTTCACACAGCAACGCATTTTTTAAAACATAGTCTTTAAAGACTTATTTCCCGGCGACGATAAAATCACAATTAATTATTTTATTGTCGCCAGCTTATTTTATCTATACTCGATAAACTTCAAGTTGCAATCCGCAAGACGACGCGACGCCTTATATTTTCCCGCTGCGCGGGGAAATATAACACGCATCTTGAAGTTGGATTGGTATATAAGATATTGTTAAAAGCAGTCATATTTCAGTTATTACTCATCGTCTTCATGATCAACTGAATGTTTCTTACCACTCAGTCCATATTCGCGTAATTTATTGGCTATTGCCGTGTGAGAAACGCCAAGCCGTTTTGCCAGCTTACGCGTACTGGGATAATGACGATAAAGACGTGTCAGCACAGAGCGTTCAAAACGCTTGCTGATTTCATCCAAAGAACCCACCAGAATATCTTCATTAAATGTTACCTCTGCTTCTAGTTCAGGTAACCGGATATCCTGCGGGCTGAGTTTGTTGCTCTCAAGTTGAGTCAATGCCTGATATATCGCATTGCGAAGCTGTCTGACATTACCGGGCCAATGATAACCACACAAAAACTGCTCTAAATCAGCAGAGAACTTAGGTTTTTGTAAGCCCTGTTCTTGCGCAAAACGTGTTACAAAAGAGTCCGTCAATGGCATAATATCCGCCTGACGTTCCCGCAAAGGCGGTAATGTAATGGTTAGGACATTCAGCCGATAATAGAGATCTTCCCGAAACTCGCCTTTTTGTACCAGCTCAATTAAGTTTTTCTGAGTGGCACAAATGATTCTGACATTCACCTTAACTTCATTCTCTTCACCGACACGACGAAATGTTCCATCATTCAAGAAACGAAGTAATTTAGTCTGCATTTGTGGCGACATTTCACCGATTTCATCTAACAAAACCGTACCGCCATTAGCCTGCTCAAAGAATCCTTTTTTGCCTTCCAATGCATTGGGATAGGCTCCCGCTGCATAACCAAACAACTCATTTTCTACAACATCATCCGGCATCGAAGCACAATTCAGCCCAAGAAAAGGCTGTTTTCCCCTTGCACTGCGCAAATGACAGGCTTTAGCAAATTCATCTTTTCCCGTTCCTGTCTCACCGACAAGCAATAAAGGAACGTCAAGCATAGCCATTTTACGGGCCTGCTCAACGATATGAACCATTTTAGGGCTAACAGCAATAATCTGTTCAAAAGCGTTATCACCATTTACAGTTAATTTTTTGCGTGACGACTCAATATGCACCGTTGGCTGGTGTTCATCAGAACGCAACATAATGACCGCCCCTACACACTTAACCACCTGATTTTCAACTGTTAATTGCATAGAAATAATATCCATCCCATAATCTTGCCCTTTGATGGAGAGTTGTACTGAATGGGGTTGATGATGCTCACTTTCGAGCCAGCGCAGGAAATTGTAATTGCTAATCAGATGGCCTATGTTTTTTTGGCTGATTTTTTCTTTACTGACACCAAACAAGGCCAAAGCCGCAGAGTTAACCAGTTCAACATTGCCTTTCATGTCAATAGAAAAGATGGGTTCAGGAACCGATTCCAGTAGTGTCCACATCGCCCTATGCTCTTTCTCTGATGGCATAAAGGCAACTGTCCTGACATCAATGACGCCATTGATACGGCGAATTTCTGCCATCAACTCACGGAACATATTGAAATCAATTTGAGTAAAATTAAGGTAAATACGACGCGCAGGAGAAATTTCAATTCCTTTCAGGTCAATATTTCGTAAAACCAGTAAATCAAGTAATTCGCGGGTTAACCCGATTCGATCCTGACAAGTCACTTCCAATCGCATTTTTCTGACCTTATTTACACGATGTTCTTAACTGCCTGAATGTTACCCGTTACTCCCCAATAGATGAAGCCCTTGTCAGCAAAAGTTTACAAGAAAATAAAATGTCAATCTGGTATGACAGTTATTATTAATTGGTTACTTTTTTGTTGCATCTTTGGCTGTGCTTTTGTTTTTCATTGGTAACGTACTTTTAAGCTGAATAAGCAACTGATGACGAAAATCCTTTAACTTCGGTTTATCACCATCAATCCACGGCAAAGGCCGACACAATTCCATGGCCTTGATGCCCAAACGCGCTGTCAGTAACCCTGCGCCAATCCCTTGTGCTGCGCGTACAGAAAGACGAGCGGCAATGTCCTGTGACAACCAGTCCATACCCACTTCTCTGACTAATTCTGATGCGCCTGCAAAAGCAATATTCAGCAATACTAACCGAAATAAGCGAATGCGGCTGAAATAACCTAATTCAATGCCATAAAGCGCTGCAATACGATTAATGAGCCGAATGTTTCTCCACGCAATAAAAGCCATATCCACAATAGCCAATGGACTGACCGCGATCATCAAAGCCGATTCCGCAGCTGAACGGCTGATCTCTTGCCGGGCTTGTGTATCCAGGACAGGCTGAACTAATTGACTGTACAGCATGACAATTTCACGATCATTTTGGGTTTCATGCACGGTAGCCTGCCAACGCTGTAATGCCGGATGTTGTCGCTCAATACCCGCTTGTTCTGCTAATTTTTCACAAAATTGCCTTCCCTTGCCAATACCGTGACTTTGCAATAGCACTTTCGCAGTATCTCGCTCTTCTGTACGCTGCCGCAAAAGGTAAAGGCGCCGCCATTCTTTTATCACGCTGCCTATTCCCGCGAATATCATCATGCTACCTGCCGCAGCGATCCCCAGCGCAATCCAGTCATGTTGCCGCCATGCCTGGTATATCCACTGAACACATTGGGCAACAACACTAGTCCCCAATAACAGGACAGCACTGATAAAAACTTTTCGCCAAAAACTGCGTTGCGGTTTCAGAGCAGCATGCACTGCACCTTCAAATTCACTTTCCTGCTCCTCCGCTTCCCGCTCTGACATAACCGGATAGAATGCTTTTTCCTGCCCAATGAATTCTCTTTTTGCTTTTAGGGGTGGTTCGGACGCTGTTTGTACAAGATCGTCAAAATCCATGCGCGGTTTCAACGGTTCGATCATGTTAATTTATCTCCCAATAAAAATTCCATCACGCTATCCAGGCGAATATGGGGTAACGGTGTGTTGACATTGGCTTGTTTTGGCCGAAATGATTCGAAATTAAATCCCTGTTTTTGCCAAAATTCACTATTCGGCAAGCGCTGTGGCACTTCGCCCGGAAAAAATGTCAATAATTTATCATCTGACAAGCGATTGCCTTTGATGGCAGGGATTTTTTCATCTTTATGCATGACAATGCCGCTCTGCGTTGCCTGAACAGATGCAAGTCCCACACAATCCATGCTGATCCCTTCAAATGCCGCATTTTGCCACGCTTCCTGTACCAAATGCTGTAAAAGTGAAACGAGATTGGCATGTTGATCTGGCGTAATATGATCCGCTTTACTGGCAGCAAACAGCAGTTTATCGATGCAAGGCGAGAATAAACGACGAAACAGGGTTCGTTTACCATAATGAAAACTCTGCATAAGTTGTGTCAATGCCAGCTGCATATCATTGAACGCTTGCGGGCCACTATTCAGTGGTTGCAAGCAATCCACCAGCACAATTTGCCGATCAAAACGCAGAAAATGCTCTTTATAGAACGCCTTAACGATATGCTCACAGTAATAAGCAAAACGCTCACGCAACATACCGATGTTGGTGTGTTTGCCTGCCTTCGCCAATTGCGGCTCGCCAATTTTGTCAATATTCGGCCACGGGAAAAATTGCAACGCGGGTGCTCCCGCCAGATCACCCGGCAAGATAAAACGGCCGGGTTGGATAAAGTGTAAACCTTGCTGTTTACATTGATGCAGGTAGTCCGTATAAGCCTGAGCGATTTTGGCCAGTAAATTTTCATCCGCGGGCGCCAGTGGATCACATTGCTGGCATAACGCTAACCATGACTTAACCCAATTCGCCCTTTCCCCTTTCAGTAATGCGTGCATATGTCGTGACCACGCCAGATAATTTTGATCCAGCATGGGTAAATCCAATAGCCATTCGCCCGGATAATCGACAATTTCCAGATAAAGGGTAGACGTTTCCTTGAGATAACGAAACAGGGAATCTTCAGAACGATAGCGCAATGCTAAACGTATTTCACTCACGCCACGGGTTGGTGTCGGCCAGTCAGGGGGAGAGTCATATAATTCTGCGATGTTTTCATCATAGGTAAAACGAGGCACCCCAAAATCTCGCTGTGGCACCCGCTTCACACCAAGCAAGCGCCCATCGCGCACGGCAGAAAACAGCGGCAATCTGGCGCCACTGTGAACATGCAAAAGTTGATTTACCAAGGAAGTAATAAATGCGGTTTTTCCACTGCGACTTAATCCTGTTACCGCCAGTCGCAAATGACGGTCCATCCCACGATTAACAAGCGCTGTGAGTTCGTTTTGCAACCGTTTCATGTTTCTCCTAAATGGGAATACCGTGAATCAGTCTCATCTGGCCTGTAACATCGGAAATAATGGCAAATTTTGCCGATGTTACAAGCCAGAACCCATGCTATATCCACTATCTGGTTACAACTCAGAGCTGGCGGAAACGGCTGCGTACATTGTAAGTATCAGAAGTCACATAGCGTTCCATTTGACGCAAACGGGCTTCGCTTGCCTTCAATTGGTCATCTATTTCGTCCAACATCTTCTGTGCTGATGGCCCTCTATATTTTTCCTCTGCTGAATATCCCGCAGGGGCGGGATCCATGACAAAGGTCAAAATAATATAAGCCAATAGCGTTATGCCAAATAGACCAAAAAACAGTGATAATACCGTGATGGTACGAATAAGCGGAGCGGGTACGTCAAAATAGTCTGCTAACCCGGCACAAACTCCTTTAACTACCCCCTGTTCTGGCAGGCGGTAAAGTTTCCGGCGATATTGATTTGACATTATGACTGTCTCCAGTTTGGATGCTCTGCGTCAAGGATATCTTCTAACGTTTTGACCCGTTCTTGCATACGTCTGGCATTCTCGGTCAACTGTTCTAGACGCTGAATTTCACTGTTCCCTAACTGATCCCGATTGCGGTTGCTGTAATGCAGCCACAACCAGATGGGTAAGACAAAAAGCACAAAAATGATCAGCGGGATACCAAGAAATATATAGCCCATTATCTTTCCTTAGTTATGTATGTATGACATATGTCCTCATTGAGGATCTTTGATATTCATTTTATCTTTCAAGGCCGCTAATTGTGCACTGATTTCATCATCTGCCTTCAATTCTGCAAATTGCTGATCGAGTGATTTCTGTTTACCTAGTCCAAAAGCTTCTGCTTCCGCTTCCATGTGGTCTATCCGGCGTTCAAACTGTTCGAAGCGCGTCATTGCCTCATCAATTTTACCACTATCCAACTGACGGCGTACCTGGCGCGAAGAGGCGGCGGCCTGATGACGCAGTGCCAACGATTGTTGTCTCGCACGCGTTTCTGTTAATTTATTTTCCAGTTCAATCACTTCGCCTTTGATGCGTTCCAGCGCCTCATCCAGAATGGATAATTCGTGTGTTAGTGTTTCAACTAAGCTACTGGCTTTCTGTTTTTCAATCAACGCGGCACGCGCTAACTCTTCTTTACCCTTGCTCAGTGCCAGTTCAGCTTTTTCTTGCCAGCCATCGATTTGGTTTTCACCCATATTGATACGGCGCAAAAGCTGCTTTTTCTCTGCTAGGGTACGGGCGGAAGTCGAGCGGATTTCCACCAGTGTGTCTTCCATTTCCTGAATCATCAAACGGATCATTTTCTGTGGATCTTCTGCTTTATCCAGCAGAGAAGAAATATTGGCATTCACGATATCAGCAAAACGAGAAAAAATACCCATAGTCATAAACCTCTTTCATTAGAATGTATACTCGATAAACTTCAAGTTGCAATCCGCAAGACGACGTGAGGCCTTATATTTCCCCGCTGCACGGGGAAATATAACACGCATCTTGAAGTTGGATTGGTATATATATGTTATGCCTGTGTATTGTTACATACGGATACAAGATACACGGTAAGGCACTTAACTAAATACAAGATACATGCCAACTTTCTTTCTTTTCTTATCCAATTGAAATTATTGATATAATTTTTTCTTTGCTTTTTTATTGCAATTAGCTAATTTAGTCATATTAACCAATTTTTGGCGAGAAATACCATGTCTCAGTTCATTGATAACCTATTAGGTGAAGCAAACTGTTTTATTGAAATGTTGGAACAGGTCTCCGCATTAGCGAAGTTGAACAAACCTGCTTTAGTTCTGGGGGAACGAGGAACCGGCAAGGAGTTAATTGCCCGACGCTTACATTACCTTTCTCCACGTTGGCAAGGCCCTTTCATTTCCCTGAACTGTGCCGCACTCAATGAAAATCTGCTTGATTCAGAACTATTTGGTCATGAGGCGGGGGCATTCACGGGGGCCAGTTCAAAACACCAAGGGCGCTTTGAGCGAGCCGACGGCGGAACTTTGTTTCTTGACGAACTCGCTACTGCCCCCATGCAAGTACAGGAAAAATTATTGCGTGTCATTGAATATGGTCACCTGGAGCGTGTTGGCGGTACTCGGGCATTACACGTTGATGTACGTTTGATCTGTGCCACCAACGAAGATTTGCCTGCCATGGCTGCCGGTGGAAAATTCAGGGCTGATTTGCTCGACAGGCTCGCGTTCGACGTGGTTCATATCCCACCACTGCGCCAACGGCAACAGGATATTATGTTACTGGCACAGAATTTTGCGATTCAGATGTGCCGTGAGTTAGATCTGCCATTTTTTCCCGGATTGACTGACGAAGCCAAACAACAGTTACTTTCCTACCACTGGCCTGGAAATGTTCGCGAATTGAAGAATGTCATCGAACGCTCTATTTATCGGCATGGTAGTAGTGAAAATGAATTAAACACGATCATCATCAATCCCTTTTCACCATCACAGCGATCTGCTTCCTCATTCACTGAGAGTGAGATTACCAATGACTCCCTTCCCAATTTACCTCTCGATTTAAGGCAATGGCAAAATGACAGCGAAAAGGGTTTAATCATACAGGCTTTGACAGAAAGTCAATTTCATCAGAAAAAGGCGGCCGACAAACTTCATTTGACTTACCACCAGTTCCGCGGGTTAATCAAGAAACACCGTATTGAAGTTAATGGCAAGATAGAGTAGAGAGAGATAAAAAAGATAGGTAAAAAAGTAGCCGGCACCCGAGCCGGCTAATAAAAATACTGGAAGCAATGTGAGCAATGTCGTGCTTTTTCTGAGATACATACTTGCTATTGCAAAGTGTTTCCCTGAAAGCACATGCGAATGATAATACTTATCAATTACACTTGTAAAGCATTTTATTGAGAACTTTTCTCATTATCGTGATCTGCTCGTTGTTTTTGAGCAGAACGCGTTAATTAAGTTACAATGGCCAAACTCTTTTTTATGACTGACATTTTATATGCGTTATTTGATTTACTGGATTATATTATTGATTTCCGCTCCGACTCTGGCGGCCAAGAATACTGCTCCAGAAATGACTGCGAATCCCATTCCAGAACCAACTAAAATGATCCCAGAATCGAGGCCAAACAGTACCTCGGAAAATCTGCCTCATATTTCAGCCTCCTTACGGCAGAACGGTTTTATTTATTGCGTTAATGGCAATTTGAATACGTTTAACCCGCAAATGGCTATCAGTGGCTTGACGGTAGATACACTTGCTGCACAGATTTACAATCGCCTGCTGGGTGTTGATCCTCTTACCTATCGTCTGATCCCTGAACTGGCTACTGATTGGGAAATACGGGATAACGGGGCAACTTACCGCCTTTACTTGCGTCATCATGTTGCTTTCCAATCAACCGATTGGTTTACACCAACCCGTGCAATGAACGCGGATGATGTTGTTTTCAGTTTCCGCCGTGTCTTCGATAAGACACATGATTATCATGATGTTAATGGGGGTCACTATCCCTATTTTGACAGTTTACAGTTTGGTGATTCAGTAAAAAATATTCGGAAAATCAACCAATATACGGTCGAATTTCGCCTTAATGCACCCGATGCTTCTTTTCTCTGGCACCTGGCAACCTACTATGCTCCTATACTGTCCCAGGAATATGCTGAAAAATTGCAACAAATAAATAGACAGGGGCAAATAGATTGGAAACCGGTCGGAACCGGTCCTTTCATGCTGGAAGATCATCAGATGGACCAATTTATCCGCCTTGTTCGCCATGATAAGTATTGGAAAGGCAAACCACGCATGGAACAGGTGGTTATAGATACTGGCGCGGGCGGCACTGGCCGGATCTCAAAACTACTCACGGGTGAATGTGATGTCCTGGCTTATCCCGATGCTAATCAGTGGAATATTTTGCATGATGATCCAAATCTGCGTCAGACATTACGTTCAGGCATGAATATTGCGTATCTTGCTTTTAATACCAGTAAACCACCACTGGATCAGTTAGCCGTTCGTCAGGCCATTGCTTACGCTATCAATAACCGACGCCTGATGAAATCCATTTACTATGGTACGGCAGAGACAGCGGCTTCTATTTTGCCTCGTGCATCATGGGCGTATGATAGTCGCGCTGAAATCACCGAATACAACCCGGAAAAATCCCGCAAGATGTTAAATGAGCTAGGATTAAACGGGTTGGAATTAACTTTATGGGTTCCGACAGCGTCACAATCCTATAACCCAAGCCCGCTGAAAATGGCGGAGCTGATTCAGGCCGATTTGGCACAAGTGGGTATTAAGATGTCTATTCGTCCCGTCGAAGGCCGTTTTCAGGAAAACCAACTCATGGATAAAACCCATGATATGACGCTGGCAGGCTGGTCTACTGATAGCAATGATCCCGATAGTTTTTTCCGCCCATTATTAAGTTGTGCCGCCATTGCGTCGCAAACGAATCTGAGCCGTTGGTGTAACTCAGTTTTTGATAATGCGCTTCATGAGGCCTTATTAAATCAACAGCTTGCTTCACGCATCAAAAATTATCATGTTGCACAAGAAATTCTTTCGCAACAATTACCCGTGTTACCTCTGGCTTATTCGATGCGTTTACAAATTTCTCGTTATAACATTCAAGGATTGGTGCTCAGTCCGTTTGGCAATAGTTCCTTTGATAAAGTCTACCGCGAACAGGAAGCCACCGTTCCTGATGAAAATACAAAGGGAAGCAAATGATTATTTATATCCTGCGTCGTTTATTGCTTCTGGTTGTAACGTTGTTTTTTCTTTCATTAATCAGTTTCAGCCTGATGTATTTCACTCCTCATGGTGCCTTAAGTGGTGCATCACTGACAGACGCTTACGTATACTATTTCCGTAGTTTACTTCAATGGGATTTTGGTATTTCCAGAATTAATGGGGAACGGATTATTGAACAGCTGTACACTGTTCTCCCAGCCACGATGGAACTGTGTGTCCTCTCTTTTTCCATGGCATTGTTAATTGGCATCCCTCTTGGGATTATTGCGGGTGTCTGGCGCAATAAAAAAGTCGATATCATTATCAGTACGTTCGCCCTATGCGGTTTTTCCATTCCTGTTTTCTGGCTGGCGTTGCTGCTGACTCTGTTTTTTTCACTTTATTTGGGCTGGCTGCCTGTCTCAGGACGTTTTGATTTACTCTACCGGATGGAGCCTGTCACTGGTTCTGCACTGATTGATGCCTGGCTATCAAAATCACCTTATCGCAATGAAATGATCATGAGTGTTATTCTGCATATGGTTCTGCCCGTTATGACACTGGCCGTTGCTCCTACTACTGAAGTTATCCGTTTGATGCGCAATAGTGCAGAAGAAGTTTCAGGGGAAAATTACATCAAGTCGGCAGCAACACGTGGTTTATCACAGTTAACTATCATTCGTCGCCATTTATTGCATAATGCCTTGCCACCCATCATACCTAAGTTAGGGTTGCAATTTTCAACCATGCTCACATTAGCTATGACGACAGAGCAAGTCTTTAACTGGCCTGGTTTAGGGCGTTGGCTTATCAGCGCTATCCGCCAGCAGGATTATTCCGCCATCTCGGCGGGCGTCATGGTGGTAGGCACGCTGGTTATTTCCGTTAATATTCTGACAGATATTATTGGTGCAATGGCTAATCCCCTAAAGCATAAGGAATGGTATGCCGTTAGATAATTTTTACCGCGAAAAGAAAATGCCGTCGCCATTGAGAGTTATCTGGCGGTTTTTCTATTCAGATATATTAGCAATGACAGGTTGTTATGGGGTGTTAATTTTAATTGCACTGTGCCTGTTGGGCGTTCTTTTCGCCCCATATCGGCTTGACCAACAATTCATGTCCCAACTTATGCCGCCTTCATGGTCGCATAACGGTAATGTCGCCTTTTTCCTTGGAACTGACGATCTCGGTCGTGATATTTTCAGCCGCCTATTAATTGGCACATCTTCCACATTCGGGGGAGCATTGGTGGTCACTGCGGCGTCAGCGATTGTAGGATTAATCATCGGTAGCCTTGCCGGAATGACACATGGTTTGAGATCAGCGGTTATGAACCATATTCTTGACACCTTGCTCTCTATTCCTTCATTACTACTGGCTATTATTGTTGTTGCTTTTGTTGGTGCCAGCCTGCACCATGCCATGATTGCCGTTTTTCTGGCATTGCTGCCAAGAATAATACGTACCGTTTATACGGCTGTGCATGACGAACTGGATAAAGAATACATTATTGCAGCACGTCTGGATGGCGCTTCAAACTACCATATTTTACGTTATGCCGTCCTCCCTAATATCACTGCGGTAATAGTCAGTGAATTAACCCGTACCCTCTCTATCGCTATTCTTGATATTGCCGCATTGGGATTTCTCAACCTTGGAGCACAGCTACCATCCCCCGAATGGGGAGCTATGCTGGGAGATTCATTAGAATTGATCTATGCTGCCCCCTGGACTGTTATGTTACCCGGAGCAGCAATTATGTTCAGCGTTTTGCTGGTCAACTTACTGGGTGATGGGCTGCACCGCGCTATTAACGCAGGAGTCGAATGATGCCATTACTTGATATTCGAAACCTCACCATTGAATTCATGACGGCAGAAGGTCCCGTCAAAGCTGTTGACCGAATGAGTATTTCACTGGCAGAAGGTGAAATATTAGGTTTGGCTGGTGAATCAGGATCAGGCAAGAGTTTGATTGCCAAAGCGATTTGTGGCGTTACAAAAGATAACCTCAAAGTAACCGCAGATCGTTTCCGTTTTAACGACATTGATTTATTGCGCCTGACACCACGGCAACGGCGTAAGGTCATTGGGCACAACATTTCAATGATTTTTCAGGAGCCACAGTCATGTCTTGATCCATCAGAAAATATTGGTAAACAGATTACTCAATCTATTCCCGGGTGGACGTATAAAGGCCGTTGGTGGCAGAGGTTTAATTGGCGAAAACGCCGCGCAATTGAGTTGTTGCACCGTGTTGGTATTAAAGATCACTCTGACATTATGCGCAGTTACCCTTATGAATTAACAGAAGGTGAATGTCAAAAAGTGATGATTGCCATTGCACTTGCCAACCAGCCGCGATTGCTGATTGCCGACGAACCGACCAATGCAATGGAGCCAACGACCCAGGCACAAATATTCCGTTTGCTGTCGAGCCTCAATCAGAACAACAACATGACTATTCTGTTAATCAGTCATGACCTGCAAATGATGAGTAAACTGGTCAAACGCATCAATGTGCTGTATTGCGGTCAGACAGTGGAAAGCGCTACACCGGATGAGTTGCTGGTGAAACCTTACCATCCCTATACGCAAGCACTGATCCGTTCAATTCCTGATTTTGGCAGCCCGTTACCACACAAAAGCCGGTTAAACACGCTGTCTGGCGTTATTCCATCACTGGAACATTTGCCGGTAGGTTGCCGTTTGGGACCACGTTGCCCTTATGCACAAAAAACCTGTATTGCAACCCCACGGCTACGGGTGATTAAGAGCCATGCATTCGCCTGCCATTTCCCTTTGAATATGGAGGAACCGTAATTGGTTGAGACGTTGCTGGAAGTTAAAAACCTGACTAAAACATTTCGCTATCGAACCGGGCTATTTCACCGTCATCAACTTGACGCCGTAAAACCAGTGAGCTTTACCCTGCAACCCAAAAAAACCCTGGCTATCCTTGGGGCAAATGGTTCCGGTAAATCTACACTCGCGAGAATGTTATCAGGGGTTATTGAACCGAGTTCAGGTGAAATTCTGATTAACGGTCATAGGCTGTCTTACGGGGATTATAGCTACCGCAGCCAGCGCATTCGCATGATTTTTCAAGATCCCAGCACATCACTGAATCCTCGCCAACGCATTGGTCAGATTCTGGATATGCCGTTAATTTTGAATACGAAGTTATCTCCCGCCGAACGGGAAAAACGTATCAACCAAACATTGCGCCAGGTTGGTTTACTGCCAGATCATGCCAATTATTACCCACATATGCTCGCATCAGGGCAAAAACAGCGTGTGGCTTTGGCACGGGCCCTAATATTGCAACCACAGATCATTGTTGCAGACGAAGCCCTGGCATCCCTTGATATGTCGATGCGTTCCCAAATCATCAACTTGATGCTGGAATTACAGGAAAAACACGGCATTTCATATATCTATGTCACCCAGCACCTCGGTATGATGAAACATATCAGTGATCACGTGCTGGTCATGCATCAAGGAGAAGTTGTCGAACGTGGCAATACAGCGGAAGTTCTGGCTTCTCCGCTGCACGATATTACACGCAAATTGATAGCCAGCCATTTTGGTGAAGCCCTGTCTGCTGAAGCATGGCGACAGGATATCACCTAATGTTTTTATTGGATGTATTGTAATCACTGATCGGAACAGCATGGGAAACTCACCACATTTTCCTCCGGCATGGTAGAATCATCCCCGTTTATTCACCATAAATACCGCAGTTATGGTTAGAGATTTGTTATCTCTGTTCATCCATGACTTTTGGTGTTTGATCACAAAGAACAATTTTGATCATAAAGAACAATAAGGATACTGCTATGGGTTTCATGACCGGCAAGCGCATTCTCATTACTGGCGTCGCCAGCAAACTGTCTATTGCTTATGGAATTGCCAAGGCAATGCACGATCAAGGAGCTGAGCTGGCTTTCACTTACCAAAATGATAAGTTGAAACCTCGTGTCGAAGAATTCGCCGCATCACTGAATTCAGATATCGTTCTGCCATGTGACGTGGCTGAAGATGAAAGTATCGACGCATTGTTCGTTGAATTAGGCAAAGTATGGCCTAAATTCGATGGTTTTGTTCACTCTATTGGTTATGCGCCGGCTGACCAGCTTGATGGTGATTATGTTAACGCAGTTAGCCGTGAAGGTTTCAAAATTGCACACGACATCAGCGCATACAGCTTTGTCGCCATGGCGAAAGTTTGCCGTACTATGCTGAATCCGGGTTCTGCCCTGCTCACCTTGAGTTATTTGGGGGCCGAGCGCGCAATTCCTAACTATAACGTCATGGGTCTGGCGAAAGCTTCTCTGGAAGCAAACGTGCGTTATATGGCTAATGCAATGGGCACTGAAGGTGTTCGTGTTAATGGTATCTCTGCTGGCCCAATCCGTACTCTGGCAGCTTCTGGTATCAAAGATTTCCGTAAGATGCTGGCACACTGTGAAGCGGTTACACCTATTCGCCGCACGGTGACAACAGAGGATGTCGGTAATGCGGCTGCCTTCTTGTGTTCAGATCTGGCTGGTGGTATCAGCGGTGAGATCTTACATGTTGATGGTGGCTTCAGCATTGCGGCCATGAATGAGTTAGAGTTAAAGTAATGGTATGTTAAAAACAGTGCCATCCATAAAAATTATGGGTGGCACTGTTTTTTATTATTAATCTATTCTGACAGCATGAAATTGATGTTCTGGAGTCACTATTCTATCTTGTGCGGCAACAATCTGTAATTCATATTCCCCACTCTTTTGCGTTTCCAGCATCACTTCGTAGACCGCAGCTGCAACATGTTCTAAAGCAGCTTGTACTGCTCCATTTGTCAAAGAAGGGTTTTTCAATAGATTGGCAAGAAACAAACCACTCGTTAAGTCACCAACACCAACGGGTTGACGTGCCCCTGTATCAATTAATGGACGACTAACGTGCCAACTATGTTCTTTAGTTACCAAAAGCATTTCAAAACAATCGGCCTGATAACCTGCTCGACTCAAATGCTTAACCAATACAATCTTGGGACCTTTGTCACATAACTCACGCGCAGCCAATATAGCTTGTTCTACGCTACCAATTTTCCGCATAGCCAATGTTTCAAGTTCCAACAAATTAGGTGCAATAACATCACTGGCAGGCAGGGCTTTATCACATAAAAATTCTGCAACGCCTGGAGCAACTATGCATCCTTTTTCTGGATGCCCCATGACCGGGTCACAGAAATACCATGCCTCAGGGTTGGCTGCTTTAACCTGCTTCACGATATCAAGGATATCATTTCCCTGCTCCGCAGAACCAATATAACCACTCAGGACTGCATTACAGGATGCGAGTTTATTTATTTCACCTATTCCCTGCACGATTTCAGTCAAATGTTCCGGCGGCATGACACAACCACGCCATTGAGGATATTGGGTATGGTTTGAAAATTGAACCGTATTTAATGCCCATACGTTCACCCCCATACGCCGCATCGGAAAAACAGCCGCACTGTTTCCGGCATGACCAAAGACAACATGAGACTGAATTGAAAGAACATTATTCATGATAATACCTAGTTTATTATTTTTAATTTATGAATATACCAATCCAACTTCAAGATGCGTGTTATATTTCCCCACTACGCGGGGAAATATAAGGCCTGGCGTCGTTTTGCGGATTGCAACTTGAAGTTTATCGAGTATAGATAATATTTATAAAGACATCAGATACATTAAGGGCAACATTATCGTTGCCCTTAATAATAATATTAGTTAATTATTTCCAATTGATAAGGCAATAATGTTTCTTACCACGGCGTAATAAGCTATAACGCCCAAATAAACAGTCACTATCCGTAAATACATACATCGGTTCAGATTGTTTTTCACCGTTGATGGAAACCGCATTAGAGCTGATCATGGTACGAGCCTGCCCACGGGAAGGAACAAATTCGGCGGTAACCAGTGCTTGTTGCAGATCCCCACCTTTTTCAAATTCTATTGTCGGCATTCCATCTTGTGCCAATTGAGCGAAATCTTCTTCGGTCAAATCAGCAATCGCCCCTGAGAATAAACTCTCAGTGATACGTTTCGCTGCTGCAAGCCCTTCTTCGCCATGCACCAGACCAGTAACTTGTTCTGCCAGTACATATTGAGCACGCGGAGCTTTACCGCTGTTCTTATCTTCTTCTTCCAGCGCATTAATTTCCTCAATGCTCATGAAAGTAAAGAGTTTCAGGAAACGGTAAACATCCGCATCTGCTGTGTTAATCCAGAACTGGTAAAATTTGTACGGACTCGTTTTTTTCGGATCCAACCAAACTGCCCCACCCTCTGTCTTACCAAATTTAGTTCCGTCTGATTTGGTGATAAGTGGAACAGTCATACCAAACACTTGTTTCTGGTTTAAGCGACGCGTCAAATCGATACCTGAAGTAATGTTGCCCCATTGGTCTGATCCACCAATCTGTAATTCAACACCATATTTTCTATTCAAATTTGCAAAGTCATATGACTGCAACAGGTTATAGGAAAACTCAGTGTACGAAATACCAACATCATCACGGTTAAGGCGTTGCTTTACTGCTTCTTTGTTGATCATCTGGTTTACAGAAAAATGTTTACCGATATCACGCAGGAAGGTCAGCACATCCATTTGACCAAACCAATCGTAGTTATTGGCTAACTCTGCACCATTTTCACCATTGAAACTCAGGAACGGAGAAACCTGGTTACGAATTTTCTCAACCCACTCTTTGACCGTTTCCCCTGTATTCAATTTGCGTTCAGTTGCTTTAAAGCTTGGATCACCAATCAAACCTGTCGCCCCACCAACCAATGCAATCGGTTTGTGCCCAGCAAGTTGGAATCGTTTTAAACACAGCAAGGGAACCAGATGGCCCAAATGCAAGCTGTCAGCGGTAGGATCGAAGCCACAATAGAGAGAAACCGGATCTTGCGTCAGTCTCTCAGCTAACGCCTCTTCATCCGTTACCTGGGCAACAAGGCCCCGCTCTTGCAGTTGTTTAATCAGGTTATTGCTAGACATTAATGACTCCATCAGTTTGTATATTTTGCTTATATTTCTATACTCTTCTTTCACGCTGCCGCTTTGTTAGCTACGCTGCAACTTGAAGCCTATTGGGTATATAAGCATCTCGTGATAAATCAAGTGCTATAGCATAAAACGCCAGTTATATAAGTGCCAGTATTAAAAACAGTAATTATTCCCCTTACTTTACAAATCACTGCCTGGTTGGCTGTAATTTGCAACTTAAGGAGCTAAACGGTCAACATTCCATTTATCACCATCACGTTGATACAGGAAACGATCATGAAGACGATGGGTTCCACCCTGCCAAAATTCAACGGAGTCAAATTTGACCTTGAATCCGCCCCAAAAACTCGGAAGAGGAACTTCACCATTCTGGAATTTCTGTTTCAACTCCAAAAACTTCCCTTCCAAAATGCTTCTGGCTGAAATCTTTGAGGATTGCTGAGAAGCCCAAGCTGCAATTTGGCTATCCTTCGGACGGCTGTGAAAATACTTTACAACCTCAACCGGAGACAAGCGCTCTGCTCTGCCGAGAAAACTGACCTGTCGTTCCAATTGATACCAGGGAAAGTGGAGACTGATCCGGTTATTCTGGGCCAGATGTTTTGCCTTACGACTGCCAAGATTGGTGTAGAATATCAGGTTATTAGCATCAAAATGTTTTAATAGAACAATGCGTTGATAAGGTTGCCCATGCTCATCGACTGTAGCAATACACATTGCCGTCGGATCGCTGAGATTAGCTTGACAAGCCTGCTTTAGCCAACGTTCAAAAAGTTCAATCGGTTCTTCAGTAAGATCTTTTCGCCTTAATCCACCACGTATATATTCACGGCGCAATTCTGCAATATCTGCTTCATTATTTTCTGACATTTCTAACTCTCGATTTATTAATGCGTATTAGCATATCATTGCTATCTGTTAGCTAACTGTCTTCTAATAATGATCATCTGTTCACTGACCATTATCCAATCCATTATCTGACAACCGGGTAAATTGCCCCTAAAATCGTTTCTCTATCCGCACCTGTGACTGACGGTAAATTACCAGACAACCCAGACATTGTTCGGAATGCCAGCCAGGCAAATGCCAGAGCTTCCATGTCGTCACCACTCAAACCATATTTGTCTGTCGTAGTCACTTCAACTCCAGGCAATAAAGCCGATAACCGACTCATCACAAATGGATTACGCGCCCCGCCGCCACAGACCAAAAGACGATCACATCCACCACTCAGCATCACTTGCTGGGCAATGCTTACAGCCGTGAGTTCAGCTAATGTGGCTTGCACATCCACTGGGGCAACTTCAGGGAAATCAGCCAACTGTTTTTCCAACCATGCCATATTAAAATATTCACGCCCAGTACTTTTTGGTGCCGTTCGTACGAAATAGGGATCAGAAAGCATTTTCTGGAGCAAAGATTCATTAACAGTACCTTCACTGGCCCACTGCGCATCTTTGTCATAAGGCAACTGCTTATGCTGCCATGTCCAAGCATCCATCAACATATTGCCGGGTCCGGTATCATATCCTTTAACGGCTAAGTTAGGCAGAAGAGCTGAAATATTGGCTATTCCACCAATGTTTAAAATGATACGCCTTTCTGTCGGATGGCCCAATACAGCCATATGAAATGCGGGGACTAAAGGAGCTCCCTGCCCACCATAAGCCATGTCACGCCGTCTGAAATCACCGACCGTTGTAATATTGGTAAGTGCTGCTACACGGTTATTGTCACCAATTTGCATGGTAAAAGGTTTTTCACCATCCGGCTCATGCCATACCGTCTGCCCATGACATCCGATTGCTATAATATCATTTGCAGTCAGCCCTGCTTTATTCAGTAATCCTTGAACAGCTTTTGCAAAGAGAGTGCCAAGCTCATAGTCAAATTTTCCGACCATTGATAATGTCGTTTGCTGCCCTTGACAAATAGATAGCAATTTTTGCTTAAGCTCCTGCGGAAAAGGATGGCTATAACTCACTTGTTGAGTAACAATTTTATCACTAATCTCCGCCAAAATAACATCAACCCCATCCATGCTGGTGCCAGACATCACACCAATATAACGTCCTGACTTCATAAATACTCCTCTATTAAATAATGGATAACATTTAACATGTGGATTACATTTAATCTTGCGTAAACTATAAAACACATCGATTCGGAATATATATGTTTAATGATCATTGTCAGAGATAAAATCTGAGTTTTGGAAAGCTCTTCACAAAACATGCTAAACTTTTGGTCAGGAAGTATTCCTTTCAGAGTTCATCGTGAACATTTATTACATGTAAATATGCATTATTAGTAGCCGAACAACTGGTGATAAGTTTATTCTCAAGCTTCACTATCGGGCATTAAAATTAGGAGTGATTATGTTAAAACGTTTCCTGGTTGGCGCAGTTGTAGTAACCACGTTGTCTGGCTGTGCAGACATGGGAGCACTTTCTAGTGATACTTACTCTATTGGTCAAGCCAAACAAGCTCAAACTGTGACTTATGGCACCATTCTATCTGTACGTCCCATCACAATTAAAGGTAAGCAAGCTGGTGATCCTAATATGCTAGGCCTCATTGGTGGTGCTGTTTTGGGAGGACTGCTGGGTAATACAGTTGGTGATGGTTCTGGTCAAAGGCTTGCCACCGCTGCGGGGGCTATTGCTGGCGGTCTGGCTGGTCAAAGAATCGAAGGTGCTTTAGACCAAACGAAAGGTATTGAACTAGAAATTCGTATGGACAGCGGAAAAAACGCCATCGTAGTACAAAAGTCAGACAACACCGTATTCAGCAAAGGGCAACGTGTCAGGATCGCAAACAGCGGAGATTCTTTGACTGTATCACCACTCTAAAATGTTCAAATAACGCAAGATAAAAAATCGCGGTTTACCAGTAACAAGATCTGGGCCGCGATTTTATTATTATAGATTAACTTTTATATTACCTGTTTGTGCAATTGGTTAATATTTTTTTCAATTTTCTTTATTACAGAAGCAAGCAGAATTAACTCATCATGAGTAATTCCCTCCAAAATTTCTTTTCTTGTCGAACTAATAACACTATCCACTTCTTTAATAAAGTTTTCCGATTCTTTGGTTAATTTGATTCTTTTTGCACGTCGATCATTGACACATGTGTGGCGTGTAATCAATTTCTTTTCTTCTAATTGATCAAGCGTTCTCACCAAAGAGGGTTGCTCAATACCAATAGCTTTTGCAAGCTGTATCTGGGATTGCTCTGGTGGTAGTTGACTAATATTGTATAGAGTCACCCAATGCGTCTGAGTTAATTTCAACGGTTTCAAACGATGATCAATTAAAGCGCGCCAGATACGGACTAAACGTGCCAGATCTGATCCCAATGTCAATTCCAATTACCCCTCCTTATAATTAGAGACTCATATAACATCAATGAATTATCCAATCAGTTTATTCATATGAATAATGGATACGCACTCTATATCATGCTTACATTAGCAGAGTCAGCAATTTCGCTAATTACCTAATTAGTATCGCGTTGGCTTGTTACTTAAAGTTGATATCTTCTTCGCTCTAAAGAGCGACATTGTACGGCGCACCGAATAAAATCGCGCATTAATCCACCAACGATATAAACTGCATAAAATAATCCTTCAACTAAACTAGTGTAAGTTTAAATCTCAACAAAAAAAATACAATCCCCCCAAATATATACATTTTCACTCGGTTAAAGTTCTATAAGAATAACCGCCATCCAAATACTAATCTATATATTTTTACATTAATATCATTTTTCTCTTACATAGATTGATAATATCAAAATAAATAACATAAAAAACAACAAGATAACAAAAAAGCCTATTTTTTGTTCAATAAATAATTCTTTAATAAGAAATTTTTACTGAAATGATTAAGATAGACAACAGAAGTGATATTTTTAAATGACTTATGTCAAATAAAAAAAATGTAATATAAATAATATCTCATTTATGGCTAGTAATACTTTTTATTTTTGCGCTCATCCTAAACTATAATTCATATAAATGAGATTTTTTAGCCAATTCAGAGTGGATTTAAAATAAATCCGGTTGTCTTGGAATAATATTTCTTTCCTCTTCCTTCTTTCTCAGACCTCTTAGCTTTCTCTGATGACATAACCGCAATATTTCTCTTTTTTCACTATCCGATGCTTTCATCCATATAAATCGCTCTTCCCTACTACGATAACATCCCCGGCAAAAACCACGGGGATCAGATTCACAAACTCCCCGACAAGGGTTTGGAATAGCAAAAAATTCTAATTGTTTAGCCATCTCATTCCCCTATATCCAAGTTTGTCAATCATCCCCATAATAAGGCCATTTATTGACCAGTATAAACTTCCTCCACGTCATTTCAAAATAAAATGGTAACAACTTAAAGCTAAGTAAACCGGATAATTTGAATTTTTTGATCTATACACGTTATATTAACCAGATATGTGCGCACAGTTTTTGTAATAAAGCTATATTTCGCAATAAAACTATAAAGATCAAGAGGTAATCATGCGTTTACTCCACACTATGATCCGCGTTGGCAACATGCAGCGCTCAATTGATTTCTATACTCAGGTCATGGGTATGCGTTTACTTCGTACCAGCGAAAATCCAGAGTATAAGTATTCTCTCGCGTTTGTTGGTTACACCGATGAAAGTCAAGGCGCAGTTCTTGAGCTAACTTATAACTGGGATATTGAAAACTACGAAATGGGAACCGCATTTGGACATATCGCCTTAGGTGTTGATGATGTTGCGGCAACCTGTGAACGCATCAAACTTGCTGGAGGGAAAGTAGTTCGCGAAGCAGGGCCAGTTAAAGGTGGAACAACCGTCATTGCATTCGTTGAAGATCCTGATGGCTATAAGATTGAACTCATCGGAAATTCAAGTGCCAGCCATGCATTAGGCAACTAATCCTATCAATAACTATCGAGTTATAGTTAGACATTATTTAAATACCTCAATTGTAGCGCGGCGACCAATTTTGCACTATTTGGCGGTATATTCTGCACTGTTTCAAGTGAAAATTACCGCCCTATAATGCACAGTGCAGAATAAAATGCCTGATTAAAAAATATCATCATTAGCCGCACGGCCTACAGGCAAGTATTTGTAAGTACTTGACAGTGAAATATTAAACGCCTTGGCGATCTCACGCCGTGTTTTTCCTTGACTCAACAATTGGATTGCTTGCTGATATTTATCTTCCGGCAGTGCCACCGGACGCCCTCCAATTCGCCCCTGTGCCCGTGCTGCGGCTAATCCAGCATTCGTGCGTTCAATAATCAGTTCCCGTTCCATTTCAGCCAATGCACTCATCACATAGAAGAAAAATCGTCCCATTGGCGTACTGGTATCAATGCTGTCAGTCAGGCTCTGAAAGTGAATGCCGTCATTGCTCAGTTTTTCATTCAGGTTAATGAGGTTTTTTACACTGCGGCCCAGTCTATCCAGCTTCCAGACAACCAAAGTATCACCTGTTTTCAGGTGTTCTAAGGCTTGTTTGAGTCCCGGGCGGTTGGCCGTTTTACCGCTAATTTTATCTTCAAAGATGTGATCACAGTTGGCTGCGATTAAGGCGTTACGTTGTAAGTCGCTGTGTTGGTCAGTCGTTGATACTCTGATATAACCGATTTTCGCCATAACTCACTCCTTATTCATCCTTGCTTACTTATTTTATCGGCTATTTTTCGCAATAGATTAGCTTCTTATCCTTAATACCTCGGTTTGGCGGAAATAGCGAATGCAGGCCGGAATATCGTGACATTTACACGGGCTGGCGTATACACATGGAACGTTCCCAATGAATTACGCAACGGTAAATTAAACGCCAGTATTACTGTTTATGGTGGTGGCGGTGGCGGTGGTTTTTATCGACACGGCGGCGGGGGCGGCGGCGGGGGCGGAATGGCCGAGAGTTGTTTGTCGTTATCGGGGATTAGTAGCGTCACCATAACGGTAGGGGCTGGAGGCGCCGGGGCGTCATCCCCAGACACTATCAACAGTGGCGAATCATCCTCATTTGGTAAATACCTGTCGGCAACAGGCGGATACGGCGCGAGTAACTGGGCAGGAGGATCATCCGGGGTGGGTATTGGTGGACAAATTAACGGTGGAACAGGAGGTGGTCAAAACGCGGTTCGTCACGATAACAGTAACACCAGTACCCAGTCACAATACGGCGGGGGTGGCGGAGGTGGAATGAATGGTGGGTCGGGTTCCGGTGCCGGCTCGCTGGGATATAGGGGATATGATGGGGTGCTCATTGGCTCCGGTGGTGGTGGTGGCAATGAAAACGGTGTTGGTGGTAACGGTAGCACTGGTGCAGTAATTATCAGGTGGTGATATGAAAACGAAAAATAATTGGGCACGATTAGAAAATAATATTGTCATTGAATTAACGGATATTGATCCGGCTGGGCGGTTCCACCCATTGTTAATCTGGGTCGAATGCCCTGCTGGTATACCATCGGGTTATGTTTATAAAAACGGAAAATTCATTCAACCCGAAAACACAAAATCAGAGTAACAATAGGGGCACTTCGCCCCTTTCATCATTCCGGCTGCTCCGGCCATTGGATATCAGGGGCGGTAGAGCAATCTACCCGATAGAGGATTATCCGGTATTCCCTCCATGCGTCTAATAACCGTTTTTCATCGCCTGTTGCCATACCAAAATCAACGGCATCCTGATAAATATCAATTTTTTCCCTGACCAGACGCAGCAATTGCCGTTTTTCATACTCAGCCTGCTGCTGCAATTCCTCTGGTGTGGGAGGAGGTGGCGGTGGGGCATCCCCCCACGCGGGTAAACCATTAGGGCCAACTACACGTATTTTTCGCGGAGGTGGATTGGTAAACTGTTGAAAAACCTGTTCAGATATCGGGATAACATCTGATATATCCCAACCAGCCCGCTCGTAATACACTAAATCTAATTCGTAAAAAAATGCGTTATTTTTCGCACTCCATACTATGTTCTGCATTAGTATTTCCCCACTGCGATATACATGAATTTTAATTTAATGGAGCTAGTCAATTTTGACATAATGCCCGCCCGTAACACGAACCCCGCGCGGGATACGTCTTCACAGGTGCAGAAAATAGGGCCGTTCCCGACGCCTACTGCAAATACGCCCGTCACAGAATCGCACGAGTGCGGAAACGGCGTAGAAAATTTGACGGATTCTCTTGACGCACTACGCCCGTCAGCCGACGACGGAACGGTCGCCAGAAAATCTCCAAACACCATCATATAACCACTAGGTACACGAAATGAATTTGCTGTGCTGCTAAAAAACGACATATCAGGAATTTGGTTTGGCCCGTTACCAATGGTTCGATAGCCCAGTTCTGACAAACCGAGGTTTTTCACAAA
>NZ_LDNM01000045.1 GCF_001028135.1 Xenorhabdus griffiniae
TTAAAGTTATAAAGGAGCGGCTATGTCATTTCAACTCATCATAAAAGTCGAGCATCGCGTTAGGTATTCGCCTCTGTCAAAATAGTTGTGCCATTACCCACTTGGTGAACTGAGCCTGCTCCACTAATAATGTGGTTATAGGTCACTTTATTGTTTCGGTTGAAATAAAGACTCCCCGCATTATCCACGTTACTGGTGATGCTTCCCATGTTATTTCCGTCACCCAGACGTAACGTGTTGCCGGATAATATATTGACCGTGTCAATATTCATATCGTGGGTATAGGTCAGATCCAGATTTCCCGTTGTAGCACCTTTTTCCCCGATGGTGACAACGGAATTTTTCGACCCGGATACATTGCCCTTCAGGGTTGCATTCGGACCAGACATATAAAGGCTGGCACTGCCAAGCTCGACATTGCCATCAATTGCGCCTGAATTATGAATATCGTTAGTCATGATGCCATTATTCTTTATAGAGAATTGGTCTCCCTTTATGACGCCCCCATCCAAATTCGTGATGGTATCAACAACGCCTTTATCGTCGATATAAATGCCATTTCGCTTTCCATACAGTAAGGACGCGTTGGTAATTTGTTTAATTTTAGACGGCCTGATCTGGGGATTAACATCCAATGAAGACATGCCCTGCCCAGTGACCTGAACTGCGTCCTGGTCAGCCGTGATCCCTTTACTCCCGGAATTATTATTCAGATTTTCGAGGTATCCTCCACCTTGAATCAGAATGCCGTGATAGAGGCCACTCATTGTTCCATGATTATTGAAAGTGCCGACATTACTGCCAGAGTCGATATCAAACGTTGCCTGATTAGAGAGAATGTTACTCTTCGGAGATTTCAGTGTTCCATAATTATCAATGGATTTAAGTGTTGAAGTTATAACAGATATCCCATCAATCAATCCCTTATTCCGATTTAGGATGGTATCTATGCGTCCATATTGACCAGCATAATATGAGCCACTCGCATGTTGTATCTGTATTGCGTTCAATGAGCTAGGATCATTGCTGGCATGAATTGAACCATAATTATCTAACGTGTTTATTTGACCAGAAACCCATACGGCTCCGTTGACTCCACTTATGGTTCCGTGATTAAGCAGCTTTCCAATAGAACCACTGTAAGTTACTGTTATTCCAGAAGTTACCTGCAAAACACCATTATTCTCAATGCCATCAACTAAAATTTTTGGTGCCAGATTATTGTTCTCTCCGACATTAACTGCACTGTATTTCAGGCCGTAAGGATCAAAATTATCTGGATCCCCTCTAGGGGCATTAATTGATGCACCTTTAATGACAGTAAGATTTTCACCACTTGACAGATTACAGGGTTCTGTCACATCACCGGAAATGGACGTCGTGTTCGAAGAGCCGCATGATGATGAGTCCGCTATTGCATAAACACTTATACCCGGAAACAGTAAAGCTACTCTAAGAGTTATTGGGAATACAACATGTCTGTATATCTTCATAAGAGGACCCCTAAATAACCTGAATTTCGTTTAAAGAACGGCTAAAATGCCTGTAGCAACAAAATAGTGGAGGCCATCAGGCTACAATAGTTTACTTTAGAAAAAATTTATTGTTTCATCTAGGGCCAAGTCCAGAATTTATACTCCTATAACAAAAATTCAGCTTTTAAACAGCAAAATAGACTACGAGTCAGATAGAGATTTACGCCTGTACAGTTGATAATGATGAATCATAATTCATTAATCTAACAGCAAATGTCTATGTCAAGGGTTAGACTCTGTGAAGAATAGCACCAGAGCATGTTGACGTTCTGAGAGAGGAATTTGAACAGAATGATGATTTGGCTTCCCTGGTGGGGTACTTTAAAATGACGTTCCCGTATCCCGTTATCTTTCAGGAGCTTTTATTGATGAGCCAGTCCGAAACGCTTTACTCTCAGGCAAAACATGTGATCCCCGGTGGAGTCAATTCACCTGTACGTGCTTTTAACGGTGTTGGTGGAACCCCCGTCTTTATTCAACGTGCGAATGGTGCTTACCTTTATGATGTTGATGGCAATGCTTATATCGATTATGTCGGCTCATGGGGACCAATGGTTCTCGGACATAATCACCCCGCTATCCGCAATGCCGTTATTGAGGCCGCAGAGCGTGGCTTGAGTTTTGGCGCACCAACCGCAGCCGAAGTGGAAATGGCAAAATTGGTCACTGAACTGGTGCCTTCCATGGATATGGTGCGCATGGTGAACTCAGGTACAGAAGCCACGATGAGCGCCATTCGTCTGGCGCGGGGTTATACCCACCGTGACAAAATCATTAAATTCGAAGGCTGTTACCACGGCCATGCTGATTGCTTGCTGGTAAAAGCCGGATCAGGTGCCCTGACGATTGGTCAGCCCAATTCGCCAGGTGTTCCCGCTGATTTCGCTAAACACACCTTGACGTGTGTTTACAATGACCTGAATTCTGTCCGTGAAGCCTTCGAAAAATACCCAGAAGAAATCGCCTGTATTATCGTCGAACCCGTCGCGGGTAATATGAACTGCATTCCACCGCTACCAGAATTTCTGCCGAGTCTGCGTAAGCTGTGTGATGAATTTGGTGCCCTGCTCATTATTGATGAAGTGATGACGGGTTTTCGTGTCGCACTGGGTGGCGCACAAGAGTATTACGATGTTAAGCCAGATTTGACATCTCTTGGCAAAATTATCGGCGGCGGTATGCCTGTGGGTGCTTTTGGTGGCCGTCTGGAAATCATGGAAAAACTGGCACCCACTGGCCCTGTTTATCAGGCAGGCACCCTTTCTGGTAACCCAATTGCAATGGCTGCCGGTCTGGCTTGTCTGAAAGAAGTGGCCCAAATTGGTGTTCATCAGCGTTTAGGGGAACTGACCGACACGTTGGCAGCGGGTTTAAAACATGCAGCATCAGCAGCCGGCATCCCTCTGGTTGTTAACCACGTTGGCGGTATGTTCGGTATCTTCTTTACCGATGCGCAAAGCGTTACCTGTTATCAGGATGTCATGAAGTGCGATGTGGAACGTTTCAAGCAGTTCTTCCACTTGATGCTGGATGAAGGTATCTATCTGGCGCCTTCTGCGTTTGAAGCGGGCTTTATGTCCATCGCTCATTCAGATGAAGATATCCAACGCACTGTTGATGCGGCAGCACGTTGTTTTGCAAAACTGAAATAAATATTCTGCTTTCCCGAATCTCAGACGTCACTATTCTCTGTTATCAGTGGCGTCTTCACACCAAAGCCCGTATCGCAGCGGGGAAATATAAGGCCTCGCGTCGTCTTGCGGATTGCAACTTGAAGTTTATCGCGTATACATCTATATTTGCCCACCTACACCCTTAAACTTTTCAACAAAGGCAGCAATTTTCTGGAAAACGGTCTGCTTTTTCGTTCTGTATTCCGGGTTAAGTGGGCTTAACTTAGGTAGCGTTGAATTTAGCTCTGTACCATTTTCACTTGCATATTCTCGTTTTAATGATGCCGTAATATAGCGCTTAGCAGCATCTTCATTTAACTTTTCCGATCTAATTAACTCTTCTGCTTCACGCTTTTGTTCAATTTGAGCAAATTTGAAAAACTCATCAATGATACTGGCCTTGTCGATAATTTCATCCAAGTTAGTTTGATTAATGAAATCGACAATTAGACTTTCTTTTGCCCGATTGCCAAGGCTGGAACGAATTAAACGGCGAACTTCATCAATTAATTCTGCTTTATTTTTATTCTTTTTATTGTTTTCAAAAATCAACTCAAGAATGTAATCTAAATTAATTTCCTGCGATTTGAGCAAGTCCACTTCAAAGACGACATCATCCCAGTCAATAGTAGATTTATCTTTCTCGTTAGACGACTTTTCACGGCGTAACCAATCACGCGTATCATTATAGGTTGAGCGATAATCTTGAATAGTACGCTCAGTCGGCATCTCAATCGCTTGCATCGCGGCGATATCTTCATCACTTAGGTAGTATTTAGCCTTAAATGCCTCAACAGCCTCCGGATTACTGATATCTACATGTTGTAGAGCCTTTAATCCTGCAAATTCATCATAGTTTTGCGGTACATTCTCCGCACGCAAATATTCACCAAATAGTTTGGCAAAGTCTTTTTTATCTTGCTCTTTAACAATATCATCAGGATTAGGAAAGCGTCTTTGTAGCTCCGTCACTACCTCTAAAAATCCGCGACGTGCTTCACCGGTGACTAAATCAGTAAAGCCTTCCATGTATTCTTTATAGCTTTTTTCCAGCACTATGTTTTTGGTATTCTTATCGCCAAATAAAGTAATAACCTCAACCGTAGCCTGTTCTAAATCACGGAAAGTGACGATATTACCAAAGGTCTTCGTGGCGTCATAAATACGGTTGGTGCGTGAAAAAGCTTGCATTAGGCCGTGGTAACGCAGATTTTTATCGACAAACAAAGTATTCAACGTCGGCGCATCAAATCCCGTTAAAAACATGCCAACAACAATCAGTAAATCTACTTCTTGATTTTTCACTCGCTGAGCAAGATCTTTATAGTAGTTTTGGAAACCTTGACTATCCACACCAAAATTCATTTTAAATGTTGCATTATAATCATCAATTGCGGCGCTTAAAAATTCTTTAGCACTACTGTCCATTGCAGTGAGTTCAAAACTTTCATCAATGATTTCACCAATAGCATCTTGTTCTTCATTGGCGGCAAAAGAGAAGATAGTGGCAACATTAAGCGGTTTTCTGTTCGTTTTATTTTTATCAGTCTCTTTTTGTAAATGCTTGAACGCTTCATAATAAGCTTTTGCAGCCTCCACACTGCTGACCGCAAACATAGCATTAAAGCCTTTGCCACCGGCTTGGAGACGATGCGTTTTTTGCCTGAAGTTATTTAAAATATACCGGGAAATTTCACGAATACGAACAGGATGTAAAAAAGCTTGCTTGTTTTCTGCCGCTGTTAATTTTTTTTCGTCTTGTTCGGTTTCAATGGACTTAAACTGTGGTCTTACATCGTTATAATCAACTTTAAACTTCAATACTTTTTCATCACGAATGGCATCGGTAATCACATACGAATGTAATTCTCGGCCAAATACACTACTGGTGGTGTCTGCACCCAAAGCGTTTTGCGGGAAAATTGGCGTACCCGTAAAACCAAATTGATAATATTTTTTAAATTTCTTCTTTAGATTTTTTTGTGCTTCACCAAACTGGCTGCGGTGTGCCTCATCAAAAATAAACACGACTTGCTTATTGTATATTGGTAAGTCGCTTTCACTTTTTATTAAGTTATTCAGTTTTTGAATGGTAGTAACAATAATTTTATTGTCATCTTTTTCAATATTTCGTTTTAACCCTGCGGTACTCTCCGAACCATTAACACTGTCAGGTGAAAAACGTTGATATTCTTTCATGGTCTGGTAATCCAGATCTTTACGATCGACCACAAAAAACACCTTATCGATAAAATCCAGCTCAGTAGCCAAACGTGCCGCTTTGAAACTGGTTAAAGTCTTACCCGAACCCGTAGTATGCCAAATGTAGCCACCACTCTCAGTATTACTCCAATTTTTAGCCTGATACGCACTTTTAATTTTCCACAAAATACGTTCAGTAGCCGCTATTTGATAGGGGCGCATCACTAATAAAGTATTGCTAACATCAAATACAGAATAATGAATTAACACATTCAGCAAGGTATTTTTCTGAAAAAATGTCGCTGTAAAATCTTTTAAGTCTTTAATCAGCGTATTATCAGATTTGGCCCAATTCATGGTGAAGTCAAAACTGTTTTTATTACGCTTGGTAGTATTGGCAAAATAGCGAGTGTCTGTACCGTTTGAAATCACAAAAAGCTGTAAGTATTTAAACAGTGAATTTTCTGTATTAAAGCTTTCTTTACTATAACGGTGCACTTGGTTAAAAGCTTCTCGAATAGCAACTCCGCGCTTTTTAAGCTCAACCTGCACCAATGGCAGGCCATTAACCAAAATGGTTACATCGTATCGATTCGCTTGCGCCCCTGTTTGCTTGAATTGCTTAATGATTTGTACTTTATTACGGGCAATGTTTTTCTTATCGACGAGATAGATGTTCTCAATATGCCCATCATCAAAAACAAAGTCGTGGATATAATCGTTATGAATCTTACGAGTTTTGTCTATGCTGCTATCGCTGGGCTTATCTAAGTACTGTTCAACAAAGCGTTGCCACTCACTTTCTGAAAAATTAACATTATTCAGTATCTGTAATTGCTCTCGCACATTAGCCAGCATATTTTGAGGCGTATTTAAGGTAGTAACATATTCATAACCTTGTCTGACTAAATCGTCGATCAATTCCCGTTCTAAATCACCTTCACTTTGGTAGGTTTCATTTAGCTGCAATTCTTTAGTGTATTTATCGAGTACGATAAAGTTATTTGATTCAGCAACAGTTTTGTATTCGTACATACTTCACCTATAAATTCGATTACTCTAGTCTTCTGCCTGTTGAAAACGGTACATCGTATTAATTTCATTAACCAGATAGTGCAAAACACGCTTGTCATCATCCGTAAGCGCCGCGACCTCTTCACCTGCATGTTTTGAATGACTAGAGATATTAATAATCCTGGCTTCATAAGGGTTAGGTCTGCCATCATCGGTTTTTGACAATAAATCCCCCCACTTTTTATAGCCAAGGAATGTCGAGGTTTTTTCTAATATATTTCTTAAAAAGTTAAAGTGATACTTACTCAATCAGTGTGTAAAACACGCTCCAGATAACGTTGCTTTCTTCACCCTTTGATATTTTAACATTTTCAGTTTGTGCTTCATTGTCACGTTCGAAAGAAAACGTGACCTCTGCACCATTTTCGCCAAAATGCGGGGTTAGTTTTTCATCTGTATAGCGTTGAAAGTTAGCAATGATATTTCGGTCTTGCCCTTGGTCTTTCAGCACCCAATCTGTAAATGAATTCGGCTGGATTTTGAATTTAGGCTCGGTATTCTCAGATAAGTCGTTATCCCAGTAAAACAAGTCTTCGGTAAAGGCGTTGTAATACAAAAAATTAGTACGCGTCAATGATAGCTCTTCATTATTGCCACTTTCATCATTATCAATCTTTGGCGCAATCAGCTGTTTAAATTCCCGCGAAAGCCGGGTTTTACCCGTGCCATTAAAGGCATAGATCAACTGTACGTTCTTGTTGGCCTCTTTTAATTGCTGTGCTATTTCCGTTAGCGTTTTACTCATATCATGCCTCTACCTCTGGTTTGGGAAAACTCAACAGCAGATCGCGATAATATTCATATTGCTTTTGACGTAGTTCAATTTCACGCGGTAAACCTTCGCTGATGGAGTTAGTTAGAGCGTCGAATTTATCTAAAATACCGACAAGACGATTCTGTTCTTCAATGGATGGAACTGGGATAGATATTTTTGCAAACCCATTAATCAACAATGTGTTGACTTTGGTTCGAGCAACATATTTTGCTTTCTCAGCAATAAATGGAGTTGTTTGCATACAATAGGAAACAAATTTCGGGTTCATCGCATGACGGAAAGCATAACAGTGATCATGAATAGCTACTCTTTCATTTCCGATCCACGCAACAGCTTTGCCTACATCCTCAACTGTTTCTCCAACATCGGTTATCACAACGTCCCCCGGCTCTGCATAGCGTAAAGTCGTTGCCATTTCAGGTCTAACTTTTGAAAGCACATGACTGGTTGATACACCATACTGTGTATAAATTTCACCGTAGTGGATAACGCTTATACCGTGTTCTACATAATCAGCTTTAGTAAAACGTTTGCCACGAATAAATTCACCAATTTCCCCCAAAGTCTTCCACTCCACCTCACCTTCTTCAAAACTTAACAACTGGTCACGATAGTAGTTGTATTGTTTTTTGCGTGCGGTTAGCTCGGCAGTTAGCTTAACGGTAAGCTCAGCGGTAAGCTCGGTAAAGGTGTCCAAAATACGGACGATTTCGGTTTGGAATGCAAGCGATTTTTCTAGTTTTTCAGGATATGGAATAGGGATTTGGATTTTCGCCATATCAGATGCAGAAACATCAATAACTTTTGCTCCTTTTGCATATTTCCTTTTTTCATTTGCAAATTCGGTTGTTTGAGTGAAATAAGCAAAATATTTCCCTAAGATAATTGGGCTTGGTTTGAAAATTGTGGCATGCCCACCGGTAACTGCTTGTTGCTCGCCCAGATAAACCAGAGCCTTACCAACGTCTTCAAGGTTTTCACTTGTGTTTGTGATTACAACATCACCTGTATTAACCTTCCTTAATTTTTTGGCCAGCTCAGGCGAAACAAATGATTTAGTTTTTGTCGTAGAAAAACCGTAATAAGTATAAATTTGTCCATAGTGAATTGCCGGCACACCGGTTTCGGTAAAATCTTTTTTTTGTAATCCATTACCACGAACTAACTCACCAATTTCTCCCAAGGCCATCCATTCCACCTCAACACCATCAAGCAGTTTTTCCATAAAACTCATATTGCTCATGCCTTACTCTCCGTGCCTTCAATCTCAGCAATAATGGCATCAATATCCGCTCGCAGCTGGTCGATTTTTTTAACGGTGGTCTTTAATTCAGCATTGAGTTTTGTAATATCAATCTCTTCACGATTATTTTTAGCTTCAACATAACTACTCACCGACAGGTTGTAATCGTTAGCAGCGATGGCTTCAAAACTGACTGATTTTGCCAAATGTTCAATATCAGCTTTGCTATCAAACACCTGCATGATTTGTTCGATATGATCATCGGTAAGTATGTTGTTATTGGTTTCTTTTTTAAACAGAGTGCTGGCATCAATAAATTGAGTAGTGGTATCAGTTTTGTGTTTAGACAGTACAAGAATGTTGACAGCAATGGTCGTGCCAAAAAACAGGTTAGGTGCCAATGAGATCACGGTTTCAACATAGTTGTTATCTACCAGATATTGGCGGATTTTTTGCTCAGCCCCACCACGGTAAAAAATACCGGGAAAGCAAACAATCGCCGCGCGGCCTTTGCTGGATAAGTAACTCAATGCGTGCAGTACAAAGGCAAAGTCGGCTTTGGACTTCGGCGCTAATACACCCGCGGGAGCAAAGCGGTCATCGTTGATCAGTGTTGGATCATCATTGCCAATCCATTTCACCGAATACGGTGGATTAGAGACGATAGCATCAAAGGGCTTATCATCACCGAAGTGCGGATCTAGCAGGGTGTTACCTAGCGCGATATTGAACTTGTAGTAGTTAATGTTGTGCAAAAACATATTCATACGCGCAAGGTTATAGGTGGTATGGTTAATCTCCTGACCAAAGAAACCGTCTTCAATAATGTGGTCATCAAAGTGTTTTTTAGCTTGTAATAGCAATGAGCCAGAACCAGCGGCGGGATCATAGATTTTGTTTACGCTGGTTTGCCCGTGCATGGCGAGCTGAGCGATTAGCCTGGAAACGTGTTGTGGTGTAAAAAATTCGCCCCCTGATTTACCCGCATTAGCAGCATAGTTAGAGATTAAAAACTCGTAAGCATCACCAAACAGATCGATTTTGTTACTTTCGAAGTGACCAAATTTAACGCGATGCTCGACTTTAACATCCTATAACGTTGGCTTGTTGAAGCCAGTCGCGCTGA
>NZ_LDNM01000046.1 GCF_001028135.1 Xenorhabdus griffiniae
TATAGCAAAATCATCATAACATGGCATATTCAATATGCTCTGTAAACAGCTCATCAACTGAACATCTTTTTTGTCTTCTTATTGCTTTTGCTCCACCCCATTTGTGTTCTATCGGATTCAAATCAGGGCTATAAGCAGGAAGCCATTCCAGTTGACATTCGCTATCCACTATCGCTTGTCTCGTGTCATTTCTTTTGTGGAAAGACGCATTATCCATGACTATCACTGCACCGTGCGGGAGTTTTGGCAATAAATCTTGCGTTATCCATGCATGAAAGACATCCGCATTAATGCTCCCGGTAAACAAACTTAAGGTGACGAAGCGATTGTTGAGAATGGCCCCAATCACGTTAATACGGCCTTTCGCCTGCCAGTCGTGTGTACCAAAACAGCGCTGTCCTTTTTCAGCATACCCATGTGTACGTGGCATGGATTGAGCAAAACCACTTTCATCTAAGTAAACTATCGGTTTGCCTGCCTGTTCATAGCCATTGATCCGCTCGACAAACGCTTGACGAGCCTGAGGGTCAGCGCGAGGGTGTTCCAGCGTTTTTTTTATGCGTGAGCCGAAGTCGTTTCAAGGCGTAATGAATAGCCGACTGCGAGACACCTAAACGTTTTGCTCTTTCCCACTGATAATCGTCGGGAAATTTTTGGATATCCGCGATAAGCACCTCATCAGGGATTTTCATGGGAGGCTTATCACGCGTCATGCAAGGTTCTATTTTATGGCTCCACCGGAACAGGGTACGAATAGAAATCTCAAAATGGACACTCGTTTGCTCGAAAGTCAACGAATGTTTATCTTTGTATGCCAGGACTCTTTTTCGAAAATCTAGACTGTAACCCATTTCACTTTATGCCTTGTCATATTGGATTGGGATATTATGCCATATTGGTATGATTTAGCTATA
>NZ_LDNM01000047.1 GCF_001028135.1 Xenorhabdus griffiniae
CAGTTGATGAGCTGTTTACAGAGCATATTGAATATGCCATGTTATGATGATTTTGCTATATCAAGTTATGAACTCTGCCTATCTTTAATTTCACTTATGAAATATTGATATTGGTCACATCGTATTGCGACTAATATCGGCTTAATTTTTCTTCCTTATTCTGATAACTATTTCCTATATAATAAAATGAAATAATTTCAATTTGAGTACAATAACTCGACATTTAACTTCCATTTGGGGTAAATTTGGCTATCTGGAAGTCTAAATACACAAGTTCAATAGTCGAGGTTTTAAGCAATGCCAATTCGTGTACCAGATGAATTACCTGCGGTGAACGCTCTTTGCAATGAAAACATTTTTGTGATGACCTCAACACGGGCCAGTATTCAGAATATTCGTCCATTGAAGGTATTGCTCCTCAACCTAATGCCAAAGAAGATAGAAACAGAAAACCAGTTTATTCGGTTATTGTCTAACACACCGCTTCAAATCGATATTCAATTGCTGCGTATTGATAGTCGCCAATGCAAAAATACTCCCGCTGAACATTTGGATACTTTTTATTGTGATTTTGATTCAATAAAAGATCAAAATTTCGATGGGTTGATTGTCACAGGCGCTCCTTTGGGACTCATTGAATTTGAGGATGTGGTTTATTGGAGCGAGGTTGAAAGAATAGTGATGTGGGCAAAAGAGCACGTTACCTCGACATTTTTTGTTTGTTGGGCTGTTCAAGCAGCATTGAAAGTGCTTTACCACCTTCCTAAATATACGCGAAAAACTAAACTCTCTGGCGTTTATTCCCATTCAACTTTAGATCCTCTGGCATTGTTAACCCGTGGATTTGACGAAACATTTTTTGCCCCCCATTCGCGTTTTGCTGATTTTCCTGAATCGTTGATTCGTGGACATACAGATTTGGCTATCTTAGCCAGCTCAGAAGAAGCAGGCGCTTATTTATTTGCCAGTAAAGATAAAAGATTAGTATTTGTGACAGGGCACCCTGAATATGGCGCAGGTACATTGGCCGCAGAATATTGGCGTGATCGTTCTGCTGGTCTGGAACCGGAATTACCGGTTAATTATTTTCCAAATAACGATCCTGCAAATAAACCTATTGCGTCTTGGCGCAGTCATGGTCATTTACTATTTTCAAATTGGTTGAATTATTATGTCTACCAAATTACGCCATATGATCTGGCTGTTATGAATCCCACCTTAGATTAAATCCAATTTGAGTTTTAAATAAAAATGAGCGGTTGCTGAAGCGAGCCACTTCTCATTTTTTTAATTTTCCTTCCGTTGCTGTCGTTCAATAGTCATTCGTTATTTTTCATGCATAACAAAAACTTAACATTGTTGCGTGTTATTTTTTAGAATTCATTTCCCAGATTTTTTTATCTTTTATGTACCTTAATTTGTTGATTTTAATTAATTAATTTTCATTATTAAAAATAATGGAAACTGTTTTTGATTTATTTTCTTAATTGATTACTCTTAAGCAGATGAGTGTTTAAAAGTGAGAAGTGGGGAGATTATGCAGCAGGCATTAGCAACAAAATTAACTTTTATTAAACCTTTTGGAGAGGAGGAGAAACAGGTGTTATCACCTGAATCTATTCGCTTTTTAGAGGATTTAATTATCGAATTTTCTGACAGACGTACAAAATTATTGGATGAGCGTGTACATTGGCAGGAAAAGATAGATAGTGGCTCATTACCTGACTTTATTTCGGAAACAGATTCCATTAGAGGTGGGGCTTGGAAAATTCAGGGAATACCCGATGATCTCAAAGATCGTCGGGTTGAAATAACAGGTCCTGTAGAGCGCAAGATGGTCATCAATGCCTTAAATGCCAATGTAAAAGTATTTATGGCAGATTTTGAGGATTCATTAGCGCCTGAATGGGATAAGGTCATCAATGGACAAATTAACTTACGGGATGCCGTTAATGGGACGATCTCATATACCAATGAGCAGGGTAAGCGTTATGAGTTGAAAGCAGATCCCGCAGTATTGATTGCCCGGGTTAGAGGGCTGCACCTGCCAGAAAAACATATCCTCTACAAGAACGAACCGATTTCTGGTGGACTGTTTGATTTTGCTCTCTATTTCTATTTGAATCATAAGAAATTACTGCAAAAAGGCAGTGGTCCTTATTTTTATCTACCCAAAATACAGAGCTACCATGAAGCACAATGGTGGAGTGATGTTTTCAGTTTTACAGAATCACGTTTCAATTTGCCAATAGGTACGATTAAGGCAACGGTTTTGATTGAAACATTGCCAGCCGTATTCCAGATGGATGAAATTCTGTATCACTTGCGTCATCACATCGTTGGCCTGAATTGTGGGCGCTGGGATTATATTTTCAGTTATATCAAGACACTGAAAAATCATGCTGATCGCGTTTTGCCGGATCGTCAATCCGTTACGATGACACAACCTTTCTTGAGTGCTTACTCTCGCTTACTGATTAAAACCTGTCATAAACGTGGGGCATTTGCAATGGGAGGAATGTCGGCATTTATTCCTAGTAAAGATCCTGTGCAAAATCAGCAAGTTTTGGACAAAGTCAGAGCGGATAAAGAGCTGGAAGCCAATAACGGCCATGATGGTACATGGGTTGCGCATCCAGGGCTTGCAGATATTGTCATGGAGGTCTTTGACGCAAAACTGGCCGAGCGTCAAAACCAATTAACCGTTTTACGTGAAGAAGATGATGTGATTACGGCTGAACAATTGCTGGCGCCTTGTTTGGGAGAAAGGACAGAAGAGGGAATGCGCGCAAATATTCGCGTTGCCGTTCAGTACATAGAAGCCTGGATTTCGGGGAATGGATGTGTACCGATTTACGGTTTGATGGAAGACGCGGCTACGGCAGAGATTTCCCGAACGTCTATTTGGCAATGGATTCGCCATGAAAAATCACTCTCTAATGGTAAAAAAGTGACAAAGGAACTGTTCAGAGAAATGTTGAAAGAAGAATTAGATGTGATTAAACAGGAAGTTGGGGAGCTGCACTTTAATCAAGGACGGTTTATGGAAGCTTCTGATTTAATCGAAAGAATTACCACTCAGGACAACTTAATTGATTTCCTAACATTACCTGGTTATCAGTTATTAGACTAAATAGCGTTTCAAAATGATAGGAGTATTCCTCACCCCGCGCGGGGTGAGGAACTCCAACATCTGATACTCTCAGTATTATGAAAACCTATTTAGCTTAAAGACAATAATGGCAAAAATATCCGATTAATTAAGCATAGGAAGTAGAACATCATGACCATATCCCGGAAACAACAAATCGCTCAATTGGAACAAGAGTGGCAACAACCGCGTTGGAAAGGTATCACTCGTCCATATAGTGCTGAAGATGTCGTCAAATTGCGGGGTTCGATTAATCCTGAGCATACTTTAGCGCAACTGGGGGCGAAAAAGTTGTGGAACTTGCTGAAGGGTAACTCGAAAAAAGGCTATGTGAATGCGCTTGGGGCGCTGACAGGCGGGCAGGCACTTCAGCAAGCTAAAGCTGGTATTGAGGCGGTTTATCTTTCCGGTTGGCAAGTGGCGGCAGATGCAAATACCGCAGCGAGCATGTATCCCGATCAATCATTGTATCCTGTTGATTCTGTTCCTAATGTAATCAAACGTATTAATAATAGCTTCCGTCGTGCAGATCAGATCCAATGGTCAAATGGTATCGATCCAGATAGTCAAGAATATATTGACTATTTCCTGCCGATTGTCGCAGATGCGGAAGCGGGATTTGGCGGGGTACTGAACGCATTTGAATTGATGAAAGCGATGATCGAGGCGGGTGCTGCGGCTGTGCATTTTGAAGATCAACTGGCCGCAGTGAAAAAATGTGGACACATGGGCGGCAAAGTCTTGGTTCCGACTCAAGAGGCTATTCAGAAGCTGATAGCAGCACGGTTAGCAGCGGATGTCTCCGGTGTACCCACCTTATTAATCGCACGCACCGATGCAGATGCAGCAGATTTGCTGACTTCAGATTGTGATCCTTATGACAAAGCGTTCATTACGGGCAAGCGAACCTGTGAAGGCTTCTATTGTACTCACGCTGGTATTGAACAAGCTATCAGCCGTGGGTTAGCTTATGCCCCTTACGCCGATGTTGTCTGGTGCGAAACCTCTACACCGGATATTGAAGCAGCTCGTTATTTTGCTAAAGCCATCCATGCTAAATATCCTGGCAAGTTGTTAGCTTATAACTGCTCACCTTCTTTCAACTGGAAAAAGAATCTGGATGATAAAACGATTTCCAGTTTTCAAGAGCAGTTATCTGCTATGGGATATAAATTCCAGTTCATCACACTTGCGGGCATACATAGCATGTGGTTCAACATGTTTGATTTGGCCTACGATTATGCACGTGGTGAAGGAATGAAACATTATGTTGAAAAAGTTCAGGAACAAGAATTTGCTGCCCTTGACCGTGGTTATACATTCTCCTCACATCAGCAGGAAGTGGGAACGGGATATTTTGACAAAGTGACCACGATTATTCAGGGAGAAGGGGCTTCTGTTACAGCATTAACCGGTTCGACAGAAGAACAGCAATTCTAAGTTCATTATACTGATTGGGATAATAAACTGTGGGGGAATTCCCAAAAGGGATACCCCTTTACGTGCCGAGTAAGGTGGCTAAATATGGAAATAGATCTCGCACATTTAATTGCACAAACCATTTTGCAGGGATTTGATGCGCAATATGGTCGATTTCTGGAGGTCACTTCTGGGGCACAGCAACGTTTTGAACAGGCCGACTGGCCGGCTGTACAGCAGGCCATGAAAAAGAGAATTAACTTGTATGATCATCATGTTGGATTGGTGGTGGAGCAATTGAAGCGCATTCACACTTCATTACAATATGATGAAGATTACATTGCTGAAGTTAAAGCGGTTTATACCCGTTTATTGCCTGATTATCCGCGTTTTGAAATTGCCGAAAGTTTTTTTAATTCGGTTTACTGTCGCTTTTTTAAACATCGCAACTTGAAACCAGAAAACCTCTATATCTTTTCTTCCCAACCCTCTTCCCGTTTTCGTCATATTTCTCGCCCATTATCCCGGGATTTTTTTCCTAATGATAATCTTGCAGCAACGTTGCGAACCATCTTAAATGATTTGCCATTACGCCTTAAATGGGAGAATTTGGATCGGGATATTAGTTATATCACGCAATATTTACAGAATACATTTTCCCAATCTGATTTATTACACGCCACATTCCAGATCGCGAATGAATTGTTTTACCGCAACAAGGCAGCCTGGTTGGTAGGAAAGATCAGGATGGGGGCGATTGTTTATCCCTTTTTGTTACCGATTCATCACAATGAATCGGGGGGAGTTTTTGTTGATACCTGTCTGACCCATTACGATGATGCCAGCATTGTTTTTGGTTTTGCCCGTTCCTATTTTATGGTTTACGCGCCCTTGCCTGCCGCTTTAGTTGAGTGGTTGCGTGAAATTATTCCGACGAAATCCACAGCAGAACTCTACATGGCGATAGGCTGTCAAAAGCACGGTAAAACAGAATACTACCGTGAATATCTGACATTCATCAATTCCACTCAGGAACAGTTCACAATTGCACCGGGTGTGAAGGGCATGGTCATGCTGGTTTTCACTTTCCCGTCATTTGATCGTGTATTTAAAGTGATTAAAGACAAATTTGCACCACAGAAAGAGGTTTCTCAAGAGCGTGTTCAGGAGTGCTATCGTCTGGTAAAAGAGCATGATCGTGTTGGAAGAATGGCTGATACTCAGGAATTCGAAAACTTTGTGATTGATAAACGCCATATTAGCCCTGAGTTAATGGAGGAATTGCAAAAAGAGATACCAAAAAAGTTAGAGGATTTAGGCGATAAGCTCTTGATAAAGCATCTTTATATGGAGCGTAAAATGATGCCGTTAAATATTTATATGGAACAGATCAATGATGAGGAGCAATTGAAGGATGTGATTGAGGAATACGGAAATGCCATTAAGCAACTGGCTGCGGCAAATATTTTCCCTGGTGATATGTTGTTTAAAAATTTTGGTGTTACACGCCACGGAAGGGTGATTTTCTACGATTATGATGAAATCTGTTATATGGACGAAGTGAATTTTCGGGATATTCCTCCGCCACGCTACCCAGAAGATGAATTAGCGAGCGAACCTTGGTTTAGTGTTGCTGTTAACGATGTTTTTCCAGAAGAGTTTCGGCATTTTTTATGTACTGACAAACGTATTCGACGTTATTTTGAAGAAAGTCACAGTGATCTGTTTAAATCAGATTACTGGCGGGCATTGCAAGAGCGTATTACAAACGGATATATAGAAGATGTTTTTGCGTATCGCAGTAGACAGAGATTTAGTCAACGTACTTAAATAAACCAAATAAGAAAGATATACCAATCCAACTTCAAGATGCGTGTTATATCTCCCCGTGCAGCGGGGAAATATAAGGCCTCGCGTCATCTTGCAGATTGCAACTTGAAGTTTATCGAGTATAAGCCGTGATATTATGTTAGCTGTTAAAAACGACCGCAGGTGTTTCAATAACTTGACATAATTCGCGGCATGATGAGGCCTGGTTATTTTTTGGCGAAAATTACTTAATGCCACCGTATTCCCGGCTAATTGCCTTTGCTGCCCGCATGACAAGAGCGCCAAGTTCAGTCACTCGATCATCAGAGATACGTGATACTGGGCCGGAGATGGAAATAGCGGCAAAGGCTTCATGATGCTCATCATAGATACAGGCAGCAATACAGCGTAATCCTAACGCATGTTCTTCATCATCAAATGAAAAACCCTGCTTGCGGATCTGTTCGAGATTTTCTGTTAATGCTGCGGCGGTGGTACAGGTATGCTGGGTATAAGCGTGCATTCCTTTTTTATGCAGCAATTGGAAGCGTTTTTGTTCAGAGAGGGTAGACAGCAGGGCTTTTCCAGCGCCGGAAGCGTGCATCGGTAGATTGCCACCAATGGGAGCAGACATTCTCATCAGCGCATTGCATTGCACTTGATCAACAATCACGGCTTCATATTCGTCCAGATTAAGGATAGCAAGGTTGACGGTTTCACCGGAGTCTTCCATTAACTGACGCAATATCGGATGAACCAGCACCATCAGATTACGGCTTTGTAAGAAACTACTCCCAACGACAAAAGCATGGGAAGCGATCACCCATAACCCTAGATCACCTATTTGGCGAACAAAACCATGTTGCTGCAAGGTGGTCAAAAGACGGTGGGTCGTAGAGTTGGGCAGACCGGCTTGTATCGCCAGATCAGTCAAAGCAACACCAATCGGCGAATCGGAAATGTATTCCAAAAGTGTCAGTCCTCGGCTTAAAGACTGAACCTGACCGCTTGCAGCGGCACTATTTGTCATCATTTTCGTTTTTTTTGTGCGTTTGCTGGCAACGGCTGTGCTCATAAGATTCCCTCTGAATAATTGTCTGCTTGCAGCAACGATAGCTGCGATGGACAAAAAATGGAATTTATTTTCGTTTTCTTATTATGAATGATAAAGAGGGGAAAAACACATCCGATGTGTTGTGGTTTGATTAATTAATCCTCTTTGCAAGATCAAGAAAACCCGCTTTTCATGCGGGTTTTTCTGGCTCGATGTTTGACTTTATTTTGTCATCCTTCAAACAAACTCTGATGCAATGTCTGAATGACTTGTTCTGCATCGTTACCCGGAACGAGCAGACAGACATTATGGCTGCTTGCACCACAGCTAATCATGCGGATATTAAAGGGTTCCAACACGCCAAAAATTCCTTTTCCCAATCCTTTTGCTCGTGAAAGTTCATTACCGATAATTGCTACTAATGCCATATCTTCCTCGACTTCCACATGGCACAATTTAGAAAGTTCAGTGAGTAATGCATTGGTCAGCAGGTTGCCATTAGTGCTGGTGGAACCTTTAGTATCCAGTGTCAGGGCGATGCTGACTTCTGATGTAGTAATCAAATCCACCGAAATATTATGGCGTGACAGTAGGGTAAAAACTTCTGCCAGAAAGCCCCTGGCATGCAGCATTTTCAGGCTATGTAATGTCAGTAAAGTCTGTTTACGGCGCAAGGCCAATGCACGAAACAGCGGGGAATTTTCTGTTTTATCACAAACCACCGTACCGCCTGCTTGTGGATCTTTGCTGGAGCCGACAAATACCGGAATGCCACAGCGAACAGCCGGTAGTAATGTGGCCGGATGGAGGATTTTGGCACCAAATGTTGCCATTTCTGCCGCTTCATCAAAGGCAATTTTATTGATGCGTTTAGCGGTAGGAACAATACGGGGATCGGTTGTGTAGATGCCGGGAACATCTGTCCAGATATCAACACGTTGTAAACCAAGTGCTTCACCCAGTAAGGCTGCGGTATAATCACTGCCGCCTCGTCCCAGCGTAGTTGTCCGTCCTTTTTCTTCTCTGCCAATAAACCCCTGAGTGATGACGATTGTGTTATTCAGGCGAGGATGAAGGTACCTCATTGCCAAAGTATGGATCTGGCGTATATCTGGCTCTGCCCGCCCAAAGTTATCATTGGTTCGCATGATCCGACGGATATCAAACCATTCGGCACCCATATTGCGTTGACGTAGCAACTCTACAAACAATAAGGTAGACATCACTTCACCGTGGCTAACCAATTCATCCGTCAGTGCTTCTGATGTGGCGAGCGATGCGGCTTCTGACAGCATCTCAATATTTTCCAGCAGGCGATCAATTTCCCCACGGATCACATCGGCTTCATTCAAGCGGTCAATAATGGCATATTGAATGTCACGGATCTGTTTCAGGTAACTCTCCCGTTTGTCATTCCCGCAGCCAGCCGCCAATGCAACCAGCAAATTAGTTACGCCAGCAGAAGCTGACAGAACGACCACCCGGACATTTGTGTTCGCCAGGATAATGTCGGCGCAATTATTCATGGCATCAAAATCTGCCACACTAGTACCACCAAATTTTGCTACTACATACTGCGAGTTAGGAGATGAAACAGCACACATGGATGATAACCCTTTGTTTGGAGAATAGTTCAGAGAATAGGCTGTTAGAAATATCGGGTTAGGCGTACGGAGTCAATATTTGACAATAAAGCATAAATAATTTTCATGATGGAAAGGAAATTATCGTTTTTGCCTATCTCAACAATTAAGACTGGAAATCATGAGCTATTTTGACCAATATCAGTAATTACAAGGAAAAGGAGATCAATCACAGAATTAAGCCGTTACAATCTGTGCATTCCTATTATTTATTGACAGTTGATAGAGAGCATTATTCATGAAAAGCATCAACCCTAGCCAGACCGAAGCCTGGAAAGCATTGCAGCAGCATTTTGAGCAAATGAAAAATGTGCATTTGCGGGATCTGTTTGAACAGGATAAAAAACGATTTACGGCATTTTCTGCGACATTTGATCAGCATATTCTAGTGGATTATTCCAAAAACCGCATTACGACGGAAACACTGGAGAAATTACACGCATTGGCACAAGAAACCGATTTAGCCGGTGCAATTCGCAGTATGTTCTCTGGTGAGAAAATCAATCGTACTGAAGATCGTGCGGTGCTGCATATTGCCCTACGTAACCGGAGTAATACCCCGATTATGGTGGATGGGGAAGATGTGATGCCGCAAGTTAATGCGGTGCTGGCGAAAATGAAATCATTCAGTGAACGCATCATTAGTGGTGAGTGGAAAGGCTATACAGGCAAAACCATTACAGATGTTGTCAATATTGGTATTGGTGGTTCTGATCTTGGTCCTTATATGGTGACTGAAGCACTGAAAGCGTATAAAAATCACCTGAATATGCACTTTGTTTCCAATGTTGATGGAACCCACATTGTTGAAACGCTCAAAAACTTGGATCCAGAAACCACCTTGTTCTTGATTGCTTCCAAGACGTTTACTACGCAAGAAACCATGACCAATGCACATTCTGCCCGCCATTGGTTCCTGCAAAGTGCCGCTGATGAAGCGCATGTCGCAAAACATTTTGCGGCATTATCCACCAATGAACAAGAAGTGAGAAAATTTGGTATCGATCCCCAAAACATGTTTGAGTTCTGGGATTGGGTAGGGGGGCGTTATTCGCTCTGGTCTGCAATTGGTTTATCTATTGCGATTTCCATTGGTTATGAAAATTTTGAACAGCTGTTGAGTGGTGCTCATGCTATGGATAAACACTTTCAGCAAACCGCTTTCGAGCAGAACATTCCTGTTTTGCTGGCACTGATCGGCATCTGGTACAACAATTTCTTTGGGGCAGAAACTGAAGCGATTCTGCCTTACGACCAATACCTGCACCGTTTTGCTGCCTATTTTCAACAAGGCAATATGGAATCAAATGGTAAGTACATCGATCGTGATGGCAATCCGGTGAATTACCAGACAGGGCCAATTATCTGGGGCGAGCCTGGCACCAATGGTCAACATGCGTTCTACCAGCTTATCCATCAGGGAACTAAATTGATCCCGTGTGATTTTATTGCGCCAGCAATTAGCCATAATCCAGTGAGTGATCACCACAGTAAACTGCTCTCTAACTTCTTTGCACAAACTGAAGCATTGGCATTTGGTAAAACACAGGCTCAGGTGGAAGCTGAATTTGCACAAGCAGGAAAAAATGCCGAAGACGTGGCGAATGTTGTGCCATTCAAAGTGTTTGAAGGTAATCGTCCGACCAACTCTATTTTATTACGTGAAATTACCCCATTCAGTTTGGGGGCATTGATTGCTATGTATGAACATAAGATCTTTGTTCAAGGCGCCATTTTGAATATCTTCTCATTTGACCAATGGGGCGTAGAATTGGGCAAACAATTGGCGAACCGTATTTTGCCTGAACTGCACGATGCAGACGCTGTAACTAGCCATGACAGCTCTACAAATGGCCTGATTAACCAATTCAAAGTGTGGCGTTAATCTGAGCTTCCATATTATCTAATCTTTTCTCACCTTAATAACAACTGTTGTTAAGGTGAGTTTTTTTGTGATTTACATAATTTGTTATCAACTTTTAATTTTATTGGTCTGCAACATGATATCCTCACTCCCCATTCGTTGTGCTGTCGGGGAAATTGCTCTTCCCCGCAATGGGAAAATGATATGGCAGATGACACAATATTAAATTCAACCCCCATCCACTGGTTATCATCAAATGAGACTGACCTTCTGCCTGAATCTGTTTTAGATTGGTTGATGGAAGTCGGCTCAATGACACGTCGCTTTGAACAACATTGTCAGCAGGTATCGGTTGCACCTTTCCGAGAAGATTTTATTACTCTGGCAGAGTTAAATGATGAAAGTGAGCACTTACCTGTAAGTGGAAAATATTGGTTACGTGAAATTGTCTTGTATGGAGATAACATCCCGTGGCTTTTGGGGCGCACAGTGATCCCTGAGGAAACACTCACTGGCCCAGATAGAAAATTGGTGGATGTCGGCACGGTTCCACTTGGACGTTATCTTTTTAGTGGTCATAATTTAACGCGGGATTATATTCACATAGGCCGGCAGGGGGATCGTTGGGCGCGTCGTTCTTTATTGAGGCTGTCGGGCAAGCCACTGCTGCTCACAGAGGTTTTTTTACCGAATTCACCTGTATATAAAGAGAATTAAGATCAACAGAACTAAAAGGGAGAAATAGATTGAAGGTCAGTATGACGCGGGATAAATGGCGTGCTTATTGTCGTTTAATGCGTATCGATAAACCGATTGGCACATTATTACTATTATGGCCAACCTATTGGGCATTGTGGATCGCCGCAAAAGGTATGCCAGATTGGCACATAGGGTTAGTCTTTACTCTCGGTGTGTTTTTCATGCGTGCTGCGGGATGTTGCATTAATGATTTTGCAGACAGAAAATTTGATGGGTATGTAGAACGGACAAAATCTCGTCCTCTTCCCAGTGGCGATATTACCGAAAAAGAAAGTAAAATCTTGTTTGCCACACTGATACTTATTTCTTTCGCGCTGGTTCTGACACTGAATAAAATGACGATTGCATTATCGGTCGTTGGTCTGGCACTGGCGTGGGTTTACCCTTTTGTCAAGCGTGTTAGTCACTTGCCACAAGTTGTGTTAGGTACTGCTTACGGCTGGTCAATTCCTATGGCATTTGCCGCAATCAGTGAGTCCTTACCTTTAGAATGCTGGCTGTTATTTTTGGCTAATATCATTTGGTCTGTCATTTATGATACACAGTATGCCATGGTTGATCGTGACGATGACCTGAAAATCGGCGTGAAATCGACCGCCGTGCTTTTTGGGCGCTTTGATAAACTGATCATTGGCATTCTGCAATTCATCATGCTGGGCATTTTGGTTTTAGTTGGCGGGATGGTGAATCTGGGGGGAATCTATTATTGGACGGTATTGCTGGCAACCGCATTATTCGGTTATCAGCAGAAACTGCTCACAAATCGGGAAAGGTCTGCCTGTTTTCAGTCATTTATGAACAATAACTACGTTGGTTTAGTTCTATTCCTCGGCATCTTTTTTAGCTATGTCTAATATAACGGGCGGTAAACCGCCCGTTAATTTCTTGTTGCCATCACCAGCCTGGCATTGTTATGGTTGATCTTGTGCTATCTGTATAGGTTCATTCTGTTCTGGTGGCATACTGACACTTTCAATCGTCAAGCGAATTTCAGGTGACATCAACTCACTCAATACATGATAGAGTTCCTGGGCACTGGTGGTGATCATATCGCCGCTGTCTTGAATATAACCCTCTTCACGCAACGTATTGACCGAGCAAGCAAAAACGGCCTTATCAAAGAACTCTGGCGCATTGATGCCATGCAGAACTGACAGACGTTGTGCCAGCATCCGGCTCTCTTTTTCCAGTACACCACGGCTGATTTCAGGAGTGGCATTCAACAAAGAGAGCGTTATGGCATAACGTTGCAGCGTTTCCCTGATGCCTGCTGCCAGCAATTGCAGTGGGCGAATACGCGCAGGATTCAGCACCAGCATTTCTTGCTCTTTGTTGCAGATAAGGCATTGGCGCGCAAGCTCATCAATCAAGGTATTGACGACGTCCGGGAGCGTTTCCTTACTGTAACGCATGAAAAGTTCCTGCTTGATCAGCGGATAAATCAGTGCTACCTGTCTGAGCAATTCACTGCGACTAATGCGGCGGTGATGCATAATAATACTGGTAATCAGGGATGGCAGGATCAGTAAGTGCTGGATATTATTACGATAATAAGTCATCAGTACCGCGCTTTCACGTGGCAGGATAATAATATCGCCCAGGCCGTCTTTCTCAACCTCAAACTTATTCATCATAAGAGCGTGATCTAACAACTCTTCTGCGGTTTGGTTTGGCACCGTGATATCGTTAGTGTAAGGCACATTACGCAGTAATTGCAGATAGCAATCTAACTGCTCAATAAGTTGCTCGCGTGTAAGTGCTCGCTGACGTGATGATAACAGTGCTGTAGTGCATAAATTGATAGCATTAGCTGCGGCAGCATTATTGATATTGACCATAATATTGTTAGCCAGTTTACTGACTGTTGGCGTCAGCCATGTTGGACGCTGAGATTCTATCGGGTCAATGGAGTCACGCCACTCTGGTACATGCTGATTCAGGTATTGTATCAACGGGATCGGTTCACCAAAATTTACGTAACCTTGTCCCAGATTACGTAATTTGCGCAACCCTCGAACCATCTGGAAAAAGCTTTCTTTTTCCTTGGTGGCCCCGCGCAGCTCTTTGGCATACGTTGCCACTTCCATCACATATTCATAACCGATATAGATCGGCACAATCGTGATGGGACGAGATTCTCCCCGCAGCATGGCTTGCAAGGTCATGGAAAGCGTCCCCGTTTTGGGATCAAGCAAACGACCAGTACGGGAGCGTCCTCCTTCGACAAAGTATTCAACTGAATAACCGCGGGTAAACAACTCACCGAGATATTCCCGAAAGAGGGTTGAATAGAGCTTATTGCCTTTAAATGTACGGCGGATAAAGAACGCACCAAGACGACGGAATATCGGCCCGGCAGGCCAGAAATTCAGGTTAATACCCGCAGCAATGTGCGGTGGAACCAGCCCTTGGTGATAGAGCACATAAGAGAGCAGAAGGTAGTCCATATGGCTGCGATGGCAGGGAACATACACCAGTTCATGACCATCCTGTGCCAACTGGCGAATTCGTTCGGCGTTATGGACATTGATGCCCTGATACAAACGGTTCCAGGTCCAACTTAAAACCCGGTCGGTCAAGCGTACGGTTTCATAGGAGAAATCCGCAGCAATCTCTTCCAGCATATTGATAGCATTCTGCTTTGCCTTTTCGGGAGAGATTTTCTTGCTACGGGATTCATCAGCAATCGCTTTTTCTATTGCTTTTGATGTCAGTAACTTGTTGAACAGATCCTGCCTGGCAGGCAAACGAGGTCCAACAGCCGCAAGACGCTGGCGGGAATAGTGCATCCGGGCCACACGGGCGAGTTTATTGGCGATGATATTATCTGTACCATGTTCGTCGGCCATACGGCGTAAAGACACCGGAGTGGAGAAACGGACAAAACTATCCCGTCCAAGCCATAAGATCGCAAAAAACTTCTGCACGCCATTTAGCAAGCGTAATCGTGGGGTTGTATGCCCTTCTTGCCCTTCGCGCCCAGGGGATCGGCCAAACATGACGGAAACAGGCACCATCTGGATATCCAGATCGGGATTATTACGATGCAAGTCCAGATAGGCATGGAAAATTTTCACAGATTCATGTTTTGGTGCATAACAACGGAACACACGTGGACCGTTATCAATAAAGACACAACTGGGCAGCTGTGTATCACTAATTTCCAAAGGATTCAACGGATCAGGCAGATCTTGCGCCAGACATTGTTGACGCAGAGTCAATAAGTCTGTTTTTGAGCGGTACGGTAATATGTACAAAATAGGCCGAGTCGTATCAAGACGCAGCTCCGCAATAGGATCCGTAGGGATTAGTTTACTTTTCACTAAAAATTTTAGTGGTAAATTCAATAACTTATAATATATTTTACGCCAACCTGACATAACTGCTTTAAGCCTCTTGTTAGCAACGCATCGCAAGGATACCAGAAACGGGTTTTGAGATCTGTGGAAAATAAGACAATAATAAGGGCTAAAAGTTATATAACCATACAATTAATAAGTTCATTAAAGAAAATTTTTATGGCAAATCAATCAACAGGTTTGAATCGCATCATTAAAGCGGCTGGGTATTCGGCGAAAGGAATCAAGGCAGCATGGCAAAATGAAGCGGCATTTCGGCAGGAAACAATGGCCGCCATACTTGCGATCATCATTGCATTTTCTATAGATTTTGGCTTACTTGAAAGACTCCTTCTGATTGGCTCTGTTATGCTGGTGGTCATTGTCGAAATCCTCAATAGTGCCATAGAGTCAGTCGTGGATCGCATCGGTAGTGAATATCATGAATTATCGGGTCGAGCGAAAGATATGGGGTCTGCGGCGGTATTGCTCAGTATACTTTTGGCGCTGTTTATTTGGGGAATGATCTTTTGGTCGCATTTTATGCGTTGAGGTAGCGTGTTTTTTCAGCAAACTATGTTAGTTCGCTGCTTTTACATGTTGACCGGTTCCCAATTCGGCTTTACCTGTATATACTCACAGTTTGACTGTATAAACAAACAGGGGGCGAAATGAAAGCATTAACTGCCAGACAGCAGCAAGTCTACGACTTGGTGCGTGACCATATTTCGCAAACGGGTATGCCACCAACACGTGCTGAAATTGCAGCGCGGCTTGGTTTTCGTTCACCTAACGCAGCAGAAGAGCATTTAAGGGCTTTGGCGCGTAAAGGGGTGATAGAGATTATCTCTGGTGCATCCAGAGGTATCCGTTTGCTTCTTGAAGAGGATGATGGAGGAGCAGGATTGCCGCTGATCGGTCGTGTTGCTGCTGGAGAACCACTGCTGGCTCAGGAACACATCGAAAGTCACTATAAGGTTGATCCTGAATTATTCAAACCAAGTGCTGATTTTCTGTTACGTGTCAGAGGGATGTCCATGAAAGACATTGGGATTATGGACGGAGATTTACTGGCTGTGCATAAAACACAAGATGTTCATAATGGGCAAGTCATTGTGGCGCGCATTGAAGATGAAGTTACAGTAAAACGCTTCAAACAAACAGGAAACAAAATTGAACTGATTGCTGAGAATCCAGAATTTAAACCCATTGTTGTTGATTTGAGCGAGCAGAATTTCACTATTGAAGGATTGGCAGTCGGCGTTATTCGTAGCGGGGACTGGTTCTGATTGCAAAGGCGGATAATTGCAGTTTGCCATTCAGGGGCGGTCATTTTCCCAGTGTCCGTTAAACTTAAGTTTAACGGACACTGGGAAAATATATGATTATATTAGTTATGATCGCCTCATTGCTCAATTTGTCTTCAAGTGTCTTTTCTTATTTCTTTTTATTTTCTTCAACCGAATGATTGTGCTGGCATATATCACGCTCTGTACAGGATTCAATCTCATGGCAGGAAGAACACATGCCATGCACTTCTATCACGCTATTTCGCAAGTGAAATCCCGTACCTTGTGCTAGCTGTTGGATAGCTGATTCAATATCCTTTGCATCCTTTTCGGTTACTGAACCACAAAATTCACAGATAAACATTGCCGAAGTATGGCAAGGCTCTTCAAAATGATGGCAAAGCACATAGCTATTTGTAGATTCTATTTTGTGAATAAAACCTTGTTCCAGCAGAAACTCCAACCCACGATAAACTGTTGGAGGCTTGGCTTGTGGCTCGACTTCACGCAATAAATCCAGCAAATCATAGGCACTTATCGCGCTAGGTTGTTCAGTGATTAAGCGGAGAATTTCAAGGCGTTGAGGTGTTAAACGAACCCCTCTTGACAGGCAGATTGTTTCAGCCTGTGCCAGTAACTTTTTTTGATTGATAGTTTTCATTACACCTCTCACCCCGACACGATGCTAATGACTTTAATATTATCATGTTTTTTAACCTGAGAGTGGGATCTCTATGATGTTCAATTCTCGTCTGATGTGTAACATACCGGTGAAGAAGAGTGGCTCACTTGTCATGATGAGATACTTGAAAATAAAGTTAATCCGTGAATAAGAACAATAAAATGGGCTGAAAAACGGAGAAAATAAAGCTGAAAATATTGGATAATATCCAGGTGCTTAAGTTAATTTATCCGGCCAATTATATTGAGAATTAAAATTATATGTTTTTTAAATATGTCATTCTTCATAATTAACACTGAAAATAGTATTCTCCATTACTAATATTAGAGATGGTTTATAATGATATATAATATAAGGCTGTTTATTCTAATGGTTTCACTTAAGAAAGAAAAAATTCCAACATTAAAAAATTCTAAATACATCTTACTTAATTAATGGATTAAAAATGAAAGAATTATTGCAAAACCACCCGAATAATAGAAGATTTCCTGTTAATGGTTTTAGGATAATCAAAAATATCCTCAAGGAAAGAAAGGGAGTGGCATTTCTCAAGCCTGTTCAGGTAGTTGGCTTTAGTGTTCTTTGGATTGCAACACTTTTGTTAGGGGGATTATCGATCGGAATAACGATACTGATCCTTGATGCTAATAACGTACCTTCAAAGGGATACATACTTTGGGCTAGCTTGATTGGCTTGAGCTTACTTGGTATCTATTTCTCCACTTATAGTTTACAACGCATCAAAAATCTCCCTATTACTGAACAGAAACGTTATTACTTACAGGCAAAGTATTCTGTTTTGCCGGAAGAAAAACGTCAGGCATTGCGTTTGCATATCGTTAGTTGTTATTACAATGGTTTTTGGACAGAAACATTAGAACATTACCCTTTAAAAAGCCGTGTTTCTCGTGATAATTACCAATACCGTATCTTGCCCTTATCTGATGCAGAGCCTCACTAATCTCAAGTCTATACAGATTGGGGAATACTTGATGAAAAAGACTATTGGAAAGTATTGCATGATTTATGGGCGGGAATGCACTCAGAGCGTTTTGCGGTTGATGCGGTTTTTACCGATGGAGAAATGTTTAAGGTACTTGGCAGTTTAATTGAAGAGCCAGAGGAATATGTACAGCAATGTTCTCGCTCAATTAATGGACGCCCACCCGCTTTACTTTGGGGATTTGATCTCTGGCGAGCGATTGTTTTGAACCGAAATTGTTTTGCTGCGGGCTATATTAGTGAAGAAACAGCGTGGAAAAATATACTAAAAACAGCCGATTATGTTTATGAAATCTTTGGCAGCTTTGATGAATTCCATACGAATTATCGGTTAGGTAATGCCTATTGGAATCGGGATTTTGACACAGTGAAAGGGCGCTTGAAAGCGTTTTGGTTTTACAAGGAACACTGTGACTGGCCGATGGCTCAGTTACCCTGGCCAAACCCGAAAGGTATATTTATGGAACAATATATGAAAGATGGTTTTGCTGATGCGGTCAATTCCATATTGCGCGATCAACAAATGGAAGATTCATTTGACGACGAAGTAATGGATGAGGAGTATAACCATACCGAAATTCGTGTATTGCATTAACAGCCTGTAGGGATAGGTATGTATACTCTATGACACAAAGGAACAACGACAAAAATACTACAAGTAACGCGATGCTCGACTTTAACATCCTATCATAGACAGGATCTTAAGAATTAAGTCTTTCAAAACACGCATCCAATGTTTTGTTTTTACATGATTTTTTTTGTGATGTTTTGAAAGCGTTCCGGCATAAATATTCTTGCGCTTTTTCCAGCCAAAAATACGTTTCCGACCACGCTGTTTGGAGCAGAGTTTCTATAATTGGCCTGAGCCAGATGTCTGTATTTTGGGCTGCTTTGAACAATGAGACGGTAGAAAATAACTGGCTTGCCAACGAACGCCTGAGCAGCAGTGCCAGTAAACTGAGCCAGATCAGTCCCGTGGCTATCGTTTCTTTCCTGGTGGTAAATCCGTGCCAATTTGTATGCGATTTTAGCTCTTTGAACAACAGCTCTATTTGCCAGCGGCAACGATAAATATCCATGATGTCACTGGCTGTAAACGCTTCCACAGACAAATTCGTCAGCCAGAGGCAGAAGCGTTTTTCTTCGGCAAACCATCGGCGGACAAGGCGGAACTCATAACCATTACGCCGACAAATCAGATCCAGCACTTCTGAGCGGTTGGTTCTGCGTGTAATGGATTTCAAAGGCTTATCAGCCAGTTTGGGCAATAATTTTCCCGGTCCATTGCGGGCTGTGATTATTTGAGGATTGAGCGATTTGCTTCCCCGGACAATAAATGAACCGCCTGAATAGGATACCCGCTCAAAATAATCAAAATCGACATAACCGGCATCCGCCAGTAATAATTGGCCATACAGTGTCTCGGGGGCAGGCAGGTAAGCCCGCTCTGATGCCGTATCCGCAGTCACCGTCATCTTAACCGGCGACTGGGTGAACAGTGACAGCGTCATGTGACACTCAACGGCTGCATCAGTTGACCTGAATCGATAAGGAAAAACATCAGACAGGGCCGAATGGACTTTGAATGAACTGCCATCCTGCAAAATAACATTTTGAAATTTTGTGAGTTTCTTGGGTATGGCAACGGATTTATCTGCCCATTGCGCCATAGCAAATCTCACCAATATTTTGACAAATTCGACAAAAGCGGTTTTACGTAGCTGATTATAAAAGGGACGGTAACTGACCTGTTGTTTTTTATCGGGGCACAGGCCATTAAATTTTTGGTGTAACTGGGCGATAGACGTAACTTTACCGGTACTCATAGACAGGATCTTAAGCAATAACCGTTTATTTTAGATAGAAAAAAGGCTTCATTTATGATCTGATAATCGTCGCCAAACTAATACCAAAACCACGGATGAAGCCTGTGACGATTATCGCTATAAAACACCAGCTAATGCAATTCTTCAGTGATGTTTCTTTGAATAAAATAGCCTTTCAGTGTGGATTTATTCAACGTGTGAGAAATATCGAGCCTCGTGTATTAATCCTCAGCCTTATCGCAGCACTTAGTACCGGTACATAGACAGGATCTTAAGCAATAACCGTTTATTTTAGATAGAAAAAAGGCTTCATTTATGATCTGATAATCGTCGCCAAACTAATACCAAAACCACGGATGAAGCCTGTGACGATTATCGCTATAAAACACCAGCTAATGCAATTCTTCAGTGATGTTTCTTTGAATAAAATAGCCTTTCAGTGTGGATTTATTCAACGTGTGAGAAATATCGAGCCTCGTGTATTAATCCTCAGCCTTATCGCAGTACTTAGTACCGGTAAAGTTACGTCTATCGCCCAGTTACACCAAAAATTTAATGGCCTGTGCCCCGATAAAAAACAACAGGTCAGTTACCGTCCCTTTTATAATCAGCTACGTAAAACCGCTTTTGTCGAATTTGTCAAAATATTGGTGAGATTTGCTATGGCGCAATGGGCAGATAAATCCGTTGCCATACCCAAGAAACTCACAAAATTTCAAAATGTTATTTTGCAGGATGGCAGTTCATTCAAAGTCCATTCGGCCCTGTCTGATGTTTTTCCTTATCGATTCAGGTCAACTGATGCAACCGTTGAGTGTCACATGACGCTGTCACTGTTCACCCAGTCGCCGGTTAAGATGACGGTGACTGCGGATATGGCATCAGAGCGGGCTTACCTGCCTGCCCCCGAGACACTGTATGGCCAATTATTACTGGCGGATGCCGGTTATGTCGATTTTGATTATTTTGAGCGGGTATCCTATTCAGGCGGTTCATTTATTGTCCGGGGAAGCAAATCGCTCAATCCTCAAATAATCACAGCCCGCAATGGACCGGGAAAATTATTGCCCAAACTGGCTGATAAGCCTTTGAAATCCATTACACGCAGAACCAACCGCTCAGAAGTGCTGGATCTGATTTGTCGGCGTAATGGTTATGAGTTCCGCCTTGTCCGCCGATGGTTTGCCGAAGAAAAACGCTTTTGCCTCTGGCTGACGAATTTGTCTGTGGAAGCGTTTACAGCCAGTGACATCATGGATATTTATCGTTGCCGCTGGCAAATAGAGCTGTTGTTCAAAGAGCTAAAATCGCATACAAATTGGCACGGATTTACCACCAGGAAAGAAACGATAGCCACGGGACTGATCTGGCTCAGTTTACTGGCACTGCTGTTCAGGCGTTCGTTGGCAAGCCAGTTATTTTCTACCGTCTCATTGTTCAAAGCAGCCCAAAATACAGACATCTGGCTCAGGCCAATTATAGAAACTCTGCTCCAAACAGCGTGGTCGGAAACGTATTTTTGGCTGGAAAAAGCGCAAGAATATTTATGCCGGAACGCTTTCAAAACATCACAAAAAAATCATGTAAAAACAAAACATTGGATGCGTGTTTTGAAAGACTTAATTCTTAAGATCCTGTCTATGAATCACCCCTAATAAAAAAGAGAGGAGCTTATCACATATATAATTATTAGAATCATGACCACTATGTTTAACACTAATCAAAGGATTGGATACGTGATCTTTATTATGAAAGCTTAAGATTCTTAGTGTGGCAGAAAAAACGGAAATTCATTGTGGTATAATATCATAATTTCAAGTTATTATTTTTTTATAATTAATTTCGAGTGTTTTTTGTGATTGATTTCACGAAGTTTTTTAAAATAAATTTTGCAATTTAATTCGGCGCTGATACCATAAGTTAATTGTTAAATAAGATTGTAATTTAATGAATTAAAATAACATTTAGTTTATTGCTGGTGCGTTGTTATTTTTAATGCCATTTATCGAATTGTTTTTGTATTCCAATAATAGCCATTGATGTTTTTTTAGGTTTCTCTTAATGTACTCTCATGTGCATGTGCGTTTGAATAATGACTAGTAATTCTTACAGTGATTAAAATTAAGTATTCTGAGGCTAATTACAATAGTCGACAGTGAAGATTTTATTAAGAATAAATAACACGGTTATTCGTCCAAATGAGTATTTTAATCATGGGTAATCCTATTTTTGAGCTATCTAGATCACAGCAAGCTATTTTCAAAATGGAAGCGTTCCATTTAACTGGCTACCCGTTTTATTTGAGTGTTGCGGTACGTTTAAGCGGGGATATTCCTCTGGATAAACTGACTCAGGCCGCTGAAACGACCCAGAATTCAATGGATATATTTCATATTGGATTCGTTAATGACCATGCGGAAACAGATCACTTGACAACACAGTGGCATGGCATCCGGCGGCTCACTCCTCATGCGGAAGTCATACAAGTCGATTTTAGCGGTTATCCGGATCCTAAACGGGCTTTCGAAAGTTGGGCGGAGCGCCAGACGTTGATAGAAGAAGATTTATCATTGACACCGGTGCGCGTTTTTGCCGTGCGTTTTCAGCCGGAACAGACAGGCTGGTTTATTAAGGCACATCATGCGGCTACCGATGGTGAGGGATTGTCAGTACTGATAGAACATCTGATGGGTGCGCTGGAAGAAGAAGAACCGGATACGGAATATCTGCTATTTTCGGTTAACGCGGAGGGTGAGCGGAATTATGAAAACTCCCGGCGTATGCAAAGAGATGAAGCGTATTGGCGGAGTATTTTCAGTGACAATGCCGGTAACGAAACGGAATTCGTTAATGCCGGCAAAATAGCCAGCCGTTATCCGATTGGTGACTATCGCAGGCTAACGCCTCAATCCCGGCGTGTACGTTACGAACTGAGTGAAGCTGAAAACGATATACTGCGCCTGTTTAAAAGTCGTGGCGGCTCTATTTTCAGGCTGTTTTTCGCGGCTGTCGCCTATACACAAATGGTTATTGAAGATGGTAATGGCGCTTTATTGCAGGCACCGATGCTTAACCGCTGGAGTAATGAAGAGAAACGTTCTGCCTCTATGGCAGTGGCTCCGGTTTTGATCCCCGTATCCCGTGAAGCGGGGGAGACGGTGACAGATTGTTACCATATGCTTAAGCAGCGCTTGCAAAAAGCGGTTGCTCACTCACGTTATGCGCCAGGTGCCCGATGGAATGAATTTGCATCACAAGATTGGAAACGGATCATTCCCGCTTTCGGGGTTTCCTATCAAACTGGTATTTTCCGGAAAACTGTCTTAGGTGCTGACGTATCAATTGATCATATGCAGGCAGTAGAAGCACTGTTTGCGACCATTCATATCCATGACCGCTTTGAAGGTGGGAACTTCAAATTTGAGGGGGATTTCCGCAAGATATGGTCATTAGATCAATGTCATATGTTTCTGAAAACAGTCACTGATTATGCAATGGAAGCTGCCTGCGAAATTTTGGCGCAACAAGAAGTCACGCAGACACCATTAAGTAAAAAAGAGCAAGAAACCCACTCTTGGAAAGAACCTCAGACAAAACCGATCGGCGTTCATTTATACCATGCGTTTGAACGTTATGCTGATAACCTGTTATTCCAGCAGGGTGCTGATGCGGTGACTTATCGTCAGGGATTGCAATGGATTAACCAGTTCAGAGAACAGTTGCATACCATACGAAATGGGCAAAATGAGCACAATCCGGTATTTATTCTGGGAAGACGTACACCTGAAACTGTGCTCGCTTATCTGGCTTGCCTGATTGAAAATGTGACTGTAGTTCCTGTTTGTCCGACCATGCCCTTAGCTAGATTATCGACTATTGCCCGTAATTCGGGGGCATCTCTCTGTATTTATACGGAAACCGACCATCACCTTGCAGAAATGCTGGGCTTGCGTTTGTTACGTGTTTCCTTGGATAAGGCAGGGCTTGATGTTGCATTGAATCCAGTAACATGGACAGAACAGACACATTGTCACCCTGCTTATATTCTCTATACTTCAGGATCGACCGGAGAACCTAAAGGCGTAGTGATTTCCCCGATGGCGCTGGCAAATTATGTATTGGCGGCTAAGGTGGCTTACGCTGCGCAGACTCCATTTAATGCGCCTTTATTTACCTCCTTTGGTTTTGATTTAACACAAACCGCTATTCTGGTTCCGGTTTTGTCGGGCGGATTTATCCAACCTTATGAACAAGATATCCGTGATAACCCTGAACTGCTGCAAACGTTACTGGCTGATGAGTCATTGACGGGCGTTAAATGCACGCCATCCCATCTCTCATTGCTGATTGAGCACAGCCCGGAAAGAAGTCATCCGCTGACTTTTGTTGTGGGTGGAGAAAATTTGTCCTCTTCTCTGGTGAAGAAAGCTCTCGATTATTTTCCTGTGGGAAGCAAAATAATCAATGAATATGGGCCGACAGAAACAACAGTCGGATGCTGTATCTGTTCAGTGAGTGGGGGAGAAAGCTCTCCTGACGGTCATAACAAGATAAACACCGCAGTTATGCCTATCGGTACAGCGTTAGGTAAAGCAGAGATGTCGATAAAAAATTCTTGGGGGCAAAATATGCCCCGTGGATTCATGGGTGAAATTAGTATCAGTGGCCCGGTGCTGGCCATGGGATATCTCAACGACAGTATCCAGACGCAGGAAAAATTTGTGTGCCGTGCTGATGGTTTAAGCCGTTGGTATCGTACTGGTGACTTAGGCTTACAGGACGAACAAGGAATATTTCATTGCCTTGGACGTATTGACGATGAGTTTAAGGTACGTGGCTACCGGATCCACCCAGCGGAAATAGAGAAAGCGGTGGAAAGTGTACTGACGAGTGTTGGGGAGAACGATAACTATAGTTGGGAGTTGAAGGCACTGAAACTGGTGGTTGATGAAGCGGATGGGTATGAAACAGTCGCTTTGTGCAGCAGTCAGGCCATACCGCATGACAACCCGGAATTTCAACGTAGCCTGAAAACGAAAATTCCTGATGCTTGGTTGCCAACGCTGTACTGTACCGTACAACCCTGGCCGATTAATGCCAACGGTAAAGTTGATATGGCGGCGCTGACTGCCGCAGCTCAAGCGACGTTGATGGCGAGTGGTTCTTCCCTGCCCGGTTCAGCCAATGCACAACGGCAGAGCGCGCCGGGCACCTATCAACTGCCGGTCTGGTTAAATGCAAAGTTTCTGAAACCAATCTGGCCACAGACCGTTGATCTAACCACTTCATTTCTGGAGCAGGGAGGAGACTCGATCAAAGCGATCAGGCTCGTCGCATTGTTAGCCAGAGAAGGGATTCGGATTGGTGCAGGTGAACTGTTAACGTTGAATTCTTTAGGCTCTGTTCTTGAAAAAGCCTGCGCAGCGGCGTTGGAAAACGGAGTCACTGATTCGGTTATATCAAAAGAACTTGAAGCAGGTTGGATTAAACACCTACCCAGTATTTGCTGGTTCCGGCAACAATGTTTCAAATATGGCAATCGTTTGCAACAAGGTATGGTGCTTGAGTTGAAATCTTCGCTCTCGGCTGAAGAAATAAACGCGGCTGTCTCGGTGGTTAAAGCAAGGCATAAAATTTTTGCTTTGAGAGCAAATCAAGATTTGAGTGAGTTTTACTTCGCATCCCCGGAACCGGAAGTGCATGACTTCGGTACAGTGACAGAAGGCGAGGTTCTGGCGCCGGGTGAACACCTTGAAAACAGATTGAATAAATTACAAAGCAGGGTTTGTCTGGAGAAACAGCCCAGCGTGCATTCGGTCGTATTTGATCCGGTTTCAGCCAGAAACTATCTGATTTGGGTTTGTCATCACCTTATTTGCGATGTGCATTCATGGATTTTCTTATTGGATGAGTTGGAGCAAGCTATCAATGGTTCTTTATTCCAGAATGCGAATGCAGAGGAAACGACCCACGAACAAGGCGCATTCCTTTGGGGTAAATGGTTGGGAGAACACGTTCCTGAGGTGGATTATGTACCTTATGACGATACCGTCCATCACCCTCCGGTGACTCCGGTTACTTTGGCGCTGTCAATTTGTGGTTATGATTTGCGATTGATGGAGCAACGCCTTAAGGCTGAGCGTTCACAATTGATCGCTGCTGCTTTGATGGACGTTATGCAGGATAACGAAATATTGCCTCCACAGCCTGTCATCCTGTTTGAAAACCACGGGCGTTTATTCTCTGAAGCAGGTATTCCCGCAACCCGGAATGCAGAAATAGCGAATGCGGTAGGTTGGTTTACCGGCTTTAATCAGTTGACCCTTAATGTTTCGTCAGAACACCCATGCCGACTTTCTCAGGCTGCTTTTTTGCGAATATTAAAGTCGGGTCTCTATGAAGATAAGCAGAGCTGGAAAGCACAATTGGGGCTGAATAATCCGGGAAAAAGACCACACATGTGCATTAACGACATTGGCTTGGGATTAGAAGGGCGCGGAACATGGGGGCATTTCGATCTGGTGCAGTCCTTGTCGGGAGGTTTCCGGCATCCTGCCGAAAAGAGTGTGGCCGACTTTGACATACTTATTTGTGATTGCCGTGAATCTGGCTCTGTTTTAGTTGAGTTGAGGCTGGGCATTCCCAACGCTAATGGTGATGATGCGCAGCATTACCTGGCACAATTAAACGAAAAACTATTCTCGAACGAAAAGTTATTATTGAGCGAAAAGCCATACATACCTGCCGATTTTCCTCTTTGTCAACTTTCACAATCGGAGCTTGATCTCATTATTAAGGGAGCCTCAGTATGAGAACCGCTATCGATTCAGCAAATACAGTATGCAGCGATAATTATATTGAAGAACTGCTACAAGTGACGCCTCAAGCGAATGGGTTACTGTTTCACGCATTAAAAGATGGAAACAGCGCTTATCACATTGGTGTGGCATTCAGCTTGAAGGCGGATGCCGATAAAGAAACCCTCTTTGAAGTATGGCAGCAAATACAGCATTCACAGCCCGCTCTCAGGTCGGTTTTTGTCTGGGAAGGTATTCGCATTCCCCATCAGGTTATTTATTCTTTGCCTCGAATTCCGTTCGAATATATCCGTATTGACTCAACGGCTCCAGTCCCGTCAATTAAACAGCGTTGCCTTGATTGGCTGGCACATTCTAAAGCCACGCCTTTTGCGTTGAACAAAGAAGTGTTTCGCATTGTTGGCTTCCACGATGTTAAGGCGGGAACGGTAAGTCTGGCCTTCTCTTTTCACCATATTCTGATGGATGGCTGGAGTAGTTCGCTGTTGATTTCCCTCTGGTTGCAGGAATTGCGTCAGCAAAAAATTGTTCCTCTGGATGCACGTATCTATTCACAGCAACTCTGGCAGGGATTAAGTCAGGAAGCGTTGATGTCCAGTCGCGAATATTGGCGGGAAGTGTTTCAACATTTGCCCGGTGGAGAGTCTGCTGCAACAACCCGGCTCTTGGCTGAATCCCTGTTCCGGACCATTGGTTACGATGCGGCTGAGAAAACAATAAATGAAAAAATCGTCGTAAATAGCCTATGGAGCGAAGAACGTAAGGCGGCCATAGAATCACTTTGCCGCCGCGCGGGGGTAACGTCAGCCAGTTTTATTTATCTATGCTGGGCATTGACGCTGGCTAAATTCACCTTCCAGAAAACCATTACGTTGGGCTGTACATTTTCCGGCAGAGGTGGGGCTTTGACGCAAGACATTGACCGTCAACCCTTAGGTCTGTTTATCAATACCGTACCGCTTATCCTTACGCTTGAAGGTAAGTGGAATGTAGAAGCGGCTTTGCGTTCTGTTTTTCAAGCGTTACAACAGGCGCAACAATATGAAAAAACGCCTCCTTTATTGATCCGCGAGGAAGCGGGAATACGTGAAGAACTCTATGACTCTATTGTGGTTTTTGATAACTATCCCATTGATGCCACATTGAAAGATGCCAGTTGTGGTGCCTTCGTGACGGATTTATACAGTGAAGAAACGACGCATTTCGGTTTGACATTAACCGTTTCTGGTGTGGAGCAATGGTTAGTCGAACTCAGTGCCGGAGAAGTTTTCACGGGGGCATCTGATGCAGTAAAAGTGGCGTTTAATGGGTTTGAATCGTTGGTGGAAGATCTGATTAATCACACCACAGATACCTTGATTGAAGATTTCATCTTAAAACTTGATACAGAGAAAGAAGAAGAAGGCTCTTTGTGCATTGGGGAGATCAACGAACAGACGCCGGATATCAATTCATTGCTGACACGTATTTATCAGCGTCTTAGCGAATCTCCTCAAGGAATCAGCCTGATCTATGGACAAAATAGCATCGGCAATTGTGAGTTATTGAAAGGAGTGAGTGGCGTACAAGAACAGTTACGGTTATCGGGTTTTATTCCGGGAGACAGAGTTGCTGTTCATCTTGAAAAAGGATTGTTATCGACTCAGGCAATACTCGCAATATTATTCAGCGGTGGCAGTTACTTCTATGTCAATCCGAAAGATCCACTGCAACGTAAAAAGACCCTGTTAACGTTGGCAGATTGCAGCATTGTTTTATGTGATGCTTCCTTTAATAAAGAACTTGGCGAAGGGAGTGGGCGTTATTTGCTGCTGGATATTGAGGAAAAGATTTTGCGGCCATCTACGGCGGAGCCGACGCTATGGACCAACCGACGGCCTGAAGATGAATTTTACTTTATATTCACGTCGGGAACGACAGGCACACCTAAGGGAATTGCGATCCGTAATGAATCGGTTGCAAACCTGCTGGACTGGTTTATTAAAGAGACGGTGCTGACAGCCGCTGATCGAGTGCTTGGGCTGACCGATCTGAATTTCGACCCCAGCGTAGAAGATTTATTGGGTAGTTTTGTTGTTGGTGCTACGCTGATCTATCCATCGCCGGATGTGTTACTGGAGAGGCAGGCGTTCATTGGGCTGTTGCAGTCTGAATCCATCACCTTAATTAATTTTATTCCCGGAGCCATTGCGCAGCTTATTCAGGATGCACCATTCCTGCCTGCCATGAGATTGTGGATATTCGGGGGTGAAGAATTACCCAAACGTCTGCGGGATGATTTGTTGCAGCAAGGGTATGCCGTTAGCAATCATTATGGACCCAGTGAGACGACAGTGGATTGTCTCAACGCGAAACAATCCCTTACTGCGAATGTTGCCATCGGTTGGCCAATTCAAAATGTTATTGCCTACTGCGCTGATATATTCGGTAAACCATTGCCTGCCGGTGTTCGTGGTGAGCTTTGGGTGGGAGGCAAGGCGGTTACCCGTGGTTACACGACTAACCCCGTTGAGACGGCGAAGTATTTTGTTAAATCTAAGTATTTGGATCAATACAGTAAGCATCCTTTTTATCGCACTGGCGACATGGTTACTTTTTCCAGTGAATCAGGTTTTCGCTATCTGGGGCGGATTGATGATCAGATGAAGGTGAACGGTATTCGCATTGAACCGAGTGAACTGGAGCGTGTTGTTGAGACATTAGATACGGTTAAAGCCAGTTGTTTACTGCCCGCAATAGAATCGAAGGGAAAGCGCCAGTGGCATCTTTTTGTTGATAGCCATGAACCTTCTGCGAGATTGGAGCCTCGGGTACGGGAACATATCCGGCGTAATTTCCCGGAATCGTGGTTACCTTCACTCATTGTGGTTGTCGATGGGTTTGAACGTACCATTACCGGCAAGATTAATCGCCTAAGCTTACAGGAGTATGCTGCGCAACAACTGCAAATAAAACCTGTGCAAAATCATGTGGCATCGGCAGATCCGGTGGTGGCTAAAGTGCAAGCGGTCTGGAAAGCGGTGTTGGAAAGCCAGGTGATTGATATAAAAATCAATTTCTTTGATGCTGGTGGTAACTCGATAAAGATAATTGCACTCCAATCCCAGTTGCAACAAACGTTCAATCAGGAGATTCGTGTCACTGTCTTATTTGAGCATCCGACGATTGCCTCTTTCTCAAACTGGATTAAACAGAGCCGGTTGTCACCTGAACAGGTGAACTTAGACAAACAATCATCCCCGGAGCATATGCTGTCGTCATTCCAATCCGGCAAGAGCAGATTAGCGGACAGGCGACGCAAAGCAAAAGGCAGTACAGGAGAGCCTGTTTAATGAATGACGATGTATTTTATGTGCTCATAATAAATATTAATTATCAAATAGGAAATAATGATAGGTATTTATGGTTTTAATGTCTTTTTTATTTCTTATTAATTGATAAGGTATATTGCATCTGTGTTTTTAGTGTTGGCTTTTCGAAATTAACATGAAGATTATGTTTTGATTTATAAATTATTTCATAAGTCAACTCTATTTGATTTAAAAAATAGAGTTGACTGTGCTGTCAAAATTTTTTTGCGGAAAATATGAGTTTTACATTGGTTTTAAGGCCATGACTTAAGGGCGGTAGCGTATCTAAATAACACTGATGAAATCGGGAATTATATATTTTGTTTTTATCTTTTCCGACAAGCTGATTTTAATCATAAAAAGTGGGGGGTAATCGTTGAAAATATCAATTATTGGTGCCGGTATCATGGGGTTAGACACTGCAATAACATGTGCTGCATATGGACATAATATATTACTTATAGATATATCCTCAGAAGTTCTGGTAAATCTTGCTTCGCGAGTTTCAAGTGAATTCCGTTTATATCGGATGCTTAAACCTGAATTTAAATCTCTGGATATATCAGAATTGAAAGCGCGTATTCAATTTACTTCATCTTATGAAGAGATTGAAGATAGTGACTGGGTAATTGAAAATGTCAACGAAGAGTGGGCGACTAAACAAGATGTTTATAAAAAAATAACGCCATACATTAAGCTTGAAACTTATGTTGCTGCAAACACAAGTTGTATATCCATCACAAAAATTGCAGCAGCGTTACCTTTTCCTCAAAAAGTACTTGGCCTCCACTTTATGAATCCCGTGCCTATAAAGAAATGTGTAGAAGTGATTAAAGGTTTCCATACTTCCGAACAAACATTGACTGAGGCAAAAAAATTCTTACAGGGCATTGAAAAAAATCCTGTGGTTGTAGAAGACTTTCCCGGATTTGTTTCTAATCGGCTTTCTCACTTATTCATGAACGAAGCGGCATTTCTCGTACAGGATAATCTCGCCAGCCCACAAGATATTGATCGCATCTTCAAAGAAGGTTACGGACATGCTATGGGGCCATTAGAAACCGCAGACCTGATTGGGCTGGATACGGTCGTTAACTCTTTGCAGGTTCTCTATGAAAGTTATCAGGATCCGAAATACCGTTGCTGTCCTCTGCTAAGGAAAATGGTTGAGGCGGGAAATATTGGCAAAAAAAGTGGTAAAGGCTTTTTTAATTATAAAAACAGCAATGATAAAAATACGGAATATTAATGATGGATGACTTAACAAATAAGCGGGTAAGCAATGATATACCGGTAAAATGTATCATCTGGGATTTAGACAATACGCTATGGGATGGGGTTCTTTCTGAAGGGGATGATCTTAAGTTAAAGCCCGGGATAGAAAAAATCATAGACCAATTGGATCAAATGGGTATTTTGCAGTCAATAGCAAGCAGGAATGAAGCGTCTGATGCTTTGGAAATGCTGAGTAAGTTTAATTTGAAACATTATTTTATTTACCCTCAAATTCATTGGGGCGCTAAATCTTCCTCGATTGAAAAAATTCAGAGAAGTTTAAATATTTCAGCGGATACATTTATTTTTGTGGATGATCAGATTTTAGAGAGGGATGAAGTTAACGCTAAATTCCCGGAAGTCACCTGTATTGATGCGCTGGAATATCAATCAATACTTCATTTGCCGCGAATTGCCAACATGGAAATATCGGATGATGCAAAATTAAGAAGGCAGCGTTATCAAGAAGATATTCTGCGTAAAGAAGAGGAAGATGAATTTATTGGTACATCAGAAGAATTCCTCAGCCAACTCAATATGAAGTTTTATATCGCCAAAGCCAAACACGAAGATCTCCTTCGGGCTGAGGAACTGACACAACGGACTAATCAGCTTAACTCAACAGGTATAACTTACAGTAGAGAAAAATTAAATGAATTAATTCACTCAGATAATTATGGCGTATTTGTTTTTGAATTGGTGGATAAATATGGCTCTTACGGGAAGATAGGTCTGGCATTAGTACACTATAAAGAAGGGATTGATTATATTAAATTATTGTTAATGTCCTGTAGAACACTTTCCCGTGGAGTGGGCAGTATAGCATTGACCTATATTATGCAGCAGGCAAAAGCAAAAGGGCATAAATTGTATGCTGAATTCAGACGTACACCTCGTAATCGGCAAATGTTTGTGACTTACCAATTCTCAGGGTTTAAAGAAATAGAAAAACTTGCTGATGAGACGATGCTGTTTGAAAATACGTTAGAGCAAGTATCTGACTACCCTTACTATGTTGATGTCATTATAAATTAATAGGATATGATAATGAAAAATCTGGACGCAATTGCCAAAGAAATTCGTGAATTTATTGAAAATAATATTACTGTATTTGATGATGATGTTGAATTGTTGGACGATACCAATATATTTACAAGTGGTTTGGTTAATTCACTTTTTGCCATGCGTTTACTTTGTTTTATCGAAGGGAAATGTTCTATAACTGTACCGGATGAATATATAGAGCGTGAGAATTTTGTTTCAATCAATTCAATGCTGAACTTAATTAATAAAATAAGAGAGTAAGATTTATATGATAGGACATGAAATTCATTCTTTGGTGGAAGCCGCGAAGAAATTTTCAGATAACGTCTTAAGACCCGCCGCAACTTTAATTGATAAACAGGGTAAAGTGCCCGGTGAAATTATCACTGAGATGGGAGCACAGGGATTTTTAGGTGCGATGTTACCCAAAGAATATGGCGGGCAAGGTATGGACCCTCTTTCTTATGGTTATTTGACTGAGGAAATCGGTAAAGGATGTAATTCAACACGCGCTCTATTAACTGTTCACATAAGCTTAGTGGGTGAAACAATTGTAAAACTAGGAAGCCAACCGCAAAAAGAAAAATATTTACCACCAATGGCAAGAGGTGAAAAAATCGCATGTTTTGCCTTATCTGAACCGGACGCTGGCTCTGATGCTAATGCTATCAGAACAAAATATGAAGCCACGGAAAAGGGGTTCAGAATTAACGGCAGAAAAAAATGGATTACTTATTCAGGGATTGCTGATTTATTCCTCGTATTTGCCCGTTGCGAAGAAAAAGTGAGTGCATTCATCGTCGAGTTTGGGGTGAAAGGGTTAACGAGAAAACCAATGCAGGACTTAATGGCAAGCCGTGGTGCTTATTTATCAGAACTTTATTTTGATAATGTAGAAATACCAAAAGAGAATTTAGTCGGGCGTGAGGGAGAAGGGTTTAGCTTTGTCGCTAATACAGCCCTCTACTTTGGTCGCTACAGTATCGCCTGGGCGGGTGTTGCTATTGCCCATGCCGCGTTGGAAGAGATGGTGACTTATGCGCGTAAGAGGAAACAATTTGGTCAAAAAATCGCACAGCATCAACTCATTCAAGGCATCATTGCTGATTCAGCTACGGCATTTTATGCCGCAAAAGCCACTTGTGAAAAGATTGGCTATTTAAGGAATCAGGGTGATCACAATGCCATTATGGAAACGAATATAGCGAAATATAATAGCTCGGCAGTCGCTATGTTGGTTGCCAATAATGCCGTTCAGGTTCTCGGAGGAAATGGGCTATCCAGCCGATATCCGGCAGAAAGGTTATATCGTGAAGCCAAAGTTTTGGAAATTATCGAAGGAACTAATCAAATTCAGCAAATGCTAATCTCGCAACATGCCTTGCGTAGTTTTTATAGAAAAGACTCGATTATTGAGTAATACCTATAAGAGTACGAATCTATCAGCAAATCCCGAAAATTTAAAATTAGCTATATAAACTAATCCGGGGAAACCTGAATACTGAAATTCGTAATGAATTTGATGTCTTGAACCAATAGGTCATTTTCTTCTTTATAGAAATAATTAATTATTTAAATTGAAGAAGCCAGCTCTTTTTATTAACAAATGATTATAATAAAGGTTAATTATGGTAAATAATCTTACTGGTCTTGAAGTTGCCATAGTTGGAATGGCAGGTCAGTTCCCCGGTGCAGATAACGTACATGATTTTTGGGAAATGCTCCGTGATGGAAAAGAAGGTGTTAGCAGATTCACGCAAGAAATATTAGAAAATAATGGCGTATCGGCTGAAGAATATTTACATGAAAATTATGTTTTTGCCAAAGGTGTAATCAATAATCCATATCATTTTGCGGCTGATTATTTCGCAATTAATTACTCAGATGCAGAAAAAATGGACCCGCAAACTCGTTTGATGATTGAAACCTGTTGGCAGGCACTTAACCATGCTGGTATTGATGCCAAAAATTATCCGGGAGAAATTGGTGTTTACGCAGGAGCAGGTAATCAGTGGTCATGGTTTAAAACATTAAATACAGAATTCAGTTCTGCGGCAGAACAGTTCCATGTCGCTACATTAAATGACTCGGCATTTTGTTCCCGTATTTCCTATTTACTGAATTTACGCGGCCCGTCAGTCACGATACAAACAGCATGTTCAACTTCATTAGTTGCCGTGCATACAGCGTGTCAGGCTCTGCAAGCCGGAGAGTGTGAGGTTGCTTTAGCAGGGGGCGTCAGTGTAACGCACCCACATCAAACCGGCTATATGTATCAGGAAGGGATGATAAATAGCGCAGACGGCAAAACACGGGCATTTGATGAACATGCGGGTGGTACGGTATTCAGTAATGGCGTTGGTGTTGTTGTACTAAAAAGATTGAGTGATGCGATAGAAGATAACGATAGAATTTATGCCGTTATCAAAGGCAGCGCAATTAATAATGACGGCAGTGACAAAATAAGTTTTACTGCCCCTAGTACTTTGGGGCAGCAAAATGTGATTCAGGCTGCATTGGATGTCGCAGAAGTTGATCCTGACAGCATTAGTTATATAGAGGCACACGGGACAGGAACTTTACTGGGAGATCCGATTGAAATTGCCGCCTTGAAAGCCGTTTTTAACGGGTCACAATCTTGTGCTATAGGTTCCGTCAAATCAAATGTGGGGCATTGTGATACCGCCGCAGGGATAATATCACTGATAAAACTCGCATTATGTGTCTATTTTAAAACGTTAGTGCCATCCATTAATTTTGAGAAAGCGAATAAAAAATTAGAATTAGAAAAAACACCTTTTCATGTTAACACGCAAACAAAAAACTGGCTCAATAAAACGGATGAACTCATCACTGCGGGCGTCAGTGCCTTTGGTGTTGGTGGAACCAATGCGCATCTTGTGCTCCAGGAATTTGGGGAGCAAATGGAACCCATTTCGACAGAAAACTTAAATTATGAAGAACTTCCGAATCGAATTGAGTTTAAACCGTTAATAAAACCAGATACTCCCCATCATCTGGCCGATGAGCAGGAAGAGAGTGTCATTTTTGCAGAAAAAATAGACATTAAATCTCTGACTAAAAATATACTGGATATTTTTAAGGTATATTTTTCAAATAAGAAAATTTCGCCAGAGGATAATTTCTTTGATATCGGTGCCAGCTCTTTAGATATCGTTCAACTACACGAAAAGATCAATAACCATTACGCAATAAAATTAGCAGTTAATGATTTTTATCGCTATACAACCTGCCAGAAACTTTCTGGAAAAATACACAGCTTAATCGGTGAAGCATCCCCTAAGATCATAAATAAGCCGAAAAAAGCAGCAAGAGGAAAGGCGTCAGGCAGTGAAAAAAGCGTATTTAATGATTATCCGGCGCATGCCATTGCCGTCGTTGGCATGAGCGGCCGATTCCCCGGCAGTCATAACATACAGGAATATTGGAAAAATATACTGTCTGGCAAAGAGGGTATTTCTTTCTTTACGGATGATGAACTGATCGATGCCGGATTTCCTGAACACATTTTCAAGAATAAGCATTATATCAGGGCAAAAGGCATTATTGAGCATTCATTGGATTTTGATAAAGATGCTTTTGGCTATACCGCACGTGAATCACAATATATGGACCCACAATTCCGTTTGCTGCATGAAATAACGTGGCAAGTGCTGGATGATGCAGGATACGGTAACCCAAAATATCGCCCTGTCACGGGTCTGTTCGCCTCTTCCGGCTCTAATTACGCATGGCTGGATTTGGTAAAGGATGAAGTACAGGACACCACAGAACAATTTGGTATTGGATTATTAAATGACCGGGAATTTCTCACAACCAGAATCGCTTACAAATTGAATCTTACCGGGCCGGCCGTGACCGTTCAGAGTGCATGTTCCAGCTCTGCATTAGCGATAACGCTTGCCTGTCAGAGCCTGCGGGTCAATCAGTGTGATTTGGCACTGGCCGGAGGTGTTTCCGTCACCGTGCCGATAAAAAGCGGTTACATGTATGTCAATGGAATGGTGAATAGCGCAGATGGTCATTGCCGCCCGTTTTCTGAAGATGCCAGTGGTACTGTTTTCAGCGATGGCATTGGCATGGTTGCTTTAAAAAGGCTGGAAGATGCCATTGAAAATAATGATCATATTTATGGCGTCATCGTTGGTTATGGTGTTAACAATGATGGTCATGAAAAAGCAGGATTTACCGCCCCGAATGCAAACGGGCAATCTGCCTGTATCAAACAATCTTTAGAAATGGCGGGTCTCTCTGCCAATGACATTGAATATCTGGAAGCGCATGGAACGGCAACACTGATTGGTGATGAAGTTGAATTAGAAGGCATTAAAGATGCTTTAAACGTTACCAGCGACCACCCTAAAACTTGTCATATCGGCAGCGTTAAATCGAACATTGGTCACACCGATAGTGCCGCAGGTGTTGCGGGGATTATTAAGGCATTGCTGGCGTTGAAGAATAAGAAGATCCCACCCACTTGCCATACTGAAACTGCGCATCATTTATCGTTAGAAGGTACGCGGTTCCGTTTGATCAATACTGCCACTGATTGGGAAGATAACAATAATATCAGAACCGCAGGTGTCAGTTCGTTTGGCATTGGCGGAACCAATGTGCATATGACCGTCCAATCAATCTCAGATCAAGCCAGTAACGGGCAGGATCGTGCAGAACTCATCACGCTTTCAGGCAAAAGCAGAGAAGGGGTGATTAAAACGGCAGAAGCCCTGAGCCGGTTTTTGAGTACAGATGTTCATACAAAGGCGCTTTCTGATATCGCTTATACACTCCAGATTGGAAGAGGAGAATATGAATATCGCACCTCGTTTGTTGCAGGAAATACAGAGGAGCTCAACACCGCATTATCTGGTGTTAAAGAGACAAACAAGATCGCGGAAATTTCCTCTGATCACATACCGGGTATTGTATTAATGTTCCCCGGTCAGGGTGCCCAATATATCAATATGGCAAGGGATTTATACAATGAGCTGAGTATTTTCAGAATGCAGCTTGATGAGTGTCATGAATATCTATTAGAGCATTTTGGAATAAATTTACTTGCATTACTCTATGATGAGAAGAGTCAGGAGAGTGCAGAAAAACTCCGTAACACTCAATTTACCCAGCCGGTTATTTTTGCCGTATCTTATTCTCTTGCCAGAACTTTGGAGGCACTAGGAATAGAAATGAACGCAATGATTGGCCATAGTATTGGTGAATACGTTGCAGCAGCAATGGCAGGCGTCATGACATTGGATGAGGCCCTAAAACTCGTTGCTGTCAGGGGCCTTATCATGCAGGAATGTGAGCTAGGAGCGATGCTGAGTGTTTCGGCGGGCAGAGAAGATATTGAGCCTTATTTGACAGATGAAGTCACGCTGGCAACGGTAAACTCATCGAGTGCCTGTGTTATCGCGGGGCCGCAGGTTGAAGTTGAGAAAGTTCAGCAAAATTTGCTTGCACAAAACTACCGTACCCGATTACTGGAAACCTCTCACGCCTTTCATACCTCAATGATGAAGCCTGCTGTAGAGAAATTTAAACAGGTTTTGAGGGAGATAAAGTGGAAAAAGCCCAATAAAGCCTACATATCAAATTTAACGGGCCAATGGATCACGGCAGAACAGGCAAATTCTGTCGATTATTGGGTTTCGCACTTGTGTCAGACAGTCGAATTTCATCAAGGTATTCTGACTTGTTTGGAACAGTCTGAACTGAACACCTTTATTGAAGTCGGGCCGGGCAGAACATTGTCTACGTTTGTTAAACAGATTGTTGCGACGAATCCAGATCTCTCTGTTATTAATGTGATGCGTCATCCATTAGAAGAGGAAAACGACAGAGTTTATTTATTAAAATTACTCGGACAACTCTGGATGAAAGGCCAATCCATCAATTGGCCGATTATTTACCAAAATCTGAATCCAAAACGAGTGAGTTTACCCGGCTATCAATTTATTTCAGAAAATATGGAGCTTGGAAACTCCGGCGTCAGTTTGAATGATTCAGAAAAAATATCTGAAATTCGAATCCCAAAAAATAACATTTCAGAATGGCTCTATGGTGAAATATGGCAGGATGCTCTCTTACCAAATAAATCGAGCCAATCTGACGTGAAAATGGCGCTCTGTTTTGTGCCGGACATCGAGTGGTGCGAGCCTCTTTGTCGTCATATGAATATTGACGAAAAAGCAGTAAGGTTTGTGTTATCAGGCGATAATTACACCACTGCGAACAATGTTATTACCTTGTCAGCAGGAGAAGTCAGCCATTTCGAAAGGCTGTTTAATGAATTAAAAGAGAATCAATTACAACCTGATTCGATAATATTTGCCTGGCCTTTATCGGGAAGCGATGAAGTAAAAAACACGTGGTTTTCTGCCATTACTCTGCTTCAGGCATGGACAACAGTCGGAAATATGTGTGATTTCCGTTTGTTGCTGGTTAATACGGAACAACCTGAATCCAATATGCTCAATGGCTTAGTAAAAGTCATTACGCAAGAAGTCAGCAAATGTCATCCCAGATTAGTACAAATCAACCCGACAGAATCGATTGAAAAAAACTGTGAGATATTAACTGAAGAATTATTAGCAACAGGTGAGCGATTTATTGTTCGCCGGACAAAAGAGGGGTGTTCAAAGCAAGCCTATGAGCGGATTGCAATAAATCCACTGAAAGAACACTCGCTCCTTAAACCGCAGGGTATATACCTCATTACCGGAGGATTGGGGGATTTAGGGCTTTTATTTGCAGAATATCTCCTGAAAGAATATCGGGCGACAGTGATACTTTCCGGGCGAAGGGAATTACCTGATCAGCGTGAATGGAAACAAGCCATTAAATCGCATTCGCCATCCTTCGAAATATTGCAGCGTCTCGATAAACTTTCCGATCTTGGTACAGGAAACTTAGCTTATTATGCTGCCAATGTCGCTGATAAGTCGGCAATGCAACGTTTATTAACGACGATCTCCAAACAATATGGAGAATTGAATGGCATCATTTGTGCGGCGGGTGTCACGGAAGGAAACTCATTCCAGGGCATTAATAGGATAACGTTGGACGCCTGTTTACCACAGTTAGAAACCAAAGTTGAGGCTTATAAGATTCTGGCAGAATTAACAGAAAATCAGCCGCTGGATTTCTGCCTGCTTTGTTCTTCAATTGCTGTGGTACTGGGAGGATTGAGTTTCTCTGCATATAGTTCTGTCAGTGCGTTTGCTGATTCTTTTGCGAAGCAACAAAGCAAGAAAGGTAAGCCCTGGATTAGTGTTAACTGGGACGGATGGGTTTTCGAACGTAATGATTCGGGTGATGCGCTGGGCTCCTCATTGAGTCAGCTTTTAATCGAACCCGATGAAGGGATTAAAGTTTTAGAGCGTGTTTTACAATCACCATTAAGAGATCAAATTATTGTCTCCACTGGTGATCTAGATAAACGTTTTGCACAATGGGTTGGTAGTTATTTAAAAACGTTCGATATTAATAAAGTCAATCAATCCCAACGAAAAACAATTTCCAAAGCCCAAATCGTAGAAACTATCCTTTCGGTGTGGAAAGACTTTTTAAAAATAGCACATATTAACCGTGAAGATAATTTCTTTGAATTAGGTGCTAACTCATTGGATCTGGTTCAAGTTAATAAAAGATTAACTGATGCGCTCAATATCGATATTTCCGTTGTTGATATGTTTAGTTATCCCACTTCTGATCTATTAGCTGACCATATAACAAACCAGTTTGGAACAGTCAGTACCGATAACGTTCAGGATGAAAGCGTTGAAGATAGCTATGACAGTGCTTATGTAGCTAAAAACATGATTAAATCGGAAGCGATATTTGATAAACACATTGCGATTATCGGCGTAGCCGGAAAATTCCCAGGTGCTGAGGATATTCATGAGTTTTGGGATAACTTATGCTACGGAAAAGAATCAATCAGCACAATGAGTAAGGAAGAGCTAATTGAAGAAGGTATTGATTCAGCATTATTAGACAATCCGAATTATATTCGGGCCAAAGGTATTATGCCTCATTCGGGTGAGTTTGATGCTGAATTCTTTGGTTATACCCATTACGAAGCGCGTCAAATGGATCCGCAAGTACGGGCTATGCATACTTGCAGTTGGCAGGCATTGCAGGATGCGGGAATATCGGCAAAAAACAATAAGCTAAAAATTGGATTATATGCGGCTGCATCAGGGAATTTACAATGGTTAGCGCAGGCAATGGCAATGGCGGAAGGCAGTGCGGGTCAATATAGCGCTATGGTGGTTGCAGATAAAGATTATATGTCGACGAGCGTGTCATATAAATTAAACTTGTCCGGGCCAAGTATGGTTATCTCAACGGCCTGTTCTTCATCGCTTGTTGCCGTTAGTGAAGCGGTTAAATCACTGCGTGCGGGAGAATGTGATGTCGCTCTGGCAGGAGGTGTTTCAATTACCTTGCCAATCAAAGCGGGCTATTTATTTGAAGAGGGTATGATTTACTCTAAGGATGGAAAATGCCGGCCATTTGATATTCAGGCAAACGGAACGGTATTTAGTGATGGCGTTGGTATGGTGGTGCTGAAACCACTAAAACAGGCAATAGCAGACAAGGATAATATTTATGCGACTATTATCGGCAGTGCAATTAACAATGATGGAGGTATGAAAGTCGGTTACACCGCGCCAAGCACAAAAGGTCAGATTGACGTTATTCAGGCTGCATTACGGGATGCAAATGTATCATCAGAAAGTATCAATTTTATAGAAACACATGGTACGGGAACGAATTTGGGTGATCCCATTGAGTTCAATGCGTTGAAACAGGCTTTTTCAACGGATAAAAAGAACTATTGCAGAATTGGCAGTGTGAAATCAAATATAGGCCACCTGAATTTTGCTTCCGGAATCGCCGGGCTGATTAAAGCCGCATTATCCATCAAACATAGGGTGCTGCCACCCACGATAAATTTCGCCCGTCTCAATAAAGAAATGGATATCACGAACAGCCCATTTATCGTTAATAACCAATATACGGAATTACGTGATAGTAAGAACCCAATCAGGGCAGGCGTTAGTTCTTTTGGCTTGGGTGGAACGAATGTGCATATTGTACTTGAAGAATTTCAGGTTGATCAGAACAAATCGTCCAGACAAAACGTCAATAATCGATTGCCATTAATCTTGTCAGCACCGGATGAGAAATCATTGCAATCCTATAAAAAACAATTAAAGCAGGTAATTCAGAGCGATAACCAACAACTGAATGTGAGTGATATCACTTATAGTCTGATGTTAAGGGAGCCAATGGCATCACAAATTGTTGCTACAGTAAACAATCGTGATGAATTGGTTCAGGCGCTGTCTTCAACAGAAAAAGACAATATTAATATATCACTTGGTATTAAGCGAAAAGTGGTATTTTTGTTCCCTGGTCAAGGTGTTCAATATAGGGCTATGGGGCAGGATCTTTACAACAACAATGTGTTATTTAAACAATGGTGTGATAAAGGATTTTTAATTGCGAATGATTATTGCACAACTGACTTGAAAGCATTGCTTATCAATGACTCTCAGGATGAACATGTTTATGAAACGGAATTTGTCCAACCGTTGCTGTTTATTATCGAATATGCGCTGGCACAAGTTCTGAAATCTTATGGTATCACCCCCGATGTAATGATAGGCCATAGTTTGGGGGAATACGTGGCAGCGACACTGGCCGGAGTATTCTCATACGAAGATGCGGTTAGAATTATCTGCATTCGCGGTCAATGTATGCAGTCAACAGAAGCGGCGGCTATGCTTGCCGTAATGTCTTCAACCGAGAAAGTGAAAGAAATAATAACTGAGGATATTGAAATAGCCTTAGACAACAGTAGTGAGCTTTGTGTTGTCGCGGGATCTGATGATGGAATAACCCAATTCGAAGAAGTTTGTCGCGGGTTATTCATTAAAACGAAACGTCTGGAAATTAAAAGAGCGTTCCATACTTGTTATATGGACCCTGTGCTGGACAAATATGGTCAGGCTTTCAAAGAAATCACACTCAATAAGCCTCAAATTGATTTTATATCGAATGTAACGGGGACGTGGGTTGATAACAGCAAAGTCATGGCAAGTGACTATTGGATTAATCATATCCGCCAACCTGTACTCTTTAAACAATCTATTACGATGATCTTAGAAAATGATAATTGCCTGTTTATAGAAGTCGGGCCAGGAAGTGGACTTTCTACTTTCGTTCAGAATCACTCAGATTATGGCGTAAGTCATGCTTGTATCTCATGGCAAAGCCATAAAACCAGAGACATGAGTCACCATAATGAGCTGATAGAAAAATTAGCCTTGATCTCCTTACAGGGTGTTGATGTGAATTGGCAGCAGGAGATCAATGTCCAGCAGCCTGAATTGATTCATCTTCCCCCGACACCGATACGCGGAAAAGCATACCCGACAGATATAAAAAGGTTGCAGGCATTATTTTCTGGCAATTCCCCTCATGTTGTTGAAAAAGAGGAAAGGAAAGAAGAACACGCAAAAGTGGGCAACACAATCAGAGAGGCCAGCACAAATATCAACTTGCTGGTACAGGAACGGGATAGAGTTATCACCGAATTAGGTTCTATTTGGAAACTCATTCTTGGTATTGATAGCGTTGAAAACAGTGATGACTTTATTTCTCTGGGCGGGAGTTCTCTCTCCGCAGTGCAAGTGGTTGCAAAAGCGAAGGCAATCAATTTACCGATTAACATGAATATGTTGCTGTCGGGCCAGACTCTGGCTGAGATAAGCCGGCTATTAGATAATGACCTCAAGATTGAATATAACGGTTGGAAATTCAATGAGAATTTTTCACCTGAATTATATCCAACGTATGCCAGTTGCTTGTATTCGGCAGTCAGAGAAAAACTGAAACATGAACATCATCTAAACTGCGATGATGCCATTATGCAGGTTTCAGATGGCAGCCACTTAATTGGCATTGTATTACAACAGGCTGAAAATAAAATTAGATTAGCTAATCAGGAGGTTAACTTTGGTAATATGCTTGGCTGGCCTTCATTAGAAGAAAATTATGCTTTCTCTTACGCTAAGACATTCTTCGAAGATTACGAATCCTATCAGAGCTACTGTGAAAAAGAGTTATCTCTTGGGAATGTCGTCATTGTAACCGGAAGTGACTACTATCTGCCTTTTTCACCTTCATACGGTTTATCAGAGGTGGAGTATATAACAAGGCCGCTATTCCAGGATATCGTGCTGGAAGACGAGACAATCCCGCATGCTTTTGTACTGGTTGGAAAGACCGATGCAGGGTATCAAATATATGATGGAAGCTTCCAATACTTTGGGGAGATCAGCGCACAGGAATTTGAGAAGACGGTTGTAGGGTTCAGAGGTTTAGATTTTATGGAGTCACATGAAGTCTTCAATAAATCCCGGCCTTATTTAGTGATTACCGTAAATTGCGCTGGTGATTTTCCTGATAGCCATGGACAGAAGGAACTCATTTTAAATAACCTGATTAATGATTTCAGAAGAAAAGAAGAGATAAAATATAATGAAAATGAGTTTTCTTGTTATATAGGTCTGGCCGCGATAGAAAAACTTATTGAAACCCCAGGGATATTAACTAACAGTACTGCTAATAATTTGGAGGAAATATTCACACGTTGGAATAATCAATTTAATTCATTAAGGGATTTTTTAATTCTCGTAAGGCCAGAACATGCCGAACAATTCGAAAGCTCATTCTATTTTATCAATGGAAGAATGAAAGAATTGATTGCATCGTGTCAGAATAATGACCATGACAGGAATAGGTTGAATTGCTTAAATCTCATAAAATCGGAATTGAATTCCGTTATTGATATTCTCGGTTAATAAAATCTTCACCTTTCAGGTTTTTTTAGTGAAGTGTATCATTCCGGTCATATATAGCTAAATCATACCAATATGGCATAATATCCCAATCCAATATGACAAGGCATAAAGTG
>NZ_LDNM01000048.1 GCF_001028135.1 Xenorhabdus griffiniae
GATGATTATCGTGCACAGGTTTTCTTTGGCTGAGGATTAATCAAAGTATGCTCGCGCCCTGGCTGGAAATGGTCTTGCTGAAATTGGCTGAAACAGGCGGGCTGTCAATACCGTACTTCACGTCACTGGCGTCGCGCCTGGGTTATCACATCACCATTGAAGAACCCTTACCCTTTCGGGCAGGAGTTAACCGTGCCGGTGAGAGGTTGATGTACCCTGATTCATTATGGGTCTGGGTGGTGAATATTCACGGCAACCGCGTGCAGAACTATCGGTTCCGAGCAGGCAATTCCTTAGCAGGCGAACGTTTATCTGCCTTTGCTGACACCGTGATTGAATCTATCTTTAACGACCTGAAACCTGCTCACACCTATTGTTACTTTACCTATCAGGAGTAAGATCCTATGCAAGATTTAATGCCGCCCGTTAACACGCCGGACAACGCCTTCCATGACGGCGATCCCACCACTGGCAAACTGGGCACTATCGTTTCAGCGCAGTGGCTGAACAACAATCAGGCCGCTATCCGGGATATCCAGCAGGAATGCAAAAACATTCTGGCAAAAGCCGGCATTACCCCAGACCCCAGAAAACAGAGTCAACTCGCTGACGCGATAACCGCGATTGTTGCCAAAGGCTGGCTGGAAAAAGCCAAGAACGGCGCAGACATTCCGAATAAATCGAAGTTTGTGAAAAACCTCGGTTTTATCGAACAGGCGACGGGCGCATCAACTACCACCGTGATGAGTCAGCGTGCTGTGACTGATATTGTCGCCAGTAACGCGAGCATAGGCGTTAATCAACAGTGGCGGGATGTTACGGCACAACGAGTTGGTGGTGTGGCATATGTAAACGACACAGGCAGGCCAATAGCAGTATTTGCGAGAACGAAAACCAAATTGGCAGAGGAGCCGGAAGCGCTGGGGATTGGCGGAATAGTTAACGGCGTTCTGGTTGCGTTTAGCGGGTCAGATTACGCGAAATTGAAAATTTCGCTGGGTATAAATTTTATTGTTCCTGTAGGTGCGAATTACGTAGTAAACGCACAACTAGGGCATGCCAACAATTTCGTAGAATTGTGGACAGAGTTGAGGTAACAAATGAAATACTACAAATCTACTGATAACAAAATTTACGCATTTGAATCAAACGGCTCTCAGGACGCGTGGATTAAACCGGATTTAACCCCGATTACCGAGGCAGAGGCAGAGGCACTGGCGATTGTGAACCCGCCTCCGACACCTGAGCAGTTACGGCAGAGGGCAGAACAGGAAAAACACTATCGTCTGTCACAGGCTGCAAACTCCATCGCACCACTCCAATACGCCGTCGATCTCCAGATGGCGACGGACACAGAACAGGCAACGCTGATTGCATGGAAACGGTACTGCGTGTTATTGAACCGCGTCGACTGTTCGACAGCACCTGACATCGACTGGCCTAAAGCGCCAGAGTAACAATCAGGGGCGTAATGCCCCTTTAATTATTCCGGCTGTTCCGGCCATTGGATATCGGGGGCGGTAGAGCAATCCACCCGATTGAGCAGTACCCGATATTTGCGCCATTCAGTGAGAGCGGATTTTTCGGCATTGGTGGCCATATCGAGGTCAATGGCGTCCTGTAACGGAGCGATTTTGTCTCTGGCTATGTTCATTAGATACTGTTTTTGATATACCGCCTGTTTCTGCAATTCCTCAGGTGTAGGCGGTGGCGGTGGCGGGACATCAACCCAGCACGGCATTCCGTTATTAGCTGCTCCACGCAGTTTACCAGCCAGAGGTTGGCTAAACTCCAAAAATACCTCATCAGCTACAGGAATAACATCATCTGGCAGTGTTCCCGCCGCCCTATAGTCTCCTATCATTGTGACAGGGTAAAAACCGAGCGTTGATGGACTAAATAAATAATTATTATCACTCATATCAATATCCTATTGCGATATACGTTACTGTCGGTGCACGCGTTGGTATATATTTTGTGTGTACCAATAATCCCGCACGGTATCGGTCAATTACTCTGGTCTGCGCTATCGCGACCCATTGACTATTTGCCCCGCCGTCATCGAGCGAACACGTTATCGCAACACATTGATTTGTGAACGGAATTGCAAACTGAATAGCTCCAGACGACTGCGACCAATCATTAGATAAACCACTGGGATTTTGTCCAATTGCCCGCCCCCATTGAATAATCATCCCACTAGGCAATGTTTGATAACCAGACTCAGTTAATCGCGACTCAAAAAACGACATATCGGGAATCTGGTTACGGCCGTTCCCGATGGTTCGATAGCCCAGTTCTGACAAACCGACGATTTTTCTTCTATGTGATGAGTGCATTGGCTGAAATGGAACGGGAACTGATTATTGAACGTACTAATGCTGGGCTAGCCGCAGCGAGAGCACAAGGGCGTATTGGTGGCCGCCCGATAGCTTTACCAACTGAAAAATATCAATACGCTATTAAATTATTGGCAGAAGGAAAATCACGCACGGAAATTGCTATAATTCTCAATATATCTCATTCAACAGTCTACAAATATTTACCTGTCGGTCGTGCTGCAAATGATGATGAATTTTAATTAGGCATTTCATTTTGCACTGTGCATTATAAGGCGGTAATTTCCACTCGAAACAGTGCGAAATTGGTCGCCGCGCTACATATCTGGCTATCACTCCACGTGTAAATGATTTAACTGTGGAGAAAGATAGTGCTTACGCGGTTGATGGTGTTACTGCTGGCACTAAATATGATTATTTGACGCATATTGATTTGCGCAATGAGCACGGTAACTTTGTGCCGTGGCAACCAACGCAGGAAGATATGATGGCATGTGATTGGGCGTTTTTTGAAGATAAGGTGAAACCAAAACCTGATTCGAAACCAGAACCGGAGCCGGAAGTAAAATCAGATTCAAAATTTCGATTAAAAGGGAAAATAACAATTGGTACAGGTGTAGATAAAGAAGGACTGTATCCTGATAAATTATTTGGTTATGCTCAGACTATTGATGGACTTAATTTTGGTGGTTGGGAAGAAATTAGTAATAATACACCAATAAAGAATCTTGCAGGCTTTTACTCCAGTCATGAAAGTGTACATTGGGGGAATATTCAGTCTGTTAAGTTAGATGTTGATAAAGAAAGTAATGAAACAGCTAAACAAGAACTGGAAAACAAGATTCTGGTAGTTAGGTGTTTAGGTAAAGAAACCCGAATTTCCAATGGTTCCGTAAGCAGAAAAGGTACCTTATCTTATCCGGTAGGAAATAATTATTATCTCGATGAAATTGGAGCTCTGTTTAAAACGCATATTGGCGAAACGTTAGAAATTGAATTTATTTTCGAAGATAAAGATCCTCATGGAATTTATTCGTAATGATTAACTAATAATTTAAGGCCGCGCTTCGGCGTGGCTTTTTTCGCATTTGTCACAGCAATTGTCTCCAATTCTTTAATGTATTGCTTATTGCTGTTAGTAGCTTATTCACAACTCACTGGGGCAAATCTATTTCACCCGCGGATGCCCATTATTCGAATAGGGAGGAAGATGAAAGAAAATCCTGATATCTGGGTACACATTGGTGACTGGCTCGCAGGGCGCGAGCATGCTTTGATGAATATTCAACCAAAGAAAACTCTTGCCCTATAATCATCACACCAACCCGCTTTTTTAAGTTTGTTCCTTTGGCTGGGTGCCCCACAATCGCATTGTTTGACCAGATTCAACACAATTCGCCGAAATAATGCCAGATTCTCAACCGCACCATCCAGAACAATTCTTGAATCATCTTCTTTAAAAACTACATCAAGGATATAGGGCTGACCATTCTCAATTCGCCAATGTTGACGAATATAGTGCCCCAATAACTTATGCTTGGGTGAAAGAGAACTCACGTAATAAGAAGTCTCCACCGTTCCTTTGCCGTTTTGTGTCCGGTGACGTTCAACCGCAATCACACTGCGGATCGTTGGCCACTTGTCGGCCGCTCGAATTTTGCCTTTAACTGAAACACATAGCGCTCTTCACGTCGGCCATGGGCTTCTTGTTTAACTTCCGTGATAATTTTCTCTTTACCCGCATCAAACACCGCCTGAAATTGAGATTGGACGGCTTCCCACAGATGGGGCTGATTTTTCTTCACCTGAACAACAACATGGGCTTTTTTTCACTGATTTTCTCCAGTGTTTGGCGCTGACAATGCAAGGCATCTAGCGTGACTATGCTGCCTTTCAGGTCAAGAAGCTCTAGCATCTGCCGTACGATACTGATTTCACCGTTTTTCGTAGCGGTCGCTTTCTGGCTCAGAACTAACCCCCGCTCCGTATCATACGCCGTGACCAGCTGAACGGCATTTTTCCTTTCATTACGGTAGGCGTGTCGCAGAACTTTTCCATCAAAGGCAATGACCGGTTTTCCTCCCTGTTCACGTTGCTCGTTGATCCAGTTGAGTAAAGCGTCCAGCAGGGAATCGAGCTCAATAGCGCGCACTATCCTGGCCATCGTGTGTCGACGGGGTATTCCACTGAGAAAAGAACGATATTTTCTCAGCCATTTAATTTTAGCACGACCATAAGTTTCAATATCTTGCCAGCCTTCGGCGCCGGCCAGAATGGCACTGATGACAAGAAAAATGACATCAACCAGCTCGTATTGACGATTGATATCAGAACGGGTTTCTTTCACAACGGTTAAATATTCAATCAGGGTCTGGTTCGGATTCATGGGTGAGCATTCAAAGAAGAAATAAGAATAATTAGATCACGTAATTACTGTTCATTCAATAGGCGTTAAAAGTATGCTCGCGCCCTGTGGGGGGATTAACTCTCCATTTTGTTTGGATTTATAGCTTATTGTGTGATTTAAACGCATATAAATAAATTTATGCAGAAAGTGTTTGACGGATTGGGCTGGATACGATTTAATGCGCCCCGTTAGCCCGGATAGCTCAGTCGGTAGAGCAGGGGATTGAAAATCCCCGTGTCCTTGGTTCGATTCCGAGTCCGGGCACCAAAATTTTAAGGCTCATTTGTTTTAGTTATCATAGACTTAACAAGTAAGTTAAAATTTATGGCCGTTAAGAAAATGTTAAGCAATGGGTATTCTGATTTGCCTACTCAGTGTTTAAAAAGCCGTAAATAAAAAATACAGGGTGCCTGCATTTGCAAGCGCTCTTTTTTTTGCAAGGTAATGATTTCAGTAATTGATTCTGATGTCAAGTGAGGTGTAAACTTCGCGGGATGCCAGATCGGTATCAATCATCTTTTCATACCATCTATTGTTGATGCAGGGCAGTTCAATCCATTCCATCCTCCTAAACTCCGATTGAAACCCGCCCTGTTTTTTTCTGATACGCTCTTTCTCTTTACACCGACAGATCCAGATATATCGCCAGCTCGCTCTCCAGCGTTTTACCCGCGATGTCCATATCAATATCAATATCAATGTATTCCATCGTGGTCGCCAGACTGCGGTGCCCCAACAGGCCTCTGACCAGTTGCATGTTACGGTCGGGCGCTTTCATCAACTCCGTTGCCAGGGTATGACGAAAACGGTGGGGAGAGACGGCAAAACCACACGCTTTCGACAAGCGATTGAAAAAAGAGCGGATATGCTGCCTTTCTTTATCGGGGTTATACTGGTAACTGGTCATCCGACCGTGATAACGAAAATTCAGACGGGTTAAATCAAACAGTGGGTCATCGTCTTTCGCCCCACAGGCTTTTGCGCGTTCAAGAAGTTGCGCCAGGCGGGGCTTGAGGGGCGGGATCATCGGTACCCGCCACTCACTGTGATTTTTACTGCCTTCCGTACGCAATTCAATATGGTTGCCTTCCAGATTGATATCCCGCAGCCGCAGGTGCAGCAACTGGTTCTGGCGCATGCCGGTTAACCGGAACGTATCCAGCACGGTCAACCAGTACCAGGTAGGATATAACGCACAGCGCCCTCCGCGGGGTTTCACGCCGGATCTTTCTTCCTGTTCATACTGCTGCATCACCAGGTAAATTCGGGTCAGCTGGGATTTACTCAGAATTTTCTTCTTTTTCTTCCCTTTTTTGACGGCCGCATCCAGAAACGGATTTTTTGTCTGAGGTAATAATTTTTGCGCTATCCCAAAGTTAAAAATCGCCCGGAGATGGGTCACCTTATTATTCCAGGTATGGCAGGATTGCTTTTTTTCATTCAGTAAATAGCGCCGCCACCGGAGTACATCCCGCCCGGTGACGTTTTCAGGCTGCACCTTTTCGCCCAAAAATTGAGAAAACCCCTTAGCCACTTTCTTATAACTCCATTCTGACGCCGGGCGTAACATATGCGAGAAAAAGTATTCCTCCAGTAATTCATCCCAGCCCCATTTTTCTTCTGTTCCGTGCATAATCTCTTTCCTGTTATCAACAACATGACAATACTGCTTACGGGTGGTCTATTAAGCAGCCAATAACTCCTTGGAAAACCAGTCACCCATCGAAATTATTTCACTGTTAATATCATGACGACTGACCCCCGGTGGGAGCAACACTTTCTGGCTTCCTTCACGGATGTTTGTGCAATTTCAAATCGTTATCGTTCTCATTTACATCAATTGACAATGAAACTTCATCATTTGATTGAAATAATGACAATAATGTCTGTGTGTCCTCACATGCCGGTTGACCGACGGATGGTAAAGTTGTTGATACGGGAAGCGGTGAAACCCCATCAGAACCTGTTGGTGCTAAGGTTGCCGACGGTGGCTCAGAAGATGCAGCCGGTTTCAGCAACGGGGACTGCACTTGTGTGGCGGCCTCCTGGAGCAGCGAATCCACTAACGGCACGGCGGAGGGATGCCCGCCCAGCTGTAAGGCCAGGCAGTGCCAGGCTTCCGGCACCAGAAATAACCAGCTCACCGCCTCTTCCGGCAGTAAACGGGCGGCCATCATGGCTTCCAGTGGCACAGACAAATCTGGCAGGGATGACCGGAATCGGAAACGAAAGCGACGTGCGGGCATCCACAGCCCCGGCTGCCAGTGATGTCCGTCTTCCAGCTCCCCGTCCAGTTGCCGCAACAACGGCAGGTGGTAAAACAACGCCGCCCAGAACACCACCGCCTGCCATAACAGACTCTGTGCCGCCTGCGTTTCCGGTGCCGCCCCCGGCGGGAACAGATGCCCCTTCGCCAGCCGCACGGCACAGGTGGTAAACTTTAGCGTCAGGTCAGCAAATCCCCCTGCCCCTGACCAGTCGCCTTCCGGTGTGGCGGGCACCTGCTGCACACTACCCAGCAATTGCTTCACCGGCGCGAGATAAAAACGCTGATACAGCCCTTCGGGCAGGGCACTGTTTTGCCATAATTGCTGAAGACACTGACGGCGCGGGGAGGTGGCCAGTAACTCGTCAGCGGATTGCGGCCGGAAATAGCCCCGGCTGTCACGAATGA
>NZ_LDNM01000049.1 GCF_001028135.1 Xenorhabdus griffiniae
CGATACGTTTTCACGTATACACACTTTCCAGGCGTGCTCCTTCAGCCTCTCGGACACCTCACCATATTTTTATATTGCAGTGATTTCTCTTGAGTTCATCGCTGCAACGGGGCGCTACTATAGGGAAAAGCAGGGCAGGCGTCAACAGGCTTATGACGATTTTTTCAGGCTTTTTGACCGATTAGACAAATAAAAAACAATTTGTGTGGCTGGTAGCCAATTACGGGAGTAAAAATGCTTTTTTGTTGCAACGCGTCATGGCAAATTTGTTAACCAGATAACATTATCAATATTTTCATTCCTGTCTTCCTAATCGGAGGCTTGCAACCTTTCAGCAATAAGTTAACCCTATTAGAAAAACAAAAAGGAATGAGATTTTATGAACATCATTTTCTTTCACTCTTCTGCTCCTCATTTTAATTGCGATAAATGGTTTCAGGGCATACAAGCTAGGCTACCTGAGGCTAACATCCGGCAATGGGTGAGGGGTGATAATGCTCCTGCTGATTATGCTTTAGTTTGGTTGCCTCCCCATGAAATGTTATCTAGCCGCCAGGATATCAAAGGGATATTTTCGCTTGGGGCTGGAGTGGATGCCATCCTTCAAAAAGAGCTAGAAAACCCGGGAACATTACCTAAAGGGATCCCGCTAATACGTCTTGAAGATACAGGTATGGCACAGCAAATGCAGGAATATGCGGTTTCCTCAGTGTTATATTATTTCCGCCGCATGGATGAATATAAACAATATCAAGCACAGCGTCTTTGGAACCCCATGCCTGCCTATAATCGAAAAGAGTTTGTTATTGGCGTCTTGGGGGCAGGCATTTTGGGGCGTAGCGTTATTGAAAAATTGAAAGAATTTGGTTTCAACGTTCGTTGCTGGAGCCGAACGCCAAAACAAATTGATCATGTCGAGAATTTCTATGGGAAAGCACAGCTAGATGACTTTCTTTCTGAATGTAAGGTATTGATTAATATCCTGCCAGATACGCCAGAAACTCGTGGTCTCTTAAATCTTTCATTATTCAGGCAGTTAAAATCTGGCTCATATGTGATCAATATTGCACGAGGCGCTCAATTGGTAGAGCAAGATCTGCTGACAGCCATTGATAAAGGTTATGTGGCCGGTGCGACCCTTGATGTATTTGTTGACGAACCACTATCAAAATTTCACCCTTTCTGGACTCACCCACGCATTAATATCACTCCACATATCGCGGCTAAGACTATTCCTGATGAAGCTATGGATATGATTTGTGACAATATCAGACGAATGGAAAAAGGCGAATCACCCATTGGTCTCGTTGATATGCGCCGTGGTTATTAACAAGTCGCTTTACAGCAAGGCAGACGATTAGGGACAATAACAGATATCTATTATTTAGGTAAGTTATTGGGAGGTAAATTAAACCATGAACGAATTTTCTATTGTCTGCCGCATATTGGGAACATTGTTTAACCGGGCACCACAAGATCCTGTTTTGCAACCTATAATCACCCTGATTGCTGAGGGAAAATTGAAACCATTGTGGCCTTTGGAACAGGATGAGTTATTGGATAGGTTACAGAAAAACAGTGAGTTATCGGTAATTGAAGTCGATTATCATGCCTTGTTTACCGGAGCGTCTGCGGGTGTTGCAGTCTGCCGTTCTGATTATACTGATCAGGATGAAAGTGAAGTACGCCAGTTTTTGGTGGAACGAGGCATGCCTTTGTCTGATACTCCGGCCGATCAATTTGGCTCCTTATTGTTGGCTGCATCATGGCTGGAAGATCAGGCCGCAGAAGATGAAGTCCAGGCCCAGATTAAGTTGTTTGATGAATATTTGTTGCCTTGGTGTGGGCAATTTCTTGGTAAAGTTGAAGCCCATGCGACCAGCGGTTTTTATCGAACACTGGCGATGATGACCCGAGAGGCATTGCAAGCGTTACGTGAAGAGCTGGAAGTAGAGTGATCACTCACACAGATAAGTCAATCTAGCGACAATAAGTAAGGACGGGTTGTTAAATGACCCGCCTTTGCTATTTTATCGATAATGAAAATTATTTATCATCCAAATCAATAACCAATTTACCAGGTTGAATTTTCAAGCCCTTGGCTAATTTTAAAGCAGTGGCTTCAGACTTGCTTTTTTCTGGATTTAAGACATAAACCGGATGAGCATCAAAAAACTCACTTAAAGACACATTCAAATAAGGGAGTAACATTTTAATTGGCGTGGCGACTTTTTCTGGTGTGGTTTGGTAGTCTACGATTTCCAATTCCTTAATGAAAATAGCGCCTTTTTTCGCATCGAATAGCGGTTTAGCCCTGATAGTCAGTTTCATATCAGCATGAACCGTTCCCAGCAAGGTCACTAATTGAACTTTTGCCAGAGTTGATAATTCAATTTTTTCTGGATCCTGGCGGCCGATTTGACTGGTCAACTCTCCCAGTGTGATATTGGCTTTGGTCGCTGCGGGCAGGCTAATTTGCTTTTGATAATGAACTCTTTTTAATAAATAATCATTCAGCAAACCTTCGTTAATACTGACTTCCTTGAATTGATCACAGCCGCTGATTAATCCTGCCAATACCAATACAGCCCCTAAGAAAAATCGTCTCATTGTTATCTCCTTTCGTTTTCAATGGGCAGATCTTACACTAATTATGACGTAATTAGCTCATCATATGACTAATGCTTGCCAATAATGATAGGTTCAATTTTCTTCTGGTTGAATTGAGGGGGCAGGGCATATGTGGTAACTAAGTCCACTAATTTTAAGTATTAAGGTAGAGGGATAGATATGATATTTTTTTATCGTCGGATGGTGATTAAAAATGCTGTAATCGCTCAATTAGTTAATAAATTTTCTAAGGTAAATATCAGGAGAAAACATGTTTGGTTATCGTTCTGCATCTCCCAAGATTCGTTTTATTACGCATAGAATAGTTGTTCGTGTGGTGTATGAACGGGATACCTATAAATTGGCTGAATATTATGCAGAAAATAAAGATTTTCTTAAGCCATGGGAACCAACAAGAGAGAGTAGTTTTTATCAACCTTCTGGATGGACAAATAGGCTGAATTATATTGCGGAATTACAGCGGCAGGGATCGGCATTTAATTTTTTGTTATTAGATCTTAATGAAAATGAAGTCATGGGGATTGCTAATTTCACTAATGTTGTACGGGGAGCGTTCTATTCCTGTTATCTGGGTTATTCTTTAGGCGAAAAATGGCAAGGTCAAGGGTTAATGTATGAAGCCTTGCAACCGACAATCCGTTATATGCAACGCCACCAAAAAATGCACCGGATTATGGCTAATTACATGCCACATAATCATCGCAGTGGAAATTTACTTAAGAGGTTAGGTTTTGAACGAGAAGGTTATGCCAGGAACTATTTAATGATTGACGGAGTTTGGCAGGATCATGTGTTGACATCACTGATTGATGATTCATGGGGATAAATTTGTTGAAAAAAGAGCAATGAATTCGGATATAGACAGTGGCCGTCTTGAGGGGTTTATTGCCAGGGCAGAGTCAATGGCATGCAGAAACGGTAAGGAATATCCCGCTGGACGCAGTTTGACCAGCGGCTGATAATTATCGTCAAGATTGCGCACGATACTGACCGGAGGGGATTTACCCACAATCAAAGTATAGAGTACGGCCCCCAACGCATAGAGATCTGTCCAGGGACCATGTTGGTTTTCTTCATTGGCAGTATATTGCTCAACGGGCGTAAAGCCGGAGCGGATGGTTATTTCTGTATCATCAGACAAGCGTGTTGTTGTTTGGCGGGTAGATCCTAAATCCAGCAATATGGGTGATTGATTCTCTTGGATCAAAATATTGTCCAAGGAAATATCACAATGTAAATAATTTCTTTGATGGAGCGTATCAAGGACATTTAACAAGGGAAACAGTATCTGACGCAGCCAATGTTCATTGATGAAATGTGGATGTTTTATCCTCAATTTATTTAATGTCATTCCCTTATAGAAGGAAGCTGCTATATATGCTGTGCAGTTTTGTTGCCAAAAGCGCAGAAAACGGGGAAGACAGGGGTGTTGGAAACAGGACATCAAGTGGGCTTCACGGATAAAGTCTTGCAACCCAGCATAAAATCGTTCTTCTAATTTTTTTCCTCGTAAGTTGAGTTTCATATCTTGACGGCGTATAGCAAAAGAGTGGGGCGTATATTCTTTGATAGCAATAGATTGCTTGAGATGGTGATCCCAAACACGATACACAATACTGCCGCCGCTTTTGCCAATGACTTCTTCGATTTCGAATTCATTGAGGCAGTATCCGATTGGAAGAGGGGGGGTAAAGCCAATGCTACCACCGATATGTGTCCTGTGAAAATTTTGCAAATGGATGGCCTCTTGGTTATTTCTGGACACCTGCTGATCATGACATCTCAAATAACTTCATCATTCAATGGATAGTAAGGAATGACCAGTCATATATTGAGTTAAGCATAATGTTTATTATTTGTGATCTGTGGATGTGACTCTGTTTATGGAATATATATTTGATAGGATATGAACGAGGTTTTGTGTTCACCTGTCCAGTCATTGAAATGAATGGAAATTATTAATTTTCAACAATATTATCTTGATTTCTTTGGCTTAATCGCTTTACATCTTTTATGCTCATTCCATAAAAATCAATCTTAGAAGATACCATGAATTTACTGAAATCACTGGCAGCGGTCAGCTCAATGACGATGTTCTCCCGCGTTCTGGGCTTTATTCGTGATGCCATCATTGCCCGTATATTTGGTGCGGGTATGGCAACAGATGCCTTTTTCGTTGCCTTCAAACTCCCTAACTTATTGCGCCGTATTTTTGCTGAAGGCGCTTTTTCACAAGCGTTTGTTCCGATACTTGCTGAGTATAAAAATCAGCAGGGGGATGAGGCAACACGCACCTTTATTGCCTATGTATCAGGGATGTTGACGCTGATTTTGGCGATAGTCACGGTGATTGGGGTGATTGCCGCGCCTTGGGTCATCTATGTCACGGCACCGGGTTTTACCGATACACCGGATAAATTCACTTTAACCCGTGATCTACTCAGAATTACCTTCCCTTACATTTTTTTGATATCTCTGGCTTCCTTAGCGGGAGCGGTTCTCAATACGTGGAATCGCTTTTCTGTGCCTGCCTTTGCACCAACATTGCTTAATGTCAGCATGATTATTTTTTCGCTGTTTGTGGCACCTTACTGCAATCCACCAGTGATGGCATTAGGTTGGGCAGTGATCGCTGGTGGTATTTTGCAATTGGCTTATCAGCTTCCGCACCTGAAAAAAATAGGTATGCTGGTATTGCCACGAATTTCCTTTCGTGACAGCAGAGTATGGCGGGTTATTCGTCAGATGGGACCGGCTATTTTGGGGGTTTCAGTCAGTCAAATTTCACTGATCATCAATACCATTTTTGCTTCATTTCTGGTTTCTGGCTCGGTTTCGTGGATGTATTACGCCGATCGTTTAATGGAATTGCCTTCGGGAGTATTGGGGGTGGCGTTAGGGACAATCCTTTTGCCTTCACTGGCAAAAAGTTTTTCCAATGGGGATCATCAGGAATATAGAAGGCTAATGGATTGGGGGTTGCGCCTTTGCTTTTTGTTGGCTTTACCTTGCGCGGTGGCATTGGGCATTTTAGCAGAGCCATTAACCGTGTCACTCTTCCAGTACGGCAATTTTTCTGCCTTTGATGCAGAAATGACACAACGCGCATTAATTGCGTACTGCTTTGGCCTGATGGGATTGATTGTGGTTAAAGTCCTCGCTCCTGGTTTTTACTCTCGTCAGGATATTAAAACCCCAGTCAAGATTGCGATTGCAACCCTGATTTTGACTCAGTTAATGAATCTGGCTTTTATTGGTTCATTAAAACATGCGGGGTTGGCGCTTTCTATTGGTTTGGCTGCTTGCTTCAATGCCAGTATGCTTTATTGGCAATTGCGCAAGCGTGAGATTTTTAAACCGCTGGCAGGATGGGGCATCTTCCTGTTGAAACTGGTGGTGGCCATTGCGGTCATGGTCGGGGTATTGTTGACGATATTGTGGTTTATGCCTGCCTGGGATGAGGGCAATATGGCATTGCGCCTGTTACGGTTGATGGGGGTCGTGGTTGCCGGTGCGGGGAGTTATTTTGCCACATTGGCTGTCATGGGGTTTCGATTGAAGGATTTTGCTCAACGCGGATTGCAGTAACTGATTAATTAATTGCGTTTGTATTAAGTGAACTGAAACCGGCATGATTTTTCCATGCCAGTTTCAGACAAGGTGATTACATCCGTTCTACCGTCTCAATACCCAAGGTATCCAGACCTAGCTTCAACGTTTTTGCCGTCAGCAGGGCTAATTTCAGGCGGCTCTGACGCACTTCTTCGCTATCCGCATTCAGGATTGGGCAATGTTCGTAGAAACCAGAGAACAGGCCAGCCAGATCATAGAGGTAAGCACACATTACGTGAGGCGTGCCTTCACGGGCAACGATTGTGATAGTTTCTTCAAATTGTAACAGACGCGTTGCCAGCGCTTGCTCACGTTCTTCGTTCAGAAGAATAGGGGAGGTCAGGCTGTTTTCATCGATTTGTGCACGTTTGAAAATAGAATTTACGCGGGTATAGGCATATTGCATATAAGGTGCGGTATTACCTTCAAAGGCGAGCATGTTATCCCAGTCAAATACATAGTCGGTAGTCCGGTTTTTGGAGAGATCGGCATACTTCACCGCGCCAATACCTACGGCGTTGACAACTTTTTTCAGTTCGTCTTCCGACATATCTGGGTTTTTCTCACGGATCAGGGCGTCTGCACGTTCGATCGCTTCATCCAGCAAATCAGACAGTCTTACTGTACCCCCTGCACGGGTTTTGAATGGTTTGCCATCTTTGCCCAACATCATGCCGAACATATGGTGTTCGAGCGACATGGATTCAGGAATGTAACCTGCCTTGCGTACGATTGTCCAGGCTTGCATCAGGTGTTGGTGTTGGCGTGAATCGATGTAGTAAAGAACCCGGTCAGCATGCAGGACTTCATGACGGTATTTGGCACAAGCGATATCCGTGGTGGTATAAAGATAGCCCCCATCTTTTTTCTGGATGATAACACCCATTGGTTCGCCTTCTTTGTTCTTATACTCATCAAAGTAAACCACGATAGCACCATCACTCTCAACGGCAAGCCCACGTTGTTTCAGGTCGGCAACAACGCCGGGCAGCATATCGTTATACAGGCTTTCACCCATAACATCGTTTTTTGTCAGCGTCACATTCAGGCGATCATAGGTTTCCTGATTCTGTGACATGGTGATATCAACCAGTTTGCGCCACATAGTCCGGCAATATTCATCTCCGCCTTGCAGTTTTACGACGTAGCTACGGGCGCGAACAGCAAATTCTTCATCTTCATCGTAAGTTTTCTTCGCTTTACGGTAGAAGGCTTCCAAATCGGCTAATGCCATATCACTGGCATCTTCGTTCTGGATTTTTTCCAGATAGGCAATCAGCATCCCGAACTGAGTACCCCAGTCACCAACGTGATTGGCACGAATGACTTTGTGCCCCAAAAACTCAAGGGTACGTGCTGCGGCATCGCCAATAATCGTGGAACGAATGTGCCCAATGTGCATTTGCTTTGCCACATTCGGCGCAGAATAGTCGATAACGATGGTTTGCGGCGCGACCGGCGTGATGCCCAGTTTTTCATCTTTCAGCGCTGTTTCAACATTGGCAGCGACCCACGTTTTATCCAGAAAGATATTGATAAAGCCAGGGCCTGCAATCTCAACTTTGCTGGCAATGCCTTGCAAGTCCAGCAAACTGACGACTTTTTCTGCTAATTGTCGGGGGGGCATGCCCACTTTTTTCGCAGCCGCCATGACACCATTTGCCTGGTAGCCACCAAACTGAGCTTTTGCAGATTGACGGACGTGAGCTTCACTGTCGGCTGGAGCACCAGCAGCAATCAGCGCATGGCTGATTTTTTCTGAAAGAATGGCCTGAATATTCACCGGGTTACCTTAAATTACGCACAAAAGCCCCTGCATCTGGACTGTGCAAATACTCTCAAGCGTGTGGGTTAGACAAAATAACGGGTTTTATACCATATTCAGCATCCTGCATGCTACCATCAGCCGCCGCTTGCGGTATGACTTTTTGTTTTCCGTTCGCCTTTCAGGCGATAGTTTTTTGCTGGGGGAAAGATGACACACTTTTCAACAATTCCTGAATTACAGGATTTGGTGGCTGATTTATATCAGTTTGAACAAAAGCTAAAGCAGTTTGGTGAACATTTGGGCCTGGAACTTACACAGTATACAGCGGATCATATTTCCCTGCGTTGTAATGCTATTTCAATCGCTGATCGCTGGCGTCAAGGTTTTCTGCAATGTGGTCAATTGTTGTCTGAAAGCAGGATCAATGGCCGGCCGATCTGCTTATTTGAGTTAGAACAGCCAATTACTTTACTGGGCTGGCAAATTGATTGTGTCGAATTACCTTATCCGGGTAAAAAGCCATATATTCACGAAGGTTGGGAACATGTCGAATTTGTCCTGCCTGTGCCACCAGAACAACTGATACCCGAAGCCTATAAATTACTGCCTGATCCGTTGCCCGTTGTTTTTCGTACAAAAGAGAGCCATCCGCAAGGTGACAATGAAAGGTTACCAAATCCAACGTTAGCAGTGACAAAAGATGATGTCACAATCAAATTTCACCCTTTTTCTCTCAAAGAGATTATCAAAAATTAAACATGCTGTGTTCTTTTTGTGATCTTTATCGTAGTACTGCAACTCCGCGTAGCGATAAGCTCGTTTCAGTGAGCGATATTTGAACGAATCTGGATGAGCGATTAAGACACGCCAGGAAAAGAAGGCGCTGTTTGATACGGTACGGCATCAAGATGGGAATCAGCGGCCTTTGTCATGATTGCCAGTTCAGCACGAAGGCTTAAGGAAATCACATGACAGCACGCTACATCACGATTGATTGGGGATCGACCAATTTACGCGCCTGGCTATATCAGGGTGATGAATGTCAGGAAAGTAGGCAATCCGCAGCGGGGATCACCCGTCTCAATGGAAAATTCCCACAGGTGGTGTTAGCAGAAATCACTCAAAACTGGCGGGATGACCAAACGCCGATTGTCATGGCAGGGATGATCGGTAGCAACGTGGGTTGGAAAATTGCGCCATATTTGTCGGTTCCCATTCGGTTCTCTGCGATAGGTGAGCAATTAACCCCCGTCGCAGACAATGTTTGGATTATTCCGGGATTGTGTGTTTCACGTGAAGATAACCACAACGTGATGCGAGGCGAAGAGACTCAATTATTAGGCGCTCATCAGCTTTTTCCTGCTTCTCTTTATGTCATGCCCGGCACTCACTGTAAATGGGTATTAGCTGACGACCAACAAATCCATGATTTTCGTACTGTGATGACCGGCGAACTCCACCATTTACTTTTGCATCATTCACTGGTGGGAGCAGGATTGCCAGAACAGGTTGCCTGTCCAGAAGCTTTTAATGCGGGGCTTAAACGGGGAATAGATTCTCCTGTGCATTTGCCATTTTTATTCGAAGTTCGCGCCTCGCATGTATTGGGTGCTCTGCCGCGCGAATATGTCAGTGAATTTTTATCCGGCCTGTTGATTGGTGCAGAAGTTGCGAGTATGAGTCACTATTTTGTGGATCAACAGGCTATCACACTTGTCGCCGGACTTTCGTTAGCGGCTCGTTATAAGCAGGCGTTCAGCGCTATCGGACGAAATATCTCTCTGGCAGACGGTGATACCGTTTTTCAGGTAGGTATAAGGAGTATCGCAAATGCTGTGGCAAACTCATCTTCCACTTATCGCTATTCTTCGCGGTATTAAACCGGACGAAACGCTTGAACACATCGCGGCGGTCATTGACGCTGGGTTCGACACCGTGGAGATCCCACTTAACTCTCCGCAGTGGGAACAGAGTATTCCGACCATGGTGAAAGCGTTTGGCAGTAATGCATTGATTGGAGCGGGAACTGTACTCAAACCAGAACAGGTAGATGTGTTGGCGGAAATGGGTTGCAAACTGATTGTCACGCCTAATATCCGCAGTGAAGTGATCCGCAGAGCGGTTGCTTATGGTATGACAGTATGTCCAGGTTGTGCGACGGCCACAGAGGCTTTTACCGCGCTGGAAGCGGGGGCACAGTCATTAAAAATTTTTCCCTCATCGGCATTTGGCCCGAACTATATCAAAGCGCTGAAAGCGGTTTTACCGCCAGACGTGCCTGTTTTCGCCGTGGGCGGTGTAACGCCGGATAATCTGTCTCAATGGATTAACGCAGGTTGCATGGGCGCCGGTTTAGGCAGTGATCTTTATCGTGCCGGTCAATCGGTTGATCGTACTGCACGGCAGGCAACCCTATTTGTTAATGCGTATCGGGAGGCGGTGCAATGAAAATAATTAAACTCACGACTTATCGTTTGCCTCCACGCTGGCTGTTCCTAAAAATTAAAACAGATGAAGGTGTTGTAGGCTGGGGGGAACCGGTGATTGAAGGCCGTGCCCGCACAGTGGAAACGGCAGTGCACGAGCTAGGTGAATATTTGGTTGGACAAGATCCTGCCCGCATTAATGACTTATGGCAGGTGATGTATCGTGCCGGCTTTTACCGTGGCGGTCCCATTCTGATGAGTGCTCTGGCGGGAATCGATCAGGCTTTATGGGATATCAAAGGCAAAGTCTTGAATGCGCCCGTGTGGCAACTGATGGGGGGATTGGTGCGCGATAAGATCAAAGCATATAGCTGGGTGGGCGGTGATCGCCCGTCGGAGGTGATTGACGGTATTAAAACCTTACGGAAGATCGGTTTTGATACATTCAAATTAAATGGTTGTGCAGAACTGAGCATCATTGATGATTTGCGAAAAATCGACACTGCCGTCAATACGGTAGCGCAGATCCGAGCAGTGTTCGGTAATGAAATTGAATTTGGGCTTGATTTCCACGGTCGTGTTAGTGCACCCATGGCGAAGGTATTAATTAAGGCGTTAGAGCCATATCATCCTTTATTTATTGAAGAACCCGTGCTGGCGGAACAGGCGGAATATTATCCCCGCCTGGCGGCGCAAACCCATATTCCAATTGCGGCAGGTGAGCGTATGTTTTCCCGTTTTGAATTTAAACGTGTACTGGAAACGGGCGGTCTGGCAATTCTCCAGCCAGACGTATCGCATGCGGGAGGCATTACCGAATGCTACAAAATTGCGGGCATGGCTGAAGCTTATGATGTCGCACTGGCACCACATTGCCCACTAGGGCCGATTGCGCTGGCCGCTTGTTTGCACATCGATTTCATATCACGTAATGCGGTATTTCAGGAGCAGAGTATGGGCATTCATTACAATAAAGGGGCGGAATTACTTGATTTTGTGAAAAATAAAGAAGATTTCAGTATGGAAGGGGGGTTCTTTAAACCCTTAATGAAACCGGGTCTTGGTGTTGAAATTGACGAAGCACAGGTCATTGAGCGTAGCAAAAATGTACCAGACTGGCGAAATCCAATGTGGCGACATAAAGATGGCTCCGTTGCTGAATGGTAATCATATCCGTTATTAAATAAATAATTAAATCAATGTGTTCTTTTACACACTCTGTTAACTATAGGGCAGGGTGAACGGTTTCACTGTGCCCAAAATCTGGAGACAGATTGAGATGAATATTTCAGTAACAACTGCGAAAATTGGGCGTCGGCGCTATCTGACGTTGATAATGATCTTTATTACGGTCGTTATTTGTTATGTTGATCGGGCCAACCTTGCTGTTGCGTCAGCAAATATCCAGAAAGAGTTTGCTATCACGAAAACGGAAATGGGCTATATCTTTTCTGCTTTCTCCTGGTTTTATACCTTATGTCAAATTCCCGGGGGTTGGTTCCTTGATCGCGTTGGCTCACGCGTGACCTATTTTATTGCCATTTTGGGCTGGTCGGTGGCGACGCTATTACAGGGCTTTGCAATCGGACTGATGTCACTCATTGGATTACGTTCCATTATTGGTATTTTTGAAGCACCGACATTTCCCACCAATAACCGTATGGTAACAAGCTGGTTCCCTGAACATGAACGTGCCTCTGCCGTTGGTTTTTACACATCAGGGCAGTTTGTCGGGCTTGCTTTTCTGACGCCATTTCTAATATGGATCCAGGAATTAATTAGCTGGCACTGGGTTTTTTTCCTGACCGGGGGTATCGGAATTATTTGGTCATTAATCTGGATTAACGTTTATCGGCAGCCACGGTTAACAAAAAACATGCGTCATACGGAGCTTGAATATATTCGCATGGGCGGAGGATTAGTCGATGATGACTCGCCCGCTAAGAAAATGGCACGCCAGTCTCTGACTATCGCTGACTGGAAGCTGGTGTTCCACTATAAGCTGGTGGGTGTCTATCTGGGGCAATTTGCCGTTGCTTCAACGTTGTGGTTCTTTTTGACCTGGTTCCCGAGTTATTTGACTCAGGAGAAGGGGATTACTGCTCTAAAAGTCGGTTTCATGACTACCGTTCCGTTTCTGGCTGCATTTCTCGGTGTACTGCTCTCTGGCTGGTTGGCAGATAAAATGGTACGTAAAGGTTTTTCTTTGGGAGCGGCGCGTAAGACCCCGATTATTTGTGGTTTGATAATTTCCACCTGTATTATGGGCGCCAATTACACTAACAACCCGATATGGATCATGGTGCTAATGGCACTGGCTTTCTTTGGTAACGGCTTTGCCTCCATTACCTGGTCACTGGTTTCTTCACTGGCACCGAGGCATTTGATTGGTTTGACCGGCGGTATCTTTAATTTTGTCGGCGGGTTGGGGGGGATCTCTGTACCACTTGTGATTGGCTATTTGGCGCAGAGTTACGGTTTTTCTCCAGCACTGGTTTACATTTCTGTCGTCACATTGATTGGTGCACTCTCCTATATCTTTCTTGTGGGCGATGTGAAACGTGTCGGCTAATTGGGCGTTTATATCCGAGGGGCTTTGAATGATAAAGCTGGAAATTTGTTGTTATAGCGTAAACTGTGCTCTGGTTGCACAAAAGGCAGGCGCTGATCGCATTGAATTGTGTGCAAGCCCGTCGGAAGGCGGGGTAACACCCAGCATCGGCGCATTGCAGCACGCGCGACAGAGTTTATCCATTGCAGTACATCCTATTGTACGGCCAAGAGGAGGAGATTTCTGTTACAGCAACATTGATTTTGAAGTGATGAAAAATGATGTTGCTCGTATCCGTGATATGGGATTTCCTGGCGTCGTTTTCGGCGTGCTAAACGAAGAAGGTCATATCGACAGGCTGCGTATGCGGCAATTGATGTCATTGTCAGGGAATATGGCAATCACTTTTCATCGCGCCTTTGATATGTGTTTTAATCCACATGTTGCGTTGGAACAACTGACAGAGCTTGGTGTGCAGCGTATTTTAACTTCGGGTCAGCAACAAAGTGCTGAGTTGGGATTACCTTTGTTAAACGAGTTGTTACAGGCTAGCCAGGGACCGATTATTATGCCCGGGGCGGGAGTCAGAATGAGTAATATCAGTAAATTCCTGGAAATTGGCATAACAGAAGTCCACAGTTCAGCAGGTAAGATCGTGCCTTCTGCCATGAAATACCGGAAAGCCGGCGTAAAAATGAGTTCTGATGACAGTGATGTAGATGAATATGCTTATCACTGTGTTGATGGCCAGTTAGTTGAATCGATGAAGGGCGTGATGAGTTTGGTTCAACGGAAAAAATAGCACACGCTTTATTTCAAACCCCCAGTGACATTGTCAAGGATGTCACTGGGGTAATCAGCCAGCAAAGTAAAGTAATAATCTAAAATATAAAGTAAAAGATTATGGCTTACGGGCAATAAGTACTGCCCGCAGTGGTGCGGGGTAGCCTTCTGTCGTTTTGCTCTGGTCGGTTGGATCAAGAAAATCGATCAGCGATTCAGTCTTCATCCATTCTGTCTGGCGCTGTTCATCCAAAGTCGTCATTGCATGATTAACAATTCGAACATCAATAAAACCACATTTTTCCAGCCAGACTTTCAGCATTTTGGCAGACGGAATAAAGTAGACATTCCGCATTTGAGCATAACGCTCACCCGGAATGAGGCATTGATGTTCGTCCCCCTCAATCACCAGGCTTTCCAAAACTAATTCCCCGCCGGAAACTAACTGGTTTTTCAGTTGCCATAAATGGTCGAAGGGGGAGCGGCGATGGTAAAGCACACCCATTGAAAACACCGTATCAAAGGCTTTTAGTTCGGGTAATTGTTCAACGCCCAAAGGCAGAAGATGGGCACGCTGATCGTTACCCAGTAACTTTCTGGTGGCTTCAAATTGGCAAAGGAAAAGCTGGGTTGGGTCAATACCGACAACTAAATGGGCACCTTCACCCACCATGCGCCACATGTGGTAACCACTGCCACAGCCGACATCAAGGACGGTTCTGCCTGCTAAAGAAGAAATATGGGGAAGGACGCGATCCCATTTCCAGTCAGAACGCCATTCGGTATCAATCTCCACACCATACAGTGAAAAAGGTCCTTTACGCCACGGCATCAATAGCTTCAGGATATTTTGAATACGGGCTTTTTCACCGTTTGGTAGCTCGGGTTCATGGTTCGCAATGACACCATTTTTCAGATCAAGTTGGGTGGGGTTAATTTCAGGCAGGTTCTCCAGAATTTTTACCCATGAACTGAACTGACCATGCAATGAGGCTTGTTGCCAATGGCTTAATTGTGCAGGCAGGCATTCCAACCAGTGACTTAAGTGGTTTTTGGCGATCAATTGATAAAAGTTACCGAAATCAATCATTGTTCAGCGCCTTTTATTGCTAATAATGAGCCAAAGTTAAAACATTGGAACCAGACTTCCACATGCTGGAATCCTGCTTGTTTGAGGCGTGACTTGTGAGTTTCAATAGGATCTGTCCGCATGACATTTTCCAGCATACTGCGTTTTTGGCTGATCTCCAGTTCGCTGTAACCATTGGCTCGCTTGAAATCATAGTGCATGTTGAATAGCAACTCGCCAATCTGCTCATCTTCAAAATTGAATTTTTCAGATAGCACCAAAACGCCTCCGGGTTTTAGACCGGCATAGATTTTATCCAGCATTTTCTGGCGATCATCAGGGTGCAGGAACTGTAATGTGAAATTCAAAACGACCATTGATGCATTTTGAATGTCGGTATCAAGAATATCCTGTTCGATGATTTCAACGGGGATATTGGCTTTGAAAGAGTCAATATGGCGGCGGCAGCGTTCGATCATTGCCGGTGAGTTATCGACGGCAATAATACGGCAGCCCTTTGTATGGGGATGGACACTATTATCTTCGGAACGAATATCTTCGGAACTAATAGCACGACGGATTGACAGCGTGGCTGCACCAAGGGAGCAACCGAGATCGTAAATTTGACTATTTGGTGTTACAAAACGTTCTGCCAGCATACCTATCATGGAAATGATGTTGGAATAACCGGGAATTGAACGTTTCACCATATCAGGAAAGACTTCGGCAACGCGTTCATCGAAACTCCAGTTACCTAAATTGGCAATTGGGGCAGAGAACAGGCTGTCCCGTTGATTATGAGATTCTTGATTTGACATAACAGCATTGATTTTGGAAACAATAAGAAGCGGTTATTCTAACAGAATGCAGGAAAAGGCAGAAAGGGGGATAATCAATAGATAGACCCTCAGGCGGTAGCACACCGCCCTGGGTATCACTCTAATCACCTATGCTTTGCCATTGAGCAAAAACGCAAAATATGCAGCAAACTATTTATACAGGGAATAGATTATGTATAGAGAGAAAAGATCTGCTCCCACGGTAAATAGTAGATGTTGTTAAGAATCATTATGATCATTGAGATATAGGTTGCTGCCATGCCCATACGTCGCCAGCGTATTTCTCGATGACGTAAGCCAAAGTAGTGTAGTATTCTGCCTGATAGTAATACCAATCCACAAATATGCAGCATCCAAACGGGGGCACCATTCATCTCCATCACAATCAATAACAACATTGAAATTGGAATGTATTCAACTGCATTACCATGAACCCGGATGGCTGTTTGTAATTCATAAAAACCGCCATCGCCATAAGCGACCCGATATTGGGTTCTTAATTTGACGACATCCAGAGACAGCTTAATTAACAGTAGTGCGCCCAGTACGATATAAAGCGAGCTAACCATTTTTTAACTCCAATTGCCTAACCAAAAAACGGCCAAATGATGATAAACCGCAAAAAGAAAACTGTCGCTATAAATCATAGTATTTAATAATAAATTCTATGAATGTTAACGGATAGCAAAAAATTGTCTTGTCAAGAACGGCGTTATGGCCTTATCTCCGGTCAGAATTTCCAGTATAATGGCGACCTTTTTTTGCAATTCTTCCTGAAAAGAACAATGCCAAAATTTCCGCAGCAGAAAGCATAACGAGCTGAGTAAAAGGATATTGTATGCGTACTAATTATTGTGGGCAGTTGAACCTGACCCATGAAGGCCAGAAAGTGACTCTTTGTGGGTGGGTAAATCGTCGCCGTGATTTAGGTGGTTTGATCTTTATTGATATGCGAGATCGCGAGGGTATCGTTCAGGTATTTTTTGACCCAGACCAGAAAGAGGTCTTTGCTCAGGCTTCTGAACTGCGTAATGAATTTTGTATTCAAATTACGGGGATTGTGCGTGCGCGCCCTGATAACCAAATCAATAAAGAGATGGCAACCGGCGAAATTGAAGTGTTCGCAGAAAGCCTGATGGTTTTCAACCGCTCGGAGCCATTGCCTCTGGACAGCAACCAGAATAACAGTGAAGAGCAGCGCCTGAAATTCCGCTATCTTGATCTGCGTCGCACTGAGATGTCGCAGCGTCTGAAAACCCGTGCAAAGATCACCAGTTTTGTGCGTCGTTTTATGGATGCTGCGGGTTTCATTGATGTTGAAACACCAATGCTGACGAAGGCAACACCAGAAGGTGCGCGTGACTATTTAGTACCAAGCCGCGTACATAAAGGTGAATTTTATGCACTGCCGCAGTCTCCGCAGCTTTTCAAACAGTTGTTGATGATGTCTGGCTTAGACCGTTATTACCAGATTGTGAAGTGCTTCCGTGATGAAGACCTGCGTGCCGATCGTCAACCTGAGTTTACCCAGATCGACGTTGAAACCTCGTTTATGACCGCTGAACAAGTTCGCGAAATCATGGAAAAAATGATCCGTGAACTGTGGCTGGATGTGAAAGATGTCGATTTGGGCTGCTTCCCAATGATGACATTTGAAGAAGCCATGCGCCGTTTTGGTTCAGATAAACCAGACTTGCGTAACCCTCTGGAATTGGTGGATATCGCCGATCTGGTTAAAGACGTGGAATTCTCTGTTTTTGCCGAACCGGCAAATAATCCAAAAGGCCGTGTTGCGGCTATTCGCGTGCCCGGCGGGGCAGAGCTAAGTCGCAAGCAAATTGATGAGTACGGTAAATTTGTTGGCATTTATGGCGCGAAAGGTTTGGCATGGATGAAAGTAAATAACTGTGCTGCTGGCCTGGAAGGTGTGCAAAGCCCGATAGCTAAGTTCCTGTCTGCGGAAGTGGTTGAAGCCCTGCTGTCCCGTACCAATGCGCAAGATGGTGATATCCTGTTCTTTGGCGCTGACCGGAAAAATGTTGTTACTGATGCGATGGGAGCACTGCGCCTGAAATTGGGCCGCGACTTGAACATCACCGATCTGGCAAGCTGGAAACCGCTTTGGGTTATTGATTTCCCTATGTTCGAAGACAACGGAGCTGGCGGCTTGACGGCAATGCATCATCCATTTACTTCTCCGCGTGATAGGTCGGCGGCTGAATTGGAAAGTAACCCAGAATCCGCTATCGCGAACGCTTACGACATGGTGATCAATGGCTATGAAGTGGGGGGTGGTTCTGTCCGTATCCATCGCAATGAAATGCAGCAGGTGGTATTCCGCATTCTGGGGATCAATGAGCAGGAACAGCAGGAAAAATTTGGTTTCTTGCTGAATGCCCTGAAATACGGCACACCGCCACATGCCGGTTTGGCTTTCGGTTTGGATCGCCTCGTCATGTTGTTGACTGATACCGATAATATTCGTGATGTGATCGCTTTCCCGAAAACAACGGCTGCGGCATGTTTGATGACGGATGCACCAAGCCCAGCGAGTTCAGCCGCGTTGGAAGAACTGGCTATTTCAGTCGTTAAAAAAGAGAACGAATAATGGCTTATAAGCGCCCTGAGTCTGTACTGGTTATGATTTACGCCGTTGACAGCAAAAGGGTGCTGATGCTACAGCGCCGGGACGATCCTGAATTTTGGCAATCTGTGACAGGTAGCCTTGAAGAGGACGAAAAACCGCCGGAGGCGGCGTTACGTGAAGTACAGGAAGAGACAGGCATTGATATTATCAATGAAAATCTTGAACTGAAAGATTGTCAACGCTGTCTTTATTATGAGATTTTCTCGCACCTACGGCATCGATATGCTCCGGGGATAACGCGCAATAAAGAACATTGGTTCTCTCTGGCGTTACCTGAGGAGCGAGAAATTTTGCTGACCGAACATCTGGCTTATCAATGGCTGGCTGCGGAAGAAGCGGCCAGATTGACGAAGTCGTGGAGCAATCGGCAAGCAATTGAAGAATTTGTCATTTAGTCTACAAGATGTTTTATCGGAGATATTTGCATGGCAGGTCATAGTAAATGGGCCAATACGAAACACCGCAAAGCTGCACAGGATGCAAAACGCGGTAAGATTTTCACAAAAATTATCCGTGAATTAGTCACGGCTGCGCGATTGGGCGGTGGTGATCCAGATTCCAACCCACGTCTGCGAGCTGCCGTCGATAAAGCGCTGTCCAACAATATGACTCGTGATACGTTGAATCGTGCAATTGCCCGTGGTGTTGGCAGCGACGAATCGGACAACATGGAAACCATCATTTATGAAGGCTACGGCCCTGGTGGTACGGCAGTGATGGTTGAATGCCTGAGTGATAACCGTAACCGCACGGTTTCCGAAGTTCGTCATGCGTTCACCAAAACAGGTGGTAACTTAGGAACTGACGGTTCTGTTGCTTATCTGTTCACCAAGAAAGGGGTTATTTCCTACGCACCAGGCCTGGACGAAGATGCGGTGATGGAAGCAGCATTGGAAGCGGGTGCTGACGATGTTGAAACTTATGATGATGGTGCGATTGACGTCTATACTACTCCAGAGTCTTTTGGCGAAGTTAAAGATGCACTGGATGCAGCAGGCTTCAAGGCAGATTCTGCGGAAGTTTCTATGATCCCATCGACGAAAGCGGAACTGGATGCAGAAACTGCGCCTAAATTACTGCGTCTGATCGATATGCTTGAAGATTCTGACGATGTGCAGGAAGTTTATCATAATGGTGAAATCTCTGATGAAGTTGCAGCACTGTTGTAATTAGCATTAGGATTCACAGCGTAGAGAAAGTGTTCCTCGAATCAGGGCACTTTCTCTAACGTTTTTATCCCATATCACAGGCAAACCGATTTAAGCGAATAATTCGATATGGCGATTATTCTTGGTATTGACCCTGGCTCCAGAGTCACGGGATATGGCGTTATTCGCCAGCAGGGACGACAACTTATCTATCTCGGTAGCGGTTGTATTCGAACAAAAGTAGATGACTTACCCGGTCGTTTGCAGAAGATTTACGCCGGAATTACTGAAATTATCACTCAATTCCAGCCCACAGTTTTTGCCATAGAGCAAGTTTTTATGGCAAAAAATGCAGACTCTGCCTTGAAATTAGGGCAGGCGCGAGGTGTAGCAATTGTTGCGGCTTCTAACCAATCCATACCGGTATTTGAATATGCCGCCCGTCAGGTTAAACAGACTGTAGTCGGTACGGGAGCGGCTGAAAAAAGCCAGATACAGCACATGGTTCGTTCGATGTTGAAACTGTCTGCTAATCCGCAGGCCGATGCTGCCGATGCGTTGGCTATTGCGATTACACATTGTCATCTCAGTCAAAATTTACTTCGGGTAGGTAATGCGCGGTTAAATTTAACGCGAGGCCGTCTGAAATAGATAGTGCTGGATATACATCCAGCTTTTTTTGTGCTATAAGCTAGCGGAACGATTTATTTTATTTTCAGGGGGTAAGCAGTGATAGGGCGTTTGAGAGGAACCGTGTTGGAAAAACAGCCACCGTTGGTTTTGTTGGAAACTCATGGTGTCGGTTATGAAGTTCATATGCCAATGACCTGTTTTTATGAACTGCCTGAAATTGGTCAGGAAACTATCTTATTTACACAATTTATTGTGCGTGAAGATGCCCAGCTATTATACGGTTTTAATGATAAACAAGAGCGTGCACTGTTCCGTGAACTGATTAAGGTCAATGGCGTTGGGCCTAAATTAGCGCTGGCGATCCTGTCGGGTATGTCTGCCCAGCAATTCGTTACGGCTATAGAACAAGAAGCGATTGCTTCACTGGTTAAGTTGCCGGGGGTTGGCAAAAAAACGGCTGAAAGGCTGGTCGTAGAGATGAAAGATCGCTTTAAGGGGCTTAATGGCGATCTATTTAACCAAAGTAGTGATGTTAATTTGCCGGCTGTCAGCAAACAAGCGAATTCCGCTGCCGATATTGAAGCAGAAGCCGCAGCGGCACTGGTTTCTCTGGGATATAAACCACAGGAAGCCAGCCGGATGGTAAACAAAGTTGCTAAACCGGGTGCAGATTGTGAAACCCTTATTCGAGAAGCGCTTCGAGCGGCTCTGTAATCACAGGAGTTAAGTGATGATTGAAGCTGACCGTCTGGTTTCAGCAGAAGTTCTGCAAGATGATGAAGCCATTGATCGTGCCATTCGGCCGAAGTTTCTGTCTGAATATGTTGGGCAGCCCCATGTTTGTGAGCAGATGGAAATTTTTATTCAGGCGGCACGTCAGCGGGGTGAGGCACTGGATCACTTATTGATTTTTGGTCCCCCTGGATTAGGTAAGACCACGCTGGCAAATATTGTTGCCAATGAAATGGGGGTTAATCTTCGTACCACATCTGGGCCGGTATTGGAAAAGGCAGGAGATCTTGCCGCTATGCTCACTAATCTGGAACCGCATGATGTCCTGTTTATTGATGAAATCCACCGTTTATCGCCGGTTGTGGAAGAGATCCTTTATCCGGCAATGGAAGATTATCAACTGGATATCATGATTGGTGAAGGGCCAGCCGCCCGCTCTATCAAGATTGATCTCCCCCCATTTACTTTGATTGGTGCGACCACTCGTGCAGGTTCTTTAACTTCGCCGTTGCGTGATCGATTCGGTATCGTACAGCGCCTTGAATTTTACAATGTTGATGATTTGCAAAGCATTGTTTCCCGTAGTGCACGCTATATGGGATTAGACATTTCAGATGAGGGGGCAAGGCAAATAGCGATGCGTTCCCGTGGCACTCCCCGTATTACCAATCGATTATTGCGTCGTGTCCGTGATTTTGCGCAAGTGAAAGGTGATGGCACAGTTGATAATAATATTGCCTCCCAGGCCCTGGATATGCTGAATGTGGATTCAGCCGGATTTGATTACCTTGATCGTAAGTTGCTGATTGCCATTATTGATAAATTTATGGGCGGTCCCGTTGGCTTGGATAACTTGGCTGCGGCGATTGGTGAAGAACGAGAAACTATCGAAGATGTGCTGGAACCTTTCCTGATCCAACAAGGATTTATTCAACGAACGCCCCGCGGGCGTATTGCAACCCATCATGCTTATCGGCATTTTGGATTGAGCAAGAAAGACGAATAAAGGGTTATAACTTACCTAAATTATAACCCTCGTCACTTGTATGCATTACCGCTAAAAAGCAGCGAATTGAAAGACAGAGAGGATAAATATCAGCTTCTTGCCTTGATCGTTAAACTCAATGCAAATAACACTGCCGAACAAAGTACCACAGAAGGCCCTGCGGGTGTGTTATAAAACGCCGATAACGTTAATCCTCCCGTAACAGAAAGCATACCGACAATAATTGCCAAAGCGGCCATTTGCTCAGGCGTGCGGGAGAAACGGCGGGAGGTAGCAGCAGGGATAATCAGCAGGGAGGTGATAATTAACGCCCCGACGAATTTCATTGCCAGCCCAATAGTTAATGCTGTCACTAACATCAGCAGGACACGCAGACGTTGAATTTTCATGCCATCAACAAAAGCCAGATCCTGGCTGACTGTCATTGATAGCAGGGCGCGCCATTGCCATGTCAGTAATCCGGTAACAATCACAACACCGGCCGCAATCAACCAGAGATCTTCATAAGTCACGGACAATAAATCGCCGAATAAATAAGCCATTAGATCGACCCTGACATTGGTCATAAAACTAACGACGACTAAGCCCAACGACAAGGCACTGTGAGCCAGAATGCCTAATAATGTATCAACTGCCAATTGTGGGCGTTTTTCCAGCCAAACTAAAATAGTAGCCAGAATAAGTGTAACCGCAATAACCGCATAAAAGGGATTCACATTCAGTAAGAAACCGAATGCAACACCGAGCAGTGATGCGTGTGCCAGTGTATCGCCAAAATAGGACATTCTGCGCCAGACGACAAAAGAACCAAGAGGCCCTGCGGCAATTGCCAGAAAAATACCGGCGAGCCAGCCGGGAAGCAATAATTCAATCATCGATGTGATTCCCCAACATTTTTCAAAATAATTTTCCCTCTAAGATCATGATGATGATTGTGGTGATGGCGGTAAACTGCCAGTTGCTCTGCGCCATGATATCCAAACATTGCAATAAACTCTGGGTGCATTGACACCACTTCCGGTGTGCCAGAACAACAAATGTGTTGATTAAGGCATAAAACTTCGTCTGTTTTCGCCATCACTAAGTGCAGGTCATGGGATACCATAAGCACCGCGCAATTAAGTTCTGTCCTGATTTGATTGATCAGATCGTAAAGGGCCAGTTGTCCATTGACATCGACACCTTGTGTTGGTTCGTCAAGAACCAAAATCTGAGGTTGATTAAGTAAGGCTCTGGCAAGTAGCACCCGCTGAGTTTCGCCACCAGATAGCTTTTGCATTGGTTGCTCCAGTAAATGAGCAGCCTTGACCCGATTTAATACCGGTAAGATATCCGCTTGTTTCACGTTGGGTCTCAGCATCATAAAACGCTTAACGGTCAAGGGCAGAGTGGGATCAAGGTTTAGTTTTTGCGGAACATAACCAATTTTCAACGTAGGGTTTTGTTCGATAGTGCCCGAAGTGGGTTGGATTAATCCAAGAACGACGCGAACCAGAGTTGATTTTCCTGCACCGTTTGGGCCGATCAGGGTCAGAATTTTCCCTTGTTTGAGATTGAATGAGATATTGTTTAATACCTTGCGGTTACCAAATTCAACCGTAATGTTTTTTAGGGTGATCATAGTTGACGAGTTAAAAGTATCTTGCAGAATCATTGAAATGTTATATTATAACATAATTCAATTTTCTGCATGGAATATTCATATTATGTTACACAATTCACAGAAATACGCGCATAAACTTTTTCATAAAATCGCATTAGCTGCTGTGTTAGTGGCAGGAGTGAATGGCTCTGTGCAGGCAGATGTTGTCACATCCATTCGGCCATTGGGCTTTATTGCTGCTGCCATTGCTGATGGTGTAACAAATACTCAGGTACTTCTGCCCGATGGGGCTTCTCCACATGATTATGCGTTACGGCCTCTGGATGTACGGAAAATTAATCAAGCCGATTTGGTGGTTTGGATTGGCCCAGATATGGAAACCTTTTTGGCGAAACCGATAGCTAAAATTGAGCAGAATAAACAACTGGCACTGGCTGAATTATCTACCATTAAGCCATTATTATTGAAAAATAGTGAAGATGGGAATGATTCCGAGACTGAATCATATCAGCATGAACATGAGGAAGATCACGAACATCATCACGGTGAATATAATATGCATCTTTGGCTTTCTCCAGAGATTGCGGGAAAAGCCGCTCAAGCAATATATGACCAGCTTATTGAGCAATATCCTCAACAAAAACAGCAATTAGAAGTAAACCTACGTAAATTCAATGGACAGCTTGCACAAACTGATAAGAATATTACTCATGTTTTAACGCCCATACAAAATCAGGGTTATTTTGTTTTTCATGACGCGTACGGTTATTTTGAAAAACATTACCAATTGGCTCCGCTAGGTGTTTTCACGGTCAATCCTGAAATACAACCTGGTGCGCAGAGATTACACAAAATACGAACACAATTGGTTGAGCAGAAAGCAAGGTGTATTTTTGCTGAACCTCAATTCAGGCCAGCCGTTATTCATGCCGTAGCAAAAGGTACTGATGTACGTATTGGAATACTTGACCCTTTAGGGAGCGGCATCGTATTGGATAAAGATAGCTACATGAAATTTATAACTCAACTATCAAAACAATACGCGAGCTGCCTGAATTAGTACAATAAGGAATTTTATTAGTGCAGCAGATAGCTAAAACTATCGTTCTGGTATACAACAATCTGCCCAAACCACACAAGATCATGCTTGGATCTCTAACGCTGGTCACTTTGGCTATCGCGATATGGCGGCCTGTTGTTTATCATGAACAAGAAGAACGGACAGGTAGTATTATTCTCAGTACTCCGGATAGCATTCCAGAAGCAACGGATGATGTCGCTGGGGATGCTAATGAACAACTCCCCAATGAGGGCATTGGGGATGATGATGGCAGTTCTGTTGATACAGCAGTAAATGTTCCGCACCAATATGTTGTCTCCAGTGGTGATACCCTGAGTTCGATTTTGACTCAGTTCGGAATTGACTCCTCTGATGTTGCTTTGTTAGCAAACCGATATAAGTCATTGCGTAATCTTGGTATTGGTCAGTCATTATCGTGGACTACTGACGATAATGGGAGTTTAAAAACGCTGACCTGGGATATATCACGTCGTGAAACTCGCGTTTATACTCGCGAAGGAGACATTTTTAACGAAACGCAAGAGTTCCAGAAGGGAGAATGGAAAAATAGTGTCATCACAGGTACAGTTGATGGCAGTTTTAATAGTAGTGCCCTGATTGCTGGATTAACAAGCAGCGAAGCCAGAGAAGTGACAAAAGCGTTGCAATGGCAGATAGATTTCCGCAAATTGCGTAAAGGTGATCATTTTTCTGTGCTGATGTCCCGTGAAATGCTTGATGGGAAAAGTGAGCAGAGCCAATTGTTAGGCGTTCGCTTACAGAGTGGTGGCAATGATTATTATGCTTTCCGGGCCAGTGATGGTCGTTTTTACGACAGCAATGCTTCCGGTCTTGAGCGTGGTTTCCTGCGCTTTCCTACAACTAAACAGTTCAGAGTATCTTCCTCTTTCAATCCACATCGCTTAAATCCGGTAACCGGCAGAATTACAGCTCATAAAGGGGTTGATTTTGCTATGCCAGTAGGAACTCCCGTTTTGGCAGTCGGTGATGGTGAAGTCGTTGTCGCTAAATTTGATGGTGCGGCCGGTAATTTCATTGCCATACGGCACGGTCGTCAATATACAACTCGATACATGCACTTGAGAAAAATACTGGTAAAACCGGGTCAGAAAGTGAAACGGGGTGAACGTATTGCGCTATCAGGGAATACGGGGCGTTCAACAGGCCCACACTTGCACTTTGAATTCTGGGATAACCAGAGACCGGTTAATCCGCTCACTGCAAAATTGCCGCGTTCTGGTGGGTTGAGTGGTAAAGAGCGTACAGAATATGTAGCCATGGTTAAGGAAACTAAGCCTCAATTGTTGCTAGATTAAGCGCATCAACTTCCGATTATTGACAGAGATAAAAGCGGATGATGACTATCATCCGCTTTTATCTTATTTTTTGTTGTAAACTTTCGCCTTGAGAGCAAATATTGGGATCATCAGAGTTAGCTCATGAATAAAGAAAAAGATACAGATAGTAAATTGGGATATGTCCCTCGGTTTCATCGAGCTTATTTACATCCCCGTTATTGGGGTCTTTGGGCTGGCGTGGGGCTATTGGCAGGATTGTCTTATGTCCCTGTAAAATGGCGTGATCCATTTCTGGCCAGGATAGGTATTTGGGCGGGAAGAAAAGTGAAAAGTGCTCGTCGCAGGGCGAAAATCAATTTAATTTACTGCTTTCCTGAATTAACGGAACAGCAGCACGAAGAGCTGATTGATCGCATGTTTGCTACCGCCCCTCAATCGTTTGTTATGCTGGCGGAGCTTTGTCTCAGGGGAGCAAAATCGACACTTGAGCGAACCCAATGGCATGGTGAAGACATTATTCAAGCCTTAAAAGCACAAGGCAAAAATGTGATTTTTATGGTTCCACATGGTTGGTCTGTTGATATTCCCGCGATGTTGTTGGCTGCCCGTGGCCAACAAATGTCAGCGATGTTTCATCATCAAAGTAATCCCGTGGCTGATTACTTATGGAATAAAGCGCGCTGTCACTTTGGTGGTCGTTTGCATTCCCGTGATGCGGGAATTAAACCCTTTATCTCTACAGTGCGTGAAGGCTTTTGGGGATACTATTTGCCTGATCAGGATCATGGCGAAGAGCACAGTGAATTTGTCGATTTTTTTGCCACTTACAAGGCTACGTTGCCTGCACTTGGGCGCTTAATGAAGGTTTGCCGCGCCGCCGTTGTTCCGCTATTTCCGGTTTATAATTGCCAAACTCATCAGTTGGACATTTATATCCGTCCACCCATGGAGGATATTGCAGGACAGGATGATACCTATATTGCTCGCCGAATGAATGAGGAGTTGGAGGCATTGGTGAAGCCGAATCCTGAACAATACACCTGGATCTTAAAATTACTTAAGACGCGGAAAGCAGGGGATATTGAGCCTTATAAAAGGGAAGATCTGTGATGATTGGAATAATAAAATTAATCATAATAAGAGGCAGTGTACTGCCCCTTATCCTTTACCATTTGTTTTTATGAATAGCCCATTATTCTACTTCAAGTACGCGACAGGTATTGGTACTGCCAATTGTTCCCATCTGATCACCTTGGGTCACAAGTACTAAATCCCCAGAGATGAGATAATCTTTATCGCGCAGACGATTCACTGCTTCATTTGCCGCTGCGATCCCATCAGTATGCGAGCTACAATAAACGGGTGTTACACCACGATACAGGGCGGTACGGTTTAAGGTTGATTCATGGCGAGACATAGAGAAGATAGGCAGGCCAGAACTGATGCGGGACATCATGCGAGCCGTGCGGCCAGATTCAGTCATCGCAATAATTGCCTTGACGCCTTTCAGATGGTTGGCGGCATACATGGTAGACATTGAAATCGCTTCTTCAATGCTATCAAATGTAATATCCAGGCGATGTTTGGAAACATTGACACTTGGCATTTTTTCCGCGCCAAGACAGACTTGTGCCATAGCGGCAACGGTTTCCGCAGGATACTGACCTGCGGCTGTTTCAGCAGAAAGCATAACCGCATCAGTACCATCCAGTACCGCATTGGCGACATCCATGACTTCAGCACGCGTCGGCATTGGGTTGGTGATCATAGATTCCATCATTTGTGTGGCTGTAATCACAACACGATTCAGTTGGCGAGCGCGGCGGATCAGTTTTTTCTGTACACCAACCAGTTCGGGGTCACCAATTTCAACACCGAGATCACCACGAGCGACCATGACAACATCCGATGCCAGAATAATTTCATCAATAATTTCGTCACTACTAACAGCTTCTGCTCGCTCAACTTTTGCAACGATTTGGGTTTCGCAACCAGCATCTCGTGCGAGACGGCGCGCATAATTCAAATCTTCACCTGAACGAGGGAAAGAAATCGCAAGATAATCAACCCCAATTTTGGCAGCTGTGATGATATCTTCCTTATCTTTTGCTGTCAGTGCTTCGGCTGATAACCCGCCGCCCAATTTATTGATGCCTTTATTGTTGGAAAGCGGGCCTCCTACAGTCACTTCCGTGAAGATTTTTATCCCCTGAACTTCCAGGATTTTCAATTGAACACGTCCATCATCCAATAGCAGGATATCACCAGCCGTTACATCAGATGGCAAACCTTTATAGTCAATACCGACTTTTTCTTTATCTCCCTCTCCCTTACTTAGATTGGCATCCAGCAGGAATTTATCCCCAATATTCAGGAAAATTTTTCCTTCTTTAAAGGTGGATATGCGTATTTTAGGCCCTTGAAGATCACCGAGGATGGCAACATGACAACCTAAACGGGCCGCAATTTCGCGTACTTTATTAGCACGTTGGATATGATCTTCCGCAGTGCCATGAGAGAAATTAAGGCGGACGACGTTGGCCCCTGCTTGGATAACTTTTTCAAGATTATCGTCACGATCTGTAGCTGGGCCAAGTGTAGTGACGATCTTTGTTCTTCTGAGCCGTCTGGACATGCATTACTCCGTTGACCTGTGAAGTATACCTTTTGTTTTTCAAGTTGCCGCATCGGTGGGGGGGCACTTGAAATCCATAGGGTATATGAGTTTTCGATTACCGTAGGATAACCATTAATTTATTGATTATTAACCCCGACTGCGAATATGTAGTGGGGAAAAGTCTACATATGCTATCAGTCTGGAGAATTGATAAATAGTGAACAAAAACACAGTCTATTTTCTGGTTTATTCAGGCTTATCAAACCGTGAATTACGCAACGCTTCTTTGACCCTCTTCAAATTATCTCTGAATTTTGAGCCGCGGCGCAGTGTAAAACCCGTTGCCAGTACATCAATGATGGTTAATTGAGCTATTCTTGAGACCATCGGCATATAGATATCTGTATCTTCGGGAACATCCAACAAAATGGGGAGGGTAGCTTCGTGCGCTAATGGGGAGCCTGTTGAGGTAATGGCGATCACTGTTGCATCGTTTTCGCGGGCCAGTTTAGCAATTTCTACAAGGCTTTTTGTTCTTCCAGTATGGGAAATTAATACGACAACATCGCCTTCGGTACTGCTAATACAGCTCATTCGTTGCATCACAATATCATCAAAATAGGTCACTGGAATATTGAAGCGAAAAAATTTGTTCATGGCATCATGGGCCACAGCGGCTGATGCTCCCAAACCAAAAAAAGAGAGTTTTCTGGCTTGTGTCAGAAGGTCGACTGCGCGGTTGATGGCGGCAATATCCAGATTACTTTTGACCGTTTCCAGATTTGCCATGACTGATTCGAAAATTTTGTTTGTATAAGAGGTGACGCTGTCACTTTCTTCCACGTTTCGGTTCACATAAGGTGTACCATTGGCGAGGCTCTGTGCCAGATGCAATTTAAAGTCAGGAAATCCTTTGGTGTTGAGGCGACGACAAAAACGATTCACCGTCGGTTCACTCACATTCGCCATTTTAGCCAGAGTGGCAATGCTTGAATGGATGGCAGTTTGTGGTGAAGCAAGAATGACCTGCGCAACCTTTTTCTCTGACTTACTCAAAACATCAAGACTATTTTGGAGCCGTTCCAGTGTGTTCATAAAACGAAGTTTAACCTCGGTTTTAACGATTTCATTAACAGGCGAAATCTATTTCATTTTCATGAAAATATACTACTTGTTATTGAAAGCTGGCAGTGGCAATAACCGGATAACATGGGATTTTTCATGAAAACATGACAGGAGTCTAACTTTCAACTTGGTAAGATTAATTCTTAATCGTTGTAAATTTTCAGTTTACAATCACTGCTCGGTATGAATTATAACCATATTGCCAGTGAATACAAAATTACCATGAATGTGAAAGGGGGTACAGGAAGCGGCTGTGCGGTTATTTAATAGCCTGCGGCCAATGGGTTTCATTTTGTCACTAATCCAGCAGCAACGTGAAATACGAAGAGCTATATCAATAATCCATGAATAATCAGTGTTTACTGCATATAACCAAAAGAGTACATTACCCACAGATTCTGTAAAAAAATTACAATATCCCGTAATTGAGGAGATGCAACATGGCGGTGACGTCTACAGCTCAGGCTTGTAATTTGGTAATTTTTGGGGCGAAAGGAGACTTAGCACGCCGGAAATTAATGCCTTCCCTTTACCAGTTGGAAAAAGCGGGTTATATCCATCCTGATACCCGAATTATCGGCGTCGGTCGAGCTGACTGGGATAAAACAGCCTACACCAAAGTCGTTGAAGAAGCATTGGTGACATTTATGTCCGAAAAACTGGATGCAGAATTGTGGAAGAAACTCCGTTCACGTCTGGAATTTTGTAATTTGGATGTAAATGAAACGGAGCATTTCAACGAATTAGCAAAAATAATTAATAAAGATGACTTACCCGCTATTCACTATTTTGCCATGCCTCCAAGTACATTTGGTGCCGTATGCCACGGATTAGGTGCTGCGGAGCTGAATACGGAACCCAATCGTGTAGTGATGGAAAAACCGCTGGGAACCGATCTTGCTTCTTCCAGAGCGATTAATGATGAAGTTGCAAAATATTTCAATGAGAGCCAAATTTACCGTATTGACCATTATTTGGGGAAAGAAACGGTATTGAACTTATTAGCGCTGCGTTTTGCCAACTCGCTTTTCGTTAATAATTGGGATCATCGCACGATTGATCATGTACAAATTACCGTTGCTGAAGAAGTTGGTATCGAAGGGCGCTGGGGCTATTTCGATCAGGCAGGGCAGATGCGCGATATGATCCAAAATCATCTTCTGCAAATTCTGACTATGATTGCCATGTCACCACCGGCTGACCTGACAGCAGATCGTATTCGTGATGAAAAAGTAAAAGTGTTGCGTTCATTGCGTCGGATTAATCAGACCAATGTCAGGGAAAAAACGGTTCGCGGGCAATATACCGCAGGTTTTGTGCATGGTAAGAAAGTTCCCGGTTATCTGGAAGAAGAAGGGGCGAATAAAGCCAGTAAAACAGAAACTTTTGTGTCGATTCGTGTCGATATTGATGACTGGCGCTGGTCTGGGGTGCCTTTCTACCTGAGAACCGGAAAGCGGTTGCCGGCTAAGTGTTCTGAAGTTGTGGTCTATTTCAAAGAACCTTCCCTGAATCTGTTTGCTGAATCCTACCAGCAGTTACCACAAAACAAATTGACAATTCGTTTGCAGCCAGATGAAGGCATTGATATTGAAGTGCTAAATAAAGCACCGGGGCTGGAACATAAACACCGTTTGCAAACGACCAAGTTGGATCTGAGTTTCTCTGAAACATTTAATCAGACACACCTTGCTGATGCTTATGAAAGGTTATTGTTGGAAGCAATGCGCGGTATTCAGGCACTGTTTGTCCGTCGTGATGAAGTGGAAGAAGCCTGGAAATGGGTGGATTCCATTATCGATGCATGGGCGGCGGATAATGAACCACCAAAACCTTATCAGGCCGGCACGTGGGGACCCGTGGCTTCTATCGCGCTGATTACACGTGATGGTCGTTCATGGAATGAGTTTGAATAAACGGTGGTTTTTTTTAGTTTGTACTAAACGACTCATCAAAAGAATGGCCGGACTTAATGTCCGGCCGGTTTTTGTGAAAATAATTCAAAATTTGATATCTGAATGATAAAATTATAGTAAAAATAGCTACTTACTCCACTTTTTTTACTAAAAGTGAAGATTGGCTAACCAAATATAAATTATTGCTTTTTATTTGGTGCTATGATAGAAATACATCATTACATTTTAATACGAGGGTTCTTAGTATATCACGCGGTAGTTATGTGTGATGAAAGAATAAAACATCATGAATAGCGCCAAAAGCGTCAACATTCAACATAGTAACAAAATTCAACGTTGTACCCATGTTTTTTTCCTTTCCACTATCTTATCCAGTGAGCACTACTGGTGCGGCGCCCTTTAGGGCCTTCTCCTGCTAACCGGTTCTTCACCGGTAATTATCACTTGCCAAAATATTTCGCTAAAGGTCAGTTTGATTCTGATGTTGCATAATCGCATTTGCCGCCGACTTTGTGGGCATTTATAGCTTGATATCTTGGCATGCTTATTAGTATGTTCAGGAGAAAAAAATGTTTTATTGGGTATTTCTTGTACTGGCGATTGTGACAGAAGTCATTGGCACTCTGTCAATGAAACAAGCCAGCGTTTCAGGTGGTTTTACAGGCATGATTGTGATGTATACCATGATCACAACTTCTTATATTTTGCTGGCAATCGCTGTGAAAAAAGTGTCATTGGGCGTGGCTTATGCACTTTGGGAAGGTATTGGGATCCTGTTTATTACCGCTTTTAGCGTAATGTGGTTTAACGAGTCGCTGTCATTGATGAAAATAAGTGGATTAGCATTGTTGATAGCTGGGATTGCTTTAATCAAGGTGGGGGAGAAAAAAACCAAAGCCCATGCTTCAAACAAGACATCAAAACATAATCCATCAAGCTCACTAAACGGTATTTTGAACAAGCAAATCAAGGAGGCATGATATGCTAACTCAATTTGAATGGTGGCATGGTGCGTTCCTGGTCTTGGCCGTTGTTTTGGAAATTGTAGCAAATATTTTATTGAAATTATCCAATGGATTTCAGCGCTTCTGGATGGGTATTTTGTCTCTGGTTGCTGTTTTGGGCGCATTCAGTGCGTTGGCTCAGGCAGTGAAAGGGATTGAGCTTTCCATTGCTTATGCTTTATGGGGAGCATTCGGCATTATTGCTACCGTCGCCGCTGGCTGGGTAATGTTTAACCAAAGACTGAATTTTAAGGGATGGAGTGGTATTGTGCTGCTGTTGATTGGCATAATTATTATTAAAATGGCCTAATTTCTACTCTCCATTCCTTAAATTTCATTTCTAACATGGCCTTGAATGAACAATAGCTCATTTAAGGCCATATTTGTTTGATAGATACAGACTATAAAGCGGCAATAATTTTGATTTCGACTTTATACTTAGGGTCCATCAATGCTGCTTGAACAGTACAGCGGACTGGCGCACTTCCGGCAACAACCCATGCGTCCCACGCGGCATTCATGCCTGCAAAATCGGCTTTATCTGCCAGAAAAATTGTAGCATCCAAAATCTTGCTTTTATCTGAACCAAGGCGATGTAACAGGGTATCAATGGCTGCCAGAGTATCGGCGGTTTGCTCTGTAATATTACCGTCCAGTTGTTCTGGCACACTGGTATAATAGATAGTGTCATTGTGAACGACCGCTTCTGACCAGCGGGTATCTGGGTCAATGCGTTTAATAGTCATTAAATCTCCTGTTAATTTATCCAGTTTTTTGCTGAATTGAGTAGTTATTACAACTCAGTATTGGCATAATTCCGCCACATTTTATTGAAAGAGACTGTTTGTGTCAGACGATTTTGCGAAAAATGGCATACTAGCCAAAGCCATACCAGGTTTCAAGCCACGCGATGCCCAGCGGGAAATGTCTTCGGCTATTACAATTGCGATTAAAAAACAGCAACAATTGGTCGTAGAAGCAGGAACGGGAACCGGTAAAACATTTGCTTATTTAGTACCTGCTTTGCGCTCCGGTAAAAAAGTGATTATTTCTACGGGTTCTAAGGCATTACAGGATCAGCTTTACAATCGAGATCTACCCACTATCGTTGAGGCGTTAGGTTTTACCGGCAAGCTGGCGCTATTAAAAGGGCGTTCAAATTATTTATGCCTTGAACGCCTTGAGCAGCAGACGATCGGCAATTCCCAGTTAGACACTGAAATCTTGGCGGAAGTCATCAAATTGAAGCATTGGTCAGGCCATACAAAAGATGGTGATATCAGCACCTGCTACCAAGTGGCGGAAGATAGCACTGTTTGGCCATTGGTCACGAGTACTAATGACAATTGTTTTGGCAGTGATTGCCCATGCTATCAGCAATGTTTCGTTCTGAAAGCCCGTCGAAAAGCAATGGAAGCGGATGTGGTGATTGTTAACCATCATCTGTTTATGGCTGATATGATGGTTAAGGATACCGGTTTTGGTGAATTAATCCCGCAGGCTGATGTGATGATTTTCGATGAGGCGCACCAGATCCCTGATATTGCCAGCCAATATTTTGGCCAGCAACTAAGCAGCCGCCAATTGATGGATTTATCGCGTGATATCATCATGGCTTACCGTACTGAAGTGCGGGATCAGACACAATTGCAAAAAAGTGCAGATCGTCTCAGCCAAAGTGCACAAGATTTCCGTTTGTCATTGGGGGAAAACAGCTATCGGGGTAATCTTCGTGAAGCCTTGCAACAGCAGCAAGTTCAGCGCACATTAGTGCGGTTGGATGATGCCCTTGAGCTGTGTTATGACGTGATGAAACTCTCTTTGGGCCGTTCAACCATGCTGGATGCGGCTTTTGAACGGGCAACGGTGTATCGCAATCGTCTTAAGCGTCTGATTGATGTCAGCATACCTAATTACAGCTATTGGTTCGAAAGTTATGGGCGGCATTTTTTACTGGCTCTGACACCGTTATCTGTTGCCGACAAATTCAGTGAGATGCTCCGTGAACAATCAGGTAGTTGGATTTTTACATCGGCAACATTGTCGGTCAATGAACAGCTAAATCATTTCACTGAACGTTTAGGGCTAAAACAGGCCCAGACATTACTCTTGTCTAGCTCCTTTGATTATCAGCGTCAAATGTTATTGTGTGTGCCGCGTCATTTGCCGTCACCGAACCAAAATGGTGGTGCAAAATGGCTGGCTCGTATGCTGAAACCATTAATTGAAAGCAATAAAGGGCGCTGTTTTTTCCTCTGTACTTCTCACCAAATGATGCGCAGTTTAGCGGAAGAGTTCCGTGCCAGTATGACATTGCCAGTATTAGTGCAGGGTGAGACGAGCAAGTCACAACTGTTGGCACAATTTATCTCTGCGGGTAATGCATTGTTGGTGGCGACCGGCAGCTTTTGGGAAGGGGTGGATGTTCGCGGTGATGCATTGTCCTGCGTTATTATTGATAAATTGCCGTTCACTGCGCCGGATGATCCTTTGCTTAAGGCCCGTATTGAGGATTGTCAACTTAAGGGCGGGGATGCTTTTCACGAAGTCCAGCTTCCTGATGCCGTGATTGATTTGAAGCAGGGCGTTGGGCGTCTGATCCGTGATATTGATGATTATGGCGTTGTGGTCATTTGTGATAATCGGCTGGTGATGCGTCCATACGGTGAGGTTTTTCTAAACAGCCTGCCCCCTGCTTCCCGTACCCGTGATTTATCAAAAGCAATTGCGTTTCTGAACTCACGCCCACCGCGGTCTGGGGAATAAAATGTCGGGGCGATGATGTTGGGGCTATGGTAGTATAGCCCCTTATTTTGGATCCTATATCTTGCCGGAGTTAAGGCATGTCCACGCGAATTTTAGCTATTGATACTGCAACTGAAGCCTGTTCTGTTGCACTTTGGAATGAAGGTGCTATTGAAGCACAGTTTGAAATTTCCCCACGGGAGCACACGCAACGTATTTTGCCGATGGTTCAAGCGGTTTTATCAAAAGGTGGAGTAAACCTGCAACAATTGGATGCGTTAGCGTTTGGTCGTGGACCGGGCAGTTTTACCGGTGTACGGATTGGTGTTGGCATCGCCCAAGGGCTGGCATTGGGCGCTGAATTACCGATGATTGGTGTTTCTTCGCTGAAAACACTGGCGCAAGGGACTTTTCGCTTAACAGGAGCAACAAACGTTTTGGTTGCGATTGATGCGCGGATGGGGGAAGTTTACTGGGGACAATACACTCGTAATTCACAAGGTGAATGGCAGGGCGATGAAACGGAAGCAGTTTTGAAACCTGAGCAAGTGCAAGAAATTATGAATTCCTTATCAGGCGAATGGGGAATTGCGGGAACGGGATGGGAAGCCTATCCTCAATTATTGGACTGCCACTTAATGCTGACAGCAGGCGATGTTATTTTACCCCATGCGGAAGATATGCTGCCACTGGCCATTCAGATGTGGGACGCAGGGGAGGCGACAGCGGTTGAACACGCTGAACCTGTTTACTTACGTAATGAAGTGACATGGAAAAAATTGCCGGGCCGTTAAGGTCTTCTGCCTGGCGCAATAAAATTCATGCAACTTGCGGCAGAAAGCAGTGTCCATGAGTATAAAGGGCTAGAGTCTGACTAACCAGACGATGGATGGTTAGTCTAATAAGTTTTTTCTACGTTGGAGGCGTTATGTTCAATGGAATATACTATCGAAGCATACTGCAAGCGGTGGCATTATTGGGAACCCTGGTACTTACGGGTTGTGTGTCAGTGCCTGATGTTATTAAAGGAACGACTAAAACACCAATGGAAAATCTGCTTTCTGTCAAGAATATGCCTGAGTTATACATTGGACATGAAGGGAGATTTGGCGGCAAAGTGCTGAGTGTCTTGAATGAAAAAAGCCAGACTCGATTAGAAATATCTGCCATGCCACTAGCAGGCAATGCTTCCCCTCGTATGGATACGCCTTCTTTGGGGCGAGTTTATGCCTACGTGAATACTTTTTTAGAACCCAGTGATTTTAAAGATCATTATGTGACTGTTGTAGGTTTGATTACTGGTCTTGAAAAAGGAAAAGTAGGCAATAGTCCGTACAATTACGTTGTGATGAATGCAACAGGAGTAAAACGTTGGTATGAATCTCAGCGAATGATTTTTCCCCCTGCTGTAGGAACTGATCTATGGAGCTATTATGGCAACCCTTATAATCCGTTTTGGCGCGGTTATTCATCATTACAGCCTGTATCAGTTGAAACAATTTTAACTGAATAAACCTCTTGCCAACCAAGTGGGATCTGGTGTGACATGAACTCCTGATAATCATCCTTTAACTGGTATGCCTTACTTATAGCTGTTTGGAATAATAGTAAGACTCCAAGCCAAAAATTATTAAATCAGTGTATAATTAGTTAATTATAAATCCAAGTGTTAATAATTTAACTAATTTATTGATAAATAATAAAAAATATTCAGGCGGCAAAAGCTGCCTTATTTTTTTGCAGTCATTGATAGTATTAAATTAGTGATGTGTATCGCCAACCTGAACATTGTTGCTTTGCAAACTGGTACGCTGAGTTAATAATTTGTTAAATATACAAGTCAGGTTTGTCTTATGGTCAGTGGTTACATCGCAATTAGATTTCAGGAGTATTCAACTTGGAAAAAGTTTGGCTAAAACATTATCCGGCAGATGTTCCGGCAGAAATCGATCCCGATCGTTATTCGTCGTTGATTGAAATGTTTGAAAATGCTGTAGCGCGTTATGCCGATCAAGTCGCATTTATCAACATGGGCGAGGTAATGACTTTCCGTAAATTGGAAGAGCGTAGTCGTGCCTTTGCTGCCTATTTACAGAATGGCCTGGGGTTGAAACAAGGGGATCGCGTGGCATTGATGATGCCCAATTTGCTGCAATACCCTGTGGCACTATTTGGTATCCTGCGTGCAGATATGGTTGTTGTCAATGTGAATCCGCTCTATACCCCACGTGAATTGGAACATCAGCTTAATGACAGTGGCACATCTGCCATTGTTATCGTTTCTAACTTTGCACATACCCTAGAAAAGATTGTCTTTAATACGCAAGTCAAGAACGTTATTTTGACGCGTATGGGTGACCAACTTTCACGTCCCAAAGGGACTCTTGTTGATTTCGTCGTTAAATACGTTAAGAGGCTCGTGCCTAAATATCACTTACCGGATGCTATTTCGTTCCGTAGTGCGATTCATAAAGGCTATCGCATGCAGTATGTCAAACCGGATGTAAAAAACGAGGATTTGGCTTTTCTGCAATATACGGGGGGAACCACAGGTGTGGCAAAAGGTGCAATGCTGACTCATCGTAATATGCTGGCAAACCTCGAGCAGGCCAGAGCCTGTTATTCTCCGTTATTGAGGCCTGGGCAAGAGCTAGTGGTAACTGCACTGCCGTTGTACCATATCTTTGCTTTAACGATAAATTGCCTGTTCTTTATTGAATTGGGGGGGCAAAATTTGTTGATTACCAACCCTCGTGATGTAAATGGCACAATCAAGGAACTGTCGCGTTATCATTTTACCGCACTATCAGGTGTTAACACATTATTCAATGCCTGGCTGAATAATGCGGAATTCCAGAAACTGAATTTTTCCTCACTACGTTTATCTGTTGGTGGTGGCATGGCCGTACAACGAGTAGTGGCTGAAAAATGGCAAAACTTGACAGGTTGTCATCTGTTGGAAGGATATGGATTGACGGAGTGTTCCCCCCTAGTTTCAGCTAACCCGCATAACTTGACCTATTACAGTGGCAGTATTGGCTTTCCCATTGCTTCAACAGAAATCAAGCTGGTAGGGAATGATGGTAATGAAGTTTCACTGGGCGAAGCAGGTGAAATGTGGGTGCGGGGACCACAGGTAATGAAAGGTTACTGGGATCGCCCTGATGCGACTGATGAGGTGTTGAAAGATGGCTGGTTGGCAACTGGGGATATTGCCAGCGTAGATGAAAAAGGCTTTTTACACATTGTTGACCGGAAAAAAGACATGATCCTGGTTTCTGGATTTAATGTCTATCCAAATGAAGTAGAAGATGTTGTTTCTTCCCATCCTAAAGTGTTAGAGTCGGCAGCAGTGGGCGTTCCGAGTGAAAACTCAGGAGAAATTGTCAAAATATTTGTGGTACGCAAAGATCCCAGTTTGACTGAGGATGAACTTAAAACGCATTGCCGTCGTTACCTGACGGGATATAAGGTGCCGAAGCTCATTGAATTTCGTGATGAATTACCAAAATCTAATGTCGGTAAAATTCTTCGCAGAGAACTTCGCAATGAAGAATTGGCAAAAGTGGATAATGCTGCTACAAATTGAGCCTATTTATTGCCATATCCCATTGCACATCAACAACGCCGGTTTTACCGGCGTTGTTGTGCATGTCTTATGAATGGTTAAGAGAATGATGTTTTGAATTATCAGTTGATTACTACCGATGCCCAATTGCAGTCAACTTGTGAGCAGGCAAAAAAACACGCAAGAATTGCACTGGATACTGAATTTGTACGTACACGGACGTATTATCCTCAATTAGGTCTGATACAACTGTTTGATGGTGAACAGCTTTCTCTGATTGATCCCCTCGAAATTTCGAAATGGCAGCCCTTTAAGGAGCTATTGACAGATCCGAACGTATTAAAATTTATCCATGCCGGCAGTGAAGATTTAGAGGTTTTTAGTAATAGTTTCCAGTGCTTGCCAGAACCCATGATTGATACTCAGGTACTGGCTGCATTTATTGGTCACCCCATGTCATGTGGCTTTGCGACATTAGTTGCTGAGTATTTGCATATTGAATTGGATAAGAGCGAATCCCGCACTGATTGGTTGGCTCGACCGTTGAGCGAAAAACAATGTCAATATGCGGCGGCGGATGTCTACTATTTATTACCGCTGGCCGATATTTTGATGGAAAAAACAGGGCAGGCGGGATATTTGGATGCGGCAAAAGATGAAAGCAATCTGATAGCCGAACGCCGTAAAGAAGTATTGATGCCGGAATACGCTTATAAGGATATGAGTAACGCATGGCAATTGCGCCCAAGGCAATTGGCCTGTTTGAAAAAATTGGCTGCATGGCGTTTAAATCAGGCTCGTGAACGTGACTTGGCGGTCAATTTCGTGATCCGCGAAGAAAATTTATGGCAGGTTGCCCGTTATATGCCAACTTCTTTGGCAGAATTGGACGCTTTGGGATTGAGTGGGCAAGAAATTCGTTGTCATGGTCGTCGGTTGCTGGCGATGGTTGCGGAGAGCAGGGATATTCCCGCAGAAGCGTGTCCGGCTCAAATTGTGAATTTGGTTGATTATCCTGGTTATCGTAAGGCGTTTAAAGAAATTAAATCTTTGGTCGCTCAGGTGGGGGAATCCCATTATTTCAGTGCCGAACTGCTGGCTTCTCGCCGTCAAATTAATCAATTACTTTGTTGGCATTGGAAATTGAAAGCGCCGGAATATCAACCTGAGTTAATCAGGGGCTGGCGAGGCAAGTTACTGGCTGAACCTATTGCTGAAATATTGGCAAATTATTCGCAGGAATAGCGTTAATTCAATCACAATTATAGTCTTATTTATGAGATGTAGTACATAAGATGTCAATTTTATCCCTGCCTGATATATAGGCAGGGAAAATTATCTTTACTTCCTGATCTATACCAATCCAACTTCAAGATGCGTGTTATATTTCCCCGCGCAGCGGGGAAATATAAGGCCTCGCGTCGTCTTGCGGGTTGAAGTTTATTGAGTATATTATTTAAATAACAAACTGTTTTACAAAAATCACCGACTTAAATTAAATAGCGTCGTTTGATATGGCTATTTTGGCGATTCCTCAACCTCAGGTAATGTTACATTCAGTTCTAGTACAGAGATATCATCATTTTTTTGCTCAAACTGCACAGAAAGCATATCTGGATCGATTTGTACATACTTACAAATTACAGCCAGAATATCCCGTTTCATGTCGGGCAAATAGGCAGGCTCAGAGTCACCACGGCGCCGCTCTGCCACGATGATTTGTAGCCGCTCCTTGGCGATATTGGCTGTCGGTTTTTTTCTCGACAGGAAGAAATCTAACAAAGCCATGCGTTACCCCCCAAACAGGCGTTTTAAAAAGCCCTTTTTTTCTTCTTCGATGAAGCGGAAAGGCCGCTCTTCACCAAGTAAACGTAAAACAGTATCTTCGTATGCTTTACCCGCGTCAGAGTCTTTGTCCAAAATGACCGGTTCCCCTTGGTTGGATGAACGGAGAACAGATTGATCTTCCGGGATAACACCAAGCAAAGGGATACACAAAATTTCCAGTACATCTTCCATACTCAGCATATCGCCACGGTTCACACGTCCCGGATTATAGCGTGTTAGCAGGAGGTGCTCTTTGATAGATTCGTCACCTTTTTCTGCCCGGCGTGATTTGGATGCCAGGATACCTAAAATACGATCAGAGTCACGAACAGAAGATACTTCTGGGTTTGTCGTAATAATTGCTTCATCGGCAAAGTAGAGCGCCATCAATGCGCCGCTTTCAATACCAGCAGGTGAATCACAGATAATGAAATCAAATCCCTGTTGATCCAATTCATTCAGAATTTTCTCAACGCCATCTCGGGTGAGGGCTTCTTTATCGCGGGTCTGGGACGCGGGCAGAATATAGAGATTATCTGTGCGCTTATCTTTGATAATTGCCTGATTCAAGCTGGCGTCACCTTGAATGACGTTCACAAAGTCAAAAACCACACGGCGTTCACAGCCCATAATGAGGTCGAGGTTCCGTAAACCGATATCAAAATCAATAACGACGGTTTTTTTTCCTCTTTGGGCGAGGCCGGTAGCAATGGCCGCGCTTGAAGTGGTTTTGCCAACGCCACCTTTACCAGATGTAACAACAATAATGCGTGCCATGAAGCGATTCCTTGTTATAAGGGCTAGACTAAAGTTTCAATAGTTAATTCATTGTTTACCAGACGTAATTTTGCTGCCTTGCCAACAAAATTTTCAGGGATTTTCTCGCTGAGCCAATATTGACCTGCAATAGAGGTGAGTTCAGCGTTTAAATGGGTGCAGAAAATCAGGCTTTCTTGATCACCAGATGCGCCAGCCAATACTCGTCCACGCAGCACACCATATATATGAATATTTCCATCAGCGATTAATTCTGCACCAGCGCTCACATTATTTGTCACAATAAGATCACTGTTTGGTGCATAAATTCTTTGTCCTGAACGAACAGGTGTATTAATTATACGAGTTTTTTTGAAAATAGGTTCAGCCGGTTTATTTTCTTGAGTAAGAAATTTCTGACTTTTACCTTCTTTCAACAAAGGAAGTTCAGATTTTAGAACGACTTTTCGTTGTTCTTCATTTTGACAACCGCTGATGCCGACGATGCGCAATCCAACTGACTCGATGGCACGGTGGAGTGTGGGGAGATCTGCATCAACAGGGAGAGCAGATATATTGAGAACAACGGGCGCATTTTTCAGGAACTCGGGCGCTTGCTCCATTTTTTCCTGTATAGCTTTATGAATGACTTCCGGTTGGTCATCATATAAATGAACGACCGAAAGCGTAAAATTACTGCCTTTTAGCTCAATTGGCGATTGTGACATCGATATTCTGACTCAGCAAGGTTAAGTTTCCCAAGGTAGTTTATACAAACATTTTCCTAAGCCTCTGGGAGACGATATTCTTAGATATAATAAGCATGTTATAGTTAGTGAATTATTCAAGCAAGTCACAGCGTTAATTTAAAAGAGTTTATAACAATGATTTGTGTAATCTACAGAAGCCCAAAACGTGACCAAACATATCTATATATTGAAAGAAAGGGGAATTTTTCACGCGTTCCTGAAGATCTGTTAAACGCATTTGGTGAACCTCAATATTCAATGATGATTTCATTATCTGAAAGGAAAAAACTGGCTAATGCTGATATTGAAAAAGTAAAACTCGCGTTGAGTGAGCAGGGTTTTTACCTGCAAGTACCACCGCCAGTGGAAAGTTTGCTCAATGAGCACCTGGCCCCCAATAAGCCGCCTAAGCAATAAAAATCGCTGGTCACTGCCTGATCCTGAATTATTGATGAGGAGCCGATTTATGAAATTAATCACTGGGCTGACTTTATTGACAGCAACTTTGCTGACAGGGTGCAGTACATTAAGTGGTAAACAAATAAGTGCCAAACAATTGTACTATCCATCCGTGTTGGCTTCACGATCTCAAGCCGAAGTCAGGGCATTGGAGCAGGATTTTCCATTGAATGCCCGTGAGCCATCACAATTTCCTGCTTATGTGGCCTTGCTAAAACAGCAAGCCAGAGAGCAGGGGATCAGTGAAAAAACATTGGATCGGGCATTTGCCAACATCCATTTTATTCCGCGCGTCATTAAAGCCGATCGTAACCAGCCAGAAAAAAAAGTGACTTTGGATGATTACCTGACCCGCATCTTGCCAGCGCGGAAGATTGAACAGGGTGTCAAGGAGTATGAAGATAATCATCTCCAGCTAAAAAGGATCAGCGACAAATACGGTGTACCCAAAGCCTATATTGTTGCATTGTGGGGATTAGAAAGCGGTTTTGGCAAATTTCAGGGAAAAGAAGATGTCATTTCGGCGTTATCTACGCTGGCTTTTGAGGGACGCCGAGAAGTATTTTTTATCAAACAGTTACTGGCAGCGTTAGAAATAATTGAAAATCAATATATTGATAAAGATCAGGCGCTGAAAGGCTCCTGGGCGGGTGCAATGGGCCAAAATCAATTTATGCCAACTTCTTACTTAACGTATGGTGCTGATGGCGATAGTGATGGCCAAATTGATATTTGGAATAATAAAGCAGATGTTTTTGCCTCGACTGCCAATTATTTACATAAGGAAGGGTGGAGACAAGGTTTACCTTGGGGGTATGCTGTTTCGTTACCTACAGGCTTTGATATCGCTTTAGAAGGCGTTAAACCTGAACAGGGAAAAACCATTGCACAGTGGCAGGTATTGGGAATTTCATCTCCTCATTTTGCTAAGTTGCCCGCAAATACCAAAGGTTGGATAGTCATCCCTGATGATTCGGCACAACGGGCATTTTGGGTGACACAAAATTTCCGCACTCTCATGCACTGGAATCGTTCTTACTATTTTGCGCTCAGTGTTGGTATGATGGCGGACGGTATCATGCAACGTACTCATTTTTTCACTCGCTGAATCGCTGAAAATCAAATCCTGAAAATAAGATAAAGGAACCATGTAATGTACCAACATCGGGATTGGCAGGGGATATTGTTGGATTTTCCTGCTAATAAGGTTGTTTGTGTCGGCAGTAATTACGACAAGCACATGAAAGAAATGGGTTCTCAATCCACTGAAGAGCCAGTGATATTCATTAAACCTGAAACCGCGTTGTGTGATCTGCGCCAACCTGTTTTCATTCCACAGGAATTAGGTGCTGTGCACCATGAAATAGAATTGGCTGTTTTGATTGGTTCGGCACTTAAGAATGCCAATGAAGAGCGAGTCAGTCAGGCGATTGCAGGCTTTGCAGTTGCACTGGATTTGACATTACGTGATTTGCAACGTGAATTTAAACAATCGGGGCAACCGTGGGAAAAAAGTAAAGCATTTGATCGATCATGCCCGATATCGGGATTTATTCCTGTCAATGCTTTTGATGATCCACAAAATGCCGAACTTTCTTTGACAGTAAATGGCCAATTGCGCCAAAACGGCAATACGAGTGACATGCGAATGCCTATCATCCCGTTGATTAGCTACATGTCGCGTTTTTTTACCTTACGTCCGGGCGATATTATCTTGACGGGAACGCCTGAAGGCGTGGGGCCATTGCAATCTGGTGATGTGTTAGATGTTTCTCTCAATGAGTACGTTTTGACAACCAGAGTGATTTAACACGAGGAGTGACAGAAATTATGTCTCAACCTTTCTGGCAGGTGAAAACCTTAGAACAAATGACAGATCAAGAGTGGGAAGCGCTATGTGATGGCTGCGGTCAGTGCTGCCTGCATAAGTTGATGGATGAGGATACGGATGAAATTTATTTCACCAATGTTGCTTGTAATCAACTGAATATTAAAACCTGCCAGTGCAAGAATTATGAAGATCGTTTCAGATACGAGCCTGACTGCATCAAATTGACCCGTGAGAATATGAACACCTTTGAATGGCTGCCAAAGACGTGTGCCTACCGTCTGATTGGCGAGGGGGGGAAACTCCTTCCGTGGCACCCACTGGTTAGCGGTTCAAAATCGGCACTGCATGCGGAGCGTATTTCTGTCAGGCATATCGCTGTGCGTGAAGCGGATGTGGTAGATTGGGAAGACCATATTTTAAATACACCAATGTAATTATTTTATTATTTGATATGAAAGGGATTTTATATCAAATACATATAATGTAATTACTGGAATTGGCATTAATATCGAATTTTTCTCCCGTTTTTCTGACTTTAAGCAGTAAAGAAAAACTGATAACTTGTTTGGTTGAAAGTTAAAAACAAGGAAAGAGAAATGGCAAGTTATTTGATTCGCGTAGAGCTTTATGGCACGGGTATTGAGGGTTATGAAAAATTACATAAAAGGATGACGGCGAATCAATTCAGCCAATCTATCCGTTTTCCTAATGGGAAATGGCATCGCCTGCCTGGTGGAACTTATATTGGTAATTCGACGATGGAATCCGAGCAGTTGGCGGAAAAAATCAAATCTATGGCTACGCCATTTTCAAACAAAGATCCGTCGATATTTGTTTGCACTTACAGTAACTGGAGTGCATCGTTATATCCCGAAAAACCACATACTGAATCCGGTTCAGGTGAATAATTTGTTAAAAACTACGTATTGTGGTTTTTTTATGCGTTAGCTTTCCTATTCTGGTCAGTTTTATTACCTGAGCATTGTCTTATTACTATAACAACCTGACTAATTTAATACCCTTTGTAATAAATATTAGTCTGGAACTTATGCTGCATACCAAATATATATTAAATGCTGTTTATATTTTTTATGTCAGACAGTCGGGACCACTACCGTGCAGCTATGGATGTTTGTTTGATAATGAGGGAAAGTAAAATGAAGAACAGATTGATGAGCTATGTAACGTTTGTAGGGGTTTGGATTACCGTAACATTGACGATTGGTATTATCTTGTCATAAGAACATAAGAGAAATTAACCATAAACCCTGCATTGTCCTGTCTCTTGATCATATTTCATAGGTCAAGAGACGTGGACAACTAATAACCTGCTTTACTCTCTCTTTTTCCAGTCTATTCAACAATATTTGGACAAACCTTTCCAGAAACTAATTGCTGAATATTTTGCAAAGTTGTTTCACTGATACTGGTTAAGGCTTCTTCGGTTAAGAATGCCTGATGGCCGGTGAACAGTACATTATGGCAAGAAGACAAGCGGCGAAAAATATCGTCCTGGATAACGTCATTTGATTTATCTTCAAAGAATAAATCTCTTTCATTTTCATAAACATCCATACCTAACGCACCAATTTTTTGTTGTTTCAGTGCGTTAATGGCAGCCACGGAATCAATGAGGGCACCTCGGCTGGTATTGATGATCATCACGCCATCTTTCATTTTGGTGAATGCTGTATCATCTAATAAATGGTGGTTTTCCGGTGTCATGGGGCAATGCAGGGAGATCACATCTGATTCAGCATATAAAGTGTCCAGGTCCACATATTCCACACCCATATTCAAGGCTTCAGGATTGGGATAGGGGTCATGTGCCAGTAAACGCATTCCAAAGCCTTTCAGAATCCGCAAAGTAGCAATACCGATTTTTCCTGTTCCGATAATGCCCGCCGTGCGTTTATACATGTTAAAACCGGTTAACCCTTCAAGGGAAAAATTGGCATCGCGGGTGCGCTGGTAGGCGCGGTGGATACGTCGATTAAGACACAACATCAACCCAACAGTATGTTCAGCAACGGATTCAGGGGAATAAGCAGGCACTCTAACAACCTGAATACCTAATTCTTTCGCTGCATCCAGATCGACATTGTTAAATCCGGCACAGCGTAGTGCCAGGATTTTGATATTCATCTCTGCCAGTTCTTGCAGCACTTCCCGTCCACCATCATCATTGACGAAAATACATATGGCATCCGCACCAACGGCATTTTTGGCAGTTTGTGGACTTAAAGGAAAATCAAGAAACTCGATATGATAATCAAAACCAGGTTTTTGGTTGAGCATTTCAAAATGCTTACGGTCATACTGCTTTGTACTGTAAACAACCAGTTTCATAACAACATCTCCACTCAGTAACTATAAAATCATTCGAGCCATTCATTAAATTCACTTTGCTGCAAAAACGGCTTGCAATCATGATGTCTCCTGAAGGTTCTAAGCGTTATCTTTCGCTATACTCGAATAAATCGCCGGATAAGCTATTCATAGGGATAGCTTGTATAATAAATCGGCTTAGAGCCTGATATGAGATTATCATAACAGGAAGTTGTTCTCAGGTTGACAAGATGAGATAAGGATTTAATGGCAAAAATACTCAAAATGTTTGCAGTGATGGGGATACTGCTGGCGTTATTGGTGTCGATGGGATGGTATACACTTCCTCGCTGGTTACCATTGCTTGCCAGTTATTGGTTGCCACAAGGAATCACTTTTTCGTTGAGCCAACCTCGGTGGAAGAACAGTGAATTGTGGTTAGATGAATTGTCATTGCAAGCGAAAGAGTGTGAATGGATCAACGTCTCCGGGCTATCTGTGGAATATTTATCCGGGGAAAATAGTGAAAATCGCCGCTGGAACATTCATGTCGCCAATATTGACAGCCAGAACCAATGCCTGGCGCAACTCCCTGTAACAGAAGGGCAATCAGCCCCATTATCAGTGCAAGAGATATTATCTGCGATACCTTCGGTTAATCTTACTGTTGATCGACTGGCTCTTATGCCCTGGCAGGAGTTTGCTGGCAGATTTCAATTTAGCTCATCATCTCAGGGGCAAGTTTTCTCTTATCAGAGTGAAAAATTAAAACTCAATGCGCATATTGCAGACAAACAGGAACTCATTGTTCAGCGTTTTATTGTGAAGTTGCCTGAACAGGTGATGTCCTTGAATGGAAATATCGCATTACCCTTGAATACTGCAACGCTTCCAGAACAAGGCCAAATCATAGCGCACTTATCTCTGAGCCAATATCCCGATCCGTTGCAACTGATATTGAATTGGCAGGAACAGAGTGGGTTGCTCACCGTGATTGAAGGAAAAAATCAGCGGGTATTGGCAGAATTACCCTGGTCATTTGATGAGTCGCAGTTCCAGATTGTTAATGGAAAATGGCAATGGTTGGAGAGTAATCAAGCGTTGTCTGGAAGGGTGAATATTACACTTGAACAATGGAAAAAAGGTTTGTCAGGTATGTTCGTCAGTGGACGGGTAAATCTGGTCACCCAAAATGAGCAGGGTAAAGGTAATGTTGTTCTTTCCGTGAAACCAACGCCAGTCAATATAACCAATGCTCATATTCCGTTTCAGTTTACCGGGCAAATGAATCGTGGTCGGATGGTCATGACCATGTCATTGCCTGCCATTATTACAGGGCCATTGGTTGATCCTAAAATCACTTTTCGTCCAGGTGCCCTGTTTCGGGCATGGGGGAAGGTCAGTGAAACATTTACGGTCAAGGAAGCCAGATTACCTTTGGCGGGTACTTATTTGACTCGTGATGGCTTTACTGGCCGTCTTCAAGCCATTGTGATGGCACAAGACCGTTATTGGGGGGAATTTAAGCTACATCTGGATGGTTGGGCAAAAGATTTTATACCCGATCAGGGAAATTGGCATTGGCGTTATTGGGGGAATGGGCATTTACCGCCATTACAAGCTAACTGGGATATCGCTGGCAGAGGCAGTTGGAATCAATCAAAGATAACAGTAGAGAAGTTAAATACCGGCTTTGATCTTATCCAATATGGTCTTGTGAAGATGAAAGCACCGCGCTTACAACTGACAAATTCGTTAATTTGGGAGAGGATGGCAGATCGCCCTAATTTAACGGGAGATTTACAATTGTCTGCCCAGAAAACAGAATTTCGTTCTGGTGGTTTTTTGCCTGCCTTTGATTTTAAGGCCACGCTTACAGGAGCATCTCCAGATAACTTTATGTTGAATGGCAAACTGTACTCTAACGGCATTGGTCCCATTCCTTTTTATGGTCGTTGGGATGGAGAGCGATTGAGGGGAGAAGCCCGCTGGCCGAGGCAATCTTTATTAGCCTTTCAATCTCTAATTCCGTCAGATTTGGGTATTACCGTACTTGGTGGAACTATTTATGCTCAGGCCGCTTTTTCTGCAACAAAGGGGCAAGGATTGCGGGCGGGGGGGCATTGGGTGGTCAAAAATGCGGGTATGTGGCTGAAAAATGGGGAAGTGAATGATCTGGATTTTGTTTTACCGTGGCGTTTACAGGGGCACACGTGGCAATTAGGGCTGGGATCTCCCGTTCAGTTGCGGATCAAAGCCATTAAGGGGCTGTTTGATATGCAAAATGTAACAGCTGATCTGCTGGGTTACTACCCAGCCACGGACGGACAACCATTGACGTTGACCAATGTGAATGTGGATATGCTGGATGGGAAATTGGCAATGGATCAATTACAGATCCCACAAAAAGAAGCCGCTGTATTACGGTTTAACAAACTGAATTTGAGTAAATTGTTTGGCATATTAAAAGTCAAACAAATGGCGATGTCAGGAAAAATCAGTGGTGAATTACCCGTATTATTAAATGATAAACGCTGGATTATTCAACGGGGATGGCTAGCCAATGAGGATTATCTGACATTAAGGTTGGATAAGGATACAGTTGATTCTATAGGAAAAAATGACTTATCGGCAGGTATGGCAATGGATTGGCTGCGTTATTTAGAAATCGACCGTTCAAAAGCGTATGTTACGCTCGATAATTTGGGGATCTTAACATTGCATTCAGAAATTAGTGGTGTAAATCCTGTGGTGGATAGAAAACGTGAAGTGAGGCTTAACTATCATCATGAGGAAAATATTTTTCAATTATGGCGTAGCCTGCGTTTTGGCAGTAACTTGGAAGAATGGTTGCAGAAAAATATATCTGTAATGGGTGGGAGTGATAAATGATAACGAACATTGGATTCAGGTTGTCAACGGTCAGAAGGGGTGTGATGTTGGTCAGTGTAGCCTTATTCAGTATGGCATTGATGGGCTGCATCAGGCTGGAAATGGCAACCCCGGATAAGCCTATCAACATCAATATGAATGTCAAAATTGAGCACGAAATTCATATTAAAGTTGACAGGCAAATTGAAGATATGCTTAAAAACAATTCTAACTTATTCTAAGGCTAACACATGAAAAAAGTAGGAACGATATTTCTGTTAAGCCTGTTATTCAGTTCTTTTGCCATGGGCATGACGTTGAATGAAGCAAAACAACAGGGGCTGGTGGGTGAGACATTCAGCGGCTATCTGGCACCGGTAAAAAACACTCAAGATGCTCAATCAGTCGTGGAAAGAATTAATGATGAACGACAAAAGAAATATACTGAGATCGCGGCTCAAAACAACATGACGACAGAACAAGTTGCCAGGATGGCAGGAGAGAAGTTGGTAAACCGAGCAGCCTCTGGAGAATATGTGCTCAGTATTAATGGTCATTGGGTGCAGAAATAAACGCGCCCGTTTGGCGCGCTATCTCATTTTTCTTATGGGATATTTTATTGAACGATCTCAGGCAACGATTTTTTCGATTTGCTTCTGCCCCATTTTCAATATGATATTATCTATCTCTTCACGGGCGTCTTGATGTGTCTGGTTAGCGGATTCTGCCCCCATAGCCAAGCCTTCAGCAAATACAAATTCCACATCTGTAATACCGATAAATCCGAGGAAAGTACGTAAGTAGGGGGTCACCGAATCTGTTGGGTTGTTTTTGTGAATGCCGCCCCGACTGGTTAAAATAACTGCTCGTTTGCCTTCCAGCAACCCTTGTGGGCCTTTTTCAGTGTACTGGAAAGTCATGCCCGCACGGGCAATCAGATCAAAGTAGGCTTTTAGTTGAACAGGAATAGTGAAGTTATACATTGGCGCAGTGATGACAATAACATCGTGTGCTTTTAACTCTGCGATCAACTCATCTGATAGCGCCAATCCGGTTTTTTGGCGTTCTGTCAATTCCGCATCGCTTGGACGCAAGGCACTGACTAACTCTCCATCCAGTACTGGAATGGGGTTTTCAGCCAGATCACGTGTGGTAATGTTGCTCTCTGAATGGTCAGCTAACCACTTTTCAACAAAATAGTCGGCCAGTTTATTGCTTTGGGAATATTGTGCCAGAATGCTGGATTTCAGAACCAGTACTTTACTCATTCTCTATTTCCTCAGTTATCTACAACCCAAGTTACCTAAGATACTAATAACTTCATTGATAATATTGTTTGTGCATCATATTTTATATAGGGAATTGTTCAGTCAATAGCTCAATATTTTGAGATATTCATTCAAATTCATTGAATCAAACGATGAATTGGTGAGGTGGGGACTTATATGGAGTACGTGAGATCGCATAAGATATGTTACACTTCCGATATCGTTATGTCATAAAAAAATAATCCTCTTGGCCTGCAAAGACAGCGCTACTCAGTTAAAAAACGTCACAAGGATTTATCACGTGGAATCACCGTTGACAGCACCATTTGCTGAATTATCCGCTGAACTTGATCACACACCGCTGCGCGATCAGTTCCGTTTAAAAAAACGTCTGCATGGCGCAGCAAAAATTAAGAATCAAGTCTCCTTGCAGGCTGTAGTACAATCCATTGCGGCGGATATAGCGACTGCAAAACAGAAAGTCATGAATCGCCAGGCTGCATGTCCTTCGGTTCAATATCCTGAAAACCTGCCGGTTAGCCAGAAGAAAGCAGATATTTATAAAGCTATTCGGGATAATCAGGTTGTTATCATTGCCGGGGAAACCGGTTCAGGTAAAACAACTCAGATCCCCAAAATCTGCCTTGAATTGGGAAGGGGAGTCAAAGGGCTGATCGGCCATACCCAGCCTCGTCGTTTAGCTGCACGTGCGGTTGCTAACCGTATTGCGGATGAACTGGAAACGCCGCTTGGCTCGACGGTCGGTTATAAAGTTCGTTTTAATGATCAGGTCAGTGAAAATACGTTGGTCAAATTGATGACTGACGGTATTCTGCTGGCAGAATTGCAGCAAGATCGTTTGTTATTGCAATATGATACGTTAATTATCGATGAAGCTCATGAACGCAGCTTGAATATTGATTTTATCCTCGGTTATCTGCGCCAATTACTGCCAAAACGCCCGGATCTGAAAGTCATCATTACCTCAGCAACTATCGATCCTGAACGCTTTTCCCGTCATTTTAACACTGCTCCGATTATCGAAGTATCTGGACGTACTTATCCGGTAGACGTGCGTTATCGTCCTGTGGCGGGTGAGGATAATGATCGCGACCAGCTTGAAGCCATTATTGACGCAGTGGATGAATTAGGGCGTGAAAGCTCAGGTGACATACTGGTATTCATGAGCGGTGAACGTGAAATTCGTGATACGGCGGATGCCCTCAACAAGCAAAATTTCCCACATACCGAAATCTTGCCACTTTTTGCACGGTTGTCTAACAGCGAACAGAACAGAATATTTCAGCCCCATGTCGGTCGCCGCATTATTTTGGCAACCAACGTGGCGGAAACGTCACTGACTGTACCAGGCATCAAATACGTGATCGATACCGGTTTTGCACGTATTAGCCGATACAGCTATCGCACCAAAGTGCAGCGCTTGCCAATAGAACCGATATCGCAGGCATCAGCCAATCAGCGAAAAGGGCGTTGTGGCCGTGTTTCGGACGGAATTTGTATTCGCCTTTATTCGGAAGAGGATTTTTTGTCACGCCCGGAATTCACTGATCCTGAAATTCTGCGTACCAATCTGGCCTCCGTTATTTTGCAAATGACCGCCATTGGCTTGGGCGATGTCAGTGCCTTCCCATTTGTTGAAGCACCGGATAAACGCAATATCCAGGATGGTGTTCGCCTGTTGGAAGAGTTGGGGGCTATTGATCCAGAGTCATTGTCAGAAGGGCGTTACCGACTGACTCCAATGGGACGACAATTAGCCCAGTTGCCTATCGATCCCCGTCTGGCACGTATGGTACTGGAAGCTAAGGTACATGGTTGCGTTCGCGAAGTGATGGTGATTACTTCCGCATTGTCAATTCAAGATCCACGGGAAAGGCCGTTGGAAAAACAGCAGGCTTCTGATGAAAAACACCGTCGTTTTGCGGAGAAGGATTCAGATTTCATCGCCTTCCTCAAGCTGTGGGATTTTCTGGTGGAACAGCAGAACGCGCTTTCCAGTTCCCAATTCCGTAAACTTTGTCGGCAGGATTATCTGAATTATCTTCGTGTCAGGGAATGGCAGGATATTTATACTCAGCTCCGGCAAGTTGTGAAAGAAATTGGGCTGCCGATTAACAGTCAGGAAGCCGATTATCGCAGTATCCATGTTGCCTTGTTGGCGGGGTTGTTATCCCATATTGGCCAGAAAGATACGGATAAACAGGAATATACCGGTGTGCGTAATGCCCGTTTTTCTGTTTTCCCTGGCTCTGGACTATTTAAAAAACCACCAAAATGGGCGATGGTAGCTGAATTGGTGGAAACCAGCCGCTTGTGGGGACGTATTGCCGCCCGCATCGAGCCAGAATGGGTAGAGCCATTAGCGGCCCATTTAATCAAAAAGCATTATAGTGAACCGCACTGGCAGAAGTCTCAGGGGGCGGTAATGGCAACCGAAAAAGTCACCTTATATGGTTTGCCCATTGTGCCGGGTCGCCTGGTCAATTACAGCCGGATCGATCCGATGTTGTGCCGCGAATTATTTATCCGCCATGCACTGGTAGAAGGTGACTGGCAAACTCGACATTCATTTTTCCGCGCTAATTTGAAATTACGTGAAGAAGTAGAAGAACTGGAACATAAATCTCGCCGACGAGATATTTTGGTGGATGATGAAACCTTGTTCATTTTCTATGATCAGCGTATTGGCAGAGACGTTGTATCGTCACGCCATTTTGATCAGTGGTGGAAAGTCGCCAGCAAAGATCAGCCGGAATTGCTCAACTTTGAAAAGAGTATGTTAATCAAAGGAGACGCAAATAAAGTCAGTGCGCTGGATTACCCAAATTACTGGTATCAGGGTAACTTGAAATTCCGTTTGAGTTATCAATTTGAACCGGGAACCGATGCTGATGGCGTAACAGTACATATTCCTTTACCGGTATTGAACCAAGTCAAAGATGAAGGATTTGATTGGCAAATTCCGGGAATTCGCCATGAATTGGTTGTTGCGTTGATTAAATCATTGCCAAAACCAATACGTCGTAATTTTGTTCCGGCACCTAACTATGCGCAAGCATTCCTGGAGCGTGTGACACAACCTCAGATCCCTTTACTGGATAGCCTTGAGAAAGAATTACGCCGCATGACCGGTGTGACGGTGTCACGTGATAACTGGCAATTAGAACAAGTGCCTGATCATTTAAAGATCACATTCCGCATTATTGGAGAGAAGAAAACAGGTGAAAAAAATCAACCGCTAGCGGAAAGCAAAGATCTGTCAGCATTGAAACTGAAATTGAAAGAAAAAGTTCAGGAAACTCTTTCGGCAGTTGCAGATAATGGCATAGAGCAAAATGGGTTACATATCTGGAGCTTTGGGGCATTGCCTGAATGTTATGAGCAGAAGCGCGGAGGCTATTCTGTTAAGGCATTTCCGGCATTGGTGGACGAAAAGGACAGCATCGGTATTAAACTGTTTGAAACCGAATCTGAACAGCAGAATGCAATGTGGGCAGGAACACGTCGCCTGTTACTGCTGAATATTCCATCGCCGATTAAATACTTGCATGAAAAATTACCGAACAAATCTAAACTGGGGCTGTACTTCAATCCATATGGAAAAGTGTTGGATTTGATTGATGATTGTATTTCCTGTGGTGTTGATAAATTGATCGCAGAAAATGGTGGGCCAGTCTGGGATGAACAGGCATTTTCCGGTTTGCATGATAAAGTTCGTGCCAATTTGAATGACGCAGTGGTTGATATTGCCAAACAAGTAGAGCAGATCCTGACTGCGGTCTTTAATATCAACAAGCGCCTGAAAGGGCGGGTGGATATCTCTCTCGCGTTGGCATTATCCGATATTAAAGAACAAATTTCCGGTCTGGCCTTTAATGGCTTTGTGACTTCGCACGGCTGGAAACGCCTGACAGATGTTTTGCGCTATTTGAATGGTATCGAACGGCGATTGGAAAAATTGGCGGTAGATCCTAATAAAGATAGGGCGCATATGAGCAGGGTTGAGCATATCCAGCGTCAATGGCAACAATGGTTGGCAAAACTGTCTGTTCAGCAGAAGCAGTTAGCGGAAGTCGAAGAAATTCGTTGGATGATTGAAGAACTTCGGATTAGCCTGTTTGCCCAACAACTGGGTACTGCGTATCCAATATCAGATAAGCGTATTTTACAGGCGATGGAAAATATCGCATCGTGATATATGCAGGGCAGTTGTCGTTTACAGCTGCCCAAAAATGATGATAAAGGTTCAACTGTCATTTTAGTTACAACATACTTATTTAAACTACTTAATTCCCCCATTTAACAACACAGCTAATCAATGCCAAACAGGGGGATAATCTTCGTCTATTGATAGACAAAAGTAATTGTTGCTGTTGTATCTGCTTTGCCCGGCTTAATTTCCGTTTCCGTTTGAATATAACGGGCAACTAATGGGATGGTTATATTTCCACCAGATTGAGTGGAGCCAAATACAACTGGAGAACGCATTGTTACGGGGCGGTTTTGATATAATATCTGTAAACCAACCCCTTTTGCTGTGACGTTGTCACTGTGATCCAATGCCCAGATATCTTGGGCATTCCAGCTTGCAGGTCTGCCATCCAGCGCCAGTCCTACATCCACATCAGCATCGCAATTTATATTAATATCAAAACGTTGCATTCCCGCTGTACTATAAATACCCCGAAAATCACTTTTTTTAATATCTCCCATGTTGACTGAAATCATTTTTTGATTGAGAGAACAACCTTTGGTCATAATATTTGTGCTCGATAAATTGAAAGTATGAACAGGGATATTGTGACCTAATGTAGCACGAGTCAGTTTTACCGACTTAACAGCTCCTGAAGAGGTTGTTGGTGCAATCTTGATTAACTGTACCGTCAAATAACCCCATGATTTACCGCAATATTGTTTTTTCCACTGAAATTGCGACGAGGAATGGCAAGTGGATGGATTGGTCACGGTTCTGGGCAGCCAATCAATACCATAACCGGGTCCCCAGGTGTTAATACGGATACCAACTCCCGAAACACCGGATTCATAAATGGCATCCTGATTATAGCTTGCAGGTGTAAGATCGGGTTGTTCCCATATTGCAGGTAAGTGAGTATCGCAGAGGGCGATATTACCTTTTTCATCCACCTGATCCAAACGTATTTCTTTGATAGTTGTTCCGATAGGGTGGTTTCTGGGAATTGTAACCGTACCAAAAGAAACTGGCGTTATGCCAGGTACAAAACCCGCAGAATACTGGCAATAGTCGTTTGTGAAACTGGAAAAATTACTCATCGTGCCGATGAGAAATATACTTGCCAATAATAATTTTAATTTGTTGGCCATAGAATAATTTCCACTATTTTTGTTATATATCAAATGAATATACCGTCATTGTCATTTACAAGAGATTATTCGCAAGAGGCTTCAAGCATATACAAACCTGAAGCAGGCTCTTCACCAGAGAGTCGATAGTTGGCATAACACTCTTGCATTTCTTTATATCCCCATTTAACCCATATCCGACCAAATTTAGGAATACCACTGAGATAAACTTGCCCATCATTACTGACAATCGCGCTGTTGGGAACATCAATATCCTGCTGTTTTTCCAGTGTCGCAGTTGCACCAAATGGGATCTCTTTGCCTTGATAAGAAAGTGTCAGTAAAGCGCGATAACCAATACGAGTCTGGAAATTGGCCAGTGCCAGTGAACCCTGGGTTGGAATAATCGTTTGCGTATTGATATCAATATCAACGTTGTTACCCATTGAATGCGTATCCAGCGCAATACGGTTTTTCCGATAGCTACTGGCATAAGGCACAATGGCATAGCCTTTCCAGTCAGTTTTGATACCGGTATGGTTTTGCACCTTGACTTCTGAAGCACCATTGGCGCGTACTAATACCGATGTACCTCCCAACGGTTGAGAAAGGGTGATACCATACGGATGGGCAACAATCCCGCCATTTAAACCATAAGTCAGTTGCCTGGTATATTTGTCGTAATTGTAACCCGCGCTGACTTGGCCATAGGTTCCTTTATATTCTGCGCTGATATTTCCGCCAACGCTTTGATTACGGTTAGTGTAATTTTGCTGAATGCTATAAATCAGATTGTTATCTTCAAGAGCAGTACCATTTAAACTGACTTGATGAGATGTATCACTGTTTTTGCTGTTGATCATGTTATAGCTTACCCAGCTGTTTTTCAGCCAACGATCAAAGGGAACCTGCATGCTGAATGAAACAATTTGCTCACTGCGATTTGAACCGGGGAAAGCGCTGTGAGCATAATTCAAGCTATAATTAATTGAATTGTAACTTGTGTTATAACCCGCGCTGATATTCCTTTCGTAGCCTTTTTGATGCCAGTAATCTTGTTGAAAAGCAGATAAATAAATGGTTCCCCAATCTCCAAGGGTTTGATTAATATGTAATTGCAATTTACTACGTTTATTGCTGCTCCTTCCATCGATTGCCGTATTTAACTCATTCGCTTCTTTAAAATCGTAAAAATGTTGTGTTGAGTAACGATAACCTGCGAGAGTGAAGTTAGTGCCTGTCTGGGATAGATCTTTGGCATATTGGAAACGGTACGATTGACCATAATTGTTGGAGTTCGGCATTAAATTGGTTTTAGCGTAAGTTACATCAAACGAAAGGGAACCCCAGTCAGAGAGACTATAGCCTGTACCCAAAGCAATGGATTGATAATCTTTTGCAATCGTACTTCCACCATAGGCAGTGACATGATTAGAAATACCATAAATCATCGTACCCTGCATGAAATAGGGTGTTTTTCCACGGTGAGATTGGTATTTTCCCAAAGTCAGTGAATGTCGCAGGCTATTTTCCCGTAACATAATCGGCACAGTGGAAAAAGTTTGCACAGAACGATGTTCTTTCCCATCAGCTTCTTTAACAATGACCTCTATATCTCCGGTGGAACTTGTTGGATAGAGGTCATTGATGACAAAAGGCCCAGGAGAAACATAGGATTCATAGATAATGTAACCATTTTGTTTGATGGTAACTTGCGCATTGCTTTGGGCAATTCCTCTAATTATCGGTGCAAATCCTTTTAAGCTATCGGGCAACATATTGTCATCGGAAGACAATTGCATACCGCGAAACTGAAAGCTATCAAATATAAGTGAAGGTGTGTAACTGTCGCCAAATATTAATTGGCTTTTCAGTGCATGAATATCTCGCTGGAGGTATATATTGATATTCTGCCATTTTCTATTTTGACTACTGTAAGTGGAATAATTGCGCAAACGCCATGCTTCCCAATTAACGCCCGTCCTCAGGTTGAGAAAATGGTTTTTTGTTGAATCTACTTGATCATCCTGCCAGGTCATGGAGCCACTATAGCTATAACTGACTAACAGGGACGTTAATCCCTGATCCCACAAATGAGGAGGTACGTAGTCTCTCGCCTGACTCTTCAAGGCTGCTTGGGGAATACTGATATCCAGCCGCTGATGTTTGAAATCGAAAGATGTCGATGCGGATGGAATATATTGGTCAAGATCGGCAATCCCCGTTTCTTGCGGCAAAGTAAGCAGCGTGGGAAATAACTCAATATTTACCCCCATTTTCCTGAGCTGCTGTATCTTAATTTCGGGAGATAACTTGTTATTGACGATAATAAAATCGACATTCCCCGTATCTACTTTTTCCCGATTAAGATAAATATCCACCCAATAACGCCCGGGAGGCTGTTGATCTTGAGTAAAGATAGAAAGATCAATATCTTCAAAGCCTGAATGGATTTCCAGTGCATTGATGTTGAAATACTCTTCAGCGTAAGCCTTATTGTTATACATCCAAAGAGATGTGGTTAACAATGCACAAAGAGGCACCCTACAAGATAGACAATGCAAGTTTAGCTTGATAAGTAATGTCCAATTATCAGGACTATTTTGTTGAAGATAATGACGATAGTTATTCATAATAATAAATTTTTAATTGTGATATACCTACTATCCTACAACTCACGTCTTTCTTCTGGTGTTACGCCACCAAAATCATTAATCGTTGTCCAGGTCACTCGATTGATATTTTTAATAGGAATATCCCAATTCTCTTGTTGAAAAGGTGGGATCATCCCCGCAGATTTAATCTCGTAATTTTCTGCATTATTGCCGGTGGTCAACACAGAAAAAGAGATATAGTAGGGCGTTGGGTTTTCTGCAATGAGTTTGTTTCCATCGGTTTTGAACTTCAGAGCCTTATAAGCAATACCGGCATTATTGGCTAAATTGGCGGGGCGATAGAATAACTTAAACCGAGATTTTACCGTGATTTGCAATTGATTCTGTTCTGATTTAGTTGTAGCAGGAATAGATTTGATATTGAGCCAGAACAAAGATTCTTTGTCATCAGGTAATCCATTGCCAATTTTAACAATTCGTAAAACATTCTCATTCTCGGCTGTTAATTTAAAAAGAGGGGGGGTGATAATAAAGGGGGCTTTAGTTTCATCATCTTCACCTTGAACCCACGATTGAATGAGGTAAGAGATATCCGTTTCTGGATTGTTAATAGAAATAGAGGCTTCTTTTTGGTCGCTGACATAAACAACACGTGTACCGCCGATGACGACGCCTGCAAAAGAACTATTAGTACTGAAAATGTAGATAAAAATAAAAATTAAAACGCGCAAATATTTCAAAGCGGTCGCTCCAAACAATATTTAAACCAGAGTGATATTGTTTTGGCTTCCCTGCCATAACTTCCTTTAGTTACAGGTAGTTAGTTATAGATAAGTTAGTTATAGACAATCGTGAAGTTAGCGACTGCGTCACCCGCACCTGGAGTCACGGTTTCAGCCGTTGCCATGTATTTAGCAATAAATTTCAACTCTTGTGTCTTTCCATCTGAAAAATATTGAAGACGTGAATTTCTTGCCAGATCGATCGGGGTACTACTGTCATCTTCATAAAGTGCAATTGCGACGCCTTGGGCTGGATTCTCTCCGCTATTACTATTTAACGACAACAGTCTGTTACTGGCTCTGTCTGACCGGCCGTCAAATTTGACCTGAGCTTGGCGATAATCTTTCGGGCAGTCGGTCAATTTGATACTAAAACGGGTAGCGGCAGAAGTACTATAAACCCCAGTAAATGAACTTGAGCTGATAGTTCCCATATTTACGGTTTGATTAGCCGAATTTGAATCGATTTTACACGCACTGGCGGTAATTTTTCCCGTAAATTTAATTTGCCCATCAGCAGCATGAGCGGCGGACATAAATACAGATGAAACAAATAAAGATGAAATAATTAGCTTGGTTTTCATTTCTTAATTCTTAATGCACCTGCCTCTGACACACTTATTCTACAGAGAAACAGATTATTGTTAATGTTAGTGCCGTATATAAATACGACCACGGATTACTTAAGCTTATTTCTGAAAAATAACACAGAAATAACAACTCATATTTTCTCATCAACAGATGAGATAAAAATATAGTAGCGAATAATTAACAAATATAAAAATAATAACTTGACTAATCTCATAATTTGAAGTTTTAAGCTATTATGAAAGAATTAATAGAATTGTTATGCATAACATAGATTTTTTTCTGAACATAAATGAGGTTTTATTCTATTTTATAAGATTAATTATTAATTGATGACATTCTGTAAAAATAAAATAACACAAGGCACATAATATATTTAAATTTCTCTTTTTTTGTTAAAATTTTAACCATATATTATATAGTTATTATTTATTTGTAACGTGACTTTTATTTTTTGATTTTTGTATCTAATTATTTTAATTATGTAAGAGCTAAAATCTAGATTTAGGCTAAATGAAAATCAATTGCATCTGATTAAAGTTAATTTTTTATTGATAAAATCTTTATGACAGATACCCTGCCATAGTTCAAGTTATATACATTTTAAGAATATATTGATATTAAACCATAACTAATTATTATGATTTGGTTGCAAAATGACCTGTTGTCGCTTTTTTAGTTACAACATTTATTAAATATAAAAAATCTATAAAAACACCATTTCAGGTAGGGCTAGTGAACGAATTATTCACTTTCTAGATTTATTAAAGACATAAACCTAACAGTAGGGGCATCTGTCCTCAATTATCAGGCGTCACACCAAAGGTCAACAAGGGACATAAAAAAACCGGCACAAAGGCCGGATTCTTTGGACGAGTTGATTTTTGAGGGTACGCTGTGTTGTAAATGATGATTAGTGCATTAATTGCCATGTAGACGGAAGCGCTATCAAGAACAAAAACACAATAGTCGATTTTTCTGTAACAGTTAACGGTACTCTTTCCTGATTTTGTCTGCGTGCGTACAGAAAAACCAGCAATCCAGGAACGTATAGTACTATCGAGAGTAAGAGGTTCATTAGGCCCGAAGCATAAAGTAACCATAACCCATAAATACAAGAACCCAGAGCAATAGAGAGTAAAGCACGGCTACCACGTTGAAAGGCAACTTTCACTAAAAATGCACCGACAAGAAAGTAGGGGACAAGGATCATCTCAGAAGCGATAGAGAGTAATGTATTGTAATTACTGCCGCTTAACCAAATTAAAACCAAAGCGAGTTGAACCGCGCCATTTGTGATCCAAAGTGATGATGCAGGGGCTTTTTGGCTGTTTTGTTTTTTGAATACGTTAGGGAATGAACCGTGTAAAGAAGCGATAAAGGGGACTTCTGCTGCCATGATTGTCCAGCTCAGATAAGCTCCGCAAACAGAGATGATCAAGCCAGCAACAATCACAATTTCACCCGACGAACCCATTAACCCGACCATTAAAGTTGCCATAGAAGGGTTACGCATAGCCGCTAATTCAGGTCTGGTGACCAACCCTAGTGAAAGCAGGGTTACCAGTACATATACCCCTAATGCTGAAATCACAGCCAGTATAGTGGCGATACCAATATCTTTGCGTCTTCTGGCTCTGGCTGAAACAACCACCGCACCTTCCACGCCGATAAAAACCCACAGTGTAATTAGCATCGTGTCTTTAACTTGCTGCCAAACCGGAACACCCATCTCAATGCCGCTGAAATCAAAAGAAAACACATCCATTTTGAAAGCGATGACAGCTAAGATAATAAATAGGGTCAACGGTAATAATTTTGCCAATGTAGCCAGCAGGTTAACTCCCGCCGCTGTTTGTACACCACGCAAAACCAATCCGTGAACAAACCAAAGTAGGATGGATTCACCTATTAACGATTGCCAGGTATTGCCATCGCCAAAGATAACTGAGTGTTCGGTATCAGTGAAAAAACTTAACGCAGCAAAAACGATAACCAAGTAAGAAACATTGGCAATAATGGCACAGAACCAATATCCCCATGCAGAACAAAAGCCAACTAACTCGCCAAAACCCTCTCTTGCGTAAGTAAAAATACCGCTATCCAAATCAGGGCGCAGTCGTGAAAGTAAAAGTAAGGAAGTGGCTAAAAAGAGAATACCTATGCCTGTTATTCCCCAACCAATCATTAATGCAGCAGGACTGCCTATTTGCGCCATGTTTTGCGGCAAACTGAATACGCCGGCACCGACCATAGAACTGAGTACCAGTGCGGTCAGAGACGTAAGGCCTAATTTCTTTTCCAAAGATACGTTCCTAAAAAAATATAATCGACACGATTAGCCAGAACATTTGTTCTGAATATCGAACACATATTGGACATTTATTGCATCCATGCGATGGATTGCAGAACGGATTTAGTCGATAAATCTAAAAACAGGGCGATTCTACGGAGTGAAAGGAATGTATGCAATGGGTTACTATGCAAAAAAATATAAATTTTATGCATAAAATTATGCAGAGGAGTAAGAAAACAAATTACGGATAATTTTTCTAATGTGTGTTATTGCCTTAATAAACATGGCGATGATCACAAGATAAGCACTTTAGATAATATTAGTTATATATTTTACTCTATTGAAACAAATAACAAACAATTATGTAGATAGCATTAATAAAAAGGAAGGATAAACAGGCTAATCTGCAAATCATACCACACCATCATGTTGATTAATTGTTAATTTTCAGGAAATTATTGGTGCAAATAAATAGCGAAATACCAAAAAGAGCCGATGAAAAAGGCACAAAGAATATTTGTGCCTTTTTCATGAATTGCTGAACTACGATACGATGATTATTTGAATAAATCTGCACTGATGGTAACGTTACCACCATTAGACTGCCATTCTCGTGTGATATGGTAGTATTTTGCGCCTTTCTCTGCTGCACGTTTAGCAACCTGATAAGAAACTTCAGGTGAGGTCGTGTAATAACCAGAAAAAGTGACGGAATCGAATGGAGCCATCAGAGCGGCGGAGGCTTTATTTAACTCTTGAATTTTTGTGCCATCAGGTAAAGTTACTGTGTAACGCCCACCTTTTGATGACTGGGTTTCAAAAAAGTGCCCAACCACATTGCTTGTTGAAGTTGAAGAAGCAACACCTGGAATTTCAACTTTCTTGGCTTCCTCTCCGCCCTGAGCCAGAGCCTGGCGCCCTGCTTCAGAATCGGCCGGGATCATAGCTTCACTAGACTGAACCTTACGTTTGGGCGCATCTTCTTTATAAACATAGGCTGTGACTATTTGGTTTCCACCATTATTCGGTGCAATATCACGGACAATAAAGAAAGATGCAGCATCTTTCTTTTTAGCTGCCTTAGCGATAGCTTCTTTCAGGTCAGGATCAGTCGGAAAATAACCATTCACTGTGACAGTATCGAAAGGCTCTAAAATAATGGCTTCAGTTTTAGGTAACTCTTTGATGCCACGATAGATGCGATAATTAGGTGTTTTATCTGCTTTTTCCGCATCTTTATGGTACAAATCGGCGACAACACGCAAATTACCTCGTCCATTAAGATCATCAAGACTTTGAATGTAAAAACTGTCAGCGCCTTTTTTATCGGCCTGACGGGAAACCGCATCCGCCGCTTCATAAATTGCATTAAAACGACCAGTAACTGAGATCCGCTCAAAAGGTTTAAGCTCTGCCGATTGCTCTGGAGTTAACTCTTTAGCCGCATGTGCAGCGGTCATCGTGGTTAGTGAGAACACCGCAGTCGCGATGATCGTTGTCTTCAGCTTCATAAAAAATCCTTTCGCCTTGCGCATTAAAATATTTATAACGTGCTGAACATTGTTATGCATCACATAGAACGCAATTATTACATGTAATAATGCCAATTGTCGCAAGAAATTATGCCTTCTAAAGAAACGATTGCTAACTTTTAGTTTATGACACTAAGAATTTTACTGAATATGGTAAATTATACGAGCTAAATAATTGTTTACATTAAAAGGTCATTTTGTTTTTCTGATTTCATGATAATTCGTTGATATTATTTTCATTGAGTTACTATTTGGTATTCTATTGATAGATTTTGCTGATAGCAGCAATAAAGCCAATCTAATCGTTAAATAGGCATCAACAAGGTAATAATCAGCAATATTTCATTCTTAAAGAAGGAAACATTATGCGTATTGGTGTACCAAAAGAGCGACTTTCCAATGAAGCGCGCGTTGCTGCCACACCATCAACCGTGGAGCAATTGCAGAAATTGGGATTTAACGTCACAGTTGAGACAGGAGCAGGGCAACTTGCCAGTTTTGGCGATGTTGCTTACCAAAAAGCAGGGGCTGATATAGCAGAAGCCCACCAAGTTTGGCAATCAGATATCATTTTAAAAGTAAACGCCCCTGAAGATGATGAAATTGCCTTAATGAAAGAAGGTGCTGCGCTGATTAGTTTTATTTGGCCAGCGCAAAATCCGGCATTAATGGCAAAATTAGCAGAACGTAAGGTCACTGTTTTTGCTATGGACGCCGTTCCTCGAATTTCCCGCGCACAGTCGTTAGATGCCCTAAGCTCAATGGCAAATATTGCGGGTTATCGTGCTATTGTTGAATCCGCCCATGAATTTGGTCGTTTTTTCACGGGGCAAATTACAGCGGCAGGCAAAATACCACCAGCAAAGGTTATGATCATTGGTGCAGGGGTTGCCGGATTAGCGGCAATTGGTGCAGCCGGTAGCCTTGGTGCAATTGTCCGTGCTTTTGATACACGTCCAGAAGTCAAGGAACAAGTACAAAGCATGGGAGCTGAATTCTTGGAATTAAATTTCAAAGAAGAAGCGGGCAGTGGTGACGGTTATGCAAAAGTGATGTCAGAATCTTTTATCAAAGCAGAAATGGCCTTGTTTGCTGCACAAGCAAAAGAGGTCGATATTATCGTTACAACGGCATTGATTCCGGGGAAACCGGCACCACGGCTAATCACAAAAGAAATGGTTGATTCCATGAAACCGGGCAGCGTGATTGTCGATCTGGCTGCTCAAAATGGCGGCAACTGTGAATATACGCAAGCCAATCAAATTGTTATGACAGCAAACGGGGTAAAAATTATCGGCTATACAGATTTACCCAGCCGGTTGCCGACCCAATCATCACAACTTTATGGTTCAAATCTGGTCAATTTGCTGAAACTCCTGTGCAAAGAAAAAAATGGAGAAATCACCATTGATTTTGATGATGTCGTTGTACGTGGCGTCACCGTCATTAAAGAAGGTGAAATCACATGGCCAGCGCCCCCTATCCAGGTTTCAGCCCAACCAGCAACTGCCAAATCGACGCCAGTAAAAAAAGAGGCGAAACCAGCAGAAAAGCCGAAATCTCCGTGGCTGAAATATGGCGCACTCGCACTAATGATAATCCTGTATGGCTGGTTAGCACATGTTGCGCCGAAAGAATTCTTATCTCATTTTACTGTTTTTGCCTTGTCCTGTGTGGTGGGTTATTACGTTGTCTGGAATGTCAGTCACTCATTGCACACACCATTAATGTCCGTCACCAATGCGATTTCCGGGATCATTGTGGTTGGTGCCGTACTGCAAATTGGTGAAGGGGGGTGGGTGAGTTTCTTCTCATTCATTGCGGTGTTAATTGCCAGCATCAATATTTTCGGTGGCTTTACGGTCACTCAACGTATGCTGAAAATGTTTCGTAAAGGATAAGGGGTAACTTATGTCGAACGGAGTAATATCGAACGGAATAGTGACAGCAGCCTATATTGTTGCCGCCATTTTGTTTATTTTCAGTCTTGCCGGGCTTTCCCGCCACGAAAGCTCCAGACGCGGTAACATTTTGGGTATCGTTGGGATGGCGATTGCGCTGATTGCCACGATATTAGGGCCTGATACAGGTAAAGTTGGCTGGATTATTTTAGCGATGGTCATCGGTGCGGTTATTGGCATTCGTCTCGCCAAAAAAGTGGAGATGACTGAAATGCCAGAATTGGTGGCTATCCTGCACAGTTTTGTCGGATTAGCGGCAGTGCTGGTTGGGTTCAATAGTTTTATCACCCATGATAATTTTGCCAGCTCTATTATGGAAAACATACATCTGACAGAAGTTTTCCTTGGGGTATTTATTGGTGCCGTAACCTTTACTGGTTCGGTTGTCGCATTTGGTAAATTACGGGGAAAAATCTCTTCCAGGCCATTGATGTTGCCACACCGGCACAAACTTAATCTGGCAGCCTTGATCGTATCTTTGGCCTTAATGTTCACCTTTATCAAAACAGACACTGTTGGCCTGCAAGTTTTCACTTTACTGGTAATGACCGTTATCGCACTCGCTTTTGGCTGGCATCTGGTTGCCTCAATTGGTGGGGCAGATATGCCGGTCGTTATTTCCATGCTGAACTCATATTCAGGCTGGGCGGCTGCCGCAGCCGGTTTTATGCTGAGCAATGATTTGCTGATAGTCACAGGGGCATTAGTCGGCTCTTCGGGGGCAATCCTTTCTTATATTATGTGTAAGGCGATGAATCGTTCCTTTATCAGCGTCATCGCGGGTGGTTTCGGTACTGATGGCCATTCTTCCGGCGATGAACAAGATCTGGGAGCGTATCGGGAAACAACTGCGGAAGACGTCGCTGAACTGTTGAGAAATTCCACTTCGGTCATCATTACCCCAGGTTATGGTATGGCCGTGGCTCAAGCACAATATCCTGTGCATGACATTACAGCGAAATTACGTGAGAAGGGCATCAATGTTCGCTTTGGCATTCATCCGGTTGCGGGGCGGTTGCCAGGCCATATGAACGTACTACTTGCCGAAGCTAAAGTTCCTTATGATATTGTCTTAGAAATGGATGAAATTAATGACGATTTTGCTGAAACAGATACGGTTTTAGTTATAGGCGCCAATGACACCGTAAACCCTGCCGCCCAGGAAGATCCTTCAAGCCCTATTGCTGGCATGCCGGTGTTGGAAGTCTGGAAAGCACAAAATGTCATCGTATTTAAACGTTCGATGAATACGGGATATGCCGGAGTACAAAATCCATTATTCTTTAAAGACAATACACAAATGTTGTTTGGTGATGCCAAAGAGAGTGTAGGTGCCATCCTTCGGGCTTTATAATTAAAAGGATATCAGGCAAAAAGCTTCGAGTTATAACTTGAAGCTCTTTTCTTATTCTTTTATCCTTTCACCTTCTTGCATTTGATTATTTTGTCTAAGATTACAATAAAAATCAGATCCCGTTCCCCGATAAACTGCCAGCGTAACGATCTTCATGTGCTTTAACTCCAGTATTCTGGGTACTGAGATGAATAGATAATTTGAGTTGTTTCCTTCTTAATTCTGCATAGATACGCTGAAGCAACTGACGGCCTGTCAACGATGATTTTATTTCCTCCATTGCCTCATTAAGCTACTTAATTTGTTCATTATTATAGTTAACAAAAGAAATATCTTGATTTTTATAAAACCACTTCATCCTGAAACTCTCTTGATGATGAGTTTCATCCTCGTACAATACATATTATATAAATTCATGTAATAGTGTTTAAAACTATTTAATAAGGGAAACTAAGAGGTATTTTTTATAAAGAAACCCAAAGCCCCATTGTTTTAACAGGGCTTTTAGTACTAAAAATATTCTAACAAGAGCATCTTCAGTATAGTTTTAATTTTCGTTACTTTTAATTCCCTTTATATTGAGCTGCCCAAGCAACAGTTCCGTTATATGAACATTGGAAAGAAGGCCCTTGATAATACCATGTAATCCCATCACTTTTAAACGTATTAGCAAAACTGTTATAAGGATTGACAACATATCTCAAATACACCCGTCCATTATCAGTTGTTGCCTGAGATGGACATTTGTCGAATGCCGATGCAGTCCCAACCCCTCCGATTAAAGCCGCAGCCAACGCCCCAACCGTCAATAATTTCTTAAACATAAACATTCTCCTGTAATAGTTTTAGAATTTAAAACTCAAATATATTACTTATAAAGTCTTATTTGATAACGCACACTAAATCTAAATCACCACCTGACGATGTTGCAATTTTAAAATTTAGAAAATGACTATATTTTTATATTCTGGATTAGAAATGCAATCTCTATTATCATAATTTATGAATAATAATGATTTAACTATTATTCACGCAGAGAAAATAATATAATTACAACGCAATTCACCATAACAATATTTATTTAAGGTTGGTAGATATTAAAGAGAGAGGATATTATAAAAACAATGGATACTATAAATTCGATTCATCCCACAATACCAATATCACCTGTTATCAATATGCAACGGTTAACCCATATTTATCAACAGGGTGAAAAGAATCAAATATCCGTTCTAAAAAACATTACTGCCCAAATTTATGCCGGTCAGAGCTGTGCTATTGTCGGAACATCGGGTTCAGGTAAAAGTACCTTATTGAATATCCTTGGTTTGCTGGATAAACCCACCTCTGGTGAGTATTTTCTTTGCGGCGTCGATATGTCAACCGCCGATGCTGACCTCCGAGCCAGAATGCGCAATAAAGAAATTGGCTTTGTTTTTCAAAATTTCCATTTGTTAGCCGGAATAACAGCCACAGAGAACGTCGCTTTGCCACTTCTTTACCGCGGTATTTCTGCCTCACAAGCCTATAAAATTGCCAGAGAAAAACTGCATTTGGTTGGTCTCTCACATCGTGCTGCTCACTATCCGGCAGACTTATCCGGCGGGCAGCGACAACGGGTAGCACTCGCCCGGGCATTGGCCGGAGAACCCTCGTTACTGCTGGCTGATGAACCTACTGGCAATTTGGATCGCCAAACCGCAGAAGAAATCTTATTGCTACTTTCTTCTCTTCATACAGACAAAGCGATGACGCTGGTCGTAATAACCCACGATGCTATGGTTGCGAACCATATGCAGCGTGAATTACGTATCGTTGACGGTCAGTTGCATGAAACCAGAGGGATGACAATACATGCATGATAGCAACTATGGCATGTCGGTATTAATGATCTGGCGAGAAGCCTGGCGGAACTTAATGGCAACGGGGAGAAGTACTCTGCTGGCTTTATCGGGTATCGCTATTGGTTGCGCATCTGTTGTGGCATTTGTTAATACCGGACATAACGCGACACTGGCTGCGTTGAAGATGTTCAGCGGGCTTGATATCAACGTCATTACAGCAAGTCTGAATTCCTATAATCATGGGGTTGATAGTCAGTCAATTACCATGGCCGATCTGACAACCGCTATTCCGGGTTTATCTTCCGCCGCCCCCTGGATCTATTATCCTTCGCCCGGGCGCTATAACGGGAAAACAGAAACCTTTACCATGATAGGCTCCTCTGCGGAACTAGAGGAAGTCATGCAATTGCGGCTTCGTTATGGCCGTTTTATCTCTGATTATGATCAACACTCGCCTTATGTGGTCATTGGCAATGAAGTTGCTGTTACCCTTAGTGAAGGGAAGCCATCCCGTCTACTTGGTAAGCAGATTCAGCTTGGTAACTATTTATACACCGTAATTGGTATTTTCGCTATAAAAGGGCAAAACCCTATCTTTCCTTTTTCGCTGGATTCGGTGGTGATTGTGCCTATCAATGCCATGCGAAAAATCTCACCCAATACCGATTTGAATGGCATCATCGCTCGCACCATAACAACCGCAACCACAGAAACCGATGCGAAGGAGTTATTGGCGGTGCTAAAGCGCAAGTTTCCGGCGGTTGATATTGACGTTCGGGTAGCCCAGCAACTACTGAAAGGGCAGACAGAACAAAGCAAAACCTTTTCGTTTATGTTGATCGGGTTGGCGGGCATTTCACTGCTTACCGGCGGCATTGCCATTTCAAATGTGATGCTAATGAACGTTTCCGCCCGCCGAAAAGAGATCGGGTTACGTATGGCGTTAGGTGCAAGAACGCAGGATATCCGGCGTCTTTTTTTGTATGAAGCGGCGGCACTGACTTTAGCCGGTGCCATTCTTGGTACACTGACAGGGGTTATCGTCTCCTTTCTTTTTGTCCGTTATTCTGGCTGGTCATTTTCTTTAGCCCCTTTATCTATTCCTTTAGGGATAGGTAGTTCTGTCATGGCGGGACTTATCTCCGGTTTTTATCCCGCACATAAAGCCTCTCAAATGGAACCCGTACAGGCATTACGTGATGATTAAAAAATATTTCCTTTATGGCTCTCTGAGCTTGTTTTTCCTTTTTCTCCAAACAGGGCTTTCTGCATCTGAACAGGATTACAATCTGCGTCGGGAAGCCTCAGAAGAGGCTATCGGCTTGTCATTGAGTGATGCGATATCGCTTGGTTTAAGGAATAACTACGCAATCCGTAGTGTTTATCTGGATCGTATTGCCCAGAAATTTGACTTACGGGTGGCAGAAGATCGATTTACACCAAAACTACAGCTAAGTGGGCGTTACATTGCGGGTAAAAATCAGGATGAAAACTTCAGGAAAACCAACCTTTCTCCGAATGCCACACTGCTCACTCCGTTGGGAACGCGTTTCACTCTTTCCTGGACGCGCGAGAACACGAGAGCCGGGGTAAACAATTTTCATAATGATGGCGCAAGTATTACTGTAGTACAGCCTCTCTTACGGGGAGCAGGAACCGATGTTAACAATGCCCCGATTTTACTGGCTAAACTCCAGGAGCAAACCAATCGGTTGAATTTAAAAGCGACGATTTCCGATTCAATCACGCAAATAATTTTCGCATACCATGCATTACTCCGTGCGCAGGAGCAACAATCATTATCAGTTGCTTCCCTTAAGCGGATGCGGAAATTAGTCGGAATTAACAAAGAGTTGATTGATGCAGGCAGAATGGCCCAGACCGATATCATACAAACACAGGCTGATTTGGCAATGCAGGAGCTTTCGGCCAAAGAGGCGGAAAACAATGTGCATTCCACAAGGCTGGCATTACTTAAGTTACTTGCCCTAAACCATAAAACTCCCATCTATGCGACAGATACGCTAAAAGGAACACAGATCAGTCTGCATATTGAACAATCAATTGCCAGGGCACAAGCCCAGCAGCCTGATTACCTTATTCAATTACTTTCTGCAAAAACCGCCGATATTCAATTATTGCAGGCCCGAAATAACCGGCTCTGGGATTTATCACTGGTAGGCGGTGCATCTCAGGATCGTTCAACTTCTGAAACCCGGAACTGGGAAAATTTTGTAGGTATAAAATTGGATATTCCAATTGGTGATATGACTCAGAAACAAGCAGAAGTTCAGGCGAAAGTCAATGTCCAGAAGCAAGCCTTACGCCTGGAGGAGGAAAAAGCACATTTGGAACAAAAAGTCATTAATGCAATCCGTGATACAGAATCACGCTGGCAGGAATATCAACTGGCAATAAAAGCCAGTTCACTTTCTCAAAAGAAACTCAACATTGAACAGGAAAAGTTACAGGCTGGCCGATCCAGCAACTTTCAGGTTCTGAGTTTTGAAACCGACCTAAGAAATGCCGAAAATGCACGCCTGAATACGCTGATTCACTATCTCAATGCTCAGGCTGAACTGGATCAAATTCTTGGTACTACACTGGAAAGCTGGGAGATAACACTCAATGATTAAACGTTATCGATGGGTCATCGCTGGCATATTTATTGTGGTGGCTTGTTTTTTTACCTTTTTATCCTTAAAGCAATCGCCAGCTCAGGAGTCAGTACAATGGATTGAGGTAAAACAAACTGTTATAGAAAAACGGCTTGGCCTGGTCGGCCATCTACAATCTGCACGTCTTGAAACTATACCCGCGCCATTTGATGCCATTATCAAACACGTTTTGGCCAAAGAAGGACAGTGGGTGAAAGCAGGTCAGACATTAGTTATGCTTGATACCCGAAAGATTGATATTGATCTTCGGCAAGCGCAAGTTGAGATGATCAAAGCCTCATCAGTCGTTGACCAATTGCATGACTGGGAGAATAGTCAAGAAGTTATCCGAGCCAGAAGAAACGTCGAAAATGCAAACCATATGGTTATGGAACTGAAAAATAATCTCGCCAAAACCCAGGCTCTGTTTTCACGGGGTATCGTGCCAAAAATGGAAGTGGAAACTCTCCAGCAGCAACTTCGCCGACAACTCACGGAACTTGCTTCAGTACAGGACGATCTTGCATCCATTCGACAAAAAGGAAATATTGACAACGTCCGTGTTGCAGAAATGGAGCTGAAAAATGCAACAAGCCGCTATCAGGCGCTACAAGAACAATATCTACATAAAGAAATCAAATCTCCATTTTCGGGTGTTGTGCTTAGGGCAACACAGGGAGAAAGTAAGAAGCTCTTAACGATTCAGACAGGCGTTCGGGTGACAGAAGGAATGCCTTTACTGGAAATTATGGACACAACCCAATATCAGGTACTGGCGCAGGTCGAAGAAACCGATCTCGCCAAACTCAAAGAAGGGCAGGCAGTAAAAATTAGTGGGGAGGGATTTTCTGAGCACCCTCTGGATGGCGAAATTGAAACCATTGCGATGCAAAGCGTGAGTACGGATAAATCAGGTTCAGCGATTTATTATGATGTTGTGATTAAAGTGACTTCATCCCTGAATCAGGGCTATCCCATCAGGCCCGGAATGAGTGCCAAAGTCAATATTGTTATTTATCGCAATGAACAGGGAATGGTGATACCAGAAGCAGCACTAATTCGAGCCAGTAATGAACAATTAACCGTAAACTGGCGTCCGGATTTAAACAGTCAGGCTATATCCCGCCAGGTCACTGTTGGTGAGGCTATGCCGGAAGGGATAGAAGTTCATGGGCTGGAAGAGGGATTTATCGCATTGCCACGCTGATTATCCAGCCTTACAGTACGGTCTCATCTTTGACAAGAAGTCGGCCATTTTCCAGCTTGATACAATGGTCAGCCAAGTGGAAAAAACGATCGTCGTGTGTAATCGCCAGCACGGCTTTACCACGTGCGGCTAATTCGGGCAATAATTCCTGATAGAATACCGTCTTAAACAGTGGATCTTGATCAGCCGCCCATTCATCAAACAAGTAAAATGGCCGGTCTTCCAAATAAGCAACCACCAAGGCAAGACGTTTCCGTTGTCCCAGTGACAAATCACGGGTCGAGAAACAACCGTGCTCAATCTTTACCTTGTGATCTAAATGTAGTTTAGCGAGTAACGCGTTAGCACGCGCATCCAGCGTTGAATCTGAGTCACTCAGACCGACCAAAGTTTCGAAAAGGTGGAAATCAGAAAAAATCGCTGAGAATAATTGTCGGTAGTTTGCTCTGTTGCTGTCAGTAATGACATGTCCATCAACGGTAATGACGCCACTTTCAGGTGCATAGAGGCCGACTAAAAGCTTGGCGAGTGTCGTCTTACCACTGCCATTGCCACCGATCAGAAAAGTAATTTCTCCTCTTTTAAGTTCCATATCAATGGGACCGAGTTGGAATACTTCATCCTCTCTCTCCCGATAATAGTTGTGGGTAAGGCCAGACAGGCGTAGTGAGTGAACTTCACCAAATTCGTTAGCAGAGATTTGCTGACCAAAGTGATCTTGCTCATTCAATTCAGCAAGTACATTTCCAATGCGGTGCAGCGACACACGAGCGACATTCAGTGTTGGAATACTGTTTAACAGCCCATCCAGGGGCATCAGCATAAACAGAAAAACAATCAAATAGCCAGCCAAAGTCGTTGTTCCAAGAGATGGCATCACAGTCGGGGCGAATATCACTACGCCTAAGAACACATAAAATAAGAAGAGGATCCAGCCAGAGCCAAAAGCATAAACACTAAAAGCACGAGTACGATGCTGGCGTACCGCATCAATTTCACTGCTAAGTGAGCGGGTAAAAAAAGACTGGGCGCGTGAGAAATGCAACTTCAACTCTTTTGCTCCAGAAAATAAGGCGTTGAAGTGATTGAAAAGACGATCTTGTGCCTTGCCTGCTGCTTTGAATGAAGAGATCGCTCTGGCGCCGCCAAGACTATAACCGAGTGAACCAATGATGACTACAGCCAATGCTAAAGAGAATACAGGCCAGGATAACCAGGCCAGATAACCGAGGCAGCCTAGTACGATCGCTCCCTGCATTATGATATTGGGCAAGGTGAAGAATAATATTGATACATTAGTTGTATCATCAGTAATAATGGACTGCCCCCGAGAAGTACCAAGTAGCTCAATCTGACGAAAGGGGGCACGAACAACGCGCTCTGAAATAAGTTGGCGCATCTTCGCTATTGTGTTCTGGCTTAATTTAGCGAAAATCACGCCACTCAAAATGCGACAGGTAATAGCCAGCACAGCCAGGATACCGAAAGACCAAGCGAATGAAGAGTAATTTTCGCTGGGGATTGTCACTGCTCTATTAATTAATGTAATCAAAGAAACACTGGAAATGCCATTGGCGATACTGGCAAGGACAGCAATGGTAAGTGCCCAGCGTGAACGGAACAAAAGTGAGAATAAAATTTGATGAGCAGGTTGTTTTATTGTCGATATGTTCATTTATGGGTCCATAAATTATGTAGGTTACTAGCCAAAGTATTTATCCTTTCTGGCGAAGGCGCTTGTCCAGTAAAGGCTGGCTAGGATAACGGCATTGTATCACTCTGTTTCATGACGTATCCTCAACGCACCTTAAATACATTATAATTATTAACATAAACCAAATTTCCCTAAAACGTATCAGATAAAATAAGTGATAACGTCATAAAGCAAGCCAGTCGAAACCCTTTCCAGGGTCATTACTAATCATTAAAATAAATTTTCAATAAATTCAAAGCATTATGATACTACATGTTTAGCGTATTTTTATCGCCATTCATCTACTTATTAAAATATACATTTGAAAAAGTAAGATTTATTGAATAAGATGACGTGGGTGATAAAGCCATAATTTTTTACAGAGCGTAACAACCAAGGCGCAGCTAAGCTGCACAAAAAACAAACCACCAGGAATAGGGAAATGGAAATGTCAGTTCCGTTCGATCATGAAAATAACAGTGATAAACAATCATTGATTGTGCCGAACGATCATCAACAAGAACAGGGTATGCTGATGTCGCTATCAGCAACGGGAAGACAGATATATGACAATCCCGCCATTGCTTATCTTGTCAGTCTTGGATCAAAACGCAGTCGCCAAACCATGAAATCTTTTCTGGATATCGTGGCAAAAATGTTGGGATATCAAAATGTGCAGGATTGTACCTGGCATGCACTTCGTCGCCATCATGTTCAAGCCATTATGGAAATGCTTTCAGATTCGGGTAAAGCCCCTGCAACAATTAATACTTATCTCGCCGCCTTGAAAGGAGTTGCATTGGAAGCATGGACAATGAAACAACTCGACACAGACAATTTTCAACATATAAAACAGGTGCGATCTGTCAGAGGAAATCGACTGCCGAAAGGCAGAGCACTTGAGCGTTATGAAATAAAAACTTTATTCTTTACCTGCGAAAATGATATCAGCACAAGAGGGTTACGTGACGCAGCTATCATTGGTGTGCTTGTGGGGTGCGGGCTTCGTCGTTCAGAGATTGTTTCACTCGATATGAAGCACATTATTCGTCGCGAGCAGGCATTAAGAGTGATGGGAAAAGGTAATAAAGAGCGGTTGTCCTATATGCCGGAAGGAACATGGGAACGTTTAAATCGTTGGGTGGATGAAGTGCGTGGAGATCACTCCGGCCCGCTTTTTACCCGAATTCGTCGTCATGATGATGTCACTGATAATCGTTTATCAGATCAAGCCATCTATCACATCCTTGAGACACGCAGAATAGAAAGCGGATTGGAAAAATTTGCCCCGCATGATCTGCGCAGAACTTTTGCGTCAGCCATGCTGGATAATGGTGAAGATATCGTGACTGTCAAAGATGCAATGGGGCATTCAAGCATCACTACAACCCAAAAGTATGATCGCCGTGGAGATGAACGTCTAAGAAACGCCGCCAGAAATCTGAATTTTTGACAGGAAAGGGCCGCTATCTTGCTCTATTTTTGCGATCAAATATTATTCGAAATATTTTTACCTTTCTTAAATAACAATGACAGGTGTATTTGTATGACCTCAAAAACAACACTTTGGAGTGCTTACGGTTCAACTTCCCTTTTCGTTTTATTATGGAGTAGTGGCGCAATCTTTTCTCGTTGGGGACTGGATCATAGTTCTTCTTTTGCTATTTTGACGGTGCGTTTTGCGATTGCATTTCTATTTTTGTTAGCACTCTGCATGTTCAAAAAACATTTCCTTCCAGCTTCTGGAAGCAGGAATAAAATTGCTGCGGTTGGGTTACTAATCATTGGAGGATATTCGATTTTTTATTTTCTGGCGTTAGAAAATGGAATAACCCCCGGCATCTTGGCTACGGTAATGGGAATTCAGCCGATTATTACACTTTGGGTGATGGAAAGAAATTTCACAGCTCGCCGTTTAATAGGATTATCTCTGTCGTTCATCGGATTAATGCTTGTTGTATTTCAAGGGTTGGTTTTGACAAAGTTTTCCTTTTCAGGAACTTTTTTTGCTTTAGCGGCTCTGGCTTGTATGAGCATCGGAGCCATCTTTCAGAAACAAATCCAGCAAGCTCCCTCTGAAGTATTACCATTACAATATGGTGTCAGTTTATTGCTTTGCCTGTTATTTATACCTTTCAAACCTTTCCATATTGAACCCGTCATCGGTTTTATTGTACCTGCATTATGGCTTGGCTTAGTGATTTCTGTAGTAGCTCAATTATTACTTTATAGACTTATAAGAGCTGGTAATTTAGTTAATGTCACTAGTTTGTTTTACCTTGTTCCGGGAGTAACAGCAATAATGGATTACTTATTTTTAGGTAATGCGTTATCTATTTTAAGTATCGTTGGTATGTTCGCGATAATAGCCGGTTTGGCTATGGTTTTTCGTGAAAAAAAGATAAATAAAATTAATAAATTCAAATAACTAAAATACTTGTGATTTATATGGATTATTATTTTGTAGTCTGACAATAATAAAATAACTAAAGATCACCAGAGTTGCTAATTTTTAAAATCTGATTAATCTCAACAGGCGAGGATAATGAATAACATTAAATAACAAAATGGGGGCAACATGAAAAAATTATCTCATTTAGAATCACCTAAGTCACCCGTCAATGCATTTACCGAGTGGGATCCACTTGAAGAAGTGATTGTTGGTCTTGTTGATGGTGCCAGATTTCCTACATGGCATATGGCACTGGAACCTGTATTACCAGATGATCAGGTCATTAATTTCCAACGGAATGCGGGACGTTCTTTTCCTAAAGAACGTATTGAAGCAGCTTCTAGAGAGTTAGAGGAATTTGTTAATATTCTTACAAATGAAGGAGTCAAAGTTCGTCGTCCCGATACCCAAGATCAATCACAAGTATTCGGTGCACCAGGATGGGCAAGTACAGGATTATATTGTGCCATGCCTAGAGATATACTTTTTGTTATTGGTGATAATATTATCGAATGCCCGCTGGCATGGCGTTCTCGTTATTTTGAAACGTCAGCCTATAAATCTTTGCTGAAAGAATATTTTAAGGCTGGAGCTAAATGGAGCGCTGCCCCTAAACCGCAATTGACTGATGAACAATATAATTTTAATTGGGAGAAAGAGAGTATAGAACAACAGAAAGTTGTTCTTGCAGTAACAGAGTTTGAACCCACTTTTGACGCGGCTGATTTTTATCGTTGTGGCAGAGATATAATTGCTCAGAAAAGTCATGTAACAAATGATTTTGGAATTGAATGGCTAAGAAGACATATTGGAGATGAATATCGTATACATGTTTTTGAATTTGATGATCCAAACCCAATGCATATTGACGCAACTTTTGTTCCTATTGCACCAGGGAAGTTACTGATTAATCCTGATAAGGTATCGGAAATTCCAGATTTATTTAAAGGCTGGGATGTATTGCATGCACCAAAACCGATTATTCCAGATTCCCATCCTTTATATATGACCAGTAAATGGATTAATATGAATATACTAATGTTGGATGAAAATCGAGTGATCGTAGAAAAGCAAGATGAACCCATAATAGCCGCAATGAAACGTTGGGGGTTCACACCTATTCCATGTAATTTCAGGAATTTCAACAGCTTCGGTGGATCTTTCCATTGTGCAACATTAGATGTCAGACGCCGAGGAAGTTTGCAATCTTATTTTTAATAAAAAATCATTAGTAGTGAATATCTGGCAAAGTTAATCATTATATGATTACATAATGAAAATATTAACTTTAAAGTATATTTACTATTGCAATTTTAAAAATGAGGTAAATATGAAAATATGGAAATATTCCACTAAAGATTCCATCATGTTTATTTTTAGCTTGTTAAATATTATTATAAGTATAGTGCTATCGTCATATTGGAGTGGTTTTTCAATTTCAAATTGGCTATTTAATATGGCTATTCTTTCATTTATAGCCACATACAATATTATAGTCATTTCACATTTCTTTAGTCATACTCCATGGTTTATATCGCCAACTATGAATGGTTTCGTTTCTATGCTCAACTCTATCAATATAGGGCAATCAATCCAAGCTTATCAATTTACACATGTCAGAAATCACCATAAATATCATAATGATAATGGTGATCCTATTAAGGATGGTTCGTCAACGTTTTTGGGAGGTAAAGATGGGAAACATAATACATTATTGAATTATGCTATTTTAGGCGGACTAAATACCCTTTATAAAATCATCCCTCATACGTTATGGGCAATATTTTCATGGAGAAAACCTTTCAGTCAATATGATCATGGATTTGAAAAATTAATTTCAAAAATTGAGGCTAATAAGAAGAAAGAACTTATCCAACTGCGTTTGGATCGGCTTGCTATGTTTGTTGGACTGGTTTTTTTCTTTACCTTATCTTGGCAATGGACATTGCTTTGTTATTTGCCGTCATTATTAGTCTCTTTTATTTTGGTTAATATTCAAAACTATTATGAACATTATGGAGCAAATCCAGAAAATCAATTCTCCAATTCAGTCAGTTATTATGGTAAATTGTACAATTTATTAACTTTTAATGATGGTCACCATCAAGAACACCATATTTCAGGTAGCACACACTGGAGTTTTCTGCCTAAATTGCGGGAAAGATATGATTCTAAATTTAAAGAACAGGAGAGAATAGTAAGTCCCGTTCCTGCAATTGTAGGCTTTTTGCATAGGAAACGAAAAATGTTATATAAAACTCAAGATATAAAAGAAAGAATCCAAAAATAAATTAAACGAAATATGATTCAATATATTGAAGGAATAGTCATGACGCACAAAAATTTATCACTTACAGGAGTGAAGCTGGAAGAATCAGAATTTGTTATACATGAAACTGAAGGCCGCATAGAAAAAAGGGCTGTTGATGCTCTTCTGGATGGTCATCTTGCAGCATGTCGAATCCGTGATTTCTTATCGTGGGAACAACGACAAAAAATCATTGATAATTTTTGGTCATCTACAGCAAGAAAACCCCGATATGGTGACGGGATAGATGGTATAGAAGGGTATTTCCTTGGTGCTTCTCACATAGAAAAAACAACGCTTGCGTATTTCAAAGAGGTTGAATATTTTCGTCCAGCAATTACTCAACTTTTTCAGGGGACGCTTAATCCTCAAGCATATTTTATAGCGCAATTAAATGATTCGCAGTCAGAAAACTTATTACAGGTTCGTCCAGCCATGTATCAAGGAATGCCGGCTGGTGATGTCAAAGCAGTCTATTGGAATAATTCAGGGGAGTTTTTATTATTACCTCACGATGATTTAGCTCAACTTGGCGATCCTCGACAAAATGATTTTGAGATTCAGAGTATCAAGCGTGTCATGGCAGTCAATTTTTATGCGGAAGTTCCACAAGGGGGCGGGCAATTGAAAGTGTGGAATATTGACCCTGATATGGAATCACGTTCTGCTCTTGGACTCACCCACAGTGGTTTTCCTTATCCTACAGATCTACTCGAAGAACATGAGAGTATGGTCATTGATATAGCGCCAGGGGATTTGATCCTACTCAATGGCAATTTGATACATGCAGTTTTAACTGGAAATGCCAATCAATTGCAGGAAAAGCGGCTACTCATTACATGCTTTATGGGACGTCACGAAGATGGCGATATTATTTGGTGGACATAAGTTCTGAAAAATATTGTTGATGATAAAACGTGAGATTGCCCGAAATGAAAGTCGGGCAATCTATCAACGACTAAGCACGTTACTCTACATCTATTTTGATTGGGCAAACAAAACCATCAGGTTTTATAGCTAGCAAATCACATCTTAGTCGATCGACGACATGTTCGGCAGTATTGCCAAGAAACGCGGCTGATAACCCCGTTCGACCAAGAATACCTAAAACAACCACACCCGCATTAAGTTCATCACATATTTCGGGGATGACTTTTTCCGGTATACCCTCATGAACGTGAGTTTGCTGCTCATCAATATAGAATTTTTGTCTTAGCTCTTTCATGGCGATTAAATGTTGGCCACGTAATGCCTGGTTATACACATTAGGATCAAAGTCAGGCAATTCAGTTGCAATATTTAAAGGTGCTACTGGATAAGCGCTAACCAGATGGATCAGAGGGTCTTTTACAATTCTATTGGCAAGTTCTTGTGTCTCACGCACCAATTTAAGATTCAATTCATTATGGTAAGGTTCTTCATTGGATAAATTGACAGCAACAACAGCAGAACCATTTTCTGGCCATACTTGATCTTTTACCATCCAGACTGGGCAAGGGCACTTACGTAATAGATGCCAGTCAAGTGGGGTAAAAATCATCGATTCCAGTCGGGAATGTTGATGTGCCATTTTCAATAATAAGTCGTGATTTCCAGTAATAACTTCTTGGATGATGGCTTCATAAGGACGATTATGCCAAACCACTTTGATCTCAATATCAATGCCTGATTCAAGGTAGTAATGGGCTTGCTGTTTTATCCAGGCGACTCGTTGGCCTATGACACCTTTTCGCATAGCATTTCTTTCTTCCGGAGAAAGTAAAGTGGTCATTTCATATGAAAAGTCATAAATAGGTAAAAACGCTTTAATCTGCCCACCACTGCGTTGCACGATATAGACTGCACGCCTTAATGCGGGCTGATCATCCTGATTAGGGTCAATTGCAACCAAGAGGTTTTGGTAGTTTGCCATATTGAGTTCCTCGCAGAGTCTGAATGCCTCTTTCGTACAGAAAATAAACCAATATAAACAACTATAACAGGATAAGAGTAAGCCAGATCAGCAAAATATAGTGATCTGGCCTAAATTTTAACTAACTCAGGATACATTAGCTGGGGACTTGCCAGCCAACACAGTCAATTTATTCATATCTTCGATCGCAATATACTTACCTTTGACCGCTAAAATTCCATTTTTCTGGAAGCGGCCAAGTAGGCGACTAATTGTCTCAACAGTCAGCCCTAAGTAATTACCAATGTCACCGCGTGTCATGGTAAGGCGGAATTCACGCGGTGAGAAGCCGCGTTGTGAAAAGCGGCGTGACAGGTTGTAAATAAAAGCAGCCAATCTCTCTTCTGCGTTCTTTTTGGAAAGCAGCAGGATCATTTCCTGGTCACCTTTGATTTCTCCACTCATCAAACGCATCATTTGCTGGCGGAGATTAGGCATTTTTCCAGAAAGGTCATCCAGCGTTTCAAATGGGATTTCACATACCATTGACGTTTCCAAAGCTTGGGCAAAGCTTGGATGTTCAGTATTAATGATGGCGTCAAATCCAACTAAATCACCAGCAAGGTGGAAACCTGTAATTTGTTCATCGCCTTCTTCGGTAATGGTATAGCTTTTGATGGTCCCAGAGCGGATGGCGTAGAGTGATTTTAATGCATCACCGGCCTTAAATAACGTTTGCCCTTTCTGGATAGGTTTCTTACGCTCAATAATGTTATCAAGCTGATCAAGTTCATGTTCATTTAAGGTGAAAGGAATACAAAGCTGGCTAATGCTACAATCCTGACAGTGGATTGCACAACCACCAGATTGAATCCGACGAATAATACGTTTTTCCGGGATCATAGGAAATGCTCATTAGAAGTGATTGATATGTGTAAATTTAACACATTTAGGTTGCTCTGATAAGGGCAAGATACTGCCATTAATCGTAGTATTTATCATCACTAGTGGAAAAATAAATTTTTTTTGTATTAACGTTTAACTTGTGTAAAATTTTAGCCACTCAAGATAATATCTTGATAAAACTGAAATTTAATTAATTATATATGGATATAATACGCGTTGATGATGTTATTTGGTTACAGATAGATAGAATAGGGTTGTGGCATGAGTGAATGGTCATTAATTGCATTTACAATGATAGTACAGAGTTCAGTGGGGCTTGTATTGATGAGCGGGCTTTATACTTACTGGATTAGGCATGAGTTAAACACATGGCAACATTCAGTGACTATTTTAGTGCAAAAAATATTACTAAGAACATTACTAGTCAGTAGCGCATTGGCTGGGATAGGGTTAGTTGCTTCTTTGAACATTATAGAATACCCATTTAGTGTTTATCACACATTGCAAAACATAATACATGAATGGGTAAACATAGAAATATTTTTTGCTGTCATCTATTTTGGTTTGCTGGTCTTATATACACTTTTTTTTGTGATTACAAAACGCGCATATGTTTATATTATGCTGGCAATTGGGGTTATTGGTTTAATTGACCTTTATTATATGGCAATTATTTATGCTAATAGCGCCATGATTACTTGGGCAAACATTAACACCTATTTTTTATTCTATAGTGCAGTATTTACATTAGGGCCTGCATTGGTGCTGTTATTTATTTACTATCCATTAGGAAAATATCTTCGAGGAATATTGCCGATCAAATTAGTGATGGCCGCTTTGCTGGTTGTTTTCATTAGCGTTACCATACGACTGATTGAGCAACCCGCCTATATGGAGTGGTTATCGGAAATCACAATCGTTAATGATAATGTTATTTTTCCACATCAAGCTGAATTCAATATCAAAAGTGCCTTCGGATTAAGAATGCTTTCATGGTGTTTGTATATTATTGCGATGGTAATCTGGACTTACCCCCTATGGAAAGCAAAGGATAACCTATTGATTAATAATAACTATTCCATTATCATTGGAGCCGCCATCATGTTTATTGCTGAAGTAATCAATCAATATACATTTTTTATTATGTGAAACGTATGATAGATAATTCATACTATTTCAATTTATTATCCTAACTCTTCTCACTCTCCTTTCGACAAAATGCAAACTGTGACAACGTCACGGTTTGCATTTTGCATTAAAGTGACTTAATTTATAATTTCAATAGAAATATTTTCGGTGAAATACTAAATGGGATTATTTTCATTTCTTTGTGGTAGCGCACAAAATTAAAGTTAATTATTAACTTATTATTAATATTATAAGAATTATGTTTTATATCCATATAAAATAGATTTATTCGATATAATATTGCAGAATGCTTTTTATGCAACCGTTGTGATCGAAAATCAAACAATTATTTTCAGTTAGTTATTGTGGGGGTTTTATAACCTCCGCAAGACATTTGTCGTTACAACAGAAAATAAAAAACACATTAATAATTTTATAAAAATTTAATTTAAGACAAGACAAAAAAATCAATTAAAAGGTTACATGATCATGACTAAACCATTTCATCCTAATTTAAATGTAGATGCATTGTTTTTGGGACCAAAATCAGAAAACGCTGTTTTTTTTAGAGAGATGATGGATTATGCAGTGAGTGAACATTTACATTGGCGTTCAGGTTTTCATCCCGAAGATTCAACGTCAGTCACATCCGTTGCTCGCTATGAGCATAACTATAGAGAAACGCTTTACCGTACAGAAGGGATCTTAAATCAGCTGTCAGCAAAACTGAAAAACACATCTATTCCTTTCTTTTCCCCTCGTTACCTTGGTCATATCAGTAGTGATACCTTAATGGTTTCTAATCTTGCCTACGTTATGGCCATGATGTATAACCCGAATAACTGTAGTTATGAAGCATCCCCGACAACAACAGAATTAGAGCTTGACTCAGGATTAGATCTCTGTCGCATGTTTGGTTATGACCCGCAGAAATCCTGGGGGCATATTACTTCTGGTGGCACAGTAGCTAATTATGAAGGTCTATGGGTAGCCAGGAATTTAAAAACATTGTCTTATGCGATATCTCAACATCCTAAAGCAAAAGATCTCATCGAACATAAAACGTCCCGGCAATTGAAAAATATACCCACCGCTGAGCTTTTGGAGCTTATTATCGAACTGCAAAAACGTGGGCTGTTTGAAGAAATTCGCGATATGACATGTCGTGGTACAGGAGTTAAGGCGGAAATTCTAGGCAAATTACTGGTCCCACAATCCAAGCACTATTCTTGGATGAAAGCTGCAGATATTTTTGGTATTGGCCAAGAAAACATTATTCCATTACCTGTAAATGAGAACTATCAAACTGACATTGCCCAAATGCGGAAAATCACCTTTGAATTAATTGAACAAGGTGAACCAATCCTGGCAATGATTGCGGTGGTGGGAACAACTGAAGTGGGGGCCATTGATCGGATTGATGAAATCATTACGTTGAGGAAAGAGTGTGAGGAACGTTATGGTGAGTCATTCTATATTCACGTTGATGCTGCTTACGCAGGATATGCGTGTTCCATGCTCCTGAATGAGCGGGGAGAATTTGTAGAATATGATGAACTGGCCAGTTACCACCGTTCGGTGGGGATCATGCCAGAAAATATCAGTTGGCCAAAACCGGAAGTTTACCAAAGTTTCAAGGCATTGAAAGAAGTAGACTCAATTACTGTGGATCCGCATAAAGTTGGCTTCATTCAATATGCAGCGGGCGCTGTCTGCATGAAAGACAAGCGTATTCTCGAATTGATCTCTTCACATGCAGCATATGTGTTTGAAGACCATGATGATAAAACAAATACCATCAATCGGGGAATTCTTGGTTCATCCATCATGGAAGGTTCAAAATCAGGAGCAACAGCCGCGGCACTTTGGGCTGCTCATCGTCTGTTACCTTTGAATATTAATGGATATGGAAAAATAATTGCTGCTGGTATCGTCACAGCACAAAGGTTGTTGAATAAACTGGCAAACTTACCGCCAATAGAAATTGGTAAACATCGATTTGAAGTACATATCTTTCCATCCCCTGATTTCCATATGATCAACTTTACGTTCAAAGAAATTGGTAGCGAAAGTCTGAGCAATCACAATGCGCTTAACAAGCGTCTATACGAGCTTTGTTCATACTCCACAGGGCGTGCTTATGCCAATGATTTTCTCACATCATCAACCATATTAGATTATAAAGAATATGGTGATACACCGTGGCACTACGCAGAGAAATGTGGTTTTAGCCGTAGTGAATGGGAGAAAGTTCGCAATATCTATGTACTACGAGCTGCGGTAATGACTTATTGCTTACGCAATGAAGAACACTTTGAAGAGTTTTGGCAGCAACTTCAAGCTATCTTTGTTAAGAAATTGAACCAGATTCTTGATGAAGAAGAGAAAAAATCTCGGTTAAGATTAGAACCAAGTGTACCATTTATTGGTTAATAAACCTGGATGTTCATCGGAATTGTTTAACTAATTGAAAAAAGAGCTTATATTTACCTAAGCTCTTTTTTATTTCAAAATTCATATTTCTCCGCTATTCGTAATTTATAAATTCATATTTTTCAAAATGTTAATGATTTTATCTCCGCTTATCCTTTATTTTACTCCTATCCATACAGTCCAAAAATCTTCCTCAACGATATCCGTATCATTACCCAGCGATTTTTCAATATGCTTGATTAGATAAGCTATCTCTTCATCACTTAATTCATGCAATATAGAGCGTCCTTTACGCGCCCGAAGCTCTGAGGCTAATTGTGAAAAATTCTTATAGACAGTATATTTTTCCAAAAGAGAAAATGCTTTAACTTGTTTAAAACCAACGGATTGTAAGCCATCAATCACTTCAACCTTGTCTGGTCTGCGTTGATTTTCAAAATTTCGCAGGTGAGGATAAACGTCGAAGAGATAGCCACGAATATGCTCGGGTGATCCAGGAAGTTGGATATCTTGCATAGTTCTGTCCTGCAAGATATATACTCCGCCAGAACGCAATAAGCGATAAGCTTCAGCAAAACAAGTGTTTCTATTTTCTTGATTAATATGGTGAATAAGTGCTCTTTCAAAGATAACATCTTGACTACTATCAGGTAAACCAGTGCAAAGAGCATCACCCTGTTTGATAACGATATTTGGCAAACCTTGGGTATTTTCCGCTGCATCAGACAGCATCTGCGGGGAAAAATCAACGCAAGTAACTTTTTTAGCTCCCATTTTTTGCCATGCCAGAGAATAAATACCTCCACCACAACCAATATCCGCGATTTCCTTATCGCATGGATCCACCAGCTTCTGCATTAAATCGAACCATTCTTGTTGAGCTTCACGACCAAGATAAGTATGTCTATTTTCTGGAGAATTAAAGTTGATTGGCATAATAGTTAACCTCTATGATTGTATTTTTGTAACTTATCAATTGATAATAGGGCTTACACCTAAAGAAACACCTAATCCCATTAAAATGATACCAATGATACATTTGGGTTACTGACATTGACAATTGATAGACTTCAACAAACTTTACAATTAACACCATTGGTTGTTTTATGTGAACCCATTATCATTTAATATCAATGTGATACATAATTTAGTTCTGTTTAAAAAAGAGGAATTTATATATATTCAGACATCGTCTTGCTATATAGACAATAATTAAATGGCCTATAAGGAGCCACTTTATGAAAAATGAAAGAAGACTTTTTCTGAAACAGGCAAGTATTACTGGTGCAGCATTCTCATTATTGCCTCTGGTTCCAGCAGAAGTTTTTGCCTCTTCACATAATCAATCAAAGAAAGAGGATAGTGTTGATATCGGCGTTTGCGAAATGACTCCAGAGGAAATGTCAGGGCCATATTTTATAAATAACAAATTACTGAGAAGGAATATAACAGAGGATGAACCAGGAATACCTCTTTTATTGACAATGAAAATCATTGATTCTGTAACCTGTAAACCTCTACATGATATCCTTATTGATATATGGCATTGTAATGCAATGGGAAAGTATTCAGGTTGGAAATACATCAATCCAGACCTTGAGGCTCCATCTAGTGATATAGGAACAATTTCGAGAACTGATGAAAGCACATTTCTTCGTGGGTCACAAAGGGCAGACAAAGAAGGCATAGTCAGATTCACCACAATTTTCCCCGGTTTTTATGCTGGACGAGCTATACATATTCATTTATCAGCAAGGAATGCGAATGTACAAAAAAGACAGGAAGATAAATTCTATTTTGTAGGCCAACTATATTTCCCCGAGGATATATCTAAAGAAGTCATGAGTGATGATATGTATTCTCCAAGGGATGTTAATAGGCTTAAAAATGAAGATGATTCCATATTTTCTGGCGTTAAACATAGGGCTGCAATTTTGACAATAAAAAAAAATAGGTGATAACCCTTTGGATGGATTACATGGAAAGGTAGTTTTATCTATTAATAAAGACAATGTATCTAAAAAAATAACCCCTAAAGACTTGGCTAAATATACGGTGTAGGTTAATCTAATTTAGGAAAAAACTTCCTTAACCGGAATACATTTGGGGCCACGTCTAAACGTGTTGTCGTACACGTTTTGATTTTTATTGTGTCGTTATTTTTTTGTTATATAAAAAAGGTTCTTGGATTCACATATTAAGTGCAATATCGTTATAAACGAAGTAAATGAGTTTTTGTCCCTT
>NZ_LDNM01000050.1 GCF_001028135.1 Xenorhabdus griffiniae
GTTTGTTGCGAGAACTTCTTTGAGATGTTTCCAGGCTAATTCTTTTGTTGATTCATGGAAGAGAAAATCATGCTCCATCTAACCTCTCTCTTTTATTCCATAATTCAATTGCATTATTTACCGCATCATCTTTATTTTTATTGTAATAAGAAATAGAGCCTGTTGAATCACACCCAAAACAAGTTACCCACGAATCATAAGGTTCATGTGATTCATCATATTCATGATCAACACCTAAATTTTCACCACCACAAAACGGACACGGTTTGAGTTTGTATGTCATTTTGCCTCCAGTAGTTCATCCGGTATCTCTACCTCGTCACCTAACCGTGCAGCAACCACGACTCGGCAAATAGCAATTTGTGGTGTTTGTCCTTCCTGTACTTTCCAGATAGAAAAGTCATCCACTGTTACCGATTTACAAGATGCTACCCAAGGGGAATCAATACAAATACGGGTTAAGCTATCTAGATATTTATCAATCAACTGCCCGCATATAGACCAGTCAGAAGAGGGCTTAAACGAATAATATCTACTTTTTTTATCTACAGAATGTCCACTAGGTAATTCCAGAAAACGGCCTTCACCTTTAATCTCTGCTCCTAAAGACAACGCCACAGCCCAGTCCAACGCCCGTCCAGTTAGTTCGCTTGTTTTGATTTTCATTAAAATGCCTTACCGCCAGTCTTGGCGCGATTCTCTCGTTTATGGTCTGCCCGATTGCGGTTGTATGCTAACTTTTCAGCAATCGCGCTCTCGATGTCATAACCAAATGCCTCTGCATAATCTAAAATACGGATGACGGCATCGGCTAGCTCCACCTCTGCCATAGGACGATGAGGTAAATGATCGTCCATCAAATTTTTACGCTCTCCCTCCATTGCCTCGCTGATTTCTGAGTGAATTAAACAAAGCAATGTACCTCGTTCTCTTGGATTGTCCCACCAACCCGCATCAACATTTTGCTGGTGAATTTGCTGTTGTAATTCAGTTAGTTTCATTACCTTATCCTTTCGAAATAGTGAGTTATCCCAAATTTATAAGCCACCTTAAATAAATAACTTGATAGTTTGTTTAATTGATAAAAAGGCAACGTGAGAAGAATCACCATGGAGAGAGGTGTTAAAATAAAAGTCGCTATTGATATTCGAATAAATGAATTCTTTGCTCCTTTTTTGGCTTTTTTCATCTCAAAAGTCCTTATGGTGGGGTTAAAATTCAATATCTTCTTGATATTCAGCTGACTTGATTCTGGTGAGGTCAGCCGGATCTAACCCTCCGTGCGCGTTTGTAAAATAATACGATTTTTCAGCACCGGGAGCGTGACGTGATTTGGTACAGATAATCTCAGTAATTCCTTTCAATTCCGTATTGGGATTATATTTATCATCACGATACACCATGAAAATAACATCAGCTTCTTGCTCAATAATTCCTGACTCTCTCAGATCTGCGTTAACAGGCCGTTTATTGAGTCTTTGCTCCAAATTACGGTTTAACTGAGCCAGAGCAACAACCGGACATTTTAGCTCCTTAGCCAAATTTTTTAACCCTGTAGCGATCTCGCCAACTGACTGGTTCATGTTTTCGGGATTGGTCATTTTCATTTTTTGCAGGTAATCAACAATAATCAGTCCAAGACCGCCAGTTTTTTTGTGCATCCGTCGGGCCTCTGCTCGTATCTGGTTGATACTCAAAGACGATTTGTCGTTGGTATGTATTGATGATTTTTGAACATCATCTAGTGCATGAGCCAATTTCGCCCACGCCTCATTCATCATTTCCTTTGAACAGTTTTCACCCAATAAATCTTGTTTACGAACCCGCGCATGATGAAATGCAATACGCTCTGATATTTGCCACTTGGGCATTTCCAAGCTGAAAAACATCACAGGCTTACGGTTTTTCAATGCGACCGATTTCGTTATTGCTGTGCTCATCATGGTCTTACCCATGCCGGGACGACCACCAATAACAATAAAATCGGTGTTATTGAACCCACCAAATGCCCGGTCAATATCTGGCATCCCAAATTCAGTTTTATGTTTCCAGATATCACCATTGATCAATGATTCAATGATTTCTATCGATTCCTCAACGCCTTCCATGATGTGAGCTGTTCCGCCATCATTGGCACTTCCCAGATTTGATATCTGGTTTTCAATATCACCGGCAATATCCTGAACCGCATGAACTCCGCCGGCAGTGATCTGTGCAATGCCTGTATGCAGAACGGACAACATTTGGCGGGTCATAGATAACTGTTTGAGTTTATCGACGTAGCTAGGCAGTAGGTGGATGCTTGGCACACCTTTTGAACATTCAGCAATATAGGCGAATCCTCCACAATGACCAGAGTCACCACTTTGCTCAAGTTCGCTGTTCAGCAATACCACATCAAATTTACTGCCTGCCACATTGAGTTTTTTTAGCCCTCTCAGGATCAGTCTGTGAGCAACAGAGCTAAAATCATTTTCCGTCAGGGATTCAACCGCACTGATTGCGATATCAGCATACTCATCACCAGAAATCAAAATACCGCCAATGACCGCCTGTTCTGCGTGAATGTCAGAAAATTTTTCCATATTAAGCTCCGTTACGTCGTGCGATGTGTTCCCGTTTTGCCTGCTCGTAGACCTGTGACCAGTTCTCCGGTTTGAGTATCCAGTCCAGTGTTAACCACGGTTTGTCTTCCAGTTGGCCGAACAGCGATGACTGACTGATCAGGTCGAAGCAGGTCGCCATATGC
>NZ_LDNM01000051.1 GCF_001028135.1 Xenorhabdus griffiniae
AGTCATGAGATAAATCAGTCAGTTAACTTGCCCTCTTTAAGAGGGTCAGTTTGAGCACCGAAAGTATCGGTATGCAGTCTGATGATCATTGGTTCCGACGAAATTCGTCGTAACCCCTCACAAGGTCGGAACGTTTAGCGTACTGACCTCTCACTACCGACGAAATTCGTCGTCAGTCACTGAGTTACATTAAGTAACCCTGTGTGGGTAAAAAGGTATGGTGGAAATCACCATACCCAAGGTGTGATATCACATCTTAAAGATGGTCAAAATCTTGACCATGATTCAGGTTTGAGCCATCTACGGCAACTATGGGGATTTCCACCATAGTTGATTGCCTTGAGAGTCAAAGGGTGGGTTCCTTCCCTTGTAATTCTTCTTTCTGCCGCATAAGTTTGTTGAATTTTTCATGCAGTGATTGCGGGTACAGCTCGGTGTATACCTGCCATAATACATTCAGCGAACGATGACCTGTGACTTGCGCGACCTCTTCAATTGAGAACCCAGCCTCAAACAAGCGACTTGCCCCTTCCCGGCGTAGATCATGATAGCGAAGGTCTTCAATGCCTAGTTTGACGCATGCCCTGTGAAATCCTTGAGATATACTTAACGTATTGTAGGGAAATATCAGTTCACTATCAGACTTTGGTTGTCTTTGAATAATATCCCAGGCATCCCCAAGTAAAGGAACGAACATATGATTTCCTACTTTTTTTCTGGGGTCTTTTCTGTCTCTTACGAGCACAGACTTTTGCTTCTCATCAATGTCATCCCACCTGATTTTACATACTTCTCCTATACGCATGCAGGTTAGTATAGAAAAATTCAGTATATCCTCATAAGGAATTTTACTTTTCCAGTGGCCGCTCCGTTTGTGTAGTGCTTCAATTAATCGATCTAACTCTTCTCGTTCTGGTCTTCTGCTGCGCCGCTGACCTTTTCCGATCAATCCCATTTGGGTTAAAATTGAACGGGCTTCATATGCGGGATTTGAAGTATAATTTATATCGTAGACAGGCTTAGCTGATTTTAATACCAGCGACAAATAGATGACATCATGATTGATGGTGGCGGGAGTGGTTCCTGTAGAATGCCGCTGCTTGCAGTGCTCAATAATATGGCTTACTGATAATTTGGATAGCAATAATTTCGATAATTCGCTACGTAATAGCGTATTTAAGACGGATTTTTTTGTTTTCCCTGCCTTTCCTCCAAGATTGGGATCATTGATATACTTGGATAATAAGTCACCAACTGTAAAATCATCTATATTGCCACGTGTTGGGATTCCATTTTGTTCAAGTTCCGCCACTCGTTTAGCACCCCACGTTTTAGCGTGAGAATGTTTTCCAAATGTGCGATTTTCTCGATATATATATTTACCTCCAGATTTAACTCCAACAGTGCACCTGTAACGTAAAGTGCCGTCTGCTCGGGGACGCTTCTCTATGCTATAGTAAGCCATAATTGATATTCTCCAGTTTAGTTCTGTAACTGTATGCGGGGTGCTGAATGGGGTGCCTTAAATAAGAAAATAGCTTAAAATAACCTTAAATGCACGAAAATGAGCAAGAAACATAACTCATTTAATCAATGTAATAGTGAGTACTGGCGGGGGATTAGCAATGAAATTGAGGTATTTGTTTCTTTTATTTAGCCTGTTTCTTATTGGTTGTACCAACCCTGCTTCCAACTCTAATTCGTCTCCGCTGAAAGCCGCTCTCTCTGATCCGATAATGGTCATTGCTCAGTTAAAGGATCAACTTGAGCAATGGCGGAATACGCCGTATCGCTATGGTGGCATGGATAGGCATGGTATTGACTGTTCCGGCTTTGTGTACCGGACTTTTTCTGATCGTTTTAATATTCAGCTTCCCCGGACAACAAGTGAACAAACCCAAATAGGTACACGGATAAACCAAGATGATCTGATGCCAGGGGATCTGGTTTTTTTCAAAACCGGCAGTGGAAAGAGTGGGTTGCATGTAGGTATTTACGATACTAACAATGCGTTTATTCATGCATCCACAAGTAAAGGCGTAATCCGTTCTTCTCTTAATAATGGGTATTGGCGTCGTGTTTTTTGGCAAGCTCGTAGGATGTAACGCCACTTTATTCTTCGGGTTGAGGATGTCATGCAATCGGATATTATTTATTTTTCACGCATTAGTGATAGCGGGAGTCACCGGTTTACTCTTTTTGGATGTTAACTATCCTTCTCTATTCATTATTATTTACCGGGATAAACAACCTTTTATTGCCGAAGATAGATCTGTGGCTGGTGGGTTTCAGGATGTTGTATAACACCCAAATCGGCTTGATACCATTGCTTAAGAATATCGTCACGCAATACCTCTTGTGGCGTGCCGGATGCCACTAATCGCCCTTTATGCAACAGGATAATTTTATCGGCATAAAGTGAAGCCAGGTTCAAATCATGCAGTACACAACAGGCAGCAATGGGCTGCTGTCGTGTCAGTCGGTGAACCAATCGCAATGTATGTTGTTGGTGATAAAGATCCAATGCTGACGTGGGTTCATCCAAAAACAGACAAGATTCGGTAGGTTCAGGATGCCAAAGTTGAGCTAAAACTCTTGCCAGTTGCACCCGTTGTTGTTCCCCTCCAGATAATTGCTGATAATTTCTGTTTCTCAGTTCTTCACACTTTGTCAAAGCAATCGCTTCATCAATGGCGATTCTTTTGTGGGTATTTTCATGGGGAACACGTCCCATAGCGATGACTTCCTCTACACTAAATGGAAAGGAGAGGGCGCTATATTGCCGCATGACGGCACGAATGCGAGCCAGTTGCTGAGTTGGCCAGCGGGAAATGGGCATTCCTTTTAACAGACAGCCTCCCGAACTGGGTAGGATATAGCCGGTCAATAGACGTAACAGTGTTGATTTCCCCGCTCCGTTTGGGCCGATAATTGCGACAACTTCTCCCTGACGCAGGGAAAGGGAAACATCTTTGATTATCTGACGCTGCCCGATGAAATAATTTAAATTTTGTGCTTCAAGTAAATTATTTGACATGTTCGGTTCCATTATGAACGGTCTTTTGATGGCTTAAGAATGAGCCATAAAAAATAGGGGGCACCGATCAAACCAGTGATAAGGCCTACTGGCATTTCAGCAGGAGAAACTAATGTTCTGGCTAATGTGTCGGCTTTTAACAGAAGATAGGCACCACCCAGGGCAGATATCGGCAGTAGCCAGATATGATCCCCCCCAAATCGTTGTCTGGCAAGGTGTGGGATAACTAAGCCGATGAAACCAATGACACCGGTCAAAGCAACGGCACATCCAACTAACAAGGCACTTAACAGCAATAATTGATATTTGGTGCGTTGGACATTAATGCCTAAATAGTGCGCTTCTTCATCACCCAGTTGCAGCAAATTGAGTTTACGTGACTGACTGATTGTCAGCATACAAACAGGGATAATGAGTGATGTAGCAATCGCCAGTGTTGGCCACTCTATTTGACTGAGTGAACCCATCATCCAAATGGAAAATTGGCGTAATTGTTGGTCGTTACTGATATAGCTCAATACACCAATAAATGACGAACACAGTGCATTAATGGCGATGCCTGCAAGGAGTAGCTTTGACAGGTTGCCGTGGTTATATTTGTTGAGAATGAATATCAGGGATGATACCAATAGACTGCCAATAAAAGCGGCAATAATATGTCCGTACAACGCAATGCTGGCAGGTAGGGCGAAAGGCAACACAATAAACATTGCGACGGTAAGTGCTGCACCACTACTGATCCCTAATAATCCAGGATCGGCCAGAGGGTTACGAAATAACCCTTGCATTACGGCACCAGATATCGCCAGCGCGCCTCCAACGAGGATTGCCAGCAAAATACGTGGAAGGCGAATGTTTAACCATATCTGCCACTGTGGGTCGTCCAAAGAGGACTCCCACAGTGTTTTAAAAGAGAGTGGCAATGCCCCCATATTTGCTGAACTAATAGCCAGAAGGAACAGCAACAAACTCAGTACTATCACACCGAGACTGGGGGAGCGGGAATGGCTCATTGCACCTTCTCCGCAGCATTACGGACTTGCTTCATCACAGCAGGCGTTTGCAGACCAAACCCGAGCAGACCCATTTCATCAACAACCACGACCTGTTTTTTCTTTCCTGCCGGTGTGAAACTTAACCCGGGAAGCTGCCAAACTTTATCCATCCCGCCCAACGTTTTTAGCCCTTCGGTGCTGAGCAATAGTAAGTCCGGCTTGCTGGCAATAACACCTTCTTGAGATAAAGGCCGATATCCCTGGAAGCCTTGCATCGCATTTTTTGCACCAATGGCACGAATAATGTGATCGGCTGCTGTTTTCTGACCAGCCGCCATTGGCATGATGCCACCATGACTCATGACAAAGACGACTTTGGCGGAAATATCTGACGTAGCGATATCTGCGAGTTGTTGCCGGTATTGGGCAATCAATGCTTCACCACGTTTTTCCTGGTTGACCGCCCTGGCGACGGTCATGATTTTTGCAGGAACGGCTTCTAACGAGGTTTCGCTGGTCACTTTAATAACTTTTACACCGGAATCTTCGACTTGCTTGAGTGCCAGGGAAGGTTGAGCCGACTCACTTGCAATCACCAGTGAGGGGCGCATAGATAGAATCCCTTCTGAATTCAACATCCTCATATACCCAATATCGGGTAAGGAAAGCAGTTCCTTGGGATTTTGGCTGGTACTGTCCCTTGCGACAACGTGCTGTCCTTCACCAAGTGCAAAAACAATTTCAGACACATCGCCACCAATGGTAACAATGCGTTCAGCAGAGAACACATTGAAAGAGATGGCAAGCATAAATGTTAGAAGCCATTTTTTCATGCTACACAAGTTTCCTGTTCTGGTTGAAGTTTAGGTAAAGCAGCAATTTGTTCACGCCATTGGGCTTGCTCAGGAGTTCCTTCAGTGCGTTGGCCGTATAACTGTGCGATTTGGTTGCCATCGGCATCAAACAACTCAAGGCTGGTAACGAAACCACAATCGGTGGGTTTACGGGTAACCCAGCTTTCTGCGACGGCACTTTCAATCAGGTGCAGAGTGAAATTGCGGTTGAAAATATTGAGCCACTTCTGGGAAGAGTTTTCTTCCTGATAAGGCATCAGACGTTCCAGTTTACCCGTGAAAATCTGGACACAACCCCGGTTTCCGACAAAGATCATGATTTCGTTTTGATCTTTATGAGCAACATCAACAAGTTGAGTGAGTGCTGAATTATCCACACGATAAGCTAAATCATCTTTCACTGCGTTGAAAATTTGCTGGCGGTTTAGATTGTGGCGTTTCATCATGATGAAGAACTGATGAACATCCGTCATGGCACGCCATTCTTCATCTAACTGTACTTTCAGTTGTTCCGTAACTTCTGCATGTTCAGGCACTTCTTCCGATTGAATTTCCAGCGTGGGGTTTTCACTGGTCTGATATTTTTCGATCAGTGCACCCCATGCAACCATATCGGTGTTACTGGTGGCATAGACTTTATGCAATGCATCGCCTTGACGGTCAAAGAATTGAATGCTGTGACGCACGCCATTCCTGGCGGGTTCAACCAAAGAGAAAATGCTGCTCCAGTGTTCGAAGAATAGACGCAAGTCAAGCTCACGTGGATTAAGGATCAAACCAACATGTGGGCTAAATTTGGTATTTTCGTAGCGGCCAATATGCTCATGAACGGCAAAGTCATTACGGGTAATCGCCTTGGTTTCGCCAACTGCTGCCAGTTCCTGAAGCAGGGTAGGAGCGTCAATATTCAAACGTTCTGCGTCGATACCGACACGGCTATGCAATAATTCTCCTTCGCTGACGTTAAGGTAAACCGCCAGATCGCGTGCATATTTAGCTTTGTTTTCTGCCTTGGCTTGTAGGTAACGTTCATAAAGTGACTGATTCACAGTTGCTGGCTCCTTAAAAAGCGGTGTTTAAAAACAATTTTGTTCTAAAATCGGAATAATAATTTGTCTATTCTTTTACCACGGGTAGCTTACAAACAGTTTGGCATTACGACCATGCTGTGGTGCTCCCAGCGATGAGTAAGCGGCATCGAGGAATACACCATTGAGGTGCCCGGTGTCAGTGCCTTGACGAAGACCACCAACAAGCGTCAAAACCCCTTTTTGGGTGTAACCCCGAATGCTGATATCTTGTCCATTGGCGCGGCCAATACCAGCAACATCAATGGTGAAATAGCGTGTTCCTGTGGACACAATTAACGGGTATATCACTGTTATTCAGCAGTGAGTTTGTTAGATTTTTTATTGCGCCAGAGTTGACCATCAATGCAATTGATTTTATTGAACAGCAATTATTCTGATATTGAGAATAATTATCGTTTCAATGATGGTTAACTTCAAGCTCTTTTTTCTATGCCTGAAACTTTTAGTTAACATTTTGGCTTTAAAATATTTTTTTCGGATTATTGGCTCCCGGGAGTTGGGGGGAGCCAAAATAAGGAAAGGATTCAGGAACGATTTTTCATGGCTTCGTCAAGAATATTGATAAATTTTTCCGTATCTTGCCAGCCGAGGCATGGATCGGTAATAGATTGGCCGTATGTCAAAGTTCCTCCCTGGATAACTTTTTGAGTTCCTTCGACCAAAAAGCTTTCAGCCATAACACCAGCAATCGCTGTTGAGCCAGATTGGATCTGTTCACCAATATTTTTTGCTATATCCAATTGACGATGATGAATTTTCTGGCAATTAGCGTGGCTGCAATCCACAATCAGACGTTCAGGTAAGTGAAATTCACGTAATTTATGGCAGGTTGCTGCAATATCTTCAGCACTGTAATTCGGTTTTTTTCCACCACGCATAATAATATGTCCATAGGGGTTGCCACTGGTTTGATAAATAGTCATCTGACCGTTTTTATCTGGGGACAAAAACATATGCTTGGCTCGTACCGCACGTATTGCATCAATAGCGATAAGCGTATTACCATCCGTCCCGTTTTTAAAACCCACTGGGCATGACAAGGCAGAGGCCATTTCCCGGTGAATCTGGCTCTCTGTTGTTCTGGCGCCAATCGCTCCCCAACTGATTAAATCGGCGATGTATTGACCAGTGACCATATCCAGAAATTCTGTCGCCGTCGGGATACCTAATTCATTGATATCAATTAACAGCTTACGGGCAAGGGAGATCCCTTTATTAACCTGGCAAGAGCCGTCCAACATGGGATCTGAAATCAAACCTTTCCAACCAACAACGGTTCTCGGTTTCTCGAAGTAAGTTCGCATCACGATTTCTAGATTTTGCTGGTATTTTTTGCGCAGGGCGCATAAGCGAGAGGCATAATCAAGGGCGGCATCAGCATCATGAATGGAACAGGGACCAATAATGACCAATAGACGTTGATCCTCGCCTGTTAGGATCGATTCAATGCGCTTTCGTGACAATGTCACATTTTGTAAGATTTTGTCTGATATAGGATATTGTTCTGCAAGCGCTTTAGGTGTGATCAGGCTATTAATGCGGTGGGTTCTTAACTCATCTGTTTTGTACATATACTTTCTTTCTCGGATTCTACTTCATATTGTGACAAAGTCTGGAATAACTGGGGGATCACAATAACTCAACCCCCAGTAAATTCAACAGACAATCATGATATTTACGCGAGAAAGTGTCGTGAATAAATATTGTTAAACATGTGATGTTTTGAAATCAGAACATACGACGTTTTAATCCCATGCTGTCAATAATTTTGGCTGAAATCTCTTCGACAGAATAATTAGTGGTATTCAGGTAATTGATCTTATTTTTTCGAAATAAAGCCTCAACTTCAGCAAGTTCAACCCGACATTGTCGTAATGAAGCATAACGGCTATTTTCACGCCGCTCTCCACGGATAGCAGCAAGCCTTTCTGGGCTAATCGTCAGACCAAATAATTTAGGCTGAAAGGATTTTAAAGCGGCGGGTAACTGCAAATTATCCATATCATCTGCGGTAAAAGGATAGTTGGCAGCCTGAATACCAAATTGCATGGCAAGATAGAGGCTGGTGGGGGTTTTTCCACACCGAGATACGCCAAGTATAATGACTTGAGCCTGATCAAGATTACGTAATGAAATACCATCATCATGGGCGAGAGTGTAATCAATGGCAGCAATACGTGCATCATATTGCCCCAGATTTTTTTTCGATAAGCCGTGAGTTCGGTGTAATTCGGGTTTGGGTTCCAGGCCAATTTCTTGCTGTAATGGTGCAACTAATGTTTGAACAATATCCTGACAAAATCCGTTACTGCGGGTAATAATGCTTTTCACTTCATCCGAAATGATGGAATAAAAAACGAGTGGCTTGATTTGGGTTTGCTGATATATCGCGTTTATTTGATCTCTGACTTCTTCTGCTCTGGCTTTGCTCGTCACAAAAGGTAAGGTATAGGAAGTAATAGTAATTGGAAATTGAGATAACACGGCATGGCCTAATACTTCTGCGGTGATTGCCGTTCCATCAGAAATAAAAAATACGTTGCGTTCCAGTATTTCATTTTCCGTTGTTTGGGAAGGATGGATTTCTATCATTGTCTCTCTTCTTTTATCGTTATGCCCTTAGGATTTTTTCCAGAAGTATACCCGTAAAAAAATAATATTGTTGGGTTGATCGATTCACCTTTCTATATCTGGCAAGACAATGTGCTAGGCTATTTTCTGCTGTGAAGTGCAGCTTTAATTTTCCGATTTGTACCTCCGAATGTAAAAAAGGATAGTTTCTAATGTCCAATAGTGGCCTCACCCCAAGCAATGTGCTCTGGTATAACCAATTAGGCATGAATGACGTTAATCGGGTTGGTGGTAAAAACGCCTCGCTTGGCGAGATGATCACCAATCTGGCTGAACTTGGCGTGTCTGTTCCCAATGGTTTTGCGACAACTGCACAGGCATTTAATGATTTTCTGGAACAAAGTGGTGTGAATCAGCGTATTTATCAATTGCTGGATGAAACCAATGTTGACGATGTCAATCAGTTGGCTAAAACTGGCGCACAGATCCGTCAGTGGGTGATTGATACGCCATTTACGGCTCAGCTTGAAAAAGATATTCGTGATGCCTATCTGCAATTGTCTGAAGGCGAGCCTGATGCCTCTTTCGCCGTGCGTTCTTCTGCAACCGCAGAAGATATGCCGGATGCCTCTTTTGCTGGACAGCAAGAAACTTTCTTGAATGTGCAGGGCATTGATGCGGTGATGGTGGCTATCAAGCATGTCTTTGCATCACTTTTTAATGATCGTGCCATTTCTTACCGTGTCCATCAAGGTTATGACCACCGTGGTGTTGCACTTTCTGCGGGTATACAGCGCATGGTGCGTTCTGATTTGGCCTCGTCTGGGGTGATGTTCACGATTGATACTGAATCAGGTTTTGATCAGGTTGTGTTCATTACATCAGCTTATGGTTTGGGGGAGATGGTTGTGCAGGGGGCAGTAAACCCTGATGAATTTTATGTCCACAAACCGACGTTGAAGAACAATCGCCCGGCAATAGTGCGCCGTAATCTGGGCTCTAAAAAAATACGTATGGTTTATGCAGATAGCAAAGAGCATGGCAAGCAAGTGCGTACGGAAGCTGTATCAGAGGAGTTGCGCAATCGTTTCTCTTTGGCTGACAGTGAAGTGGAAGCGTTGGCTAGACAGGCTTTACTGATTGAGAAGCATTATGGTCGTCCGATGGATATCGAGTGGGCGAAAGATGGGCATAATGGCAAGTTATATATTGTGCAAGCCCGTCCTGAAACTGTCCGAGCAAATCAGCAGGTAATGGAACGTTACCAACTCAATGAGCAAGGTAATGTATTGGTAGAAGGTCGAGCAATTGGGCATCGTATCGGCGTTGGAACAGTCAAAGTTATCCACAATCTGAGTGAAATGGATCGCATTCAAGTGGGGGATGTATTGGTTACTGACATGACTGATCCGGATTGGGAACCGATAATGAAAAGAGCCGCAGCCCTTGTCACTAATCGTGGAGGACGTACCTGTCATGCCGCCATTATTGCTCGTGAGCTGGGGATTCCTGCCGTTGTTGGTTGTGGTGATGCGACCGAACGTCTACAGGAAGGTCAACAGGTAACGGTTTCTTGTTCGGAAGGTGATACAGGTTACGTTTATCAGCATAAACTAGATTTCAGTGTTCAGAGTGCCCAAATTGATAAACTGCCGGAATTGGATGTGAAGATCATGATGAATATAGGCAATCCAGATCGCGCATTTGATTTCGCCTGTTTGCCAAATGAAGGAATTGGCTTGGCTCGACTGGAGTTTATTATTAACCGGATGATCGGTGTGCATCCTCGTGCTCTGCTTGAATATTCCAAACAGTCTCCTGAGCTGCAAGAGCAAATTAACTCGTTGATGGTTGGTTATGATGATCCGATTGAGTTTTATATAGGGAAATTAACCGAAGGGATTGCAACGCTAGCGGCAGCATTCTGGCCCAAACGGGTGATCGTTCGCTTATCAGATTTCAAATCCAATGAATATGCGAATCTGGTGGGGGGGAACAGATATGAACCCCATGAAGAAAACCCAATGCTGGGTTTCCGTGGGGCAGGGCGCTACGTTTCTGACAGCTTCCGTCAATGTTTTGCTTTGGAGTGCGAGGCGATCAAGCGGGTGCGTAATGTGATGGGATTAACTAACGTTGAGGTGATGATCCCGTTTGTGCGTACCGTTGATCAAGCGGAAGCGGTAATAGCGGAATTGGCATCTCAGGGTTTGAAGCGCGGTGAGAATGGCTTGAAAGTTATCATGATGTGTGAAATTCCATCGAATGCGTTGTTAGCAGAGCAATTCCTTCAATATTTTGACGGCTTCTCAATTGGCTCAAATGATATGACGCAATTAGCTCTGGGATTAGATCGCGATTCTGGTGTGGTATCCGAATTATTCGATGAACGTAATGACGCGGTGAAACAATTACTTTCTATGGCAATTCAGGCAGCTAAACGGCAGGGGAAATATGTTGGCATCTGTGGACAAGGGCCTTCGGATCATGAAGATTTTGCTCAATGGTTAATGAAGGAAGGAATTGACAGTTTATCATTGAATCCTGATACAGTCGTGAAAACGTGGATTGCGTTGGCTGAAAATAATTAACTGGAAATCACTCATAGCATTTAATTCAAATATAAATATAAGAGCCTGTTAAGATACTTTCAGGCTTTTATATTCTGTGTTACATGTTTTTTGGAATGCAAAAAAAAGCCTATCATGGGCTGACAGGCAAAGACTACACACAGCAATATATATACTTCATTGAACCCAGCCTATGGCGTTATAAGCTGAGACGGCAATACTCTGGGAAACATGTGTTTCGATGAACTGAATACTAATTTAATAGGTGAGTTTATTCATTAAGAATCCTCTTAATAAATAGAGATTAGGAAAAAACTTTATAAAAATAACTTTTTTGCAACAATTTTCTTGGTGGGTTTTATTTTTTACGAAAAATAATTTTATATTTTAGGGGGGTGGTGATATATCCATCAATTTTATAATCGCGCGAAAAGATAGTATTTTCGCGCGATTATTTAATTATTTGACGTGCTTTTTCCCGAAATGTTTTTCCATATCTGTCATATTTCCTTCGGGTTTAGGAACTTCATTCATCCATGCCAATAGTAAACTGTAAGAAACAGCCAATACAACAGGCCCAATAAATAACCCAATGACACCCAATGACAGGATCCCGCCGATGACACCAGTGAGAATTAATACCATAGGTAAGTCAGCACCAAGACGGATCAGGAAAGGGCGCAGGACACCATCCATGGTGGTTAATACCAGGCTCCAGATAATTAAAATTGTTCCCCAGGTTGTTTCTCCCGTCCAATAAAGCCATGCGATAGATGGAACGAGAACAAGCAGAGGCCCTAACTGGGCAACACAGCATACAAACATGAGTACTGTCAATATCATTGGATACGGAATGCCGACAATTGCCAACCCAATTCCGCCCGCGATGGCTTGAACCAATGCCGTTACCACCACGCCAAGAGCGACGGCGCGGATCGATCGGGCAGCCAGCAACACTACGGCATCACCTCGTTTATCTGCCAACCGGATAGCAAAATGGCGGATACTCAGCATCACCTGATCACCCTTCCAATAAAGTAATACACTGAACATGACCATCAGCACCAGATGGAAAAGAAAGCGTCCTGCATTAGCGGCTTGGGTAAAAAACCATGTTGCTGCTTTACCGATGTAAGGGGGAATTTTGTTGAGAAGCATGTTACTGCCATCAGCAATCAAATCCTGCCATTTAAGATATAAATCTTTGCCAATGACAGGGACTCGATTGAGCCATTCCAGTTGTGGAAGTTGGAACGAGGAAGGCGATTTTGCCCACTCAATCAATGGCGCACTGTTTTCTACCAAACTGCTGACAAGTAACGCAATAGGGATAACAAATAACAAAACCAACAGTAACGTCATGATAGAAACTGCAATCCAGCGTTTTCCCCATAATCGTTGTTGTAACTTCTCCAAGAATGGCCAGGTTGCGATAACCACCATTCCTGACCAAATAAATCCCAAAATAAAGGGACTTAAGACCCAAAAGCTGGTGGTAATGAGCAATAAAATGAAGAATAGAGCGAATAACAACTTAGGTAAATCTTGGTGTGATTGTGATTTTTCCATGAAATCATTTCTCAGGTAATTAAATAGTGTTGGCAGTAACAACGATAATTAAATATAACGTTATTTCATTGGTTGCTAAAAATCGATAAATATTGTGATATGGTTGAAAACCTACTCAGAAACCAGAAAATTGTCTGAGTGACGTTATCCAAGATAGTATATAGATAAAGCAATGTGGATATTTATTAGAATAAGGGGCAATTAGCCAATGATCCCACGTATATCACAAGCCCCCCATGTCAGTGAACTGGCACAGAACTATTTGATTGCACTGAAAGAAGCGGGTTTTACCGGAGACACTGCCAGTAGCTATGCCGACAGGCTGACCATGGCGACAGATAATAGTATTTATCAACTGTTACCACAAGCTGTTGTATTTCCTCGTTCCAGTGCCGATGTTGTTTTGCTGACAAGAATAGCAGAAGAGGCGCGTTTTAAAACTCTGACTTTTACCCCCCGCGGCGGCGGAACGGGCACGAATGGGCAATCACTTAACCGTGGTATTGTGGTGGATATGTCCCGTTATATGAACCGCATTCTGGAAATCAACCCAGAGCAGGGATGGGTAAGGGTAGAAGCCGGTGTTATCAAAGATCAGCTTAATCAATATCTAAAACCTTTCGGTTATTTTTTCTCTCCAGAACTTTCAACCAGTAACCGTGCTACGTTGGGCGGCATGATCAATACGGATGCTTCCGGTCAGGGATCGTTGGTTTATGGCAAAACCTCGGATCATGTCCTGGGTATACGTGCGGTTTTATTGGGAGGGGAAATGTTAGATACCCGTCCTGTGAGCACAGCATTAGCGGAATCGATTGCTCAGGAAGAGAGTATAGCGGGTTGTATTTATAAAACGGTATTGGAACGTTGCCGTGAACAACGGAAACTAATCATTGAGAAGTTCCCTGAACTCAATCGATTTCTGACGGGATACGATTTACGCCATGTATTCAGCGACGATATGCAGTCTTTTGATCTCACCCGTATTTTGACGGGTTCTGAAGGTACTCTGGCCTTCATTACCGAGGCGACACTGGATATCACGCCGTTACCTAAAGTCCGGCGACTGGTGAATGTCAAATATAACGCCTTTGATTCTGCCCTACGTAATGCTCCCTTTATGGTCGAAGCCAAAGCACTCTCGGTTGAAACGGTAGACTCTAAGGTACTGAACCTGGCGCGCGAAGATATCATCTGGCATTCAGTGAAAGAATTGATTACTGACGTGCCTGATAAAGATATGCAAGGCCTGAATATTGTCGAATTCAGTGGTAATGATGAACAGAAAATTGATCAGCAGTTGCAGGAGCTTTGCTTACGCCTTGATGAATTGATGGAAAAAAATCAGGCGGGCATTATTGGCTATCAGATATGCCATGATTTGATGGATATTGAGCGCATTTATGCCATGCGGAAAAAATCCGTCGGATTGTTAGGCAACAGTAAAGGTTCTGCTAAACCCATTCCCTTTGTCGAAGATACCTGTGTTCCTCCTCAACATCTTGCCGATTATATCGCTGAGTTTCGCCAGCTTTTGGATAATCACAAACTGAATTACGGTATGTTTGGGCATGTAGATGCAGGTGTTTTGCACGTGCGTCCTGCGTTGGATATGTGTGATCCTCAGCAGGAAATTTTGATGAAACAGATTTCTGATGAAGTTGTTCATTTGACGGCCAAATATGGCGGTTTGTTATGGGGAGAACATGGAAAGGGTTTTCGGGCAGAATATAGCCCTGCCTTTTTTGGTGAGGCTTTGTATAACGAACTGCGTCGCATAAAGACGGTGTTTGATCCACTCAATCGACTCAATCCGGGGAAAATCTGTCCACCCATTGGCGTCGATGCTCCTATGATGAAAGTTGATGCAGCCAAGCGCGGGACTTACGACCGTATCATTCCTGTTAATGTAAGGAGAGCATTTCGCGGCGCGATGGAATGTAATGGTAATGGATTATGCTTCAATTTCGATGTCAGAAGCCCGATGTGCCCGTCAATGAAAATCAGTCAGCATCGCATACATTCTCCCAAGGGCAGGGCGACCTTGGTGAGAGAGTGGTTGCGGCTTTTGACAGAACAAGGGGTTGAACCCAAATTGCTGGAGCAGGGGCTGGAGCAAGCGCGCCCCAGTTTGCGGGGACTGATAGAAAAGACGCGCCATAGTTGGCAAGCGTGGCGTGGTGAGTATGATTTTTCGCATGAGGTCAAAGAGGCAATGTCAGGTTGTTTAGCCTGTAAAGCTTGTTCAACCCAATGTCCGATTAAGATTGATGTTCCTTCGTTTCGTTCCCGCTTTTTAGCGCTTTATCACAGCCGTTACTTGCGGCCATTGCGTGATCATATTGTTGCTAATGTTGAGTCCAGCACGCCAATGATGGCAAAAGCGCCGCGAGTATTTAATTTTTTCCTGAAACAACCGTGGATACAAAAAATCAGCCAGTACACCATTGGCATGGCCGATCTGCCGTTACTCTCCTACCCGACATTGCAACAGCAACTGGCGGGGCATTATGCAGCAAGGACAACGCTGGAACAGCTGGAAAGCGTGTCATCATTACAGCGTGACCAATATGTGCTGATTGTCCAGGATCCTTTTACAAGTTATTACGATGCTAAAGTGGTCACCGATTTTGTATTGCTGGCAGAAAAGTTGGGGTATAAGCCTGTTTTACTGCCATTTTCCCCCAATGGAAAAGCACAGCACGTTAAAGGATTCTTGCATCGATTTGCCAAAACCGCAGGAAAAACGGCTGACTTTCTTAATCGAATAGCGCACCTGAATATTCCTATGGTAGGTGTCGATCCTGCTTTAGTTCTGTGTTATCGGGATGAATATAACGCGATTCTGGGTGAACGGAGGGGAGATTTTAACGTTCAGTTGGTACATGAATGGCTAATCAGCATTTTGCCGGAAAAAATGTCACAAGCGAAAAACAAGGGTTCAATGTTCAGAGACGACTGGTATCTGCTTGGGCACTGTACCGAAGTGACAGCATTGCCTAATAGCGGCAAGCAATGGGCTGATATCTTCTGCCATTTTGGTCATCAATTGAATCATGTCAATGTCGGGTGTTGTGGCATGGCTGGTACATATGGCCATGAAAAGAAAAATCTGGAGAGATCTATTGGCATCTACAATCTTTCATGGGCACCAGCACTGAAAAATCTATCCTTAGAACATTGTCTGAGTACCGGGTATTCGTGTCGCAGTCAGGTGAAGCGTATAGAAGGAAAACTGCTTAAACATCCATTACAAGCCCTATTGGAGATAATGTCGTGATTTGGAAACGTAATATAGATGTAAATACACTTAATCAATTTAACGGTGAGTGTATGGTAAGACATGTAGGGATCGAATTTACTCAGCTTGGTGATGATTTTATCGAAGGAACAATGCCCGTCGATCAACGAACTAAACAACCCTTCGGGATCTTGCATGGCGGGGCATCGGTGGTATTAGCTGAAACACTCGGCTCGATTGCCGGTTATCTCTGCTCGGAAGGCGAACAGAAAGTGGTGGGCGTAGAGATTAATGCTAACCACCTTAAATCTGTTCATGAAGGCATGGTTAAAGGGATTTGTAAACCTGTCCATCTTGGCCGTTCACATCAGGTCTGGCAGATTGATATCTATAATGATCAGCAACAATTATGCTGCACGTCTCGCCTGACAACGGCAGTTTTATCTTAATTATCCTACCTGTTATGTTTTTGTTCCTGTCAGTATTTGGCTGGCGGGAACAGTCGGACGATATCAATCCCGCTTTGATTACTACGAATAAGATAGAATAGTTTTGCAAAGTAGGCTATTAATTAACCATAAACATGCAAGCATCATTTTCAGGAAGCACGTATGAAGCGATTTTTAACTGTTATCGGCATGTTCTTGATTGGCATGTTGTCGTTAAGTGGATTGACTCATATCGCCCATGCTATCGAGTACCCATTGCCTCCTGCTAATAGCCGTCTGATTGGCGAAAACTCTGCCTATATTGTGCCCGATGACGGACGTCCGTTAGAATTCATTGCGGCCAAATACCAAATAGGATTATTGGCGATGTTGGAAGCAAATCCTGGCGTTGATCCCTATTTACCTAAACCTGACACTGAGTTAACTATTCCATCACAGATGCTGCTGCCAGACACTCCCCGTCGGGGAATTATTATCAATCTGGCCGAACTCAGGCTCTATTATTTCCCCGAAGGGAAAAATTATGTCGTTGTGTACCCTATTGGAATAGGTCAACTTGGGCGTAACACGCCGACTATGACAACGTCAGTCAGCCAGTTGATCAAAAACCCGACATGGACACCAACCGTTAATATTCGCAAGGATTATGCTAGTCGGGGAATTATTTTGCCTGCCGTAATACCCGCAGGTCCAGATAATCCAATGGGCGATTTTGCCTTACGTTTGGCCGCCGGGCGTGGTGAATATCTGATCCACGGCACAAATGCGAATTTTGGCATTGGTATGCGTGTCAGTTCAGGATGTATTCGTTTGCGCCCTGATGATATCGAAGCGCTGTTTCAGACTGTTCCACGAGGAACACGTGTTCAAGTCATGAATGAACCAGTGAAATATGCCATAGAGCCAGATGGTAAGCGCTATGTGGAAGTTCATCAGCCACTTTCTAATAAAGAGACTGATGATCCGCAAACAATGCCAGTTCCGCGTTCTGAAGGTTTAGTGGGGTTCGTTAATCATCGTGAAACAGATGAATTCCTTGTTGATCAGGCTATTATTCGTCGTGCAGGAGTGCCAGTGCAGGTAAATATAGAGCTGACTACAAATAGCCAGGCAGAAAAGGCGATTTTAAGGTCAATTGAAGATGTGGCCGGTCCCGAAATTAAACCAGCTAAAATACCGCCGTTAAACCAACCAAGGCCAATTTATCAACCTGAAACCTGAGACATTGGGAAATATAGGGCGGCAGGCCAAAATAGAAATGGCGTACAGTGGTACGCCATTTGTTATCAACAATTTCTACCTACTATAAAGATTATTTCTTGTATGAACGAACTTGGTTATCAAGGCGCTGATTCGCACGAGCAGCTTCGTCTCTGGCTGATTGTACATCAGAACGAATAGAACTGAGATCACTGCTCAACTGGTCAACTTTAGAACCGAGAGTTTGAACCTGAGAGGCGAGTTGTTCAACTTTAGTTGCGCTTGAGCAACCCGCTAACAGAGTAGAAGCCAGAATTACTGCACCAAATACAACTTTAGTACGATTCATCACATTACCCTCTAGATTAAGTTAATCCCCAAGTAGCCATCTAAGTATTGCACAAACTATTTTAGAAAGAGAATAAATTTTTGCTACGAAAAAAATTCCGCACAAACAATAGAGTGACTTATCTGTTTAATTATTTTAATAATAAAAGGATAATTGAATCAATATTGTTAAATTAACATGAATTATTGTTATATAGAAGATCAGCAGCTTTAAACATATACTCGATAAACTTCAAGCTGCAATCCACAAGACGACGCGAGGCCTTATATTTCCCCGCTGCGTGGAAAAATATAACACGCACCTTGAAGTTGGATTGGTATAATTGAGTGAAGATAGTAAAATATTCTTGTATTGAGCAACAATTTGAAAGAAGAATATTAATTTTTAACGCTCACTATGATGATGGAGCACCATAGAAATATAAGAAGCCCAATTTGCATAATACAAATATAGGCTTCTTTATGATCCCAGTACTGCCCAAATTTAGACAGCACAGTTAGTTAGCTTATTTAATCTTATAGCACGTGAACAGAGGAAGTGTTTGTGGTGCCACTGGGTACTAATGCACCGGATACCATGACAACGATATCCCCTTTGTGTGCCATACCACTTGCCAATGCAGCTTCTTTACCAATACGATAAAAATCATCGGTAGAGGCGATTTCTTTGACAATCTGAGTGGAAACACCTTTGACCAACAGCAATTGGCGGGCAGTGATTTCATTCGTTGTCAATGCAAGGATTGAGGCATTAGGGAAATACTTGCGGATAGATTTTGCAGACTTACCGCCATAAGTTGCTACCACAATCAGTGGAGATTCCAATTTTTCTGCAATTTCAACCGCGCCACGGCACACTGCTTCGGTAACGCGCAGCTTCTGAGTCCTAGTATGTTCAATTTTGCTGCCCATAACGCGATCTGTACGTTCACAGATTGTTGCCATGATGGAAACGGCTTCAACAGGATATTTTCCTTTCGCACTTTCACCAGAAAGCATTACCGCATCTGTACCGTCTAAGATAGCGTTGGCAACATCGCCGGCTTCGGCGCGGGTAGGGCGTGGGTTTTTGATCATTGAATCCAGCATCTGAGTGGCAGTGATAACAACCTTACGAGCTGCATTACATTTTTCGATCATCATTTTTTGCGCGAAGATAACTTCTTCTACCGGGATTTCAACACCCAGATCGCCACGGGCAACCATGATACCGTCAGACGCTTCGAGAATTTCATCGAAGTTATTCAGGCCTTCCTGGTTTTCGATTTTAGAAATGATTTGGATGTGTTCGCCGCCATGAGCTTTCAGGTGCTCACGGATTTCCAGTACATCGGAACGTTTACGGATAAAAGATGCTGCAACGAAATCCACGCCTTGCTCACAACCGAAGATCAAATCCTGTTTATCTTTTTCTGCCAGTGCAGGCAGGTTGATAGAAACATTTGGCAGGTTAACGCCTTTGTTTTCCCCCAAGTCACCGTTGTTCAATACGTCGCAGACGACCTCAGTTGCGGTAGTTTCTTTAACTGTCATGGCGATCAAACCATCATCAACCAATAGGGTGTTGCCTGGTTTCAGATCTTCTGGCAAACCGGCATAAGTCACAGCGACACGCTCTCGATTGCCAATAACAGATTTATCTGTTGTAAAGGTGAAAGTTTGGCCTGCGGTCAGGGAGACGTCATTGCCATCTTCCAGCTTCATGGTGCGGATTTCAGGACCCTTAGTATCCAGTAGGATTGCGGCTTTTTTGCCAGTTTTTGCTACGACCGCGCGAATGTTTTTAATGCGCTGACCATGCTCTTCGTAGTCACCGTGAGAAAAGTTCAGGCGCATCACATTCATACCAGCATTAAGCAGTTCGGTCAATTTCTCTTCGGATTCTGTTTTTGGCCCGATAGTACAAACAATTTTGGTTTTTTTCATGACAATCTATCTACTGATTTAATGGATTAAAAGAGTGAATCGTTAGCCATTAACACTTATGCCCGCATCATCTGATGTTCTGAGTTGCGCAACATAGTGAAAAATAGCTAGCAATAGAAAATGAATAGTAGTAAGCGTCAAATAGTTTTTCAGCGTGAAGTTCGGTATGTGCAGATATACGGATTGAGTGCGACTAATCATCTGTAATTTTTTCTGGATTCGGTAAATTAATTAGCTGAAACCATTCAACTTATGACGTAAGCGTATTATAGAGACTAATTTCTGTGAAATGAATCAAAAAATAGTGCTTGAAAGGATTTCCATACAGAAAAGAGGAGATAGACATGGTTCATGATTAAAGAAATCAAGTTGTTGCGCAAATAAAACGGAATTGAGTTTTTAGTACACAGGTAGACTGGATAACAATCTAGTCTCATCAGTATAAAAGGGTATTGGAATGAAGAAAATCGGAAAAAGGTAGCAGGTATAAGCAAGGTGAGAAGCGATGAATTAGATATGGTGCGTCCGAGTGGACTCGAACCACCGACCCCCACCATGTCAAGGTGGTGCTCTAACCAACTGAGCTACGGACGCACATCAAGATTCTATTTTCTGCCAACCAAATATTTGGTGCGTCCGAGTGGACTCGAACCACCGACCCCCACCATGTCAAGGTGGTGCTCTAACCAACTGAGCTACGGACGCAATCTAAATTTCTGTGGCTGACAACGGGGACGAATATTAACGGGCACTGAGCCTTCTGGCAAGGGGAAAAATGCAAATTCTTGTTCAACTGCTCGCATTTACGTCTTTTAGCATGAATTCGCAGCTTTTTCCCCTCGCATTGATTAACCTAATATATTGAATTAACGAGTAGAACGTTTCAAAACATCATGGGCTGGCTGTTTTTGTGTCCATAAAATGCGGTAACCCATCATGAATGCTGATGCGGTTAAACCGATAATAAACCCAATCCAGAAACCCTGTGGTCCCATCGGCTCAGTGACATAATCAGTCAATGCCAGAATATAACCACTAGGCAGCCCTAAGAGCCAATAAGCAATAAAAGTGATAAAGAAAATAGACCGTGTATCTTTATACCCGCGCAGTACTCCTGATCCAATGACCTGTACCGCATCAGAAAGTTGGTAAATAGCAGCAAACAACATCAAGTGGGAGGCAAGAAGAACGACCTCAGGATTATCGTTGTACATAAAAGCAATGTGTTTGCTAAACAGTACCGTGAAGGTCGCTGTCATACAGGCAATAATTAAGCCAACAATAATACTCGTATACGCGGATATCTTAGCGCCTTCTGTTGATTTTTGGCCCAGGTTGTAGCCAACGCGAATAGTGGCAGCTATGCCCAATGACAGCGGGAACATAAACATCATGGAGCTGAAGTTGAGTGATATCTGGTGCCCTGCAACAGCCACAACGCCGAGCGGAGAAACCAACAACGAGACGACAGCAAACAGAGTAACCTCAAAGAACATCGCTAAAGCGATAGGCAGGCCAAGCAGTGCAATACGTTTTTGCGTATGCCATTCAGGACCCACAAATTTGTTGAATGTTGGGATATCTTTTTGGGAGGGCGAGTGCTTCACATAGGCAAGCAGCAACAGGAACATAACCCAGTAAACGGTTGCCGTTGCAACACCACAACCGACACCTCCCAGTGCAGGTGCACCAAATTTACCGTAAATAAAAATATAGTTAACGGGAATATTGACCAGTAGTCCGGAAAGACCTATGACCATTGCGGGTTTGGTTTTCGATAATCCTTCACATTGACCCCGCAAAACTTGATAAAACAAATAACCTGGCGCTCCCCACATGATAGCATGGATAAACTCCGTGGCTTTTTGTGCCAATACAGGATCGACGTTATGTTGTGCTTCTATAATAAATCGGCTGTTATACAGTATTGCGATGGTCAAGATAGAGAGGAAGGTAGCAAGCCAAAACCCTTGCTGGATTTGACCTGCAATATTTTTTCTCTGGCCAGAGCCATTCATGTGTGCCACGATTGGCGTCAAGGCGAGCAATAAACCTTGGCCAAACAGAATGGTTGGCAGCCAAATTGATGTGCCAACCGCCACCGCTGACATTTCAACAGCACCAGCTTTACCAGCCATGACGGTATCGACGAAACCCATCGCAGTTTGTGAAAACTGTGCGATGACGACAGGGATCCCTAAAGCGAGCAAACTACGCGCTTCATTTAAATATTTCTGCACGTACTACACCTTTTTTGATTGAAAATTAACGAGAAAAACAAGAAATATTTTTGCGAGCAAACGATGTTAATAGAAAATATATCGCTTATAAGCGGCCATATTGTATAGGACTCATTTTATTAATCCAATCATTGCACGATGTTTATACTCAACATGATTGAAGCAACACTCAACAGAAACTAAAATCAACCAAAATAATGTATTAAATAAAATGGTATTTAAACAGGGTGATTTTTAAACGAAATGATGTTTAAACACCATGCTGTTTAAAAGAGGTGGGTGGGTTAAACTAATCCGCCAGATGAAATTATTAAAGAGGTTTCCATGTTTACAGGTATTGTTCAGGGAAAAGCACCGATAGTTGCTATTGATGAAAAAATGCATTTTCGAACCCATGTTGTTAAATTTCCGGCTGAATTATTACCCGGAATTGAAACGGGAGCTTCTGTTTCCCACAACGGTTGTTGTCTGACTGTAACTAATATCGACGGTGATTTAATCAGTTTTGATTTAATGAAAGAAACATTGCGTCTGACCAACCTTGGCGAACTCAGGGTAGGTGATTTAGTTAATCTGGAAAGGGCAGCTAAATTTGGTGATGAAATTGGTGGGCATTTGATGTCCGGTCATATTATTACAACAGCAGAAATTGCCAAAATCTTCACTTCTGAAAATAACCATGAAATATGGTTTCGAATTCACGATAGGCAGTTAATGAAGTATATCCTGCATAAAGGATTTGTTGGTATTGACGGCATTAGCCTAACGATTGGAGATGTAGTCAATAATCGCTTTTGTGTTCATTTAATTCCAGAAACATTGGAACGTACAACTTTGGGCAAAAAACGTCTCGGTGAAAAGGTTAATATTGAAATTGATCCACAAACCCAAGCGATTGTAGATACCGTTGAACGGGTTATGGCTCAGAAAGAACAAGAAAAATTATTGTTACAGATTGAAGAACAATAAAATAATCTTTCTAGATTCGATAAAACACGAAAGCTACAGAAATATCATTTCTGTAGCTTTAGGAATTACATTATGGGGAGTTATCTAGGTACTCTTAATCCTTTTTCGATGCCTCGAGAGCTGAATACTATCTGCCATAACTGTATATCTCTTGCACGAAATGCACCTGCACAGGCGTTCAGGTAATAACTGAACATCCGTTTGAAGCGTGGGCTATAGTTATGCTCTATTTCATGCCAACTGGCGATAAATCGCTCATGCCATGCCATCAATGTCCGATCATAATCAGCCCCAAAATTGTGCCAATCTTCCATGATAAACTTTCCGGTAGTTGCTTTGGCAATTTTGGCAATTGACGGTAAGCAGCCGTTGGGGAAAATATATTTGCTGACCCATGCATCGGAACCTAATTTATCAATATTGGAACCGATGGTATGGAGAAGGAACAGACCATCAGGTGTTAAGTTCTTTTTCACTATATTGAAATAATTGTCATAATTTTTAGGGCCTACGTGCTCAAACATGCCGACAGATACAACGCGATCAAATTGAAGGTTAAGGTTTCGGTAATCTTCAAGGATAATTTTTACATTTAGATCCTTGCAGTGTTCCTGTGCATATTTCTGTTGCTCGGCTGAAATCGTTACCCCTGTGACAGATACACCGTAGTTTTTTGCCGCATAGGCGGCCAAACCTCCCCATCCACAACCGATATCCAATAAAGTCATACCTGGAGACAGTTGTAGTTTTTCGCAAATCAGGCGCAGCTTATGGGATTGTGCTTCTTCCAGTGTGTTGGCATCTTTCCAATAACCGCAAGAATATTGCATGTGAGGATCAAGCATCCGAGTAAATAGGTCATTGCCTAAATTATAATGTTCCTCACCTACAATCCAGGCACGTTTGGGAGATTGTAAATTAAATATACGAGAGATAATTATCTTGAAGATATCCTTGACATTTTTAGGGATACGATGTTCTAAACCTGCCCGTAATACTTTGTAAAAGAAAATATCAAGGCGATCACATTCCCACCAGCCATCCATATAACTCTCACCCAGACCCAAGGAGCCTTCTTTCAATACGCGCTTATAGAAGTCAGGATTTTTAATACGTATGTCGAAAGGGCGCTTGCCATTGATATCAATATCAGTTTCCTGAAGCAATTCATGGGCGATCCTATGCCAAGGATCAGTGATTATTTTTTTACCTTCAACGAAAGACGAACTCATATACTCTCCAACATTTGTGTGATGGAATTTTGAGGTGTCACTTTGTAACTGTTTTTTATTATATAAAACCTAGAAGGTTTGTTTGAAAATAATATAGAAATTGCATTGAAAAGCACATATTGCCTATTCATCCTGAAATTAAATAGAGCGTCAATGCTCTGAAAGACCCCAAATTCCGAGTTTCTAGCATAATGAATCTGTATGAGTATATGAGTGAAATGGTATTTAAACAATCATCTAAAGGTTACATAATGGTGTAACCTTTAGATAATAATGTTATTAACTATTATGTTTTTTGGGAAATTATTGTATTTATGCTTGGTGACTCTTTTCAACACCTTGTTTTTGCAGCCAATAACCGATAGTCATGGGAACAACCGTAAGCGCCATGATTGTCGTCGTCGATAAAAGAGGGTATTCCATAAATAGAGAAACGATCATACTGGCAACAAAACAGAGGCCCAATTGCAGGGTATTTTGTAATGCAGCCGCTTTACCACTATTCTGTGGATAAACAGACAGAGCATTTGCTACTGCAATTGGATAGGATGCACCATTCATTGCTGCCATCACACAAAAAGGAATAAGAATGGCTATAAATGAAGGTTCACTTAATATGGAAATCAAACAAATAATGATCATGCTTACAGCATAGCCCACCAACAGAAATGGGAATACTGTTTCACTTTTTACTTTTTCCAGTAAGATACGGCAACCATACCCGCCAATCATAAATGCCAGAGTTTGGGGAATATAACTTAAGCCAATATCGGTAGGATCATAACCCATATCTTTCAAAATTGTTGGTGAACCCGTTAACCAGGCAAAAAAACCTGCACTGCAAGATGCATAGATCAGTACATTTCCGTTAAAAACTGGGGAAGTTAATAACGTAAAGAAAGAAACTGCCTTTTTATTGGCGTGGGTTTCGATATTGGTGCGTTTGTTGGTCAGAAAAAATGTTGGTATTAACAGCAATATCGTTACGATCATTAAAACAAGGAAAATGATCCTCCAACCATTATGCGTCAATAACCATGCGCCCAACAAAGGCGCAAGAGCCGGGGAAAGAGCAACCAAAGGCATGATCATGGCAAAAACACGTTTGGTACGTTCTACATCATATCTGTCGACGACTAAAGCCTGCCAGGTCACCGCAGCAGAACAAACACCAACCGCTTGCATAAATCTCAATACCAGTAACTGGATCGGGTCTGTAATCCAAAGCATACCTAAACAACTAATGGAAAACAGGGATAGGCCGATAATAAGAACAGGTTTTCTGCCTAAACGGTCAGACAATTGACCCCATAAAAGCTGGGCAAAAGCAAATCCGGCAAGAAAAATGCTAAGGCTCGCACTGATGGCATTAGTGGATGTACCTAATTCTGCTTTCATTGTGTCAAAAGCGGGTAGATACATATCAATGGCCAAATAGCCTAACATGCTTAAGCCTGCGAGATAAGACATAAATGGAATGGCATTTTTATTTGTTGTCATTGTGTTAATAATTAAGTTTTGTAGTGGATAAGAAAATAGTTGGCTTATTTTATATAGCATGATTTTTACTTGTGAAACGGTAATATTTGCACCATGCCGTGAAAAAAATTGAAAGGAAGATATATGTGGTCTGAATACTCTCTGGAAGTCGTTGATGCTGTTGCCAGAACAGGAAGTTTCAGCGCAGCTGCATCAGAACTTCATCGTGTGCCTTCTGCTATCAGCTATACGGTAAAACAGCTTGAAGAATGGCTGGCAGTACCTCTGTTTGAACGTCGTCACCGTGACGTTGATTTAACGGAAGCGGGGGCAATTTTTGTCAAAGAAGCGCGTTCTGTTATCAAAAAAATGAATCACACTCGGCACCAGTGCCAACAGGTTGCCAACGGTTGGCGGGGGCAATTTAGTATTGCGGTTGATCAGGTCGTAAAACCAGAGCGAACGCGTCGGCTAATTTTGGATTTTTATCGCCATTTTCCAGATATTGAGTTATTTGTCTATCCTGAAGTTTTCAATGGTGTATGGGATGCTTTGGTGGATGAACGAGTGGATGTCGCCATCGGAGCGACACGTGCTTCCCCCGTGGGCGAGCGGTATAGCTTCAGGGATATGGGGTTTATGCCTTGGCTGTGTGTAGCCAGCCCTGAACATGAATTGGCAGTAATATCGGGAAAATTGAATGATGAACAAATGCGGCCTTATCCCAGTTTATGTCTTGAAGATACTGCCCGCAGCTTACCTAAACGTGATACATGGGCTTTGGATAATCAACGGAGACTGATTGTTCCCGATTGGGATGTTGGATTAAGTTGCTTAATGGATGGATTGTGTGTAGGCATGGTGCCCAAACACCGTGCTCTACCGCTGATCCGTAAAGGCAAGCTGATGACACTTGAACTTGAGCAACCATTGCCTGACAGTCCATGCTGCTTGACATGGTCGCAAAAAAGCCATTCACCGGCATTAAGCTGGTTACTAGATTATCTGGGGGATAGCGAAACGCTTAATGCCGAATGGCTGCAAGAAAATTAATGGTCAGCGGCGATAATCGATAAAAGGTCCATCTGCAACAGAGCGCCGTTCAACAAGGCGTGGGTGGACTTCGATAGTTTGTGCATCCTCACGTTTATTGACGATCCTGTCCAGTAACATTGAAAAGGCCATTTGCCCTAAACGCTCTTTGGGTTGATGGATGGTTGTCAATGCTGGCGTAAAATAGCGGGCATTGCGAATATTATCATAACCGATGATTGAAATGTCTTGTGGAACGCGCAATCCCAGCTCATCGGCTGCACAAATCGCTCCCATAGCCATGACATCTCCACCACAAAAAACAGCAGTTGGACGATGTTTTTGATTCAGGATTTTATACATGGCTTGATAACCGGACTCCGGTTCAAAATCACCTTGTACAAACCATTCATCCCGAATAGCGATATTGGCTTCTTTTAGTGCTTTGAGGAAACCTTGGTGGCGGCCCCCTCCGGTATTTCTTGCCAACGGTCCCGGAATAGATGCAATATCACGATGACCACGTTCAATGAGATAACGGCCCGCCAGGTAACCACCATGAAAGGCATTATCAATAATTGCATCGGTAAAATCACCTCTGGATTCTCCCCAATCCATGACCACCATAGGAATATTACGATAGCCTTCCAACATACTCAAAAGTTGCTCAGGGTATTCTGAACACATTACCAGTAAACCATCTACCCGTTTTTGCGCCAGCATAGCGAGATAAGCTTTTTGTTTATCAAGGTTGTTATGAGAATTACATAAAATCAGTGTATAACCTTTGCTATAGCAGCTATTTTCAACCGATTCTATGATCTCAGCAAAGTATGGTGCTTCACTTGATGTTGCCAGCAATCCAATGGATTTGGTGTGGTTAACTTTCAAGCTGCGGGCAACGGCACTGGGAGAATAGTTCAATTCTTTAATAGCGGCCCAAACTGCGGTCTTGGTATCTTCGGCGACGAAACGGGTTTTATTGATAACATGGGATACGGTTGTGGTCGAAACACCAGCGCATTTAGCCACATCTTTAATCGTTGCCATGAAAAAAGGACTCCTGACCTTCTGGTCTAATTTATATACCCTTTATCTTTCTTGTCGGGTATAGCTATTTGTTAATCGTTTGCCAATATATTTATATACAGGGTGATGGTTGGCAATAATTTAGCGGTAAACCTTGAATTTTGTCTGATCTAGCTCAAAAGTGAAAGCAATAATCGATGCTATAAAGAGTATGGATTAAATATCGCGGTATGGTTTTTTGATATATGGAAAATAACTGCTTAAAATTTAGGATGTTGAGGTGTCTTAATTTTCACATTGAGGATGTTCTATGGATACAGATCTGAAGCTGGGATTGTTGGCTGCCTGTAGTGCATTAATCATGATTGTTTTTCTGGCAAGCCTCTGTCTGATCTGATCAAGATCTAAACGAAGAATTTGTAGTCCCACTTACTTTAAGGGCGGGTTCTCCAGCATGCGGAATTCCGCGAATAAAGGAAAACCCGCCCTTATTATTTCAGGTTAGTATGAGAATGAATCTTATTAAGCCAGGTTTTCCTCAACAAATTTCCAGTTGACCAGAGCCCAGAAGTGCTCCAAATATTGGGGGCGTGCATTGCGGTAATCGATGTAATATGCGTGCTCCCAAACATCAACAGTCAGTACTGGTTTATCTTCGCCAGTCAGTGGGGTTGCTGCATTAGACGTGTTAACAATAGCCAGAGTGCCATCAACTTTCTTGACTAACCAAGTCCAGCCTGAACCAAAGTTTTTCAGGGCTGCGTCGGTGAACTGCTGTTTGAATTCAGCAAAAGAACCGAAGGCATTGTTGATAGCATCTGCAACTTTTCCAGTGGGTTCGCCACCACCATTTGGTGACAGGCTATGCCAGTAGAAAGTATGGTTCCAAACTTGTGCTGCGTTATTGAAAATGCCAGCTTCAGAGGTTTTGATAATTTCTTCCAGCGATTTTCCGGCAAATTCAGTCTCTTTAATCAGATTATTCAGGTTTACAACATAAGCGTTGTGATGTTTGCCGTAGTGATATTCCAGAGTTTCTGCAGAAATGTGTGGTTCCAGGGCATCTTTGGCATAAGGTAATGCTGGTAATTCAAAAGACATTGCATGCTCCTTTTTAATATCGGGTTTTTGGCTCCGCAAACCATGGCTTAGACACTAACCATGGGCAGGGCAAATTTAAGCTTATTATCGTGTTACTATTTTGATAATTATCTTAACAACTTTTCTGCTAAATAACAGGGAAAAAGATGTTATTAAGCTGCGAACTGGTGCAGAACTGAACTTAACATGGATTAGATACAGTCAGTTGGAATGACAATAACTGATGATCAATTGCTGCAAATCATGGCAAAAATTTGCCATATAAAGTTCACGGTAGAAAAATTAGCGCAGAAAGTGGTATTCTGAATCAATCTTTATCTTATGCTGATAAATAGCGCTTGCAGTTTTTAAGGAAGCAAATATGACGAACATGAATACGAATACTAACACGGTTACTGATACAACGGCTGATTCGGTCATTGAAAAAATTGAACATCAGATCAGAGAAAACCCAATTCTGCTGTACATGAAAGGCTCCCCGAAACTACCAAGCTGTGGCTTCTCTGCTCAGGCAGTTCAAGCTATATCAGCTTGTGGTGAACGTTTTGCATATGTGGATATTCTGCAAAACCCAGATATCCGTGCTCAATTGCCTAAATATGCAAATTGGCCGACTTTTCCTCAGCTTTGGGTTGATGGTGAGTTGGTGGGAGGTTGTGACATCCTTGTTGAAATGTATCAACGTGGTGAACTACAAACACTGATCAAAGAAACAGCTGATAAATATCGTGAGCAGGAATAAGGTCAGTTATTCATCTGAATGATGGTGACTGTTCATAACCCCATACTGTAATCGGTATGGGGCTTGCTTTTTTAGGATCCGCAGTTGGCTGTATCAGCAGATGGTAGCGGCCAACCACCTAGCCGTTTCCAGCGATTAACCAGTTCACAAAAAAGCAGGGCAGTTCGATCAGTATCATAAAGAGCGCTATGGGCCTGATTGCTGTCAAACGGAATTTCCGCTGTGATACAAGCTTTGGCAAGAATTGTTTGACCAAGAACCAGGCCACTGAGTGCAGCGGTATCAAAAGTAGCGAACGGATGGAATGGATTGCGTTTCAAACCCGCACGTTCAGCCGCAGCCATGACAAAACTGTGATCAAAATTGGCATTATGGGCGACCATAATTGCACGGTTACAATTCGTGTCTTTCATGCCTTTGCGGATCATTTTAAAAATTGCGTGCAAGGCAGTGTATTCACTGACAGCTCCTCGCAAGGGGTTTGTAGGATCAATGCCAGTGAAAGCGAGAGCGGCAGGATCAAGATTAGCCCCTTCAAAAGGCTCGATATGAAAATGCAGTGTATTGGCAGGTGTTAGCCAACCCTCTTCATCCATTTTTAAAGTAATAGCAGCAATTTCAAGTAAAGCGTCTGTACGCGCATTAAAACCAGCGGTTTCGACATCAATGACAACGGGATAGTAGCCACGAAAGCGCCCACTTAGCATATTTTGATCATTTTGATTAGGCATCTGATTTTCAGTTCTTAGCTTCAGGATTCTATTTTTAACTCTGGAATAGTGGGTATTATGACAAAATTTGGTATGTCTTGCAGAAGTAATGCTTATTCGGTGGGGAATTAAAGGGCAAGATGCCCTTATTGTGTGGGGAGGTGATCAATTCTGCACTAAATAAAAAGATAGGGATTTGGCCGAAAAGCCTTGATATGATTGAGGTATAGGGGTGAGAGGCGATTTTGCACTATCCAGGGAGAATTGATAATTTTTGTTATTTTATGCGTTTAATTCTGCACTGTTTTGATCATAGTTTGAGAGGTTTTAAACAACATTTACAAGGTGATTGATCAGGTATGAAATATCACAATCACCCTGCGTTTTTATTTACTGCCTGAACTATACCAGTTTCAGGTTCCACGCTCCCTTCATCATTGCTAATACGGCGCAAAATCTCTTTGTCCATCGCTTCATTACCAGGCAGAGCCACTCTAATTGCTTGTTTTAACGTATCTCTGATAGGTAAGGAATTGATAGCATCCTCAACATCGTGTATTGCTTGTGGTGTCTGCGTCATTGTTAATAATCCCTCTACACCTTTGCGGTGAATTAATCTCAATAACTCATTGATATCTTTGGCAGATAACGATTCAAATACATATTGCCATGCAGTAGATAACTGTTCGTCTTTCTTTTGCTCCATAAATGACAAGGAGTCTTTTCTGTTTGTGATTTCAGATGTACCTGCGGCGATCCACTCCACGCTCACCCGCTCCACTTGTGATATTTTTAGTGCCACATTGAGAGATGGTTCTGTTCCTCTTGTTAAGTAATTGTTTAATGTAGAAAAAGATAATCCCCAATCTTTTGCCGCAGCCCTAACACTGCGATCACCTATCAATTGCTTTAACCTTCCTGCAATACTTTCCTTTGTCGGTTCGACAAAGGAAACTTCAGCTATTTTCTTTCCATTCATTTTCTTTTCTTTTTACGTATTGATTTATAAGGGAAAAATGAGACTAACTTTGACTTGATTCACATGTGGGAAAAGAAAGTAATTTTTTTGCTTTACATGACTCACTTGTGGATCAATACTATATCCAGACGGATAACCCCAGCGGATTATCCGCGTGGATAATATTTTTAGGGTAGTCGAAATATGAATGGAAATGAAGTGATAATTCCCGTTGATTGGCATCGCATTGATATTGTGGCAGCTATACACAAAGCCGGTTTCACAATGAGGGAGCTTTCAACATTGGCAGGGTTAGCCCCTGACACATTAAAAAATGCCCTT
>NZ_LDNM01000052.1 GCF_001028135.1 Xenorhabdus griffiniae
TTCACTTTATGCCTTGTCATATTGGATTGGGATATTATGCCATATTGGTATGATTTAGCTATACCAACCCAACTTCAAGATGCGTGTTATATTTCCCCGCGCAGCGGGGAAATATAAGGCCTCGCGTCGTCTTGCGGATTGCAACTTGAAGTTTATCGAGTATATGAACAGGCTAAACAGGAGGAAAAAATCAAGCTCACACAAATTCAAACTATTCTTAAGGGATAGCGTTCTATCCCTTAAGTTTTAAATATCTATTTGACTACTTTCCTCTGAACAACATCTTCTGCATCACCATTTGCCCGAACATGCCGGCGGATTGTCTGACCTGTCCCACGCCCTGGTTCATCATGCCTGCCATATTGCCCATCCGTACACCGGCCCACGCTAATGCGCCCAGCCAGACCATCGGCAGCACAATAAACAACGTGCCCATCACCAGCCCCATAATCAAATCATCCGAGGTGTTCTGAATGCCCGCCAGATTCAACAGGCTATGGGTGTCTGAGCCATACAGAGCGTCCAGTAAATAGCTGTCCAGCCAGCGGGCAGTTTCCCACCAGAAGGTCAGAAAATTCAAAGAAAATATAGCAAACGTCAGTGTGAGTACCGTCTTAAATTCATAGGCGGCAAACAGCAGGATCAACGGGATCAATATATACAACGCCATCAGGATCACCGCCTGCATCATCGGCAGTGCCTGACGTACCGCATCAAACATCGGCGCACTGATCAATCCCCCTAATATCGTCCCCGCCGCCGCACCGACCCGATTGGAACCATCCCAGACCGTAGAATCCGCGTTGCCTCCATAGCCCGCATACACATAGCCTTCCTGAGATACGGTCAGATTGACCGGGCTGACCAGACGGCGGATCACCGCTTCTTGATATTCACGGGTTTCTTTGCCTAGCATTTTGAGGGCGGCCGACAGACGCAGCCATAATTCCGGATCGGCCTGGGCCAGTACCCGGGCCTCCAGTCCGGTTTTGGGGGTTGACCACCAGGCCTGGCAGGTGGGATAACCGCCCTGCCCGGTATTGGGCCGGCCACTGTCCCGGCTTTCATGCCACGGAAATGGTGCCCTGGGCGTTCGGGATTGCAGGGTGCGGTAATCGCCGGATAAGAAGGTGCGGCTGCCCAGCCATTCAATATCATGCAGTGTGGCCGGATCGGGGGTTTGTCCCTGATCCCGTTGTTTCCACTGATACAACGCCAGGGCATAACAGTCATTAGTGAAATCCTGCAATTCCGCCGCCAGTGCCGGGTGACGGATACGGGTATGCTGCACTTCAAAACGCAGCTGCCTTAAATCCGGCCGGCAGGGAATGGCGGCCACCGCGGCCTGTGTCAACCCCTTTGACAGCCGGTGTACCACGGCCCACCAGAGGGGCACTGCTGCCGTCTGATTATTCAGGCTGGAGATCACCGGTGCATAACCACTTTTATCCGGTGCCTGCGGTGTCCAGATACCACAACTTTTGGCGCGGGACAGGTCATACTGGAGGGTAGTGAGGCTAACATTCACCAGTGGCACACAGCACATCACCATCACGAAGAAGGCGCTGTACAACGTATTTTCGATACGGGCAAGTGACTGCAATCCTCCACTGCCCGCCTCTTCGCCACACTCCCGCACTTTCAGCCAGACCGCGATGACCTTTATCACCAAAGGCAGGGTAAACAGCCCTGTGGCAATCAGAATGTGCCATAATCCGTTATTGACCACCCAGCCAAGCAGGGTCAGAAAGTATTCCAGATAGCTGTTGGTGGTCATGATATTCCTTCAAGAGTGCCTGACAGGGCATATTCACACAGCAGGATAAACAGCAGGCTGACCACCATTACTCGTATCAACGTTGTGCGGTATTCCAGCTGGTGTATTGTCCTTTGCCAGATTTTCCAGCTACCCCAGGCCAGTACCAGATACAGGCCGCATCGCCAGACTTGCCAGAGAGAACCTGTCTTTCCCATCCAGTGATGCAGGGCGGACGCTTTTTCGGGATAAGTCAACCCTAACCAACCCGTCACTAATGTGATACTGATGACCAGAGTGATAATGAGGCTTGCCCTGATGCTTTTTCTCGCTAACTGAATAACACAGGATTTTGGGATTTTTGCCATGATCTACCTTACCGCCGTTCACTGTTAGGCATTTCCAACTGATAAAAACGCGCATCGGTACTGTCCGGTACTTGCTTTTGGGGATGGGCTTCAATCCGGCGGTTTTCCCGTTCAATAATGGTCAGGATAGCGTTGCGCGACAGTTCCCGTTTCAGCAACATTTCATTTTTCAGCGCATTGATTTCCCTGTCCAGCGCATCAATCCGCCGTTCCCCTTCGGCCAGGGCTTCCGGCTGGGCGGCGGCATTGGGTTCTGACATGCCGGTGATTAACATTCGCCGCATCAGCAATGCCGTCTCGGTGGTCCCGGCCATCGCCAGTTCACCCGCCAGACGCGCAGTCAACGCGGCACTGTCCGGATCTCGCTGCAATGCCTGAATGACCCCTTTGGTCACGGCCAGACTGCCGGTTTTCAGTCTGGCCAGATTAGCGGCGGTCGGTTTTTCCGTGCCATTGACCAGCTTCACCAGCTGCTCAATATTGGCGTTGGTGTTCTCTTCCAGCATCGGGGCAAAGCCGGTGCCGGCCACCGTTGCGCCCGGTTGCTGGGACGCCCCGCCGCTGGTACATTCTGCGGCATTGGCACAGGTACGGATAGCCCGGTCGCCCAGTACCTTCACCACGGTCTCTGCCGCTTCGGTGGCATTCTGGAACTGGCGGCAGGCACCGCCATCACACTGTTGGTGGCTGACGGAAGCCTGACTCAGTACCGGCAGATGATTCATCATATTAAACCCCGCGCTGACTAAATCACGCGTGGGCCGGATGGCATTCTGTCCCTTGCCCCCCTGCTTCTTCCCGCCAATCCACGGATGCCCGCCTGTGCCGGTCGATTTGCTGCCGGCATTATTCACTCTCACTGCATCCGCATCCCCGCTGTTCACCTGCGTTTTGTATTCCTGCATCGCGGCCGATTGGGTCCATTTACTGTTTTGCGCAAAATCCATCATCCGCCTGGCCATGTTCTGGCAATTAAACTGGGCCTTGTCGAACGCCACATTGGCCTGCAAAACCCCATTAGTCAGCATGTCATAGAGACCCGGATTGGCACGCTGAATGATCATGGCAGGAAGACTGGCCACCGCGCCGGTTGCCCCCTGGATCACCTCACTCATCAGGTTCTTAAACCCGGCGGTAATGCCGTTCAGCTGGTTGCCGACCGTGGTTTTCAAATCAAAATTGCCGCACATCAAATCGGAACTCCAGCCGAGTTCCAGTCCGCCCAGTTGGGTCAGGGAACGGCGGGTGGCCGGCTGTGAAATCACCGAGCCGCCCCCGAGGGTATAAAACAGGGTATCGGAGACAGCACCGGAAACATCGGCACCATAACCCAGGGCACCGCGATTGACCTGGGGCAGAGAAACCGTCAACCCGTTTTCAGCCCATCCCGTTTGCGCTACCCCACCGGCCAGCACGCAGGTCATCAGCCATAAGGCTTTTCTTTTTGGCATAAAAACTCCTTTTTAAATATCGGTACTGCCCAAAAAGCGCTGCCCTCGGCGCTGACAACAGCTGTAGGGTTGCCACAGGGCATACGCCTGATTGCCATTGACCGCAGCACTATGCTCTCCATCAGGAAACACCGCGCAGGACGGGCTTAACTGCGGTGATAACCGCTGCCACTGGTGATTTTTCTTGCATCACCTGGGCCAGTAAGCCCGGTTCCGGTAGGCCCTTCTCAATGAGATGCGCGGGCTGGGCTTGAGCATGAATACCCTGGCAGGCTGCACTGCGGACAGACATAACGCCGGACGATAAACGTCGCCGGGCGATATTCCAGTCGTTCGGTGATTTCATCACGCAGGAAGCGCAGGGGATGGCCACAATCAGGACAGTGCCCGGTATCCGGCTCGAACCGAACCGATTCACGGGGTAATGCCGCCGGCAAAGGCTGACGTTTGCGGCGGGCCAGCGGGGTCTCTTCCTGGATATGCAGGCGCGAAAGCCGGGTTTCCAGCACCGCAATATCTGTCTCTGCATCTTCCTCAAACTGGCGGCGTTGGGGACCGGCCGGGAAGGTTTCGCTGTGTGCACCGAACCGCCCGCGTCGGGCCTGTTTCAGGGCCGCCTCCAGCTGGTCAATGTAGTCGCGTTGTTGCTGAAGCAGCGCCAGGGCCCGAACCCGAAATTGCCCGGGGTCATCCAGCGCCATTAAGTCAGGGAATGTCATGGCGACAGTTTACCGGATAATCGGTTGTTATTATGGGATAAAACTGTGACCGGGGTTAAAAAATTAACTTTGCCAGCCGGACAGGTCGTCCCCTTCAACCTGTTGCCAGTGAATCCCGCGGATAAGCCAGTCAAACTGGGCGGGCGTCATCACCCAGCTGCGTTCCCCCTGTTTTGGCCAGACAAAATGGGCCCGGTGCAAACGGCGGGTACACAACCAGACCCCATGGCGATCCCAGCGCAACACCTTGAGGCGGGAGCGGGCCTTGTTGCAAAAAACAAACGCCGCTTCTTCCTGCCAGCGCAGGTTTAACCGTTCAATATGCTGGGTCAGGGCATCAATTCCCCGGCGCATATCAACGGGTTCCCGCACCAGAAAAAGCTGTTCGGGCTTCAGCATCGGGTCAGCACCTGAATCACCTCCGGCAATAATGCCAGCGGGCAGGTGATGGCATAGCCGTCGGGCGTCTGCAGGGTGACCGTGTGTGTCTGGGCGGGCTGGAGTGAAACGGGTAACAAGGCTGACAAACCCGGGTTGGGGTCTTGAGGGGGTTTTTTACTGCCGGCGATCCCGTCCCGAAAAGAGGAAAAATTCAGCTGATGTTGTTCACAATACTGTTTTCGGGTCAGGCCACTGTGCCGCCATTGGGTCACATGTTGCTGTTTTTGTTCCGGGGTGTATCGGTTACGGCGCATGATTGGGGCTCCAAATGAAAGATAAGAAGCCGTAGCGTGCAGGAGTCGGATGGAAGGAACAAGGTGAGATCACCGGACGCTTACCGTGCGTAGGTGGTGACACCGAGTGATTGCAGATGCTGTAAGATTTAGCCAGAATAATCATCGGGATTGAGCGACAAATGATACCCTGTTTTCCTTCGGATATTATCTTCTTTTCGGTAAGTCTGTTTTATTAGGACTCCGTTTGGGAAGCGGAGCCCATTAGATGTCAACTATCGTTGCCCAACCTTGCTTTTACTAGTGTCAGCCAGTAATTAACGCCTGTCGGAATAGCCTCATCGTTAAAGTCATAATCAGGGGCGTGCAGACCGGCAGCCTCACCGTTCCCCAGCCAAACATATGCCCCCGGCTTGTGTTGCAGATAGATAGAGAAATCCTCGCCGGTCAGGGAGGCGGGCAGAGTGGTGAGTACCCGTTCTTCACCGGCTACGGCTCGCGCTGCCTGCAGGCTGTACTCACGTTCCGCAGGGGTGTTAATTACCGCCGGCGTCCCTTTATCGCTAAAGGTCAGCATCGCCGTCACGCCCAGCGCGCTGGCCATTTCGCTGATAATCTCCGTCATCCGCCGCTGAATCAGCTCCCCCACCTGCGGATCGAGATAGCGGATGGTGCCCTGCAGCACCGCCATATCCGGGATAATATTATGGGTTTCGCCAGCGGTCATATGGGAGACGCTGACTACCGCCGCATCCAGCGAATTAAGGTTACGGGATACCACGCTCTGCAGGACGCTGACAATCTGGCAGGCGGCATACAGCGGATCCCGCGTCAGATGCGGCATCGCCGAGTGCCCGCCTTTGCCGTGGATAACCACATCAAAGGGCGTGGAAGCGGCCATTACCGCTCCCGGATGCACCGCAATGCTGCCGGTGGCCAGGCCGGGCCAGTTATGCAGGCCGTAAATTTCATCTATCGGAAAGCAGTTAAACAGCCCTTCGGCGATCATCTGCTTTGCCCCGACTCCGGTTTCCTCGGCAGGCTGAAAGATCAACTGCACCCTACCGGCAAAACGCGGTGCGGCTGCCAGCTGTTGGGCGGCTGCCAGCAGCATCACCATATGGCCATCATGCCCGCAGGCATGCATCACGCCCGAATTCAGCGAACGCCAGGGTGGCGTAGCGGTTTCACTTATCGGCAGCGCATCAAGATCGGCCCGCAGCCCTATTGACGGCCCGTCTTCTGCGCCGCGAATAGTGGCGACAATACCGGTTCCGGCAATACGCTGCGGCGCCAGCCCAAAGGTGAGCAGTGTCTGTTCAATAAACTGGCTGGTCTGTTGCTCCCCGGAGCTTAATTCAGGGCGCTGATGCAAGCGCTGACGCCACGCCGTTGCCTGCTGATGTAATTCCGAACCCGAGGTTACCGACGCTGAGGCCTCCCGGGATAGTAGCTGTTGTGACATGATGCGCTCCTTATTCCGCGTCTGAATCCTGAACCACGAACAGTTTATTTTGCTGCTCCCACTGTCGGATGATTTCATAATCATGCTGTATCAGCGCTTCATCTGGGTGGCTCATAAAGATAATGCCAGGGCTGGTAAAGAGATCGATGGTGCGCGTAACCCGATCGCCCACCGCCGGTGCGCGCTGGATCCAGACCTTGCTCTGAAGTTCCGCCATCAGCTGTTCGGTATTTACCGCGCTCACCTTACCGCTTTGATGAGCAATAAACTGTACCTGCCAGAGCGGGTTACGCAGCGGCGGCTGGCGATAGCGTTCCTGCAGCCCCTCAATTATCGACTCACCGTCGCAAATCAGTTGTTGCAGCAGATCAAGCTGGCTGTTACCGGTCGCGTGCCTAGCGGCAGGCGGATTCAGGCCGCCGGAAAGCCGCGACGCGCATTCAATCAGTACCGGTCCGTCCCGGGTGACCATCACTTCAGTGTGATTGGCCCCCCAGCGGATACCCAGCGCTTCCAGCACCTGATACACATAATCGGTTACCGGACACGCCTGCGGATCGTAAGGATGCAGCAACACGCTGCGATCGTAGATAGCCGCCGCGCCCGCCACTTTGATCTTATCGGTGCGCCAGACTTCGGTAATAATGTGTTGGCCACGGGCGCTGATGCCGTTAACAAAATATTCCTGACCCGCGAGAAAACGCTGAACCAGTACCGTGTCGTTGCGTTCCCCCATCTGGTTCACCGTGCCATGGAGACGACTGAAGGCCTGCGCCGTTTCCTGCTCATCGGCGCAGAACACCACCGAGTCAGTGCCGGCGCTGGCAGCTGGCTTCATAACCACCGGCCACTCCCCCTGCCGCGCCCAGCTCAGCACCGCGTCCAGATCCGCAGAAAGGATATGGTCCATACTGCGCAGCCCAGCGGCCTTAATGGTGTTGTGCATCACGTATTTATTACGGCGGGCGAGGCTGCTGGATACCGGGTTGCCCGGAAGCCCCAGCTCGCTGGCCAGCCGATCGGCAAGAATAACGCCGCTTTCCGTGCCTGGCACCACCGCCTGTGGCTGCCACGCTTTTAACGCCGCCGCTACGTCCGCCTGATAAGGCACCAGCGCCAGATAGTCCTCCTTACGGAAGGCGCTCAGGTAATAGGATGGTAGATTTTGCAGGCTGGATACGTGCACCACCTCCCAGCCATGCTGTTTCATCAGGCCCGGCAGTTGCGCGCCGGAAGAATAACCATCCACAATCACCAAGATCGGCTTTTCATGCTTGTTCATTACGAGTTTCCTTATGCTTGACTACCACGCTACAGATGGTAAACACCACGACGATCAGGCAACCGGCCAGCGACACCCCGGACCAGCTGAGACGACTGTCCATCCCCTGAAACAGGTAAGCGATAATGGGGGCGAGGGACAGTAGCGCCGCCACGATAAAGGGGTCCGACAGCAGGATGCCGCGCTGCAGTACCCAGAGTGGAACAATGACGCCCATCAGAGTGGACAGCACCACTCCCACCAGCGTCCATGAGAGCGGCACCGCCAATCCCGGCCCCTGTAGCGCCAGCACCAGCGCGCAGAGGATCAGCAGATAAAAGCGGTGCGCCATAATCTGCCCGGCATTCCAACCGCGAATGCCCAGCTGTTTGGTCGCCAAGGTATTCAGCGCCTGGGACGCGCCACCCGCCAGCGCGGCACTCAGCCCCACCAGCATTCCGGCGTAGTTGTACACCTTCAGCCCAGAGTGACCAAACAGCGAGGCCCACACCAGCAGACAGGTTCCGGCGAGCACGCCAAAAGCAGCCCCCCACACCAGCGCGCTGAACAGCCGCCGGAAGTAGAAGCGCTCCATCAGGATCATAAACAGCGGCCCAACGCCGCCCATAATGGCGCTGACGATAGCGGGTTCGACAAAGCGCAGCGCGAAATAGTAGCCAATCCAGTTCAGCGCCGTGGTGCAGTTCACCACCACCAGCGGCACCATCACTTTGCCGCTGATAGCCAGCGCCTCCCGGCCCTGCAGGGCTAATCGGCCGAGAAAGAACAGCGAACAACTGAGAAAACTCCAGAACAAGAAGGTAAAAGGATGCAGTCGCTGTAGCAGATTGCCGGCGAACACGGCGTTGGCGTTCGCCAGTAGCAGGAACAGCAGTACCAGCAGGATACCGCCCCCCCTCGCCTTACGGCGTTCATCCGCAGCGCTGCTGGCGGGCAATGCACCCGGCTGTTTCAGGCGTAAGCTCATAGCGCCACCCTTTTTTCCATAAAGATACTTAACGGATCCGGGCAATAGACACCGAACGGGCCACATTCGCGGTAGCCTAAGCGCTGATACAGCGAGACGGCTTCCGGCTGGCTGACGCCGGTTTCCAGTCTGATAAACGGGATACGCGCCTGCTGCGCCCTCTGTTCCAGCATATTCAGCAGCTTTTTTGCTACCCCCCGCCGTCGGGCTTCCGGTGAAACAAACATCCGCTTCAGTTCGGCATAGTCGTCGTTCAGCATGATGGCTCCGCAACCGAGCAGCGTGCCCTGCTGCCGATCCCGGGCAATCAGAAACACTACGTCCTCTACCATCAGCTCCGATTCAGGCAGCATATGCACGCTTTCCGGCGGGTAAAGGGAGGCCGCATAGTCTTCCGACTGCCGCAGCAGTTGCTTTACTTCGTGGTTATCCAGCGTACCGGACTCAATCACAATATCAGTGGCGGCGAGCATCTCCGCCTGTTGCTGCTGGCGCCGCCAGCGCTCAGTCACCGAGATCCTATCCTGCAAAATCATATCTGCGCCTTTTTCAGCAATCATCAGCGATGCCGCATTGGTATTACCCGACACCATAGTGGGCATAATCGACGCGTCCACTACCCGCAGCCCGTCAATGCCGTGCACGCGCAGACGGTGATCCACAACCGCCAGCGCATCCTGTCCCATTCGACAGGTGCCTACCGGATGGTAAGAGGTATCGCCATTCAGGCGGATATAGTCGAGCAGCGCCTCATCGCTGGTATAGCCGTCCCCCGGCGCCAGCTCGTGGCTGACATAATCGGCAAGCGGCGAACGCTTCACGATTTCCCTAGCGATATGCATCCCGATCACCAGTCGCTGCCGATCACTTTCCTCTTCTAGGAAGCGCGGCATAATATCCGGCGCGGTAAAGGGATCGCGGCTGCGAATATGCACCGCCCCCTGCGACGCCGGACGCAAAGGATAGATACCGATGGTCATTCCAGGCTGGCTATCCAGCCGTCGGGTCGAGCCAGGACCGTAGCTGGCAGGAGAGAGATGGAACTGCAAATCCGGGAACGGCTCGCTGGCGGAAGATTTCAGAAAGCCAAAGCCGAGGGCTACCGGCAGGCTGAGCACCCCGGACTGGCGCATCGTATAGCGTACAATCTCACGGGTAAGCGCCAGCCCACGGGTCCGCTCATTAAAGGTTATCGGGGCGTTGATGCGCCATTTCATCCGCACCGCAAAGTGGTCGCGGAAATTCTCGCCCACCCCAGGCAGATGCTGCACCGGCGTAATACCGCGTTGCGCCAGCAAACTGCTGGCGCCGATGCCGGACAGCTCCAGCAGCTGCGGCGACTGAATCGTCCCGGCGCTGAGAATGGTTTCCTGGCGACAGCGGGCGTGGCAGGTTTTGCCCTGTCGCAGATACTCTACCCCGACGCAGCGTCCCTGCTCCAGCAGTAGCCGGGTCACTCGAGCGTCGGTTTGCAGCGTCAGATTAGGACGATGACGCGCCGCCCGCAGAAAGCGATCCTTCACCGAGGAACGTTTGCCGTTATGATGCGTAGCCTGGTAGTACCCCACCCCTTCTTGGTTACCGTCGTTATAGTCTTCGTTGTAGGGATAGCCCAGCTGCCGCGCCGACTCAATAAAGGCATCGCACAGCGGGTTACGCTCCCGGGGCACATCGACGCTGATTGGGCCATCGCTGCCGCGGTTGTGCCGCAGGTTGACGGCGGTTTCCAGCTTTTTGAAATAGGGCAATACCTCATCCCAGCTCCAGCCAGGGTTACCCATACGGCTCCAGCCGTCGAAATCGTCCGGCTGGCCGCGCACGAAGATCAGTCCGTTAATCGCATTCGATCCGCCCAGCAGTCGGCCGCGGGGGATCTGCAACCGACGCTGGTTAAGCGTCGGATCGGGTTCGGTGATAAAGCACCAGTCATATCTGGGGTTGCCCATCAGCAGCACTTCCCCCATCGGCACCGACAGCAACGGGCTGTGCCGCTCCTGCCCCGCTTCCAGCAACAGCACGTTAATCTGCGGATCTTCCGTCAGACGCGATGCCAGCACACAGCCTGCCGAGCCTGCGCCAACAATAATGTAGTCATACACCATACCCAGTTACCCTGTACTTAGCCTGAATTAGCGTTGAATGTTGTAGTCCTGCAGCCACTGCTCCATTTCGATCAGATGGATCAGCAGAGCGGCAGGCTTAGTGCCGCCGGGAAAATTGCCCTGCAGCTGGTTACTGCCGATCTGCTCCAGCAGACGGCTGAGTGCCGGTACATCAAACAGCTGCGCCACCGCGCTCTGTTTATCCCGCACCAGCGCGGTCGCGGCGCCGAGCAGCTGCTGGTCATAGTGCGGGTTCTGAATATGGGGATAGGCGCTCTTTTTGCGCTCCAGCGTGCTGGGCGGCAGGATGTCCGCCATCGCCTGCTTCAACAGCCCTTTGGTGCCGCCAGCGCACTTTATCTCCCAAGGTACATTCCACAGGTATTGCAGCAGCGCGGTATCACAGAACGGAAAGCGGACGTTGACACCTTGCGCGGCACTCATGCGTTCCATCCGCTCCAGCAGCACCGTCACCGGACCGGCGAGACTGAGAAAGAAGATCTGCCGCATCCGAGCCGACACTGCCGACTCGCCAGCCAGCGGCGGCGTCTCGTCCAGTAGCTGACGATAGCGCGCGCGTTCATCCTGCTGCGGATCGATCTCCGCCTTCAGTCCGGCATCAAGGAAGTCGATCAGCTTCGGACCGTCTCCAATCCACGGGAAGTCATCACGATCCACCAGCGCTTGATTGAAAAAGTAGGGGTAGCCGCCGAAGATCTCGTCAGCGATCTCGCCGGTCAGCACCAGCCGATGGCGCTGGCTGATGTGCTTAAAGATTAAGGCCATCGAGGCATCAAACTGGCCCCAAGCTGGCAGCCCCCGGCTGCGGCGCGTCTCCGGTGCCAGCGCGCTGATATCGCCGATATTCGCCGTCACAGTGACGTGAGGAATGTTATAAAACGCCGCCGCTTTAATAGCGTACGGGCTGTCGATATCCGGCCGCAGCTCGCTGGCAATAAAGTGCTGATCGTCACTGTCGAAATTCATACAGAAGCTTTCAATGGCCGGGGTGGTGCCCGTGCCGCGTTGCTGATGCATCAGCCCCAGTACGCTAGTGGAATCCAGCCCGCCGGAGAGCATTGCGGCAACGCTTTCCCGGGTGTTCTCCTGCTGCATGCGTTTCGTCACGCTCTGCTCCAGCAGTTCGCGCACCCGCTGAGCCGTCTGCGCAGGCGAGTCCTGATGCGGCTGGCTGCTAAGCTGCCAATAGCGGTGCATGCTGCGGCTGCCGTCGCGCCAACAGATAAGGTGCGCGGGCGGCACCAGTTCTACTCCGGCCAGCGGCGTCTCGCCGGGCATCACCAGCCGCGGCTGCAGCAGGATCGGCAGAACCCGGCGTTCCAGCCGTGGGCTGACAGCCGGGTTAGCCAACAGCCCCTGCGGCAGTGAGGCAAACAGCACGCCGCTGGTGGAAGCATAAAAATAGAGCGGCTTAATCCCCAGCGGATCCCGCGCCAGCAGCAGCGTAAGGGAACGGCTGTCCCACAGCGCCAGAGCGAAGTCGCCATCCAGCCATGCCACGAAATCCTCGCCCCAGTGTAGCCAGGCCTGCACCAGCACTTCCCCCTCTTCGCTGGCCGCCGGATAGTGGCCGGCAGTCATCAACTCCTGGCGAATCGCGTCAAGGTTATAGATGTCGCCATCGCAGACCACGGCAATAGTGCCGCCGTTTATCGGCTGCACAAAGGGGTAGCTCGCCTGCTGTGCATTCAGCACCAGCGGGGCAAAGCCGAAGGCCGCCCGCTCTGACTGCCAGATACGGGGCGGCTGGTTAGCACGCAAGCTCACCGCCTGCGCCATACGGGTCACCACCTCGCGCTGCCCGTTCAGCGACGCGGTATTATCAATCCAGCCAATTAAGCCACTCATAAATGCTCCTTCAGGGCGTCTGTGTGATTATTCAATGCATCGGTTTTCGCCAGCAGACTGGCAATCTTGGTCAGACAGTCGCGCATAACCGCTGCTGGCTGGTTAAGCGCGACGCGCACGTACTGGCCGGACGCGCCGTCAGCGGAAAGATAAGAACCGGGCATCACCTTGATGGCGTAGCTCTGCCACAGCTGCCGGGTAAAGCATTCGTCGTTTGCCACCGGTAGCCAGAGAAAGATGCCTTCCTGACCATAATCAGCGGGCAGAAAGCGCGCCAAAATTTCCCGCACCAGCTGCCAGTTCTGCTGTACCTGCTGGTAAATGCCGGGCTGAGGCGTCCGCCAGGCATCTGCGGCCAGCGAGGCGAAATAGTTGTTGCTGCGGATACCCGCCAGCTGGTTGTAGCGCCGCAATGCCTGAGTGGTGCGCGGGGTGCTCAGCGCAAAGCCGCTACGCAGCCCCGGCAGCCCGGCGCGTTTGGAGAGCGAATGCAGTACCGTCAGCGCAGCGTCGGCAAAGGCCGGATCGCGCAGGCGCTCCAGCGGGAAGCGTGGCGCCTCAGGCGCAGCAAAGTCGCGGTAGCACTCATCAACAATCAGCTGCAAATGGTGGCTGCGGGTCAGCGCCAGCAGCGTATCGATGCCCGCCATCGACAGGGAACGGCTCTGCGGCATCAGCGGGTTACAGAGGATCAGGCAAAAGCGCTGTGGTGCTTGCCCGATCCGGTCGCACAGCCTCGGCAGCAGATCGGTGGCGTCACTGGCATAAAATGCCGTGCTGGCACCGAGGTAACGGGCGATGTTCTCATACGCCGGGTAGCCGGGGGCTGGCAGCAGGAAACAAAGCGGCTGCGCCCCAGCTTGCTGGCTCTCCAGCAGCGCCTGTAGCATCAGAGCAAACAGCCCGTTGCGGCTACCAGTTATCGGCTCACAATGGGCGAGCCAAGACGCCATCTCTGCGGCGGCAATACCGAGGCTGCTCAGATAGGCGCGCTTTTCCTCCTCCAGCGCGGACAACCGGGGATATCGCTGCAGGGCATGCTGTAGCGCCGCCGGATCAACGTCTGGCGCATTGTTATAAAACTCCAACTGTCCCAGATGCAGGCCGATACCTGCAGACGGGTCCGCGGACACGCTGCCAAGCAACGCTCTTAAGCTATCAAAAGCTGAACTGCTCATCGTTCCCCCGGATCTGGTGTCATGTCACAACAGCGCATTCAGCACACCGCAACGGAAATGGCTCTGGCTTCAAGATCCGCCAGCGTTTCTGCCCGGACAATCTGCAGCAGCTCTCCCTGGTACAGCAGGTATTCTGCCGGGCGTAAAAATCCGTTGTAGCTGTTGGCCATACTGATGCAGTGCGCCCCGGCGTCATGGATAACGCAAATCTCGCCGGGCGTCGGACGCGGCAGCAGGCGCTGACGGGCCAGCTTGTCGCTACTTTCGCACATTGATCCCACTACGTCAAAGGCCTGGCGAGGCGCGTCGGCGCACGCCGGAAAAGAGAGGTAGTGCCAAGCGTCCGGGTAAATGGTGATGCGCGGTATCATCGCGCTGGCGATAGTCAGCCCGATAATACGATGGGGCTTCTGATATAGCCCCACCACGCGGCCGGCCAGATAGCCGTGCGGCCCGGCAATATAGCGGCCACACTCCATCGCCACCTGCGGCAACACCCGAAAATGCTGGCGCAAGCTGGCGATAATCGTTTGGGTATAGTCTTCAATGTCGAAATCTGGCTCGCCCGGGCGGTACGGGATGCCGATACCGCCGCCAAAATTGAGCAGTGTTACCGGCAGCAGCTGATTAATTTCCGCAGCCAGCTGAATCAGCCGCTGCGCTTCGTGTTTTTTGTTGCGGTTATCGACCTGATTCGCGCTCTGCATGCAGTGCAGGCCAACCTCACTGATACCTAGGTCACGTAACCGCGCCACGCAGCTCGCAATGCGCGGCTCGGGAATACCAAACTTCTGACGCCTGCCGCCCACCACATTTTCCCCGCTGTCTCCAAAGATCACGCGCAGGGAGATACGCGGCGGCAACGCGTCGGCGGGCAGCAGTTCGATAGCGGTTTCATCGTCCAGCGTCACGCTGGCACCTGCTGCCAGCGCTTCGGCCAGCGTCTCTTTGTTGACATTATTGCCGGTAAAGGCTATCGGCCCCTGGCAGTAGCGGGTAACCATCTGCAGCTCCGTCAGCGAGGCACAGTCGAAACCGCTGCCATGCCGATCCAGCAGCGTTAATATGCTGCGGGCAGGCAGCGCTTTAACAGCAAAGTAGTTACCAAACTCAACGCCAGAAAACGCCGCCAGAAGGCGACGATAATTTTCTACTATGCCGTCACCGTCATAGAGATAAAACGGCGCTGCTTGTCGCGATGAGATCAGAGCGATGGCATCCTTTATTCGGGGCGACAGCGATTTATCCGGCATACTCCCCCCTTAAAATGTACAGATATAAATGGTGCGCTTACGCACGCCGCTAACCGGACGGCTGTAAAAGTAGTACTGGCTTAGCTTCGGCGTCAGGCCCCATTTACACCCCGCTTCTTCCAGATAGGCCGGGCTGACGTACCAGAAGTCCGGCACTTTCTCATGAGGCTGAAATAACCGCTGCTCATCCAGCGGCGCATCATTAGAGATAATCAGCGGCGTACCCGGGGCAATCGCTAGGGTGGTAAGATGGCGGAAAAAATCATCCAGCCCGGTTTCCGGATGAAACAGATGACCGACAAAGCCATCGGAGTAAATCGTCCCGACACCGGCGAAATCTGCCGCGGTGGTATCAAAAAAGTTTTTCTGGATGGCATCCACTCCCTTTCGGCGGGCAAGCTCCGCCGCCACCTCGTTAAGGTCTATGGCCTTTACCGGCACCCCGGCTCTGACCAGCATCGCCTCAACGAAACCATTACCGCAGCCCAGCGAAAACACCTGGCTGCCGGTATGGGTCAGCAGGGCGATTTGCTCTGAAATAAGCCGCTGGTATTCAGGAACGTGTACTGAAGGGGTAATAGAATCGTTAACCCAGTTTTGCTCTTCCCAGAGATGGTAAATGCTGGTTCCCCGATCGCGGCAAACATCGTAGTAATAGTTATCATCTTTGTTCATCTCATTATTCTCTTGATATCTTGATATTTACAACATGGCGGGCTGGTTATATTCCAGGGATACAGGTCGCTGCTGATTCAGATGACGATAAAAATCCGACATGCGTGTGGTCAGCGCTGAATTAACGCCATACTGACGCTCAAGAAAGCGCATACCTGCAATATCGTTGCTGAGTAACGTATCGGTTAACACGCGCGCCAGAGAACGAAATGCGCAGAGAAACAGTTCCGCATCGATAAGTTCAATGCGCTGCTGCTGCGGCTGGTAAGCGATGCTCCCCTGATCCAGCAGATAATTAAGCTGCATCACCATGCCGTCAGAATCCGGGAACAGATGGAAGCCGCGATTGATATAACGCAGCATTTCACTGGTGTGGTAGCTGACACAGTCCTGCAGGCTGAAGCCATGCTGATAGCCCCAGACCTCTGCCAGTATCAGAAAACCGAAGACATCAGCCGCCACTTCCTGCAGGGTGACGGAAAGCCAGCGGTCAGCCTTGCTGGCTTGGGAAAAGTCGGTTTCTTCCAGCGTAATAAAATGACCATATTCATGGCCCAGCACGCCAAGGAAGGCCAGCGTGCGCAGATCCTGATGCTGCCACGACAGCGAGGTATAACGCGCAATTAACGGCTGCGAAATACGTTGAATCATTTCCAGATGCGTATTACTGAGATAATGTGTTTTCTTTATTGGCGAATATTTGTAACCCTCATCCTCAGGCAGAAAATAGGCGATATGCTTTGGATGGGCGTTGCCCTCACCACACATAAAGACCAGATCCACCATCTGAAAATGGGGAACGGTGGAAAGGTGCAGCCGCTTATGCAGTTCCGGCAGGTAGCTTTCAACCTCATTACGCCTGTCGCGCTGGTTTTGCAGCACCACGTCCATATCCGCGCAGGGCGTTACCGCAAATGCCGTGGCCCGCCCTTTGGTGGTTTTACCAAACCAAGTGGATATATTTCCCGTCACCAGGCTTAACCCTTCCTGCAGTTTGTTGAGATCCAGCAGCATTTGCTGGTTATAGCCCTGCTCCAACGCCTGAGCTTTTAACTGCAAGTGTTGAATATCGTCGGGATGAGTTAATTGCTGCGCCATCAACCGTAGCTGCGCGGCAATCGCCTTTTTACCGGCATCATCCAGCGCGCCATTTTCATTATGCTGTAGCGCAGCAGTTACCTGCGCAGCTATTTCCTTGAGAAAGGACACCAATGAATAACAGGAGGCAGGCAAATTAAGATTTATCGCCAGCGGCTGGTAAGTATCGGTGTTATTGAAGTAGCTATATCGGTAATCTTCAAGGGATATATTGTCCTGAGAAAAGCGATCGGCAACAGATCCCGCAGAGAGCTGGTTCATTATTAACTCCGGTCTGGAAATATATTTTCGACTATTAAAATGTTGTCGTACGATAAAGCATGCGCGCGCCTTGATAAGGCGAAGCTTTATGCATCACCACACGGTTATCCCAGATTAATAAATCTCCTTCCCGCCACACATGGCGATAGGTAAAACGCTCACGCCGCACCCATTCCTGCAAAAAGGTGATTAATGCCGTCGCGCTATATTTATCTTGGCCGACAATCTTCCAAGGCACATTACTGCCAACGGCCAGCGCTTTTTTACCGGTTTCAGGGTGCTCCAGCACCACAGGATGGGTAACGTCCGGCCAAGCTGCGCGCTCTTCAGGGGTCGCTTCACCGCGATCGGGGTAATTGTAGGGGCGGCTCTGCACCCGGCTAATCACGACTTTTAACTCGCTGATTTTTTCCTTTATTTCCGGAGTAAGTTGATCATAAGCCAGCTGCATATTGGCAAACCAAGTATCGCCACCGGCACGCTGCAGAGTTTTCATATTCAGTACGGTGCAGGCAGGGATCTTCTCCAGATAGTGGCCATCCAGATGCCAGACCCGGCCGCTTACCGGACTACCAATGGTTTTTCCATTTGCTTCTATATTAGAAAGAATAAGAATATCCGGATGGCTTGGCAGGGAAAATGACGAGCGCGTATAGGCGACCACTTCCCCAAAAATACGGCTGAAGGCAATTAACTGATCGGGCGATAAATCACACTGGCGGATCACCAGCAATCCATTGTTAGCCAGCAGTCTGGTTAGTTTTTCTTTAGCTGAATCGGTCAGCGTAGACAGATTAAAATCCTGAATCTCTACGCCAAGTGCAGCGGACAACCTGCTAATAAGCATTACACCTCCAGTCATTATTAAAAGAAATAAAATCACTTTTTTATTACGATTATCATCGCCCTGACCGAGGACTGATATTAAAAAGCTAATACACAGAAAACAACAATTCAATAACATTAAACAATCAAAAAAAACAAGATAGTTACAAAGATAGTTACAAAGTTCGCTATCGATTAAATAGTTAGAGGAAAGCATCAAAAAACAAAAAGCAACAAGTGGGGTTTCGGTTGAATAGATCCGCCGGTTACCCGGACGGGCCCCTTGTATCTTGAAATTCGACTATCATAAAAATGATTTGGCACAGTGTATGCGACTCGCCAGCCCCTGAGGGTTTTAAGCCCGTTGAGGAGCTATTGACGCATATACTGAAGTGGTGAGGAAACTACAAATAACTGAGCCTATTTTAAGAAACATTGTCTTATGTTCGATAATTTGTGCTATGTCTAACATCATACCCACATCTCGCTTTGGTGCACATTCTGAAATTATTTTATCAGAAATCATATGCACACAGGGCTTTAAGCGCTATCAATTGGTGCAGTCGTCTTCTGAAAGTGACAGCACGCGAGTACCAAGCATAATCACGTTTAGTGCAGTCGACTTCTGAAAATGACAATTTTATCAATAGAATTAAATAAAGGAAAATATCACATTCAAACTAAATTTAAGGGGATAGCGTCCTATGCCCTGAATTTTAAACGCTTAATTTGCCTACTTTCCTTTGGACATCATCTTCTACATCACCAGCTGCCCGAACATCCCGGCTGATTGCCTGACCTGCCCTACGCCCTGACTCATCATGCCTGCCATATCGCCCATGCGTACACCGGCCCACGCTAATGCCCCCAGCCAGACCATCGGCAGGACGATAAACAGTGTGCCCATCACCAGCCCCATGATTAAATCGTCCGAGGTATTCTGAATACCCGCCAGATTAAACAAGCTTACCCGCCGGTGCAGAAATACGGGGTGAAACAGTCTCAGTTAAAACGACGGCCGCCGTGACGATTGACCTGCACGGACAGGCAACCGCCCCGATTATCACTCACCAATCCGGCGCCGTAGGCAACCTGTCATCACCGGCGGAGGCCGAACTGGTCAGTGCCCCGATGGGGATTAACAGCCGTGCCATTGTCCAGACACTGGCAGGCGGCACGGAGGCCGAAACCAATGCCAGCCTGCTGGCGAGATTGCTCGACATCATTCGCCGACCGCCCGCAGGTGGCAATAAATACGACTATCGCCGGTGGGCGCTGGAAGTCCCCGGTGTCACCAACGCCTTTGTTTACCCGTTACGCCGTGGCCTCGGCACCGTCGATATTGCGATCACCTCCGCCGATGGCTTGCCGTCTGCGGACATTATTAAAGCGGTGCAAGACCACATTGACGACGTTCGCCCCGTTACGGCCAAAAGCTCACTGGTATTGGCACCCGCATTGCGCCCGGTGAATTTTGTTATTGAGGTGGTGTTGGATGGCATCACATTGGAAGCGGCCAGTCAGGAAATCCAGGCCGTGATTACCGATGCGGTAGGACGGCTGGCGCCGGGTGAACCGTTGATCCGCAGTCAGATTGAGATGCGCATTTCCCTCATCCCCGGTATTCGTGACCGCCGCATCATCGAACCTGCTGATAATATCATTGCGCAGGTTGACAAGAACCATCTCGAATGGTTGCGAGTCGGTGGCACCACGATAGGGCGTTTCTCATGAAAGCCTTGCTGAAACAGCTCCTACCCCCGGTCAGTTATGCCACTGATGCATCTCGACTGGATGCGGAACTGGAAGCCGAAGCCCACCAGTTAACCCTGACCAGGCAAAGTGCTGAGCGAGTCAGTGGTGCCGTGACACCTTTCTTTGCACAGGCACTATTGCCGGACTGGGAGCGCGTGCTCGGCATCACCCCAAACGCTAAACACAATTACCAGCAGCGGCTGGAAATCAGGGCGCGAGCATACTTTTTAACACCTATTGAATAAGGGTTAATAACGTGATCTAATTAG
>NZ_LDNM01000053.1 GCF_001028135.1 Xenorhabdus griffiniae
CAGATGAACCTCCCTTTCCCCACTAGATAATTCAAGATTAAATGTGGGTAAGCTCATAATTTTTTTTAAAAAAACATTGTGTTGTTGTGTGCTCATTATAATTCCTCTTTGAGAAATAATAATAAAAAATTCATTATCCTTTTAAGGAACTCTTGATTTTTTACATTATGATATTAAAAATAATGGCGACATTTCATTGTTGAAATTCGACATATATAATATTACATCCAACACTAAAATATTTCCAGAATAAATCACAAAAATAACATTACATCAATTAAGTTACTTAAATAGCCAAATGGAAATTTAAATAAAAATGGCAACAAATTATTATTTAATAATATATTTTCCCATAAAATTATTTAATTATAAAAATTCATTAATACACTCGATAAACTTCAAGTTGCCATCCGCAAGACGACGTGAGTCCTTATATTTCCCCTCTGCGCGGGGAAATATAACACGCATATTGAAGTTGGCTTGGTATATATACCATTATGCGATATAGCGATGTGCCACTGGGGAAAATAATTACCGTTAAGAAAGTTGAGGCTCTAAATTGACAGGATATCGCATTAAATCTTTATCTGTGGCGAAAGCGATAGTATTGGCGATCTCAGTAGATGTTTTTAATGCCCTGATTTGCATAAATAATTCATCCGCTTCATGGTACTCTTTGCGCAAATACCCTAACCATTGCTTGATACGGGCAACGTGATAAAGCCCCGTATCACCCTGCTTTTCCAGATAAGTATATTTTTGCAGTAGCTTGAGTACGTCACTCCACGGCATCTTCGGCTCGTTATATTTAATGACACGGCTCAAGTTTGGCACATGCAGGGCACCACGGCCTACCATCACGGCATCACATCCTGTCATCTTGATACACGCCTGAGCGCTTTGCCAGTCCCAAATCTCACCGTTGGCAATGACAGGAATAGCAAGGCGACGCCGAATCTCGCCTATCGCTTTCCAGTTGATGCGTTCTGATTTATAGCCATCTTCCTTCGTTCGTCCATGCACAACCAGTTCGGTTACACCCGCTTGTTGGACGGCATCCGCAATCTCAAACTGACGTGACGCAGAATCCCATCCCAACCGTGCTTTTACCGTTACCGGCAAATGTGCAGGCACGGCTTCACGCATGGCTTTAGCTCCCTGATAAATCAGTTCAGGATCTTTTAATAAGCTAGCACCGCCACCACTGCCATTTACCGCCTTCGACGGGCAGCCACAGTTTAAATCGATACCCCATGATCCTAACTCAACCGCCCTGAATGCGTTTTCTGCCAACCATTCTGGATATTGCCCAAGAAGCTGGATCCTGACTAGTGTGCCCGATGGTGTCCGGCTCTGATGATGCAGTTCAGGGCACAACCGGTAAAAAGACTTTACCGGTAGTAAGCTGTCAACCACACGCAGGAATTCAGTCATGCACAGGTCATAATCATTGATTTCACTCAACAATTCTCTAACCAAAGGATCCAGAACACCTTCCATCGGAGCCAGCAAAACGCGCATGGGTTATTTCCCCGAAGTTACGGCACGTGGTGTTTTGGTTGTGATTCGCTGACGACGCTGACCGCGAGGCTGTTCACTACGTGAATGGCCATCACGAGAGCCACTGCCCCAAGGACTATTTCCATGAGAGCCGTTACCATGAGAACCATGACTACTTCCATGAGAATTGCTACGAGAATCATTACCACGAGAACTGCTACTACGTGAACTGTTGTTACCACGAGAACTGTTACCACGATCATTGCGCCCATTTTGGATTGGTTCAGCCTTGATGGAAGGATCTGGCTCATAACCCGAAATAGCAATGCGTGGAATCTCTCGCTTCAACAGGCGCTCAATATCTTTCAGGAGCTTGTGTTCATCAACACACACCAGCGATATTGCCTGCCCGGTAGCATCTGCACGCCCGGTACGGCCAATTCGATGGACATAATCTTCGGCAACATTTGGCAACTCATAGTTGACGACATGTGGCAATTGGTCAATATCCAATCCACGGGCAGCAATATCCGTTGCGACCAACGCGCGGATTTCCCCGGTCTTAAAATCAGATAGCGCACGGGTTCTTGCTCCCTGACTTTTGTTACCGTGGATCGCGGCAGCCGTCACACCATCTTTATTCAATTGTTCCGCCAGCCGGTTTGCACCATGTTTGGTACGCGTAAATACCAACACCTGCTGCCAGTTCTGGCTGCCAATCATGTAAGCGAGCAATTCACCCTTGCGCTTTTTGTCTACGAAATGGATGGATTGTTCAATCTGTTCAGAGGCCGAATTACGCCGTGCAACTTCTACACTTACCGGCTCTTTCAGCAACTTATTGGCAAGGCTCTTAATTTCATCAGAGAATGTTGCAGAAAAGAGCAGGTTCTGGCGTTTTGCTGGCAGTTTATTCAACACACGACGAATATCGTGAATGAAGCCCATGTCCAACATGCGATCAGCTTCATCTAAAACCAGCATTTCAACGTGGGAAAGATCCACTGCATTTTGATGCTCCAAATCCAGCAAACGCCCAGGTGTTGCAACCAGAATATCCACACCACCGCGCAGTTTCATCATTTGTGGATTAATGCTGACACCACCAAACACAACAAATGAACGTAATTTAAGATATTTACTGTAATTACGTACATTCTCCCCCACCTGAGCCGTCAACTCTCGGGTAGGCGTTAAAATCAGCGCTCTGACCGGACGGCGACCTTTCGCCTGCACCGGAGCTTCACTTAAGAGTTGCAGGATAGGCAAAGTAAATCCTGCGGTTTTTCCCGTTCCTGTCTGGGCACTGGCCAGAAGATCTTTGCCGGATAACACAACAGGGATAGCCTGCTGCTGAATGGGGGTAGGTTCCACGTAGCCTTGTTCTTCAACGGCACGCAAAATGTCAGCCTTCAAGCCGAGTGACTCAAAATTCATAAATAAGAAATACTCCAGACTTCACCATACCTGATATCAATTCAGGGGCAGTTTTATGGGAAGAAAATAGACGCGATAAAACGCAAGGAAATGACACAAACTGCAATGCACCACAATAATTAGGACGGGATTATAACAGATATGTCTTTCCACGCAGACCTAAAGAGACCAATAAATCAAACTAAAATTGACTGAACCCCGTTAACCAAGGAAAGTTAGCAAAAATTGGAAGATTATTTTTTATCGGTGTCTATTAAAAAGACAATTTGTATCAACTTTACATCGATTTACTTTAGCTTTAAAGTTAATCATACGATTGATATATTCTTCGGTACTCCCGAAAACTCTTTGTCACAGGAAATATTTTGACATGGCAGCAAAGAAGGTCCAGACATTACGTGGTGAACAAGCTAAACAACAACTTCTGACAGCAGCAATAGAAATTTTTGGCAAATCAGGTCTGGATGGTGCGACTACCCGCAACATTGCCCAACACGCACAGCAAAATATCGCAGCTATCGCATACTATTTCGGTTCCAAAGAGGGGTTATACCTCGCCGTCGTGCAACATATTGCCGATAAGCTAAAATCAGAGTTTTCCCCTCTTATTGAAGCCATTGATCATTTTTTTGCTAAGACAACGAAACCCTACCAAAAAGACCAAATATTGGCATTTATTCATCAGGGAATGGTGAGCTATAACCGCCTGATTTTCGAGAAAAGCAGTATCAATATCAGCCGGATCATGTCCCATGAACAATTGACGCCAACAGAGGCTTACAGTGTCATGCATGAACAGGGATTGGCCCCAATTTATTCTCGCTTGAATAAACTGATCGCCAATTATATCGGTGCCGATGAACGCCAGATTTCAACCCAGATCCATACCCATGCCTTATTGGGTGAGATCCTCTCTTTCCGTCTGGCCAGGGAAGCCTTATTGCGCCAAACCGGGTGGGACAATATTGGCACCAAAGAATACGAATTAATCAATCAGGTTTTATCTCAGCACATCAATTTATTGCTTGATGGGTTAAGAAAAAATCAAGAATACATACCCCATAGTTCTTAAGCAATGGCGTAACACACGAAGCCACCACTTGAAAGATAGCGGGTATAAATTGAACAAGGCATAAGGGATGGTATGAACAGTAAAAAGTTTGCTCTTGCCCTATTGGCACTTATTGTTGTTATCAGTGCTATTGTCGGTATCTACTATTATCAGGAACAAAATAGCAGGGAGTTAACCCTGTATGGCAATGTTGATGTCAGGACGGTTAACCTCAGTTTTCGGGTTGCAGGTAAATTGGCTGATCTACAGGCGGATGAAGGTGATGCCATAACCGTGGGCCAAATGATTGGTCGCCTTGATGATGCCCCCTTTATTAATGCCTTGAATCAAGCCAAAGCGGCTCGTGATGTTGCTTTGGCAAATCTTGCCAAAGCTGAAGCGGGTTATCGCAGCGAAGAAATCGCCCAGGTACGGGCAGAAGTCAAGCAAAAAGAGTCTGCATTCCGTTTTGCCGATAGTTTCTTAAAACGCCAGCAAGGCTTGTGGCAAAGCAAAACCCTCTCAGCCAATGATCTGGAAAATGCCAGAACCGGACGCAATCAGGCACTGGCAGCTTATCAGGCAGCAAAAGATAAATTGCGTCAATTCGAAACAGGCTATCGCACAGAAGAAATTGCAGCAGCAAAAGCCCAACTGATTCAGGCAGAAGCGGCTGTAGCACAAGCTGAACTCAATCTAAAAGATACTCAACTCACTTCTCCCTCGGCAGGAATGATCCTGACCAGAGCCATTGAACCAGGCACCATGCTGGCGGCGGGCAACACGGTTTTTACCCTGTCATTGACTAATCCCGTTTGGATCAGGGCATATATTGATGAACCCAACCTCAATCAGGCTATCGCCGGGCGCGAAGTCCTGATTTATACCGATGGCCGGAAAAACCAGCCCTATCATGGCAAAATCGGTTTTGTTTCCCCAACCGCCGAGTTTACCCCCAAAAATGTCGAAACACCTGATTTAAGAACGGACTTAGTTTATCGCCTGCGCATTATTGTCCTTGATCCCGATGAGGGACTGAAACAAGGTATGCCTGTTACCTTACGTTTTGTCGATTCAAATTTAACTGAAACAAATAAGTAAGGCGATAACATGACCAGTTCAGCCTATACGATAAAACTGAACGGTGTGGAGAAAACTTTTCCCGGCCTGGGCGTTCCTGCTGTCTCGCACCTACAAGTAGAAATTCAGGGCGGATCAGTGACGGGTCTTGTCGGGCCAGATGGGGCTGGAAAAACCACGCTGATAAGAATGTTGGCCGGATTATTGACGCCTGATAGCGGCAATATTGAAATCATGGGGCTTGATCCCATCAAGGACAGTGTTCAAGTCCGTTCTGAACTCGGTTACATGCCGCAGAAATTTGGCTTATATGAAGATTTAACTGTAATGGAGAATCTCACTTTATATGCCGATCTGCGTGGTGTACTTGGCAAAGTGCGCACAACAACCTTTCAGAAATTACTCACCTTCACGGACTTAACCCGTTTTACCGGACGGTTAGCAGGGAAATTGTCCGGTGGCATGAAACAAAAACTGGGGCTGGCTTGTACCTTATTGGGCAGCCCGAAGGTTTTGCTGCTGGATGAGCCTGGTGTGGGCGTTGATCCCATCGCTCGCCGTGAGTTATGGCAAATGGTTCATGAACTCGCTTCCGACGGCATGTTGATCTTATGGAGCACCTCTTATCTGGATGAAGCCGAGTTATGTCGTGATGTTTTGCTGATGAACCGAGGTGAGCTGCTCTATCGCGGCCAGCCACAAGACTTAACCCGCAAGATTGCGGGTCGATCTTTTTTGCTTGATGTCAAACAAGATGCACGGCGTAAAATGTTGCAGCATGCCCTCACCTTGCCGCAAGTGACTGATGGAGTGATTCAGGGAAAATATGTTCGCTTGATCTTAAAAGAAGAAGCGGATAAAAATGCTTTACTCCAACAAATAGGGGGACATGAAGCCCATCTCTTCGAGGCCGAACCCCGTTTCGAAGATGCATTTATCGATTTATTGGGTGGTGGCCCGTCCCATCGTTCCGAATTAGCGGAAATAATGCCGCAAATTCCGCCAGACCCAACCGAAACCGTGATAGAGGCCCGTAACCTGACTAAAAAATTTGGCGATTTTGCGGCGACTGACCAGGTCGATTTTCAGGTGAAACGCGGGGAAATATTTGGTTTATTGGGACCCAATGGTGCCGGAAAATCGACTACCTTCAAAATGATGTGTGGTTTGATGATCCCCTCTTCAGGCAAAGCATTAGTTCTGGATATGGATTTAAAAACCGGCTCAGGCAAGGCTCGTGAGCGCCTTGGCTATATGGCGCAAAAATTCTCACTTTATGGCAACCTGACGGTTGAGCAAAATCTCAAGTTTTTCTCTGGTGTTTACGGCCTGAAAGGGCGCCATCAACAAGAAAAGATGTCCGGCATGATCCATGCTTTCAATCTTGAGCCAATCCTGCATCAAAAGACGGATAGCCTGCCGCTCGGATTTAAGCAACGGCTGGCCCTTTCCTGCGCATTGATGCACGAACCTGATATTCTGTTTTTGGATGAACCGACTTCAGGTGTTGACCCACTGACCCGCCGCGAATTTTGGCTACATATCAACGGCATGGTAGACAAAGGGGTAACCGTGATGGTGACCACTCACTTTATGGAAGAAGCAGAATATTGTGATCGTATCGGGCTGGTATTTCGAGGCAAATTGATCGCAGCCGGAACGCCCGATGAACTGAAACAACGGGTTGCCACGGATACGCTCCCTAACCCTTCTATGGAGGATGCTTTTATCTATCTCGTATTGAACTACGATAAGGAGCCGCAATGAGTCATCCTGAACATACCACACCCCGCAAGGCGGTCAGTTTCTCAGGGCGCCGATTGAAAGCGCTCTGTATCAAGGAGACTAAGCAGATTATCCGTGACCCTAGCAGTGCGTTGATTGCCGTAGTTATCCCTCTGATGTTACTCTTTATTTTTGGTTACGGCATTAACCTGGATTCCAGCAAACTTCGCCTCGGTATTCTCATGGAGCAACAGAGTGAAGACGCCAGAGAATTAGTGCATGTATTTACGGGATCGCCCTATATTGATGCCACCATCAGCGACAACCGCCCACTCTTAATCAAAAAAATGCAGGAAAACCAAATCCGCGGCATTATCGTCATCCCGGTCAACTTTGATACCCAGCTTGCCCGCACTGGCAGCCACGCTCCGATTCAGGTGATTACTGATGGCAGTGAACCCAATACCGCTAATTTTGTGCAGGGCTATACCAAAGGCATCTGGCAAACCTGGTTACAACAACGAGGACAAAATCGTGGGGTTTCAACGACCCCCTTGATAGATACACAAATCCGCTATTGGTTTAATCCCGCCGCCATTAGCCGGCATTTCCTTATTCCCGGGGCTGTTTCAATTATTATGACCGTTGTAGGCGCAATTCTTACTTCGCTCGTAGTTGCCCGTGAATGGGAGCGCGGAACCATGGAAGCCCTGCTTTCAACTCAGGTTACCCGCACCGAATTGCTGCTCGCCAAATTGTTGCCTTATCAAATGCTGGGTTCTTTTGTCATGGTACTCTGCATGCTATTTACGGTGTTTGTTCTGGGGGTTCCCTATCGCGGCTCACTCTGGATACTGGCATTAGTCTCCAGCCTGTATCTCGCTACCGCTTTGGGTATGGGATTACTGATTTCCACCCTGACACGTAATCAGTTCAATGCGGCGATGATTTCTCTCAATGTGGCTTTTTTGCCTGCCATTATGTTGTCTGGTTTCGTTTTCGAGATAGACAGTATGCCTGCGCTTATTCAGGCTTCGACTTATGTCATACCGGCACGTTACTTCGTCAGCAGCCTGCAAACGCTCTTTCTGGCTGGGAACATTGGCACTGTGTTGATGACAAACCTGCTCCTGTTGATTGCCAGTTCCATCGTCTTTATCGGCCTGACCGCGTGGAAAACGCGCCGGCATCTGGATTAAAAAGGAAAGAGCATGTTTTATCGTCTGTATACACTCATCATGAAAGAGTTGCAGTCTCTTCTGAGGGAGCCACAAACACGGAACATTTTGATTTTGACCGTGATTATACAAATGATCCTGTTTCCGTGGGCAGCAACGCTGGAAGTCAAAAATGCCACGATTGCCATTTATAATGAGGATAAAGGACAGGCATCGATTGAATTAACCCAACGGCTGGCAAAATCGAAAGCATTTCCTGATGTTCTTTTGCTAACCAGCTCACAACAGATCCGCCCGACGCTGGATAACCGCAAGGCACTATTGTTGGTGCGCTTTCCACAACATTTCAGTGCTGATCTCGCCAATCATAAACCGACATCAATTCAGGTTTTGTTGGATGGGCGTAATTCAAACAGCGCTCAAATTGCAGCCAACTATATCCAACAAATTGTGATGAATTACCAGAAACAACTGTTGGGAAATACCGCTAATTTTAATAACAGCGAGCTTATTGTGCGTAACTGGTATAACGCCAATTTGGATTATAAGTGGTTCGTCGTGCCATCGCTGGTTGCCATGATTACCACGATTGGTGTTCTCATTGTCACCGCGTTGTCAGTCGCCCGTGAGCGGGAACAAGGCACGCTGGATCAGTTGCTGGTTTCCCCACTGGCAACCTGGCAAATTTTCCTTGGCAAAGCAATTCCGGCATTGGTTGTGGCGACGATGCAAGCAAGCATTGTTTTGCTGATTGGCACGCTATTCTATCAAATTCCTTTCGCGGGTTCATTGCTGCTATTTTATGGCTGTATGCTGATTTATGGGTTGTCCCTGGTGGGTTTCGGTTTGCTGATTTCGGCTGTCTGTTCCACCCAGCAACAAGCGTTTATTGGTGTCTTTGTATTTATGATGCCCGCTATTTTGCTTTCCGGTTATATTTCTCCGGTCGAGAATATGCCCGTTTGGTTACAAAACATCACCTGGATTAACCCAATCCGCCATTTTACTGATATCACCAAGCAAATTTATTTGAAAGGGGCTGATTTATTCGTTATCTGGCCTAATTTATGGCCTTTATTGGTGATTACTGTAACAACTGGGGGGATCGCTTATCGGCTGTTTCGCAGTAAGATTGCCTGATAAATTTAAAGCTGTGAAAAACCACCTGATTGAATTGTCTGTCATTAAGCGTGGGATAATTTTCTCTTCTGCTTTTTAATGAAAATTAAAATAGTGTTTATTATATCCCTGCCAGTTATTACTTTACTTTTTTTTCTAATGAGTGTTAATTGTTTTTATAAAATCATAAGAAAACTGGCTTCTATACTCGATAAACTTCAAGTTGCAATCCGCAATACGATGCAAGGCCTTATATTTCCCCGCAACGCGGGGACATATAACACGCATCTTGAAGTTGGGTTGGTATATATTTTAGATAGTTCAAATTGTAATAATACCTGAGAATAAAATATGACGAAACGTAATTATTTGTCGAGTCAAACACTGACCGATAATGTTGAAGTAATTGGTTGTATTCCTCGTGATAATGAACGTTATTCCACTTGGTTGAAGTCTACAATATTTCATCCTCAAGGAAGGCATGACATTTTTGCTAAGGATGCTCCTGATAGCTTTAGGGCTAAGAGTCTTAAGGCGCAATTTGCAGCTAATGCTTATCTTTCTATGCCCAGTGAAGGTGGCGCTTTACAAATCTGGAAAGATGGACTCTCTCCAGAAGAATTTGATGCGATGCGTGGTGATAGTTATGGGATTGAGCCTTCTTGGCCTGGTGAACCAGCACGCGAGATACAACCAGTCGCAGGGGATCTTTTAATCTTTAATTCTCGTCGCATGCACTCTGTGACTGCGGGTATCGATGATCTGCGTTTGAGCCTGTCTTGTTTTATAGGCCATCGTGGAACAGAAAATTCATTGTCATTCTGGAGTTGATATGCTGTCTAACTATTGGGGAGAATTTCTGGGACTGGCAGTGATTCATTTCTTGGCCGTCGTTGCTCCAGGCCCAGATTTTGCGGTAACTATACGGCAGAGTGTAAGATTCGGACGTTGGGCAGGAATATGTACGGCAGTAGGTATTGGCGCGGGGATATCAATACATGTCATCTATACACTGGTGGGAATTAGTGCGTTAATGCATGCCACTCCGTGGTTGATGGAAATGGCAAAACTCGTTGGTGCAATTTATATCATGTGGCTTGGTATCAAATTTATCAGGAGTAAGCCTGCTAATTTGGATACCTTAGAGAGTGAAGAAAGTATTTTGGTCCCACAGAGCAGATGGAAAGCATTTCTGATGGGGTTTATGACAAATGCCCTTAATCCTAAAGCGACATTGTTCTTTTTGGCAGTTTTCACAACCGTGGTAAGCAGTAATACACCCACTCTGATACAAGTCTTCTATGGTGTTTGGATGTGTGTCGTCAATGCCGTATGGTTTATATTGGTTAGTATCATTTTCTCAAATGTATTGATTCGTAATAAATTCATACAGAAAGGCTATTGGTTTGAGCGAGTCATGGGAGTCGTGCTGATTGGGTTCGCTATCCGGTTGTTATTTATGTCTGTATGATTTTCCCAAGACCGATCACTACAAATTCATTTTCATTGTTTGATTTGATGTGAAATGATCATAAAAAAACCCTGACAACGCAGGGTTTTTTATCAGAAAATCATTTAATCGATCAGTGATTAGCGGCGATCACCCAAAATACGCAACAGCATTAAGAACAGGTTAATGAAGTCCAGATACAGAGTCAGTGCGCCCGTGATCGAATATCTGCGCAGGTTTTCTTTATCGTTAACATCCAGATGTTCACCCATTTCTTTCAGTTTTTGAGTATCGTATGCCGTCAAACCAGCAAAAATCACAACACCGATATAGGTGATTACCCACATCAATGCCGAGTTTTTCAGCCAGATGTTTAACAAAGAAGCCAGAACGATACCGATTAGCCCCATAAACAGGAAGCTACCCAGACCACTCAGACTACATTTGGTGGTATAACCATAAACGCTCAATGCACCGAACATACCCGCTGAAACGACAAATGTGCTGGCAATGGAGCTACTGGTATAAACCACAAAGATACTGGAAAGTGTCAAGCCCGTTAGCATGGAGTACAGCATAAACAGCCCTGTCGCCAATGCGCCACTCATTTTATGCACCAAACCAGACAGCACAAAGACTAATGCAAGCTGTGCGATGATTAAGCCATAAAAAACAATGGAGCTACTGAAAATGGCGAATAAAATTTCAGGGGTATTTGCCACATACCATGCAACAAATGCGGTTAACAGCAAGCCACAAGTCATCCAACCGTAGACTTGTGCCATATATGTTTGTATACCAGAACCAGTTTTCTGGACAATCGAATCATTAGAACGTTGATATCGATCCATGATGATTACCTTTTCATGACAGTGTTGAGAGATTAAGAATGTTTAAAAATAAACAATCTATTCAAAAGTTATACATTAGCATAGAACATTAATAAAACCATCCGCCAATTAATGGCAATTTCAGTGACATATTATTTAGTTGTCTAGTTTTCGAGATAGTCTGCAGAACGATCTACCAAACGCTGTTTTTCCAGCGACTTACCGCATCCTGGTCACTTTGTCTTGCCTCTACCCAGCGCTCGCCCTCTACAAGCGATTCTTTTTTCCAGAATGGGGCTTTAGTCTTTAGATAATCCATAATGAATTCAGCCGCCATAAAAGCCATATTGCGGTGAGAGCTGGTGACACCAACAAATACAATCTCATCCCCTGGGGATAATTCACCAATGCGATGAATAATGCTGACGCGTTGCAAAGTCCAACGTTGGCGGGCTTCGTCAACAATTTTTTGCAACATCTTTTCTGTCATACCAGCATAATGCTCTAATGTCAGCGCCTTAACACTATCTCCCAAATTATGGTTGCGAACTTTTCCGGTAAAAGTCACCACTGCGCCATCTTCATCACATTGTGAAAGCCATTGATATTCTTCCCCAACACTGAATGTCTCTTGTTGGACACTGATCCGCGTATTTTCCATTTTACCCCCCGGTAACCGGCGGGAAAAAAGCCACTTCATCACCATCCTTCAAAGCATGTTCAGCATGGACAAAAGATTGATTGACGGCAGACAACACCTTGCCTGCTTCCAGTGCCAGTGCCCATCGTTCTCCCTTTTCAGTCAGTGCATGACGAAGATGTGTTACAGTTGGATAATCATTAGGCAGTTCAAGTGAATCCGTTCCCACCAGCTCGCGGACTTGAGCAAAAAAAAGTACTTTTATCATACCTCCACCTTAAAATTTCCTGATTTGCCACCCCTTTTTTCTAACAAACGCACAGGCCCGATGGCCATATCTTTTTGTACCGCTTTGCACATGTCATAAATGGTCAAAGCAGCCACGGATACCGCTGTCAAAGCCTCCATTTCTACACCTGTTTTCCCCGTCAAACGGCAGCAGGATTCAATTCTGACCCGGTTGTGCTCTGTTTGTGCTTCCAGTTGAACTTCCACTTTACTCAGCAGCAGCGGATGGCAAAGCGGGATCAATTCCCACGTCCGTTTTGCCGCCTGAATACCGGCAATACGGGCGGTCGCAAACACATCCCCTTTGTGGTGATCACCCGCAATAATCATGGCTAAGGTTTCAGCCTGCATTTCAACAAAGGCTTCTGCCCGTGCTTCACGTACTGTTTCTGATTTGGCAGAAATATCCACCATATGAGCTTCACCCGACGTATTGAGATGGGTTAATTGAGACATTTAACGCTCCTGAAAAACGGCTTTCGAAAAATAAATCTGGCAGCCAAACTAACCGCCAATAAAAGAAAGATTCGGGGTGATCCCGCTATCCCCTTGATGTAAAAAGTGAGTTTCACGCTTATGACGTAATCCCCCTTGAATACGGAGTTTAAGAGCATCCAGTGATGCATCATCAGACAATAAATCACGTAATGGAATGCCCTGTTCACCAAACAAGCACAAGTGAAGATTGCCAATTGCAGATACTCTCAGGCGATTGCAGCTTTGGCAAAAATCTTTTTCATACGGCATGATGAGTCCAATTTCTCCCTGATAATCGGGATGACGAAAAACCTGAGCCGGCCCATCACTACGCGCACGTTGCTGTTGCTGCCACCCTTGTTGTAACAGTTGGAGGCGGATCACGTCTCCTGAAAGATGATGACGATGAAAAATGTCCCTGCCTTCTCCCGTATCCATCAGTTCAATAAAACGCAGCTGGATAGGACGATGTTTAATCCAATCAAGAAAGGCAGGCAGGTTGCTATCATTCACATTCTTCATCAGCACGACATTAACTTTCACTGTGTTGAACCCCGCCTCAAAAGCCGCGTCAATGCCACTCATGATCTGGAAAAACTTATCTTGCCCGGTAATGGCGTAAAATTGGCGGGGATCTAAACTATCAATACTCACGTTAATCGCTATCAGGCCAGCCGATTTCCATTGTGAGATATCCCTCTCCATACGGTAACCGTTAGTTGTGACTGCAATTTTTTTGATTTGTGGATTTTCATGAACCGCTGCAATAATGTCGCAGAAATCACGGCGCATGGTGGGTTCTCCCCCTGTCAGGCGGATTTTTTCTGTGCCGAGTTCAGCAAACGCCCGGCTAATGCGACGAATTTCTGGCAGGGAAAGGAATGATTTAGGGCCGTGAGGCCGATATCCATCAGGCAAACAATAGGTGCAACGGAAGTTACACACATCAGTAATAGACAATCTCAAATAATAGAACTTGCGCGAGAATGCATCTACAAGTTGTTCCACAATAACACCTTCCAGGTATGGGAGATGCCGGCATTTCTACCTGACATCCTGGTGATTCAGGAGTCACGGCCAGAGCATCATATCAATGTGATATCCATTTGATAGAACAGAGACTTAGACACAGAGGCCAGGAGTTAATATCAATTAAATTTTATATGAACCTAAAATAAAAAGCTAATTTCTGATTCGACATATATCTTATTATACAACGAGTTAACTAACCGCAATAACATCAGCTCCCTACGGTATTTCCAGTCTGTCATTCGCAATGATTGCATAAAATCACATCAATGTCTGAAAGCATTATATTTTGTGATAAATTACATGCGATTTATTAAAGCCCCTACGTTTAGCCAGTAACAGGAATCCTATGCGAAATCGCACATTAGCTGATTTGGATCGCGTTGTCGCCCTCGGCGGCGGTCATGGACTTGGACGCGTTATGTCTTCCCTTTCTTCCCTCGGAGCACGCCTGACAGGCATTGTCACGACAACGGACAATGGGGGGTCAACTGGCAGAATACGACGTTCGGAAGGCGGGATTGCGTGGGGAGATATGCGCAATTGCCTCAATCAGTTAATCACGGAACCGACTATTGCTTCTGCCATGTTTGAATATCGGTTCAGTGGCAATGGCGAATTATCCGGGCACAATTTAGGCAACCTGATGTTGAAAGCACTGGATCATTTAAGTGTCCGTCCTCTTGAGGCGATTAACCTGCTCCGCAATCTACTGAAAGTCAATGCACAGTTGATTCCGATGTCAGAGCAGTCGGTTGATTTAATGGCTGTCGATGATCAAGGCAATACTGTGTATGGTGAAGTAAATATCGATCAGCTCAATTGTGTACCACGAGAGTTATTGCTTTACCCTCACGTTAATGCCACTAAAGAAGCACTGGATGCCATTGAGCAGGCCGATTTGATTCTGATTGGCCCGGGCAGTTTTTTCACCAGCCTGATGCCATTGTTGCTATTGGAAGATTTGACACAATCCTTGCGGCGCAGTAATGCAAACCTGATTTATATCGGTAACTTAGGAAAAGAACTCAGCCATGCAGCTGCCAGTCTATCGTTAAAAGATAAACTGGCTATCATGGAAAATAAGATAGGCCGCAAAATGATCAGTGCGCTTATTGTCGGCCCGCGTACCGATATCAGCCCTTTCAGTGGCCGCATTGTGACACAACAGGTTTTGGAAGCACAGGATATCCCTTACCGCCACGACCGTGAACTATTGCGTCAGGCAATTGAGCATACCCTGCAAAAATTGGGGTAGTTATTTCTGGTTAAGTTTAAGTATCTATAAAATGGAGAGTGCGACATTCACTCTCCATCTAAAATTAATTCCGTATATCACCAGCCCATAGCGATTCCTTGCAAAAACAATTTTCAGGAATTGGTAATAAATTGCGCCCGCAATGCCTGAACCTGGTCACGAATATTGGCGGCTTGTTCAAATTCGAGATCCCGTGCATGTTGGTACATTTTCTCTTCCAGTTCACCGATTTTTCTTTCCAGTTCTTTCGCTGACAGGTTGCGGTAATCCTCTGAACCCAAGGTAACTTTACTTTTTCCTTTGGCCTTCCCTTTGCCATTAACCGGTTGACCAATTTTCAGGATGTCACCAATTTTTTTCTTTAAACCTTGCGGTACAATGCCATGTTCCTGGTTAAATGCCTGCTGTTTGGCCCGACGGCGTTCTGTTTCTCCAATCGCTCTTGCCATCGAATCTGTAATTTTGTCACCATATAAAATGGCCTTACCATGCAAGTTACGTGCTGCACGGCCGATGGTCTGGATCAGGGAGCGTTCTGAACGAAGGAAACCTTCTTTATCTGCATCCAAAATCGCCACCAGAGAAACTTCCGGCATATCCAAGCCTTCACGCAATAAGTTAATGCCGACCAAAACATCAAATTCACCGAGACGAAGATCACGGATAATTTCCACTCGCTCTACGGTATCAATGTCGGAATGGAGATAACGCACTCGCTCGCCATGTTCTTCCAAATACTCAGTTAAGTCCTCCGCCATCCGTTTGGTTAAAGTTGTGACCAGCACACGCTCATTTTTTACTGCACGGATACGGATTTCAGACAACAGATCATCCACTTGAGTTGCCACAGGACGGACTTCAACTTCTGGGTCAATCAGCCCCGTCGGACGCACAACTTGTTCAACAACTTCATGACCGGATTTTTCCAATTCATATTTACCGGGAGTAGCTGAAACGTAAATAGTCTGCGGTGCCAAGGCCTCGAATTCCTCAAACCGCAATGGACGGTTATCCAGCGCTGACGGCAAACGGAAGCCATATTCCACCAAGGTTTCCTTGCGGGAGCGATCCCCTCGGTACATCCCGCCAATCTGTGGGATAGTCACGTGGGATTCATCCACCACCAACAACCCCTCTGCCGGCAGGTAGTCAAACAGCGTTGGCGGGGGTTCACCGGCAGAACGTCCAGACAGATAACGGGAGTAGTTTTCAATACCAGAGCAGTAGCCCAGTTCATTCATCATTTCGAGATCGAATTGGGTTCGCTGGGTGACACGCTGTTCTTCCAATAACTTGTCTGACGCCAACAGGAGCTTGCGCCGTTGTTCCAACTCAATCTTGATCTCCTCCATCGCCTGGAGGATACGTTCACGCGGTGTAACATAGTGGGTCTTGGGATAGATGGTATAACGCGGCACATGGTATTCTACCTGTCCCGTCAGCGGATCAAACAGGGAAAGGCGTTCGACTTCATCATCAAACAATTCTACACGCAAAGCGCACTCATCCGATTCGGCGGGGAAAATATCAATGACTTCACCACGTACCCGAAATGTTCCGCGCTGAAATGCCTGATCATTGCGGGTATATTGCAGTTCCGCTAAACGACGCAAGATGCCACGCTGGTCAATTAACATACCCTCAGTTAAATGAAGCATCATTTTCAAATAACTATCAGGATCACCTAAACCGTAAATCGCGGAGACAGAAGCTACCACTACGACATCACGGCGTTCCAGCAAGGCTTTCGTTGCCGACAGGCGCATCTGCTCGATATGTTCATTCACTGAAGCGTCTTTTTCGATAAAGGTATCAGAACTGGGTACATAGGCTTCTGGTTGGTAATAATCATAATAGGAAACAAAATACTCCACGGCATTCTCAGGGAAAAATGCTTTCATTTCGCCATAAAGCTGTGCCGCCAATGTCTTATTCGGGGCGAGGATCATCGTGGGGCGATTTAAGTTTGCGATAACGTTAGCAATCGTAAAAGTTTTACCCGATCCCGTTACCCCCAGAAGCGTCTGGTGAGCCAGCCCATCTTCCAACCCTTCCTGTAATTGTCTGATGGCCGATGGCTGATCGCCTCCCGGCTTAAAATCAGAATATAACTTGAATACCTTGCTCGTTTCTTTGCTCATTTTCCCCACGCCATCCATACATCGACAAAATTCTTTTTATCATACTGGATAAAAAACCAGCTTCAAGTAGTTGGCAAAATAATGTTATTGCCCGGATGTTATTAATCTTATGGTATTAACCTTTATTTAACATCAAGGATGACTATTTTTATCCCCAGCTAATAATCTGGCTTGTTTCTATTTTTGTATTAACAACTGAAATGATAAAGCACTGAATAGCAAAGGGATGGAAAAAGGAATTGATTTTATTTAACGCATTGATTTTAATTATAAAAAAATCCAAGTAGAGAATAACAGCAAATCTGTCGCAAGCCGCGTATTGCCTTGCACGAGGATACTTTTCTAAAACTAATACACAAGGTTATCCACAGGAATAGTGGATAACTCAGCAAAACCTATTAAGTATGGGCAGTTGCAGAGTTATCCCCACTGATAAATTTTTTCAATAGTGGAATATTTTTATGCTGCTTTGAGATTGATTCACGCTATTTGTTGATCAAAAATGGCTCAATCGTTGTTGCAGTAAAACATCTTCTACGCAAGAACAGCGATTAAAGAACCGCAGTCAGCAGTAATTCTAGCTAACCCACAGTAAACAATTAGTTAACCAAATAATCAATAGTCATATATTTTCCTATGTGATTTTTATCACATGATTCACTCAGATGAGGAATAATCCCCAGTAAAGGTGCAGGGATCATGCGCTCCAGTGTCGCCAGATAAGCAGCCTGGCGTTTGCCGGCTGGCTCAATTTCATTGGCAACCCAGCCTACCAGTTTTAGCCCCGCATACTGAATAGCCTTTGCGGTTAATACCGCATGGTTGATACAACCCAATTTAACCCCGACGGTTAAAATTACCGGCAAATTCTCCTGAATCACCCAATCAGCAAAAGTCGTATCTTCCGATAAGGGCGTGTACCATCCTCCTGCACCCTCAATCAAAATCCAGTCAGATTTTTTTGCCAGTGCTGCCAAGCCCTTTGATAAAACAGAAAAATCGATTGGCTGATTAAGTGCCGCACTGACAATGTGCGGCGATGTCGGTTCTACAAATACCAGCGGATTCACTTCCTGATAAGTGAGTGGCACCGTGCTATTACGCTGCAAGGCCCGTGCATCACCATTACGTATTCCTTCAGTCGTCACTTCACTGCCAGATGCCACAGGTTTATAACCGGCAGTTAAATATCCCTTTTTATTAGCCGCTTGCAGCAAAGCACAACTCACCACCGTTTTACCTACTGCGGTATCGGTTCCTGTCAGAAAATATTTATTTGTCACAATAAATGACTCCAAAAGCAATCTGATAGCTTAATGGGTACTCCCCATTGTGCCGTGGATAGGCTTCTGCAAGGGTATTGAGACGTTTTCTCGTCATTAATCCCTGCCGGCGGCCGTGATGAAGATGTGTTGCACCGATCCCTTTTAGCGAATTCAGTAAGGGCAACAATTGTGGATAGCGTTGGTCATATTGCCGGTGAATCATTTTATGTCGATAGGGCTGGCAGGCCCGGGTCATTGTTTGCAGTGGCAGAAAGTGATTAATATGCCGATAATCATCCACCCGCGCCCACGCGGTTGCCAACTCATTCAGCGAACCCTGTGCCAGCGTGGAAAAGACGATAAGACCACCAGGACGGGTAACACGATAGAATTCGCGCAATGCACAGGGCAAATCATTACACCATTGTACCGCCAGATTACTGAAACAGAGGTCAACACTGTTATCCGCTAATCCCAAATGTTCGATATCCCCTTGCAAATAATAATCAGCAACTTGCTGCCCTTTTGCATGTCCCAACATACCGGAAGCCAGATCCAGTGCGATAACTTGTTTCCCCAGCTGTTTCCAGCGAGCACTAAAGAAACCGGTTCCGCACCCCGCATCCAATATCCGCATACCGATATCTTCCGCTTGTGCCAACTCCATCAAATACTCACCGGTTTGCTGTTGCAATTTAGCCACCGTGTCATATTTGGCAGCCGCACGGCCAAAAGCACCGGCAATCGCTTGCTTGTCAGCAGATTTAACAACCAGATCCATGCAGTGCCTCCAGTAATGCCTCAATGTCGTGCCGGGTATGGCTTGCGGTCAATGTAATACGCAATCGTGCACTGTCAGAGGGAACCGTGGGGGGAAGTATCGCTTTAACCCACACTTTTTTTTGCTTAAGCCCATGAGACAGTGCGGTACAACACGCATTATCACCAACAATTAACGGCTGGATGGCCGTTTCTGAATTCATCAAAGCAAAAGGCAGATGCTGTGCTTCGCGGCGAAAGTAACGGATGTTGTCTCGCAACCGCTGACGCAATTCATCCCCAGCCTTAACTTGCCGTACTGCTTCGGAAAGTGCCACTGCCTGTGCAGGGGGCATTGAGGTACTGTAAATCAGATGCCTTGCATATTGGAGCAGGTATTCTGCGGTTTGCTCATCACATAAAATTGCGGCACCACTCAATCCGAATGCTTTACCAAAGGTGACAATCAGAATCTCCGGTTTAACTTTTTGCAGCCAGCAACTGCCGCGCCCTTCATCACCGTGAATGCCGATGCCGTGAGCATCATCCACCATCAGCCAACTTGCCGTAGATTTCGCTTGCTGCGCTATAGCGTCAAGTGGGGCACAATCGCCATCCATGCTAAAAACACCTTCCGTTATCACCAGCGTTTTACCGGGACATGCTTTTGCCAAATGTTGCTGCAAAGATCCGATATCATTGTGCAGAAAACGTCGAAGTTGTGCGGGAGAGTGCATTGCTGCTTCGAGCAACGATGCATGGCTCAGGCGATCGGCAATAATGCGATCTTCCCTTGCCATCAACGCCGCGATCACGCCTTGATTAGCGGTATAGCCGGAAATGAAAAGCAAAGCACGAGAGTATCCCAACCACTCAGCCAATTGTTGTTCCAGAGTATGATGCGCGACAGTGTAACCGGTAACATGCCCTGAACCTCCACTGCCGACGCCATACTGTTGGGCACCTTGTTGCCAGGCCGCAATAATCTGCGGATGTTGGCTCAACCCAAGGTAGTCGTTACTGGAAAAATTAAGATAGTGGCCATCCGAAGTGGCTAATAACCGCCCATCAGAACCGTGATGGACTTGCCTGTTCCGCCATAGCGGGGTGCCCCGACGTTCGGCCAAACGTCGGGAGAAAAAGTCTGACCAGCTCATCATATTGCCGCATTATAGAATTGTTCGTTATCCACATTATGAATAATGGCTTCCGTCAAATTCTGCTGTTGTTGATTGTCACCAAATATCGTTTTTGTCTGTTGAGGATTGATGCCCAAACGGCGGAACAGTTGCAGATCTTTATCTTCATCCGGGTTTGGGGTCGTCAGCAATTTACAGCCATAGAAAATGGAGTTAGCTCCTGCCATAAAACACATGGCCTGGGTTTGTTCATTCATCTGTTCACGCCCTGCGGATAAGCGAACATGAGATTTTGGCATCATGATCCGCGCCACCGCAATAGTACGAATAAAGTCAAAAGGATCGACATCTTCATTATCTGCCAGTGGCGTTCCTTGTACTTTTACCAGCATATTGATAGGAACACTTTCCGGCGGCTTCGGTAAATTAGCCAATTGCACCAATAATGCTGCCCGATCACGAATTTGCTCGCCCAAACCAACGATACCGCCGGAACAAACTTTAATCCCCGCATTTCGGACATGACCCAAAGTCTCCAATCTGTCCTGATAACGGCGGGTGGTGATGATATTGCCGTAAAATTCTGGCGAGGTGTCTAAGTTATGGTTGTAATAATCCAGACCCGCCTCTGCCAGACGCTGTGCCTGAGAGGGGTTCAGCATGCCTAGCGTCATGCAGGTTTCCATCCCTAGCTCTTTGACTTCCCTGACCATTTTCTCCAAATACGGCATATCACGTTCATGCGGGTTTTTCCAGGCAGCCCCCATACAGAAACGGGTTGAACCGGCATTTTTCGCTTTGCGGGCTGATTCAATGACTTTTCCCACTTCTATCAACCGCTCTTTTTCCAGACCCGTTTTATAACGGGAACTTTGTGGGCAGTATTTACAGTCTTCTGGGCAAGCCCCCGTCTTTATCGAAAGCAGGGTACTGACCTGTACTTGTTGTGGATCAAAATGTTCACGGTGTATCTGTTGTGCCTGAAATAATAATTCAAAAAAAGGCTTATCAAACAGCTCTTGTGCTTGTTTAACTGTCCATTGTTGACGTTCGCTCACAATAACATCTCCGATGTAAAAAACGTTGTCAGTTTAAATAATGGCGCTATCATGTCAACCAAAATGAAACAAGAAAGGTTTACATCAAAGTGATTATGACCCCCTCCGATCTTGAATTTGATCAGCGCCATATTTGGCATCCGTATACCTCAATGACACATCCACTTCCCACTTATCCTGTCGTCTCCGCGACAGGTGTGGAGCTGGTTTTATCAGACGGTCGTACATTGATTGATGGTATGTCTTCATGGTGGGCCGCTATCCACGGTTATCACCATCCTGTTCTCAATGAGGCGGCAAAATTACAGATCGATAAGATGTCCCATGTTATGTTTGGCGGCATAACCCATCCTCCTGCGGTTGCACTGTGCAGACAATTGGTGGCGATGACACCGGATACTTTGGAGTGTGTTTTTCTGGCGGATTCAGGATCTGTCGCCGTCGAAGTCGCCCTGAAAATGGCATTGCAATATTGGCAGGCCAAAGGGAAAAAACGCCATCGTTTCCTGACTCTGCGTCAGGGTTATCATGGTGATACTTTTGGCGCCATGTCAGTTTGCGATCCAGACAACTCCATGCATAATCTGTACAAAGGCTATCTCCCCAATCATCTGTTTGCCGATGCTCCGCAATGCCAGTTTGGTGATGAATGGCAGTCGGAAGATATTGATTCTTTCAAACGATTATTACTGCAATATCATGATGAAATTGCTGCCGTGATTTTAGAACCTATTGTTCAGGGGGCTGGTGGGATGCGGATTTACCATCCTGAATACCTACGCCAGGTTCGTCAGCTTTGTGATGAATATCAGCTTTTATTAATTGCCGATGAAATTGCTACCGGATTCGGGCGAACCGGCAAGTTATTCGCCTGTGAACACGCACAGATCGAACCCGATATATTGTGCTTAGGCAAGGCATTGACGGGGGGATATATGACATTATCTGCAACCCTGACTACCCGTCATGTTGCTGAAACAATCAGCCAAAGTGAAGCGGGCTGTTTTATGCATGGCCCTACGTTTATGGGCAATCCTCTGGCTTGTGCCGTCGCCAGTGCCAGCCTGAAATTGCTTGCTGATAGCCCGTGGCAACAGCGTATTCAATCCATTGAAACTCAATTAAAAACGGAATTATTTCCCCTCAAATCACACCGATTAGTCAAAGATGTTCGGGTGTTAGGCGCGATAGGTGTGGTTGAAATGGAACAGCCCGTCAATGTCGCTTCATTGCAACGCCATTTTGTCCAACATGGGGTGTGGATCAGGCCATTTGGCCGGTTAATTTACCTGATGCCGCCTTATATTATTCAACCAGAACAACTGTCAAAACTGACAAATGCAATTACAGGTGCAATAAATTAAAGAAGAATATACTCGATAAGCTTCAAGTTGCAATCCGCAAAACAACGCGGGGAAATATAACACGCATCTTGAAGCAGGATTGATATAAACGACAATCACTGACAAATATTAATGACCAAAACAGAGGCTATTGCGTCACTTAAAAAGAAATTATTTGGTATATTCATGACGTAATCACACTCATTTAAACAAAGAGGAAAATATCATGAATAGAGAAAACTTGATCACATCTTCCAATGAAGAAATGCAAGATGTATTTGAACTGTCCAGAAATAAATATGAACAAGAAATTTTACATTACGAAACTCTGGCAAAAGAAAAGCCTGAATTAGCCCATTTGTTTGCAGAAAATGTCAAACCAGATTCATTAACCAGTCCTGCCCTGCAACAAACAGAATTTGTCAGTGGGTATTTTAACATTAACACCTATTATCAATATGGTAGCTATCCTTTTATCCAGCTATCATCTAACTCTGCCATCATTGGACATCAACCCAATACAGGGAAAAAAACCAATTTTAATGGCTATATTCAGGGAGGGTATAATACACCTCTGTTGAATTTTAATAATATTCATCTTGGCGGTGTCGTAAAATACCCTTATTCCATTATCAACGCCCCATTAAATATTCAACTTTATATTTACCCAAGGAATATTATATTACGTCTTTTAAAAGGAAATGTTTATTTGGGGGATTTATATTCCGTCCAACAAAATCACATATTAATCACATATCCTATTGTTTTATCTGGTGTCGGATCTTTTAATTTGATCCAACATCAATAAGTTATATACTCGATAAACTTCAAGTTGCAATCCGCCTGACAATGCGAGGCCTTATATTTCCACGCTGTGCGGGGAAATATAACACGCATCTTGAAGTTGGATTGGTATATTCCGTTATTAACTTAGCGTCAATTTTTTAGCACAAGGAATAGCTTCCAGTCACAGAGTCATGTGACTGGACGTTGAATAACTCACAATGCTAATACGGTCACCCACATCGGGCCTTTGCCAACCGGATAACGCGCCAGTTGCGTTAATTCCCCCGAATATTTATCAATACGTGATACGGAAATCTGATCTGATTTCTGGCCTGCTGCAATCAGGAAATGACCACTGTGATCGATGGCAAAACCACGAGGCTGAGTTTCTGTCGGATAATGTCCGGCTAATGTCAGGTGATAGCCATCTTCTGACACGCGGAAATGGCTGATCAGGCTCTCTGAACGTTCACTGGTATAAAGGTGCCGGCCATCCGGTGTAATGTGAATATCTGCCGACCAACGAACATTGGAAAAATCAGTCGGCAGCGAATCAACTGATTGCACGATACGATATTTTTCCCATTTACGCAGAACATCGACCGTTGAATCCAACTCATTAATGCCGTAGATAGCTTGTTTTTTCGGATGGAATGCCATATGGCGTGGCCCCGCACCCGCTGCTGTTGTCACTTCATCTGTCCGGCTCTCAGTCAGATAACCCTGCCCATCCAGATTGAAAATACGGATATGATCTTCTTTCAGGCATGGAACCAGCAATTGACGGTTTTCCCGATCAATATTGGCAGAATGCGGCGTTTGCAGCCCTTCGACAATTTGGTTTGGTGCTTTAACAGTTCCATTTTCATCAATAGGGTGGACGCTTAAGTTATTAAAGCTATAGGAAGCAGAAAATAAAAAACGCCCTGCTCTGTCAGTGGATATATGGGTCGGGCTACCCGGCAATGGTGCAATGGCCTGCTGTTCAAGACATCCATCTTCCCCAATTGCATAAGTGACAATACTAAATTGCGGACGAATTCCTGCATATAAGTGTTTACCGTCAGGGTTGACAGCCATTGGCTGTACTTCACCCGGCACAGTGACGGTCTGGAGAAGTGCAAGTTCCCCTGCCGCATTCAGCGACCATACGTGAATTTGTCGGCTACTTGGGCTAGCTGTATAAACCACTTGTTTCATGTTCTCTCCTTAATACTTCATTGCCATTTTATTGATCTGTAAAGACTCTTAAAAAATTATTAACTGCTACACTGCCCATATGACGGTTTAACTCTGTTCAACTGACGTATAATATTTCGTTTATATCATAGACAATTCAGAGGCCAACTCATGTCGTATAACGTTATCGCGCTGGATCTCGATGGAACACTGCTCGATCCACAAAAACGTATCCTGCCAGAATCACTGGCAGCCTTAAATGAAGCCCGCCAGTCAGGTATCAACGTTTTGATTGTCACTGGACGTCATCATGTCGCCATCCATCCTTTCTATCAGGCATTGCAACTCGATACGCCTGCTATCTGCTGCAATGGGACTTATTCCTATGATTATCATGCTAAGAAAGTATTGGACTCTAATCCGCTCTCCGTTCAAGAAGCCTCTCAAGCACTTTCCTATCTGCAAGACACGGAGATTCAGCATCTGATGTATGTTGATGATGCCATTTTATATCAATTTCCTCACACTGTAGTCCGAACTCTTGCATGGTCGGATTCTCTGCCTGAACACCAACGTCCGAATGTCCAGCAAACAGAGAGTTTTCACGATGCAATCCACAATGTGAATGCGATTTGGAAGTTTGCTACCAGCTCATCCAATTTAGTAAAACTGCGTGAGATTAGTGAACAAATTGAGGAAAATGTTGGCCTTGAGTGTGAATGGTCATGGTTTGATCAGGTAGATATCGCCAAGAAAGGCAATAGCAAAGGCATACGGTTACAGCAATGGGTGGAATCGCAAGGCATGAGCATGAACGATGTGATTGCTTTTGGTGATAATTATAATGATCTCAGTATGCTGGAGAACGTTGGTTTGGGTGTCGCTATGGGTAATGCCGTCGATGCCGTTAAAGAACGGGCAGATATTGTTACACGGGATAATACTCAACCCGGCATTGCGGAAGTTCTGAGAAAATACGTACTGTAATTCAATTCAACGGGAGCAAATCAGTCCACTGCTCTGCTCCCTATATAATGTCCTACCTCTTTATAGGTGACGATGTAACGAAACACTTTTTATCTGTGCATATAGCCATTGCCCTACCCGCAAATTAAGCTCTTCCCGCGCCCACGGCGTAATTCTTGCCCACAGGCTATGTTCACTCAGTGCTAATTTGACATCAACCTGACCATTATCTTCGGAAAGCTCAATAATTTTGACTTGCAAGGTGTTACGGATGCTGCTGGCTTTTGGTGGCGCCAAGACCAACGAAACATCAGATGCATCAATGCGGATACGCAGATCAGTTCCCGGAGAAACATTAACTTGTGGCAACCAAAGAAGTTTGTCAGCCACCGCGACGGCCGTCATTTGATAACGTTGATGATGTTCCATCACAGAAACTTTTAGTATGCTACCCAAACTCTCTTTTTGCAGCCACGGACGCAGTGCACTGCTCGACCAGACCTCTTCCAGAGTGCCTGTCGCCCTGATTTTTCCGTTGTCCATGACAATAATATTCTCTGCCAAACGTAAAATTTCGTCCAAACTGTGGCTAACATAGAGGATCGGGATTTTGACGTCTTCGGACAACTTTTCAAGATAAGGTAATAACTCGCGTTTACGTGGTAAATCTAATGATGCCAGCGGTTCATCCATAAGCAGGATTTCAGGGGCAGTCAATAATGCACGGCCAATTGCTATTCTCTGTCTTTCTCCACCAGATAATGTGCTGGGGAAACGTGATAGCAAATGTTCAATGCCCAACAGGTCAATGATGCTGTCAAACTGGGGTTTCATCTCTGGTGCCATGCCATATTGTAAGTTTCCCTTCACGCGATAATGCGGGAAAAGGCGCGCATCCTGAAAAACATAACCAATTCGGCGCTTCTCTGGTGGCACAAAGATATTTTGTTCTGTATCCACTAAGGTCACGCCGTTTAAAACAAGGCGGCCTTTTTGTGGACGGCTCAATCCCGCAATCACATTGATCAGTGAGGTTTTTCCTGCCCCCGAAAGACCAAATAGGGCAGTAATGTTTTCTGTTGGCAAAGTGGTATCCACCTGCATGTGCAGCGCCCCAAAACGCTGCTCAAAATCCAGTTCTAACATGCGGTCCCCAAACGTTTTCTGCCCCAACGTGTCAGCCATTCAGAAAGCATCAATGAAACCAAAGCCAGCACAATAGCAATGACGCACAAACGGGCGGCGGCGGTTTCAGCGCCTGGCGTTTCTATCAAGGTATACATAGCAAGGGGAATGGTTCGGGTTTCCCCCGGAATATTGGAAACAAAGGTAATGGTGGCACCAAACTCGCCTAGCGAACGGGCGAACGCCAATACTACGCCAACAATGATGCCGGGCAATGACAACGGCAGGGTAATGGTGAAAAAGACTTTAAGCGAACCTGCGCCCAAAGTACGGGCAGCCTGTTCCAGACGCCGATCAATGCTCTCCAATGACAACCGAATGGCCCTGACCATCAGCGGAAAAGCCACCACAGCCGAAGCTAATGCCGCACCGGTCCAATTAAACGCAAAACTGACACCCAACCAGTCATAAAGAAATTCACCAATAATTCCACGCCGCCCCATGCTGATAAGTAACAGATATCCCACCACCACTGGCGGTAATACCAGTGGCAGATGAATAATACTGTCAAGCAGGGATTTACCAACAAACTGGCAACGAGCCAGCATCCATGCCATTAAGATCCCAAATGGCAAACTGAATAGCACAGCAATCACTGAGATTTTTAAGCTCAGTAAAATTGCCTGCCATTCATATTCACTTAACATCTCCAAAAGATCCGTTCCTACAGTGGACTAAAGCCGTAACGTTTAAAAACAACAGCGGCTTCAGGGGTTTTAAGATAATCATAAAAATCTCGAATGGTCTGTTTTTCATGACCTTTGACTATTGCCATCGGATATTCCACCGGTTTATGGCTTTCAGGTGGGAAAACACCCACAATTTTCACCTTATTGCTGGCAACGGCATCAGAACCATAAACAATGCCCAGCGGGGCTTCGCCGCGTTCGACCAACGCCATACCACTACGTACATTGTTAGTACGCGCCATCAATGGATTAACCGTATCCCATGCATTTAAATATTGCAGCGATTCTTTGGCATAAATACCAACGGGTACATGATCAGGATCGCCAACCGCTAATCGCCCTCCCGCCAGCAAAGACTGCCATTTTGTTTCCCGGTTGATCTCAACTTGATTCAAATGACTCTCTTTAGGCGCAATCAGGACGAGCTGGTTACCCAACAAGGTATGACGGGTATTCTCAGCAATGGATTGTCTGTCAGTAGCATAATTCATCCACTGCTGATCGGCAGAAAGAAACATATCCGCCGTAGCTCCCTGCGCTATCTGGCGAGCCAGTGTTGATGATGAAGCATAAGAGGCAACAATATCGCCCCGTTGCTCTTTTTTATACTGTGCTGCAATCTCATCCAATGCATTGGTTAATGAAGCTGCTGCAAAAACCGTCACCTTATCAGCTGCCCAGACATTTCCAGCAAGCGCAAAAGAAACGACTGCCCCTGTCAGCAACGGATAAACTTTATTTTTCATTTTATACTCACCTAAGATCATCAATATGGTGCGTTGCATATAACAAGATATAACGTTAAATGAAAACGCTATTCTGAGATTAATCGGCAAGTTGTGAGCCAGTTTTAGCTTTTATGTTGATCTCAATGCAAAAGTTACAGATGAACAGTTGCATATAAAGAAAAGGCAGGAATTGATGATTACCCGGGTAACCGGGTAATAGAAATTACAAAGCTCAAGACTAACGACTGGTATTTTCCGTTTTGGAGATACAATTGAACAATTCTCCAAGCCCGTAAATCAACGCCAAAATAGCCGCCATCATCACGGGGACCATGATCAGCGCAAATCCCATACTTTTAAGCAATTCAAACATGCTAACCTCATATCCTGAGTGACTAACAAATTAACTGTGTCATATCTGAATCTGACATAACACAAACGTTAATTGGGTTATTCTATACCAATCCAACTTCAAGATGCGTGTTATATTTCCCTGCACAGCGGGGAAATATAAGGACTCGCGTCGTCTTGCGGATTGTAACTTGAAGTTTATCGAGTATAGACAATAAAACAGTAACAGTAACCGACGAAACGTGCGATTCTTAAGGTTCTGTTGTAAACACGCTCAAATAGTTACCCTAAATAAATCACTATGCAAGCCCAAATATTGTTAACACTAAAATTGCAACAACGCCTGTTCGCTGATCCCCGACGAATTGCGTTACTTAAGCAAATTAAAATCGCGGGTTCTATCAGCCAAGGCGCAAAACAGGCAGGGATCAGCGATAAAAGCGCCGTGGATAACCTTAACTAAAGATCATCTCTCTTCTGCTTCATTCGATAATACCCTCTCCGGCCAGATAAGCCATATTGAAACAGGAACAGAATACAGTGAAATTATTCTGACACTTGATGGCGGTGAATCCCTTTGCGCTACGCTACCTAATCAGGAAGTGGCACGTTTGCCGCTCCAGCCCTATGATGCTGTTATTGCACTTTTCGATGCTGATAAAGTGATTATTGCCACCTTATGCTAAATCAATTGCAAATGTGATTAACCCTCAATGAATAACAAACAGCTACACATTGACATTGAACATTATTCCGCTTATTTCTGGTGATCCTTTAATTAATGTTGCTTAAAAAGGAAGAAGAATGTCTGAATTGCAAATAACGCAAGGTCGTTTCCGTTTAAGTGACACTCGTACCCTACGGCTACCGTCACTGAAAATGATTTCTGGGGAAAGTTGGGCTTTTGTTGGCGCAAATGGCAGTGGAAAATCTTCATTGGCGCGTGCACTGTCGGGTGAATTAATCCAACTGGCAGGTGACCGTCATTGTTCGTTTCGCACACCAATACGTCTGTCTTTCGAACAATTACAAAAACTGATTGATAAAGAGTGGCAACGCAACAATACCGATTTGCTCAGTATAGGCGAAGAGGATACGGGACGCACTGCCGCAGACATCATTCAACTTCACCATAAAGACAATGAATTGTGTCTTGAATTAAGCGAATATTTTGGTATCAAGGATCTGCTCTCACGACGATTTAAATACCTTTCAACCGGGGAAGTTCGTAAAGTTTTGCTATGTCAGGCATTAATGGTAAACCCGGACCTGCTTATCCTTGATGAACCTTTTGATGGCTTAGACAGTTATGCTCGAGATCAACTTGCCCAATTATTAAATTCTCTGGCTGCGAAAGGCATTACTTTAGTTTTAATCTTAACCCGATTCCATGAAATTCCTGATTTTGTCGAACAAGTCGGTGTACTGGCGGATTGTCACCTGACGCTGGCCGGAAAGAAAGAACGCATTTTGGCAGAATCTCTCGTGGCACAGTTAGCACACAGTGAAGGGCTGAAAAATATTCGTCTTCCCGACAGCGATGAATACCGCACGGATGGACAACTTCCCGCTGATCAACCGTTAGTGTCAATGCGTGATGTTATAGTCCAATACAATGATAAACCCATTTTGCACGGCTTAAGCTGGCAAGTGAACCCTAATGAACACTGGCAAATCATCGGTGAAAATGGCGCCGGAAAATCGACACTTCTTAACCTGATTACGGGCGATCACCCGCAAGGTTACAGCAATGAGTTAATATTATTTGGCCGACAACGGGGAAGTGGTGAAACAATTTGGGACATCAAACGCCATATTGGTTATGTCAGTAACAGTATTCATCTGGAGTATCGTGTCAGTACCAGCGTTCGCAATGTTATTCTATCGGGTTTCTTCGATTCAATAGGACTTTATCAGGCCGTTTCAGACCGACAGCAACAGTTAGCCGATGAATGGCTGGATTTATTGGGGTTATCGGGAGCAACAGCAACCAGCCCGTTTCATAGTCTGTCATGGGGGCAACAGCGGCTGGTTTTGATTGCCCGCGCGCTGGTGAAGCATCCTGCTTTATTGATCCTGGATGAACCTTTGCAAGGGCTTGACCCTCTAAACCGCCAGTTAGTCCAGCGCTTCATTGATATCATGATTACTCATGGTGATACGCAGCTTCTGTTTGTCTCTCATCATCAAGAAGATGCGCCACAGTGCATTACCCATCGCCTGCGATTTATTCCTGACGGTGATATTTATCGGTATGAAACTGAAAATATTTCCTTAGGATCGCTGTAATCTTCATTCTTCGCTCAACATATTACTGTGATCCCTCTCTTGATGGAGAGGGGTTCCTATTACCGTTCGATTTAATCACTCTTTAATAAAATCAAGTCATATTTTTTTGATATTTTTTATGATTATTTTTGAATTTTTTAACTATTACTATAAAATCACCGTCCATTTTTAGACTATTTCATTGGTTTTTTTAAAGATAATAGGGAATTATATGGCTTGGGCATTACTTGCCATTGCATTGGCTCTTTTAGAAAGTCGCCAGAAAATTGCTTTTTTCGTCGCGCTCTTCGCAATCATTGCTGGGATCAGCACTAACGTGCTTACCTATCCTGCTATCATCACGCTGACAGTGATGGCTCTTTTAGGTATGGCATATATTTATTGCCAAAAAAACAGCAAAAAACATTTTGTCCCCAAAATAGTCATAGAGCTGTTGTTGCTCATCGGTGGTATTTTATTGTTTGTGCATTACATTCCAGGATTCCATAATCTCAAGTATCTGGATAAAGTGCAGGCAGGCCCGTTCAGCGCACCTTTTTCAATGTACTTCAACTTTGACAAGGCGCTGCTGCCATTTATTCTAATATGCTGTATGCCGACTTTGTTCATCCGAAAACCGTTGGTTGATGCACCTGCTCACGGATGGGCATTATTGATCGCCGCTATTCCAGCGTTATTATGGCTTGCAACCGTATCAGGCGGATTATCTGTTGAACTTCATTTACCGAATTGGTTCCCTGCCTTTGTGATTGCTAATCTTTTCTTTGTCTCTTTGGCTGAAGAAGCGCTGTTTCGTGGCTATATTCAGCAGAAGCTCAGTCAATGGATGAATCCTTACTTAGCCCTTGTCATGACCTCCCTGCTGTTTGGTGCTGCCCATTTTGCTGGTGGCGGTTTGCTGATGATTTTTGCTACGCTGGCAGGGTTAATTTATGGCCTGACCTGGCTGTGGAGTGGGCGTTTATGGGTGGCTGTTGCTTTCCATTTTTCACTCAATTTGATGCATCTGCTATTTTTTACCTACCCAATAAAATCCGTAATCATGCATTAAACTGAATTCCATTTGATCTGAATTGCCTCCCTCTATTCGGGGACAGTTCAGATCATAAACTGCCTGCTATCTCCTTCCTTCCAGATATATAATCGCCGTAATTATCATCAAACATGATTTTAAACAGGAGATACGAGACTATTGTTTGCCGTTTTAGCCTGTCGCGCCCTATAATGCCCGCAGCGATCTTTTCATTTTGTATTAAAAAGTACTGATAGGAGTTTAAGCTATGGCTGTAACTAAACTGGTTCTTGTAAGGCACGGAGAAAGCGAGTGGAACAAAGAGAACCGTTTTACTGGCTGGACTGACGTTGAATTGTCCGACAAAGGCCGCTCGGAAGCACAACAAGCAGGTCTTCTATTGAAAGAAGAAGGTTTCACTTTTGATGTCGCCTACACTTCTGTTCTAAAACGTGCTATTCACACTTTGTGGAACATTCTGGATCAGGTTGATCAGCAATGGCTGCCAGTTGAAAAAAGCTGGAAACTGAATGAACGTCACTACGGCGCATTACAAGGTCTGGATAAAGCAGAAACCGCCGCCAAATACGGCGATGATCAAGTTAAATTGTGGCGTCGTGGCTTCGCTATTACACCTCCTGATTTGACCAAAGATGATGAACGTTACCCAGGCCATGATCCTCGTTACGCCAGCCTGAACCCCGAAGAGCTGCCTGTTACTGAAAGCCTTGCTACTACGATTGAACGTGTTATTCCTTATTGGGAAGAAGTTATCAAGCCACGCGTAGAAAAAGGCGAAAAAGTCATTATCGCCGCTCACGGTAACTCCCTGCGTGCATTGGTGAAGTATCTGGATAATATGAGTGAAGAAGAAATTCTTGAACTGAATATTCCAACTGCTGTACCACTGGTTTATGAGTTTGATGAGAACATGAAGCCTATCAAACACTACTATCTGGGCAACGCTGATGAAATCGCCGCAAAAGCGGCGGCAGTTGCAAATCAGGGTAAAGCGAAGTAATCCTCAAAGGTTACATAAAAAGAATGTTAAAAGCCGGACTGATGTCCGGCTTTTTATGCCATTTTTGCGATAAATTAGCTTCTGCGACGCTGAACGGCCTGAGACAACTGACGCAGTAACATTTCGGTATCTTCCCAACCAATACAGCCGTCGGTCACACTTTGACCATAAACTAAAGGTTTACCATTCTCTAAGCTTTGGCTTCCTTCAACCAAGTGACTTTCAACCATAACACCCATGATCTCATTCTCACCCCCCGCAATCTGACCGCAGACATCAACACCGACATCCATTTGTCTTTTGAACTGCTTCGCGCTATTTGCATGACTGAAATCAATCATCACGCGGGGAGGCAAACCCGCTTTTTTCAGCCCTTCTTTAACGGCACTGACATGTTCGGCACTGTAATTAGGCTCTTTGCCACCACGCAGAATAATATGGCAATCTTGGTTGCCTATTGTATTCACAATTGCGGAGTGACCCCATTTCGTGACAGACAAGAAACAGTGCGATGAACTCGCTGAATTAATCGCATCGATAGCGACTTTAATTGTTCCATCTGTGCCATTTTTGAAACCAACTGGACAGGATAACCCCGATGCCAATTCGCGATGAATTTGAGACTCCGTTGTACGTGCCCCTATCGCGCCCCAGCTCATGAGATCGGCTAAATACTGAGGAGTAATCATATCCAGGAATTCACCTGCCGCAGGTAGTCCCATATTATTAATATCGAGCAATAATTTACGGGCAGTACGTAATCCGCCATTGATATTAAAACTGCAATCCATGCCTGGATCGTTAATCAACCCTTTCCAGCCGATAGTTGTACGGGGCTTTTCAAAGTAAACCCGCATGATAATTTCCAAATCGGCTTTCAATTTCTCACGTAATTTACTCAAACGCTCTGCATATTCTAATGCCGCTTGTGGATCATGAATTGAACATGGACCAATCACTACCAATAGACGATCATCTTCACCCATTAAAATATTATGAATAGATTCACGTGCATTACGAACAGTAATAGCACTTTCTTCTGTCGCCGGAAATTTTTCGAGTAATGCAACTGGTGGCAATAATTCCGTTATTTTTCTTATTTTTATATCGTCATTCTGGTAATTCATTATCCTTTCACCTAATACGTTTACAGTTATTTAAAATAATTTTGTGATCTCAATCTAACTGTTAGGCGTTGTTCTGTAAATAATCTTTGTGAGTAAAAATAGAATACTTTTTTATGGAAAATGCTATTGAAAGTAAAAGTGATGTTAATTCAAATAAATAGATAAATAAGAAGAGAATGTTTTGTAGAAAAATATCAAATAACAGGCCATAGAACATTCATTATCTATGGCCGATGATCGCGTTTAATTTACACTTTCTTTTGAATGTTATCCGCTTGTTTCGCTGCCTTGTTCCACAGATGAGCGCCATTCAATGCAATACCTGTCAAAATAATATATTGCAGCGACATCGCCAAAACGCCTTGATAGTAATAAATCACGACACTGATAACATCAATGATGACCCAAATCAGCCAATTCTCTACATGCTTACGCGTCATCAGTATCATTGCCACAATGGATAATACTGTCATCACTGAATCCCAGAATGGGAAAGCATCAGGCTGTAAATCAGGCATGATGATATTAAAGCCCATTCCCTGTAGGGCGAGCACTACCACTTTTGCCATATAACCAAATATTTGATCGATATTAACTGTCATGATTAATATGGCAAAGATGGAAACCGCAGCAAAAACAGCCATCTGTTTAGGGTTGAGCCACCGAATTTTAAGCTCTATTTGTTTTTGCTCATTGACTCGGCTCCATGCATACCAACCATAGATATTAGCCGCGAAGAAAAAGATTTGCAGAATGAGGCTAGCGTAGAGTTGAATTTGAAAGAAGATGACAGCGAATAGTGAGACATTAATTAATCCAAACAGGTAATTAATGATTTTTTCCTGACTAGCGAGCCAAATACATAACAGCCCTGCTATCGTACCAATTGCTTCAATATATGAAAGGTTATAGCCACCCGTTCCTAGAGGTATATGCACTAATATGTTATCAATGTTGAAAAAATCCATACTTTCTTATCCTTACCATAAATAATGTTTAGTATATCAATACAACAAACATGAAATTACGAGATAACCAGGCTATTTTGCGCTTTGTTGTTTTACATACTAAACAAGATAGCGAATTTAAGAAAAAAAGTCTTTAATTATTTTAACGATTTAAAAACCATAAGGAAAAAATGTGAAGTCAGTAATCAACTTATTAAGTTATCTGCTGCGATCAATTGATTAAAAGTCAATTGTTCTGCCGACTGAGCTAACAATTTATCTAAGGTGTGTTGAGATAATCATTTAGATGGTGGGTCGTGCAGGATTCGAACCTGCGACCAATTGATTAAAAGTCAACTGCTCTACCGACTGAGCTAACGACCCATCTAAGGAGTACTTGAGGTGAGAGTTTAGATGGTGGGTCGTGCAGGATTCGAACCTGCGACCAATTGATTAAAAGTCAACTGCTCTACCGACTGAGCTAACGACCCATCTAAATCTGCTTGGCAGTTATCCTTGCCAACGGCGGCATATATTACTGATTTATCAGCATGACGCAACGTTTATTTTAGAAAACTTGTTTAAATGCTTATTTAGCAGTCAATTATCCCCCAAAAGACCAATATCTGACCTTTCGGGGATAATTATTACATTCCGGAAAGCTTTTTCTCGGCCATTTTGGCTGCATTAGTACCAGGATATTGCTTAACCACCTGCTGATAAACCGCTTTCGCTTTATCCTTTTGCCCTTTTTCCTGCATGATTAAACCCACTTTATACAGGGAATCGCTGCCTTTTGGTGACTTGGGATAGTCTTTCACGACAGTGGCAAAATAGTAAGCGGCATCGTCTTTCTTGCCTTTATTGTAATTCAACTGCCCTAACCAATAATTGGCATTCGGCAAATACTTAGACTTAGGATAGGATTTGGCAAAATTTTGAAATGCTACAATCGCTTTATCATATTCTTTGGTGTTGATAGCCAAAGAAACGGCGGCATCGTAATCACTTTTTTCACTTCCTGTACTCGTCGACGCAGCAGATTGTTTATTCCCAGCAGATGCCGAAGACGCAGCATTACGATTTTCTGGCGCTGAACTCTCTGCACTGGATGGATCCGTGATTTTATCCAATTGCAGATAAAGATCTTTTTGCCGCTCAACGATCTGATTTAATTGATACTGGTTTTCCTGAATTTGACCACGGAGTGTATCAATATCACGTTGAGAATCAGAAAGCTGTTGCTGTAGCTGGGTTAATAATTGACTATGAGCGTCAGAAATACGCTCTAATTGGGAGAGGCGCTCATCTGTGGAACCTGAGCCGACATTACTGATTGGCGCTCGGGCGGTAGCGGCCCAAGGAGCCGCTACGCCAACCAATAACGACAGACCCAACATATAACGTCTGAAGTTACTGTTCATGCATTACTCTTAGTATACGATCACAGCGCGACGATTTTTCGCATATGCTGCTTCGTCATGGCCAAGTACAGCTGGTTTTTCTTTACCGTAAGAAACGATAGCAAGCTGATCAGCGGAAACACCTTTGCCTTGCAGATACATTTTCACTGCGTTCGCACGACGCTCACCCAAAGCAATATTGTACTCTGGAGTACCACGCTCGTCCGCGTGACCTTCGATAGTCACTTTAACAGATGGGTTAGTACGCAGGAAGGCCGCGTGTGCATCCAACATTTGAGCAAATTCGCTGTTGATGTCGTACTTATCGAAACCGAAGTATACGATGTTGTTGTTTTGCAGCTCTTGCATCTGCTGACGTGCTAATTCTTCCGCAGACAGAGTCTTAGAAGAATTATCAACAGTGCTTACACCAGACTGATCATTATTGCCAGTTTTGTTAGAACTGCACGCTGCTACGGCCATGATTGGTAAAGCTAACATCAGCCCTTTTAGCACTTTGTTCAGTTGCATCTCTTTGATCCTTTTATAGTTTGCTATACATATTATTATGCATCACAGATACGGCGACCAGGCAGGGGATTTTACCTGTCCATCGGTAGCCGGAAGACGCGCTTTGAAACGCCCATCAGTCGAAACTAGCTGCAATACAGTTCCCCACCCTTGAGTGGAGCTATAAATCACCATAGTGCCATTAGGTGCGATGCTCGGCGTTTCATCCAGAAACGTATCCGTCAAGACTTGGACAGATCCCGTTGCCAGATCCTGTTTGGCGATATGCTGACTGCCACTCGCTGAGCTAACCATCACAATAAAACTACCGTCAGGGCTAACATCTGCATCTTGGTTTTGTGGTCCTTCCCAAGTTAGGCGTTGTGGAGCACCGCCATTAATATCGATTTTATACAATTGTGGACGTCCACCCTGATCTGAGGTATAGACCAGCGTCTGGCTATCCGGCATCCAGCTTGGTTCAGTATTATTACTGCGGCCATCAGTGATCTGACGGATTTGACCAGACGCTAAATCCATCACATAAAGATTCAAACTACCGGTTTTAGATAATGCAAAGGCAAGCTTAGTCCCATCTGGAGAAAATGCGGGTGCTCCGTTATGACGCGGAAATGAAGCTACCTGACGTACTGCACCTGTTGCCAGGGTTTGAATAATCAGTGAGGAACGACCACCTTCAAATGTCACATAGGCAAGTTTGGCAGCATCTGGCGACCAGGCAGGTGACATCAATGGGTCCGGTGAGCTATGTACGGTAAATTGATTATAACCGTCATAATCAGAAACACGCAGCTCATTTCGATACTTACCCGCACTGTTATTTTTAACGACATAAGCTATACGGGTAGTAAATGCACCTCTAATACCTGTCAGTTTTTCAAATACCTGATTACTGGCTGTGTGTGCCGAGAAACGTAACCATTTCTTTTCAACTGTGAATTGTTCTTGTGACAATACCGTTCCTGGTGCACCAGCAACGTCAACAAGCTGATAAGAAACCAGAAATTTACCATCAGCACTGGGTTGAATATGTCCAACAACAACTGAATCGATCCCTAACGCAGCCCATGCGGCAGGCGTTACCTCTGATGCAGTCGTCGGTTGTTGCGGCATACGAGCAGAATCAATCGGATTAAATTTTCCACTGTTTCTCAAATCCGCAGCAATAATTGAACCAATATTTTCAGGTGATTCACCTGCCCCAGTCCATTTAAATGGGACAACCCCAATAGAACGGGCAGAATCAACACCCTGTGTAATTTCAATGCGAACCTCTGCATGAGCAAGTGCGGCCCACATTACCAGAAAGCCCAATATGACTTTAAACATCTGTTTAAAAGTTTGCTTCATCATCTCTCCCTTATCGCGATCTTTTATCTGCCGCAATAATCCGCCGGATTCTAACAAACGCCAACAAACAAAACTAGATACCTAAATAAAATCTAATAATTTTGTTTGTACATATAAATTATTCGAAAGTTTGCTTAGAGCATAACGATTATCTACCAAACATTTAACTTACTGCGGTTTAAATTCTAGTGTGAAACTCTTAAAATATTCATAAACCTCTCTGCTTGGTGGAGGTGGCATTTTTTTTGCCAAATTTGCGGCAGTAATTGCGGCTCGGCATAATGCCGGATCACCCGCCCCCGCTTTGATATCAATCAGTAATCCATCTGACGCCAGTTTTATGTTTAAATCACAAGTACGGCCGATATACAGGCTTGGATCACGAAAATTCTGCTGGATTGCAGCCTGAATCTGTCCCTTGTAATTGTTGATATCAGAATCCGAAGGACCGCTTTTCTTACCGCCACCTTTTCCTGCCGCAGTCGCTCCCCCCTGCTTAGGGGTATTAGACGTTAATCCACCTAACAGATCATTAACCGTTTGAGCTTGCTTTACGGCTTCTGCCTTGGCTTTTGCTTTAGCCTCTGCTTCTGCTTTAGCCACTGCTTCTGCCTTCGCCTTAGCTTCGGCTTCCGTTTTAGCTTTTGCCTCAGCCGCCGCTTTACGTTTTGCCGCCTCTTCCGCTTCTTTCTTCGCCTGAGCTTCCGCTTTCTGGCGGGCTTCCGCTTGCTCTTTTAGAATTCGTTCTTTTTCTGCCAGTGCTTTTGCCGCCGCTTCTTCTGCCTGCTTTTGGTCTTCGCGCGCTTTAGCGGCAGCAATCTCAGACTGTTTTTTCTGCGCTTCAGCTTCCTGCAATGCTTTAATTCGCTCTTCTTCAGCCGCTTTCAAGCGTTCCTGTTCTTCCGCCTGCTTTGCCCGCAATTCAGCCGCCTGTTGCTCAGCTTTTTTCTTCCGCTGTTGTTCAGCTAGCTGTGCATTGGCCTGTTGCTGTTGCTGCTGATTATATTGCTGAACGACCGCATTCGGATCAACCATAACAGCATCAATGACAGTACCGCTTTGTCCACCGCCTCCCATTTCTGTTTTTTGCACCCGAGAACCCCAAATCAGAAATCCGATCAGGATAATGTGCAATATTACCGAAATGATAATGGCCCGATTCAGCCTATTATTTTGCTCGCTTGTCTTTCCCACGCTCGACATCCAGAAACTTTAAGTAACAACCGCTGTCAGGCGCCGATAGGCTGGGTCATTAAGCCCACCGATTTTACACCTGCCTGACGAAGCATATTCAACGCCTTGATAATTTCATCATAAGGAACTTCCTTAGAACCACCAATCAGGAAAATTGTTTTCGGATTGGCTTTCATCACGGTTTGCGCTTCTGCAACGATTTGCTGTTCAGGTAACAATTCCAAACGCTCCTGATTAACAATCATGTTGTACTGCCCTACCCCAGAAACTTCCACAATGACCGGCGGATTATCAGTGCTGGAAACGGTCTTTGAATCCACCGAATCAGGTAAATCAACTTCCACACTTTGCGTGATAATCGGTGCTGTTGCCATGAAAATAAGCAGTAATACCAGCAACACGTCCAGCAAGGGGACGATATTGATCTCGGATTTTAGCTCACGTCTGCGACTACGAGTGTGCGCCATTCGCTGATTTCCCCTTACGATTTATTACGACTTATTAGTATTGGAAGCAAAAGCCTGACGATGCAGGATAGCCAGGAATTCTTCCATAAAGTTATCGTAAACTTGTTCTAGTTTGTTAACCCGCTGGTTCAGGCGGTTATAGGCCATCACCGCAGGAATGGCCGCAAACAGGCCGATAGCTGTTGCAATCAAAGCTTCAGCAATCCCCGGCGCAACCATTTGCAGGGTTGCCTGTTTAACCGCTCCCAACGCAATAAAGGCATGCATGATCCCCCAAACCGTACCAAACAACCCAATATAAGGGCTGATAGAACCTACCGTACCCAGAAATGGAATATGATTTTCCAATACTTCCAATTCACGATTTAGTGAAATCCGCATGGCACGGGAGGTTCCTGTGATAACAGCTTCCGGAACAGGGTTATTTGCCTGATGTAAACGAGCAAATTCTTTAAACCCGGAATGGAATATCTGCTCAGTGCCACTTAACGAATCACGGCGTGACTGACTTTCTTTGTAAAGGCGAGATAATTCAATACCAGACCAAAATTTATCTTCAAATGCTTCTGCCTCACGGCTTGCGGCATTCAGGATTTTTGTTCGTTGAATAATGATTGCCCAAGAGACGATAGAAAAGCCAATCAGAATCAGCATGATCAGCTGCACTAAGAAACCTGCCTTAAGAAATAAATCAAGGATGTTCATGTCAGTCACTGCTTAAACTCCGCGACAATAGACTTTGGAAGCGCAATCGGCTTCATTTGAGATGAATTCACGTAGACAACAAGGCATTCTGCACTGCTGACAACTACGCCATTACAATCAACAATTCGTTGAATAAATGTCAGAGAAGCACCACGGATATTCGTAACTTCGCTTTCAACAAACAGTTGGTCATCCAGTTTTGCTGGTTTCCGGTAGTCAATCGTCATACGACTAACAACAAAGCCAACTTGTTCATCTAGCATAGTCTGTTGCTGGAAACCTTTTTCCCGCAACATCTCTGTACGCGCTCTTTCGTAAAAACCCAAATACCGAGCGTGATAAACCACACCACTAGCATCTGTGTCTTCGTAGTAAACACGGATAGGCCAACGGAATAACATATTACTCATATAATCCTAATTAGGCGAATTGACGCTGTCACTATACTTAAGACAATAGCGCTTTGGAATGACCTGTCAGTAAAAAAAATTTATAGGCCGATGGCCTATAAAATTACAATTAGTTTACTTAAAGAAATGATATAAGCCAAAAAGAAGAATGAAAAATGCAGGTAACGGATGAAAAAATAATCGCCAAATAATACGGTTAGGATAAAAACCAACACCAAAAGTAACGCCAGAACAAACTGTCCAGATCAATAAAATACCTTGCCATATTTGTAGTGAACTGGTATTGGCGGCAAAACGTACAGGGTTCCAAAACACGCATGCAGCAAGTGTTAAGGCGATAATGAGGATAAGAGCCCTCACCAGGCTCTTATCCATAAGTTGGTAGCATTTATCAGCCAACATTATTTTTTGTCACTCTCAGAAGCGTTCTGTGATTCGCTATGCTCAAGTGCCAAAGCAGCAATGATAGCAAAGCTACAAGCTAAGAGCGTTCCGAGAATCCAAGCAAAATACCACATGCCTATGCTCCTTAGTACAGTGAGTGTTTGTTGTTATCAATGTAGTTCTTATCCAAACGCCCGAAGGTTTTGTAATAACACCAAATGGTGTAAGACAGAACAATAGGAACGAAGATAAGTGCAACAACGAACATAATTTGCAACGTCCACTGACTGGATGTCGCATCCCACATAGTCAGGCTGACATTCGGGTCAATGCTTGACGGCATCACGAACGGGAACATAGCAATCCCTGAAGTCAGGATAATGCAAGCCACTGTCAGTGATGAAAACAAGAATGCCCAGGCACCTTTATTCATCCAGGTAGCCAGCATAGTCAGCAAAGGAAGAAGCACACCCAGCACAGGTATTGCCCACAGAATCGGATAGTGATTGAAGTTGATCAGCCATGCACCAGCCTGCTGGATAACTTCTTTATGTAACGGATTCGATGCGCCATTCACATCCAGCCCACCCGTGACAACATAACCATCAATGCCATAAATCAGCCATATCCCAGCCAACAGGAATGCAATTGCCGTTATCGCTGCACAAACATGGGTTGCGGTACGGGAACGCAGATGCAGCTCGCCTGTTGTACGCATTTGCAGATACGTTGCGCCTTGCGTCACAATCATCATCAGGCTAATCACCCCAGCCAGCAAGCCGTAGGGATTCAGCAATCCAAAGAATGAACCTTCATAGGAGACACGCAGGTAAGAATCAACCGCCAGCGGTACGCCTTGCAGCAAGTTACCAAATGCCACCCCGATAACCAATGCAGGTACGAAGCTACCAATAGTCAGCCCCCAATCCCACATATTACGCCATTTTCTGTTTTCCAGTTTCGAACGGTAATCAAAGCCAACCGGACGGAAAAACAGGGCTGCCAAGACCAGAATCATTGCCACATAGAAACCAGAGAAAGCGGCGGCATATACCATCGGCCATGCGGCAAACAGGGCACCACCCGCAGTAATTAACCAAACCTGGTTACCATCCCAATGTGGGGCAACTGAGTTAATCATGATACGGCGTTCAGTATCATTTTTACCAATGATCCGCAGCAGGACACCTACTCCCATATCGAAACCATCAGTCACTGTGAAACCGATCAGTAACACACCAATCAGCAGCCACCATATAAATCGTAATACATCATAATCAAGCATAAGTGGACTCCTGCTTACTCAATATTATTCGCTGAAGACGCGGTTTTTTGTTCAAAATGGTAACGACCGGTCTTAAGGCTGCTTGGGCCAAGACGGGCAAATTTGAACATCAAGAACATCTCTGCGATCAAGAACAAAGTGTACAGACCACAAATCAGCACCATTGAGAAAATCAGATCGCCGACACTGCGTGTTGACGCCGCGACAGCCGTTGGCAACACTTCACCAATCGCCCACGGCTGACGGCCATATTCTGCGACAAACCAACCGGCCTCAACGGCAATCCAGGGCAATGGAATGCTGAACAGTGCAGCACGCAGCAGCCACTTATGTTGACCGATACGGTTACGGAGAACGCTCAGGAACGACAGACCGATAACCAGCAGCATAATAAAGCCCGCAGCAACCATAATACGGAATGCAAAGTAGAGCGGTGCTACGCGTGGGATAGAGTCTTTCGCCGCGGCTTTAATTTGCACTTCTGTTGCATCAGTTACGTTTTGGGTATAACGCTTTACGAGCATGCCATAGCCGAGATCTTTCTTACTTTCATTGAATGCACTGCGAACACTTGGATCAACATTACCTGCACGCAGTTCTTCCAGTAATTGATAGGCCTTAATACCGTTACGGATACGCTGCTCATGCTGGCTCATCAAATCACGCAGACCAACGACCGGTGTATCTGTAGAGCGGGTAGCAATCAGACCTAAAACGTAAGGAATTTGGATGGAATATTTATTTTCCATTTTGTCCTGATCAGGAAGGCCAATCAACGTGAATGAAGCCGGGGGTGGCTGGGTTTCCCACTCTGCTTCAATAGCTGCCAATTTGGTTTTCTGCACGTCCCCCATTTCATATCCAGATTCATCACCCAGAACAATGACGGACAGTACCGCAGCCATACCAAAACTTGCTGCAATAGCAAAAGAACGTTTGGCAAACCCTAAGTCGTGCCCTTTGAGCAGATAGTAAGAACTGATACCCAGTACAAAAACGGCACCTGTGACATAACCGGCTGCAACAGTGTGAACAAATTTCACCTGAGCAACTGGGTTAAGTACCAGTTCGCTGAAGCTCACCATTTCCATGCGCATGGTTTCGAAGTTAAAGTCAGACGCAATCGGGTTTTGCATCCAACCATTCGCAATCAGGATCCACAATGCAGAGAAGTTAGAACCTAATGCAACCAGCCAGGTAACCGCCAAGTGTTGTTTCTTACTCAATCGATCCCACCCGAAGAAAAACAGACCAACGAATGTGGATTCGAGGAAGAATGCCATCAGACCTTCGATGGCCAGAGGCGCACCGAAAATATCACCAACATAATGTGAGAAATATGACCAGTTGGTTCCGAACTGGAACTCCATGGTCAAGCCCGTTGCGACACCCAAGGCAAAGTTAATACCAAATAACTTACCCCAGAATTTTGTCATATCTTTATAGATTTGTTTGCCAGAAAGGACATATACCGTTTCCATGATCGCAAGCAAAAACGCCATACCAAGCGTTAATGGGACGAACAGAAAATGGTACATAGCAGTTAAGGCAAACTGTAATCGTGACAGTTCGACAATATCAAACATCTTGACTCCTTGCTCCTAGCAGGAAGACACCGACTTGCGGCAACCCGACTTCGTAAAACGAAAGTCTCGTAACTACCAGCAATAAATGCCTCAAACACAACAATGAATTATTACAAAATCAAAAAATCAATAGATACCACAATAATATTACGCCTATATTCACATACAATAAATATCTTTTACGTGACTCAGCTTAGAATTCTGAATATAGATCAACAATATCATACATTCTCAGATTAATACCTATATATACTAGATCAATTTAATCAAGTTTAGCGAATACAATCCAGAGTAATAAATTGATTTTAGTCAATTTTTTTCTTATTTTGTTAATCTTTACAGCTATTATTTCATTATGGTTTACTTGATGTTAATAAGTTGTTATTTGCAATGACTGTAATTTATTTTTTGCTGTAAAATGCATTAGAAAATTAACTTTTCCTTTTCATTCTTTAAAGAATATATTTTTTCGATATTTCCAATTTAATTAATAAAATAAATAGATTTTACTAAAATCCAGTTCAATTAAATTGAAAAACAACTGATCTTATAAATGAACTAACCCATTGTTAATATTATAAATAAAATAAAAGGCTACCCTAAAGTAGCCTTTTTCTATAAAAAAGAGTTTATTTTATGCTGCTTATGCCAATAACGCTTTTACAGCATCGCCAATGTCTGCCAGGCTACGCACCGTCTTCACGCCTGCAGCTTCCAGAGCAGCAAATTTCTCGTCTGCTGTCCCTTTACCCCCTGCGATAATCGCTCCGGCATGGCCCATCCGCTTACCTTTCGGTGCAGTTACACCCGCAATATAAGCAACAACCGGTTTAGTCACATGTTCTTTGATATAAGCCGCAGCTTCTTCTTCGGCTGTACCACCAATTTCACCAATCATGACAATCGCTTCTGTCTGTGGATCTTGCTGGAACAGTTGCAGAATATCAATGAAGTTCGAACCCGGGATCGGGTCACCACCGATACCAACACAGGTAGATTGCCCTAAACCAGCATCTGTGGTCTGTTTAACCGCTTCATAAGTCAGTGTGCCTGAACGGGAAACAATGCCCACTTTACCTGACTTATGAATATGACCAGGCATAATGCCAATCTTACACTCATCAGGTGTAATGACACCCGGACAGTTAGGACCAATCATACGAACACCGGCTTGATCCAGTTTTTCCTTAACGGTCAACATATCGAGTGTTGGGATGCCTTCTGTAATAGTGATGATCAGTTCAATCCCCGCATCAATCGCTTCCAAAATGGAGTCTTTACAGAATGGGGCCGGAACGTAAATTACAGAAGCGGTTGCCCCCGTGGCTTCAACGGCTTCACGTACGGTGTTGAATACAGGTAATCCTAAATGCTCAGTGCCACCTTTACCCGGTGTTACGCCACCCACCATTTGAGTACCGTAGGCTATCGCCTGTTCGGAGTGAAAAGTACCCTGGCTACCAGTAAAACCCTGACAAATCACTTTGGTGTTTTTATCGATTAAAATAGACATTATTTATTCTCCGCTGCTGCGACTGCCTGTTTAGCTGCGTCTGTCAAACTGGTCGCTGCAATGATGTTCAAACCACTATCCGCCAGTTTTTTAGCACCCAGTTCAGCATTGTTTCCTTCCAGACGAACGACTACTGGTACGTTAACACCCACTTCTTCCACCGCACCAATAATGCCGTCAGCGATCAAATCACAGCGGACGATACCACCAAAGATATTAACTAAAACAGCCTTAACATTTTCATCTGACAAGATGATCTTGAATGCTTCGGTAACACGCTCTTTTGTTGCACCACCACCTACATCAAGGAAATTTGCCGGCGCACCACCGTGCAGTTTGACAATGTCCATCGTTCCCATTGCCAGACCTGCACCATTCACCATACAACCAATATTGCCATCCAGTGCAACATAGTTCAGTTCCCACTGTGCAGCCTGAGCTTCACGTAGATCTTCCTGTGAAGGATCGTGCATTTCACGCAGTTCAGCCTGACGGAACATAGCATTACCATCAGCGCTCAATTTTCCATCCAAACAAACCAGATCACCTTGCGTTGTGATCACCAGAGGGTTGATTTCAACTAATGCCAAATCACGCTCTAAGAACAGGTTAGCCAATCCCAAGAAAATCTTGGTGAATTGACCAACTTGTTTACCCGTCAAACCAAGTTTGAATGCCAATTCACGGCCTTGATACGGCATAGGGCCAGAGAGTGGGTCGATAATGGCTTTATGAATGAGTTCGGGCGTTTCTTCCGCCACTTTTTCTATTTCGACGCCACCTTCAGTAGAAGCCATGAACACTACACGTCGTGTACCGCGGTCAACAACAGCCCCGAGATACAGCTCCTTGGCAATATCAGTTGCCCCTTCCACCAAGATCTGATGAACAGGTTGCCCCTGCGCATCTGTCTGGTAAGTTACCAGTCGTTTACCCAGCCATTGTTCAGCAAAAGTGCGGATATCTTCCTTACTGTTGACGACTTTCACGCCACCAGCCTTACCGCGGCCACCTGCATGAACCTGACATTTAACGACCCAAGGGCCTGAACCAATCTTGGATGCTGCTTCTTCTGCTTCGCGCGGTGTGGTACAAGCATAGCCAGCAGGTGCTGGTAAACCATACCGTGCAAAAAGTTGTTTTGCCTGATACTCGTGTAAATTCATGATGTTCTATCCATAATTTAATTTAAGAAAGGTAAATTACCTTCTATTTTGTTGCTCTGGATATGACCAGCCCCAAGGGGGCTGGCCTGCATATATTTTTACATCAGCGTCGTACTACTTCAGACTTGGCGGAGTTAACACTCTCCGCCGATAGTGATGCTATACATCCAGCAACAAACGTGTTGGATCTTCCAGCATTTCTTTGATGGTCACCAGGAAACCGACTGACTCACGACCGTCAATCAGACGGTGGTCATAGGACAGTGCCAGGTACATCATCGGAAGGATCTCAACCTGACCATTTACTGCCATTGGACGATCTTTAATGGCATGCATACCAAGGATCGCGCTTTGTGGTGGGTTAATGATCGGGGTGGACATCAGGGAACCGAAAACACCACCGTTGGTAATGGTGAAATTACCGCCTGTGAGTTCTTCAACCGTCAGTTTACCGTCGCGGCCTTTGATAGCCAGCTCTTTGATGCTTTTCTCAATGTCAGCCATGTTCAATGCATCTGCATCGCGCAATACGGGTGTAACCAGACCACGTGGTGTAGATACAGCAATACTGATATCAAAATAGTTATGGTAAACCACATCTGTGCCATCAATGGAAGCGTTCACTTCTGGATAGCGTTTCAACGCTTCAACAACCGCTTTCACATAGAAAGACATGAAGCCCAGACGTACACCATGGCGTTTTTCAAATGCATCGCCATATTGCTTGCGCAATTCCTGAATTGGCTTCATGTTGACTTCATTGAAAGTCGTCAGCATTGCCGTATTGTTCTTCGCTTCAAGCAAACGTTCTGCAACACGCTTACGCAAACGCGTCATTGGGACACGTTTTTCACTGCGGTGTGGCAATAAGGATGGCTGTTCAGCAGATGCAGCGGGCTTATCACTCTCTTTTTTATTCGCAGCGACATATTTTTCGATATCTTCACGGACAATGCGGCCACCAACGCCACTGCCTTTAATGGCAGCAGGATCTAAATCATGCTCTGCAATCAGACGACGAACAGCAGGGCTTAGTGCATCGTTGCTTTCTTCTTCCAAAGATGCAGTCTGACGCTGCGCTGGCGTTGCCTCTGTTTTGGCTTTAACTTCGGCAGGTATCCCCGTGCTGTCACCTAAACGGATACGACCTAACAGTTGTTTGGACAGAACAGTGGCGCCCTCTTCTTCCAAAATGGCTTCCAAAACACCTGCTTCACTTGCTGGCACTTCCAGAACAACTTTATCCGTTTCAATCTCAACCAGCACTTCATCACGCTCTATGGTGTCACCGGGTTTTTTATGCCACGTTGCCACAGTGGCATCTGCAACAGATTCAGGAAGGTCTGGAACCAGAATTTCTACGCTACTCATTTTCTATCCTTAATTTATTCAACGTTCAGTGCGTCATTAACCAGTGCTTGCTGTTGCTGCTGGTGAACAGACGGATATCCCACCGCCGGGGAAGCAGATGCCGGACGACCTGCATAACGTAAAGACGCCCCAAATGGGATCGCTTCACGGAAATTATGTTGACTGCAATACCAAGCCCCTTGGTTCAGCGGCTCTTCCTGACACCAGACGAAATCATGAACATGGGCATACTGCTCAAGTTGAGCTTGCAGCTGCTGACGAGGGAATGGATACAGCTGTTCAATACGCACAATAGCAACATCGGTCTGTTCATTCTTACGACGCTGTTCCAGCAGATCGTAATAAATTTTGCCGGAACAAAGCACAACGCGCTTGATACCTTTTGGATCCAAAGCGTCAATTTCACCAATGACTGGCTCAAATTTACCATTCGCTAATTCATCCAGAGTAGACACTGCCAGTGGATGACGCAGTAACGATTTCGGTGACATAACGATGAGCGGACGGCGCATACCACGCAGAGCCTGACGACGCAGCATGTGATAAACCTGAGCGGGAGTCGATGGTACGCAAACCTGCATGTTTTGTTCAGCACACAGTTGCAGATAACGTTCCAGACGTGCCGATGAGTGCTCTGGTCCCTGCCCTTCATAACCATGTGGCAGCAGCATAACCAAGCCACACATACGGCCCCATTTCTGTTCACCAGAGCTGATAAATTGGTCAATCACAACCTGAGCCACGTTGGCAAAGTCACCAAATTGGGCTTCCCAAATCGTCAGGACACGAGGTTCAGTGGTTGCATAACCGTATTCAAATGCCAGTACAGCTTCTTCTGAAAGGACAGAATCCCATACATTAAATACACCCTGTCCATTGTGGACATTCGCCAAAGGGACATAAACAGAAGCATTGTTTTGGTTATGAATAACAGCATGACGGTGGAAGAAAGTACCACGTCCCGCATCTTCACCAGAGATACGGACCGGAATACCTTCATCAACCAGAGTCGCGTAAGCCAGTGTTTCCGCAGCCCCCCAGTCAAACAACTTATTGCCATTCGCCATTTCTGCACGGTCGCCATAGATTTTCGCAACACGTGAGTGCATTACCACTTCGGCAGGAACAGTACTGATGCTTTTGCCAAGATCTTGCAGACGTTTCATATCCATCTTATGTGGATACTCTTCATCCCATTCGTGGTTCAGGTAGGGTTCCCATGTGAATGAGTGCAGCCCCATTGGACGCCATTCATCGACAACACATTCACCATGATCCAGTGCATCACGATACAGATTCACCATCTCAGTCACGTCATTGGCTTCCAGCAAACCTTCCGCGACCAGCTTATCTGCATAGATTTTACGTGCCGTTGGTTGTTTTTTGATTTGCTGGTACATCAGTGGCTGAGTTGCACTTGGCTCATCAGCTTCGTTATGACCGTGGCGACGGTAACAGACCAGATCGATCATAACATCACTTTTGAAGGTATTACGGAAGTCAAGCGCCAGGCGTGTGACGAATGCAACAGCTTCCGGATCATCTGCATTAACGTGGAAAATCGGGGCCTGAACCATTTTCACAATATCAGTACAATATTGTGTTGAACGGGCATCTTTCGGGTTAGAAGTGGTGAAGCCAATCTGGTTGTTCACTACGATACGAACCGTACCGCCAACTTCATAACCGCGCGCCTGAGACATGTTCAACGTTTCCTGCACAATCCCCTGCCCTATGACTGCGGCATCACCGTGGATAGTCACAGGCAGAACCATATTACTGCGACCTTCATCAAGACGATCACGGCGGGCACGTACAGAGCCGATAACAACAGGGCTGACAATCTCAAGGTGAGAGGGGTTAAAGGCCAGAGCCAAATGCACCAAACCACCTTCAGTTTCAAAATCAGACGAAAAACCTTGATGGTATTTTACGTCGCCAGTGCCCAGGTGCTCTTTGTGTTTACCCGCAAATTCGTCGAACAGATCTACCGGTTTTTTACCCAAGAGATTGACCAACACGTTGAGGCGACCGCGATGAGCCATTCCCAAGACCACTTCACGGGTACTTTGTTTACCTGCGTGACGGATCAGCTCTTTTAACATAGGGATAAGTGCGTCGCCACCTTCCAGAGAGAAACGTTTCGCCCCTGGGAATTTAGCACCTAAATAGCGTTCCAAACCTTCTGCGGATGTTAATTCTTTCAGGAAACGACGCTTTTCTTCTGCACTAAACTGTGAACTTACTGCCACTGACTCCAGACGTTGCTGGATCCAACGTTTTTCTTCCGTATTGGTGATATGCATATATTCCGCACCAATTGAACCGCAATAAATGCGTTTCAGTGCGTCATACAGATCAGCCAATTTCATGGTTTCTTTACCAATGGCAAAAGAACCAACATTAAACGTTTCTTCAAAATCCGCTTTTGTTAAATTATGGAAAGCAGGATCAATATCAGGTACAGGTTCCTGTTTCCATAATCCCAATGGATCAAGGTTTGCATGTTGGTGTCCGCGGAAGCGGAATGCATTGATGAGCTGCAAAACTTTGACTTGTTTTGCATCCATTGCTGGATCGCTGACTGAAGTGTGATAACGTGTGGCATCTTTTGCCAGACGACGGAAATAATCGCGTGTCTGTGAGTGAAGTTGCTCGCCGCTAAGTCCTGCTTCCGGTAATTGTTGGAAAATTTCTCTCCAACTTTCATCAACAGAATGAGGATCGGTTATATAGTCTTCATAGATTTGCTCTATATAAGACTGGTTTGCACCAGCCAGAAAGCTTGAGTCCAGCCAGTCCTTCATTGCGCCGTTCTGCATTGTGATCCCTTAAGCTTTAAAAGCTTTAGTTTTCGCCGTGGTTAACAAATACCGCTTAATTAGCGGTGTTGATAAAAGGTTCATTTGGACGTGCTTAATGCATGTTCTTCTATGGGTTTTCCTACCCTTCAAGGAACCTTTAAAAACCGAATATCAGTTTTTAAAGATCCCTTTATTTAGAAACATACTTCGTCTTTAGCAGCAGGCAATTTATCATTTTTCATTCTTTAATGCCCTCCACTGATTTGATATTTATTTCAAAATTGTGGAGGGCAACATTATATGCACTATTTACACACTATTTATGTGTTATTTATACACAAATTTTTATTTTGCTATGCGCTATGTTTCAGCAACATAGATTTAATATGACCAATCGCTTTTGTCGGATTCAATCCCTTAGGACATACGTTGACGCAATTCATAATGCCGTGGCAACGGAAAACACTGAATGCATCATTCAGGTTATCCAATCGTGAACTTGTTTCAGTATCACGGCTATCAATCAGGAAACGGTATGCCGCTAAAAGACCGGCTGGGCCGATAAATTTATCTGGATTCCACCAGAATGATGGGCAAGACGTTGAGCAACAGGCACATAAGATACATTCATACAAACCATCCAGCTTTTCACGCTGTACTGGTGATTGCAGGTGCTCACGCGCGGGTGGATTTTTGCCATCATTAATCAGATAAGGGCGGATTTTCTCATACTGCGCGTAGAACTGCCCCATATCAACAACCAAATCACGAACTACAGGCAAACCAGGCAATGGGCGAATAACAATTTTTTTATTGCCACGACGCAATGCTGAAATGGATGTAATACATGCCAAGCCGTTTTTACCGTTCATATTCACGCCATCAGAGCCACAAACCCCTTCACGGCAAGAACGGCGGAATGACAAGGTTGGATCTTGCTCTTTTAGCTGGATGAGCGCATCCAGCAGCATCATATCGCGCCCTTCCTCTGCTTCCAATGTGTAGTCCTGCATACGAGGCACATCATCGACATCTGGATTATAACGATAAATGGAAAATTCAAGTTTCATAATCTATTTCTCCGCAACTGGAACATCAGCAATGCAATTAGTAAGAACGCACTTTCGGCGGGAATGCTTCACGCAGCGTTGGCTGCATATTCACTTCACGACGAGTCATGCTCTCAGTTTGCGGTAAGTACAGGCTATGGCACAGCCAGTTAGCATCATCACGCTCTGGATAGTCAAAGCGGCTATGGGCACCACGACTTTCTGTACGGAAGTTCGCAGCAACCGCAGTTGAATAAGCTGTTTCCATCAGGTTATCCAATTCCAAACATTCAATACGTTGGGTATTGAATTCTGATGAAGTATCATCCAGACGCGCATTTTTCAGACGTTCGCGGATCACTTTCAGCTCTTCCAGACCTCTTGCCATCGCATCACCTTCACGGAATACCGAGAAATTATGCTGCATACAAGCTTGCAATGCTTTGCGGATTTCTACTGGATCTTCACCTGAGCGGGTATTATTCCAACGGTTCAGACGTTGAAGAGCTGCATCGACATCAGATTCGCTGGCATCACGGCTCGTACTCTGCTCCATCAGGCATTCTTTCAAATGTAAGCCTGCGGAACGACCAAATACCACCAGGTCAAGCAGTGAGTTCCCCCCCAGGCGGTTCGCGCCGTGAACAGATACGCAAGCAATTTCACCCACAGCAAACAGGCCAGGGATTACCACATCTTCGCCTTTTTCATTGACTGTCAGCGCCTGACCCGTAATCTTAGTGGGAATCCCCCCCATCATATAGTGACAGGTTGGGATAACAGGGATCGGCTCTTTTACTGGATCGACATGGGCGAAAGTACGGGATAATTCAAGGATACCTGGCAGGCGGGATTCCAACACGTCTTTACCCAGATGATCCAGTTTCAGTTTGACATGCGGACCCCATGGGCCTTCACAGCCGCGGCCTTCACGGATTTCGATCATCATAGAACGTGCGACTACATCACGACCAGCAAGGTCTTTAGCATTTGGCGCATAACGCTCCATAAAGCGTTCACCATCTTTATTTAGCAGGTAACCACCTTCACCACGACAACCTTCTGTAACCAGAACCCCCGCGCCAGCAATACCCGTTGGGTGGAATTGCCACATTTCCATATCCTGAACAGGCACACCTGCACGCAACGCCATCCCCACACCATCACCGGTGTTGATATGCGCATTAGTTGTGGATTGGAAAATACGACCGGCCCCCCCCGTTGCCAGAATAGTCGCCTTCGCTTTGAAATAGACCACTTCACCCGTTTCGATACAAATCGCGGTACAACCGACAACGGCACCATCCTGATTTTTAACCAAATCTAGCGAGTACCATTCAGAGAAAATAGTCGTGTGGTTTTTTAAATTCTGCTGATACAGAGTATGCAATAAGGCGTGACCGGTTCGGTCGGCAGCAGCGGCAGTACGAGCGGCCTGCTCACCACCAAAATTTCTGGATTGCCCACCAAATGGGCGTTGGTAAATACGGCCATCATCCAGACGGGAAAATGGCAACCCCATGTGCTCCAGTTCCAAAATAGCTTCTGGGCCAGTCTTACACATATACTCAATGGCATCCTGGTCACCAATATAATCGGAGCCTTTCACCGTATCATACATGTGCCATTCCCAGTTATCGTCATGGGTATTGCCCAAAGCAACTGTGATCCCACCCTGTGCTGAAACTGTGTGGGAACGGGTTGGGAATACCTTGGAAATCAACGCACAAGATAAACCCATTTGTGAAATTTGCAGTGCCGCACGCATACCTGCGCCACCAGCACCAATCACGACAGCGTCAAACTCTCTTACCGGTAGTTTCATTTATGCACCCCACACCACAATTGTTCCGTAAATCAAATAAGTTAACAGCGCTACGATAATCACCAGTTGCAAAACCAGACGCAGTGCGAGCGGTTTGACATAATCTGTCAGTACCTGCCACATTCCAATCCACGCATGAACCAGAATGGAAAGCAGAGTCAACACGGTGAATACTTTAGTGAGGGATGAAGAAAAGAAACCTCGCCAGACTTCATAGGTAATATCCGATGTTGTTGCGACAAAACCGACGAGATAGAGGACATACAAAACAATAATAATTGCGGATGCGCGCAATAGCAGCCAATCCTGAATACCTGTACGACCCAAAGCGGATGCGTTGCTTACCATAATAACACCCCAGCCAGAATAGACAGAATAACCGCGATTGCTATTGCTACTTTGGCAGATGCACTACCGGTAGCGAGATTTTCTTCCAGGAAACCAAAATCCATCAACACATGGCGAATACCTCCACTGATGTGGTAAGCCAGCGCCGTCAATATCCCCCACAGGATAAATTTGGCGAAGAAGCCAGTCATGATTTCAGATGCTTGCAGGAAGCCTTCTTGCGACGACAGAGACATCCCCAATAACCACAGTAGAATGCCAACTGCGATAAAGGTAATGACGCCTGAGATACGGTGCAAGATCGACGCTATCGCGGAGACGGGTTGGTTAATCGTCCGCAGATCAAGGTTGACAGGTCTTTGTTTTTTCACAATTTTGCCCACAAAGCTTTTTTTTATTTTCCATCCTCCGGTCCTGGGCGGGAATCAGACAGCGCGAAGAGGATACAAAGACACAACATAATTAACTTAAACAATCCCTACTGTTCATCAAAAGTTGTGATTTGGTTACGCTGGGTGCTCCTGCATCAGGATAATCCGGAGACCTCACGGAAGTATAAGTACTTCACATTGTTATTACAATTGCCACACAATATGATTATTAACATTTAGCTTGAACAGTGAGAAAGATCACGCTTCAAACATTTTTCATAAAACCAACAATCTTGTTTGACAAAGATTAAACATTTATCTTACATATATGTCGTTATATATTATTTGCCATCATTTTAGATGCAAAATTAATCTTAACGAAAAATAAAAGTTATGTAGAAGTATCATATAAGCACAAAATGATAACATTTTATGTCAATAATACTTTAAACATAACTTCCAAAAACTTTTTAACAACCTGAAAACCATTGTCGTCCGTAATGAGATTTCAGCGTTAAATGTGATACCAGCCTGATGTTAAATTCTCTCCGGTAGCACAATGCCTTCGGCACAGTATAAATTGCGCCTATCTGGTTGTTAGGGGTTATAAAAATAAGCGCTAAGGAGATATAAATGGCTGATAAAAAGGCTACGTTGAACATAAATGGTTCAGCTGCTATCGAACTAGACGTACTAACGCCGACCCTAGGTTCTGAAGTGATTGACGTTCGTACCCTCGGCTCAAAAGGCTTCTATACTTATGACCCAGGTTTTACTTCCACTGCCTCCTGTGAGTCGAAAATCACCTATATTGATGGCAATGAAGGCATTTTGCTACACCGTGGTTTTCCCATCGATCAGCTTGCAACGGAATCGACCTACCTGGAAGTCTGTTACATTCTGCTATATGGCGAACCCCCTACTCCCGAAGAATACGAAAAATTTAAAACTACGGTGACTCGCCATACTATGATCCATGAACAGATCACCCGTCTGTTCCATGGTTTCCGCCGTGATTCCCATCCGATGGCTGTACTTTGTGGTGTTACAGGCGCACTGGCGGCCTTCTATCATGATGCTCTGGATGTCCATAATCCTCGCCACCGTGAAATCACGGCTTACCGCCTGCTGTCCAAAATGCCAACTGTTGCGGCAATGTGTTACAAATATTCCCTTGGACAACCTTTCGTTTATCCACGCAACGATCTGTCTTATGCTGCTAACTTCCTGCACATGATGTTCTCAACACCGTGTGAGGAATATAAAGTTAATCCAGTATTAGAACGCGCTATGGATCGCATTTTCATTCTGCATGCAGATCATGAACAAAATGCGTCAACGTCAACGGTACGTACTGCGGGTTCTTCTGGTGCCAACCCATTTGCTTGTATCGCTGCGGGTATTGCATCCCTGTGGGGACCAGCACATGGTGGAGCAAATGAAGCCTGCTTACGGATGCTGGAAGAGATCCAAACAGTCGAGCACATTCCTGAATTCATTGCTCGCGCCAAAGACAAAAATGACTCTTTCCGCCTGATGGGCTTTGGTCACCGTGTTTACAAAAACTACGATCCTCGCGCGACAGTGATGCGTGAAACCTGCCATGAAGTGCTGAATGAGCTTGGTCTGAATGACAGTCTGCTGGAAGTGGCAATGGAATTAGAACGCATTGCCTTGCATGACCCCTACTTCATTGAGAAAAAACTGTATCCAAACGTTGATTTCTATTCAGGCATTATCCTGAAAGCGATGGGTATTCCGTCGACCATGTTCACCGTGATTTTTGCTATTGCCCGTACGATTGGCTGGATTGCCCACTGGAATGAAATGCACGATGAAGGTTTGAGGATCGCCCGTCCACGCCAGCTTTATACTGGTCACACGCAACGCGATTTCAAGAGTCAGCTGAAAATTAATTGAATCAATAACACTATTCATATCCGGTCAGATTCCGGCATATTTTGAATAGCGTATTTCTGCACCTCTTATGTCAGTTTTTACTCTGATATCAGGGGTGTAGTTTTGTTTTATCTCTTTGGACCCGCCATATATTCCCTTGGCGGTCTCCCCATGATTTTGCGAAAAAATGTCACAAATGCACTATCATTAGCAAAACCGAGTTCCTGTGCAACATAGGATAATGTTTTATTCTGTGCCAATAACTCTATCGCCTTTACCAATCGCCATTGCTGCCGCCACTGTTGATAATTCATTCCTGTCTCACGCTGAAATATTCGGGTAATGGTTTTCTCACTGGCGCCAATATAAGTAGCCAGTATGTGTAATGGTGATGGCAATTGATCAAATGACAAATGGGCTAAACGCCGATCAAAAGGTAGCGGCAATAAGGTGGGTTCCCTACGTGCCTCACGGATCTCATCAAAAAATAGTGCTAACAAATTTGCTCCTTTTCCCTGATACCAATCAGAATCTAAAGAAGATGTCGCTATACGCTCCAAAAGGGCCTGTAATAGTGGCGTGGCTTCTAATACTTCACTTTGCGTCGAAACAGAAAATGCCAAGTAACTAGAATTTAAATAAATAGAACGATAACCTACCGAGCCATGCATTTCTGCCCGATGTCGTATCCTGGGGGGTATCCATGCCACTCTGGTTGGAGGCAGAACAGACATTTGGTTTGCCAGTGTGATCTTGATACAGCCCCGCTGGGTAAACAGCAATTGCCCCATATCATGTTGATGAAAACCAGAATCGTGTTGCCCCATCTCTGCTGCGATCCCGATCACAGGCATATCCAAGCTATCAGGATCAAAATAATCACTTTGTTGCAACCACGCCATGTTGATTCCTTCTGATTTAATGTCCGATTACATAAACAAATAGTCTTTATTATCATAAAAAGACAGTAACCATACTGCTAACCTTTCACGCCATGACTTATCAGCAAAAGAAAAAAATCATGCAAACTAAACCATCACTTTGGCTCGCTATTGCCTTGATGATGTTCCCGCAGATCGTAGAAACCATCTATAGTCCCGCATTAACCAATATTGCTGCTGGGTTTTCCGTCAACTCAGAGCAAGCTGGCCAGACATTATCACTCTACTTTTTTGCTTTTGCCCTTGGTGTTGTCGTATGGGGACGTATGTGTGATGTCATTGGCAGACGCCCAACCATGATTGCTGGTCTATCACTCTATGGTCTCGCTTCCCTGCTGGCATTATTGACACAACAATTTTGGTTATTACTCGTTGCCCGAATGCTGTCTGCTTTCGGAGCCGCCGTTGGCTCTGTCGGCACACAAACCATTATGCGTGATACTTATCGTGGGGAAGAGTTAGCGCGGGTTCTTTCCATCATGGGAATTGCCTTAGCAATCAGTCCTGCTATTGGTATGTTCAGTGGTTCAACATTGAACTATTTTGCTGGCTATAAGGCCGTCTTTGCTGGGTTAATTATTCTGGCGGTTATCCTGATCTGTTGGTCTATTACCCGGTTACCAGAAACCCGGCCAACTGACGTAACAAAAGTGGCTTTATTCAGCACAGTCATTATGATGCTTAAAGATATTTCAATTTGGAGAAATGCGTTTTTGATCGCACTTTTTAATCTTTGTTTATTCAGCTATTACCAATTAGCGCCATTTCGTTTCCAACACTTTGGATTATCCCCGAAAATATTTGGTTATACTGGCTTGTTATTAACTTTCGGCGTTGCATTAGGCGCACTATTAAACAAATATCTATTAAAGCAACACTGGATATCAACCCAATTAGTTACCCTTGCCTCATTAATCAGTTTATTCAGTGGGATCGGGGTATACCTGCTCGAAAATAGCTGGCTCTTTATTTTTCCAATATTGGGAATAGTTATCGCTTATGGACTGGCGATCCCGAATATTTTAGCTACTGCATTAACTGACTATTCAGACAGGCTAGGTACAGCGGGTGCTTTACTTGGGCTGTTTTACTATTTGCTGCTGGGACTTGGTTTGGCATTGGCAGGCTGGGGGCAGGCATTAGGCCGCGTATTAATATGTTGTGGGATCGCAATGATGATTTTATCTCTCTTGCAAGACAAAAAGTCCCAATTGCCAAAATGGCAATAAAATCCTGGGGCTATACCAATCCAACTTCAGAATGCGCGTTATATTTCCCCGTGCTGCGGGGAAATATAAGGCCTCGCGTCGTCTTACGGATTGCAACTTGAGGTTTATCGAGTATATAAGTTACTAAAAAATCAAGCCGGATTAGGAATATCGATAAAAGTCACATCCAACCCATAATTATTCGCCAACCATTCACCGAGCGCTTTGATACCATAGCGCTCTGTCGCATGGTGCCCTGCCGCAAAAAAATGCAGCCCCATTTCACGGGCAACATGGATAGTTTTTTCCGAGACCTCTCCTGTCACAAAAGCATCAACGCCAAACTCAGCCGCCTGTTCAATAAAACCCTGGCCGCCGCCTGTGCACCATGCCAGTGTGCGGATCTCTTCCGGCGCATTATCCCCACAATGCAGAACCTTTCTCTCCAGGCTTTTTTCGAGACGTTCAGTCAATTCTGCCGGCGTAACAGGCTGCTCAAAAACACCATGAGGAAGAAGGGGATCAATCTCGCCGATAACCTTTACACCCATCTGACGTGCCAATTGGATATTGTTACCCAAAGCAGGATGGGCATCTAACGGAAGATGATAGCCATACAGGTTGATATCATTGCAAAGCAGTGTTTGCAAACGGCGACGCTTCATGCCACGGATAACCGGAGATTCATTCTTCCAAAAGTATCCATGATGAACGATGACAGCATCTGCCTCAAGACGAACAGCTTCATCCAATAGTGCCTGACAAGCTGTCACGCCTGTAATAACCCGTTGAACATGGGAGCGGCCTTCCACCTGTAATCCATTGGGAGCGTAATCTTGAAATTCACGGATCTTCAATTCCGTATTGAGCGCATGCTCCAATTCAACATTGTTCATCACATTCCCCCTGTCACTTAGCATTTTCTTCATCATAAAAGACATACCTGCCATGGATTAAGTCAAAATAGATTGGTTATAAATCCAATATAAAACAAAACACCTTGCCAGCATAAACCGACAAGGTGCCAAGATACTATAGTTCAAATGTTATATTCAAAATGCCCGGTTAGGCTACATCGTCATGCAATTTTAGTGATTTCGGTATCTGACGCCGTTTCCGAACTTTCCAGCCATACAGGCTTATCACTGGTTTTTAACCATACTTTATGCAGATAGCTATAAAAGCGGGCACGATCATGACGAAACAGCATAACAGGAAACGCAATGACCCCCAGTGATATAGCGCCAATACGTCGCAAGAGAATCTGATGCCAAGAGTATGCACGATAAATAGACATTGATACCCCTCATGGGCTTGACCTTGTAATATGCCTAAAATTTTATCCGATAAAATGAAAACTGACTACTCATCCGACCACTTTTTAGTGATATAAATTACCTTTTTTCTCTGATTTCGTAATTTAATTACAAAATTATACTTAAACAGAAACAAAACAAACAAATTGAAAACAAAAAATTAACTCAACATAGTTTGCTACACTTGCCTTATCGTTGAATTCCAAAGATCATTTATACTTTTTTTACGCTTTCAGAGACCCTTTTAATAACTTACTTGTATGGTATTTCTATGCTGTAACTGACTATTTCTTGAAGAAATAAGCAAGGAGATACACCACCATGAATATCTATCTGATTCTTGGCATTTTTCTGGTGACGCTATTACTGGGCTACCTAATTTATGCGTTATTGAATGCGGAGGATTTCTAAATGGCAGTATCCGCTTTTTTACTGATTGCCAGTTTCCTGCTCATACTATTTCTATTGGCCAAACCGCTTGGTATCCTGATTGCCAGACTCGTCGAAGGAGAGCTGCCTCCCTGGCTAACCAAAACAGAAACCTTCTTATGGCGTTGTTGTGGCCTGCAAAAACCGGGCAGCAATGTTAAAGAAATGAACTGGTGGCAATATGCTCTCACTATCCTCATATTCAATATAGCCGGGCTATTACTCCTGTTTACGCTGCTGATAAATCAAGGTCACCTGCCACTGAATCCACAACATTTTGTTGGCATGAGATGGGATCTGGCACTGAATACCGCGCTCAGTTTTATCACTAATACCAATTGGCAAGCTTATAGCGGAGAAAATACCCTCAGTTACCTGAGCCAAATGGCCGGATTAACTGTTCAGAATTTTCTGTCTGCGGCAACGGGCATTGCCGTGGCTTTTGCCTTAATGCGGGCGTTTTCCCGTCAAGGCACTAAAACAGTGGGAAATGCGTGGATAGACATTACACGCATCACGGTATATCTCTTACTTCCGCTTGCGATCATTGTGTCTTTATTCTTTGTCAGTCAAGGCGTTATTCAAAACTTTTCTCCCTATGTCCTCATCCATTCCCTTGAAGGACAACAACAATGGCTTCCTATGGGACCCGTTGCTTCCCAAGAGTCCATAAAACTTTTGGGAACCAATGGCGGCGGATTTTTTGGTGCCAACTCAGCTCATCCATTTGAAAACCCAACTGCACTCAGTAACTTTGTTCAGGTTCTGGCTATTTTTTTGATCCCCAGCGCCTTATGTTTCGCATTCGGTCTGGTTGTTGGCGACAACCGTCAGGGATATGCCCTGCTGTGGGTAATGAGTATTATTTTCATTATTGCCACCGGCGTGGTGATGTCTGCCGAAATCGCAGGCAATGCCCATCTCATCCATCCCAATATCGGTAACCACTTTAATATGGAAGGCAAAGAAGCCCGCTTTGGTATCCTTGCCTCTTCTCTCTATAGTGTTGTGACGACAGCCGCTTCCTGTGGGGCCGTAAATGCAATGCATGACTCCTTTACCGCACTGGGTGGCATGATACCGCTCTGGTTAATGCAAATTGGTGAAATTATATTCGGGGGCGCAGGTTCCGGGCTTTATGGCATATTGCTGTTCGTTCTGCTTGCCGTATTTATCGCAGGCTTAATGATTGGCCGGGCACCAGAATACTTAGGCAAAAAAATCGATGTCTATGACATGAAAATGGTCGCACTCTCGATTTTAATCACACCTTCGCTGGTTTTATTAGGTACTGCTTTAGCAATTTCAATCGATGCAGGTCGCAGCGCTATCGCCAATCCCGGCGCTCATGGTTTCACCGAAGTACTTTATGCTTTCTCATCCGCAGCCAACAACAACGGAAGTGCTTTTGCCGGACTCAACGCCAACAATGTTTTTTACAACCTGTTGTTGGGAATAGTCATGTTTCTTGGACGCTTTGGCATCATTCTGCCTGTTCTGGCAATCGCGGGTTCCATGGTTAACAAAAAACGCCAGCCGATTAGCAGTGGCACCTTACCGACCCACGGCTCGCTCTTCATCGGATTATTGATTCTGGTCATTTTACTGATTGGTGCTCTGACGTTTATTCCTGCTCTGGCTCTTGGTCCTATTGCAGAACATCTACAACTTTGGCCGTGAGGTTGAGAGAGTGAGGTAACGCATGAAAAACAAACAACAAGTACTATTTGAACCCACTTTAATTCGCCATGCCCTGATCGATTCGTTAAAAAAATGCCATCCGGCTCAACAATGGCACAATCCGGTCATGTTCGTTGTCTATGTGGGAAGTTGTCTGACCACCGCCTTATGGATAGGCCTATTAGTGGGACAATTGACAGGCAGCGCACTCTTTACCGGCACCATTTCCCTCTGGTTATGGTTTACTGTCCTGTTTGCCAACTTTGCGGAGGCACTGGCCGAAGGGCGTAGCAAAGCTCAAGCCGCCAGTCTGAAAGGCGTAAAAAGAACCAGTTTGGCAACCAAACTGGCCTCCCCCAGCCGTGAGGCAACAAAAGAAAAAGTCACTTCTGACACTTTACGTAAAGGCGATATTGTGCTGGTGGAAGCCGGAGAAATTGTTCCTTGTGATGGTGAAGTTCTTGAAGGAGGAGCTTCTGTTGATGAAAGTGCTATTACAGGAGAATCGGCCCCCGTTATCCGCGAATCCGGCGGCGATTTTTCCTCTGTCACCGGAGGGACGCGGGTTTTATCAGATTGGTTAATCGTCGAATGCACAGTCAACCCGGGAGAAACCTTTTTAGACAGAATGATCTCAATGGTTGAAAGCGCCAGGCGACGTAAAACACCCAATGAAATCGCTCTCACCATTCTGCTCACTGCACTAACCATTATTTTTCTGCTGGTTTGTGTAAGTTTGCTGCCTTTTTCCTTGTTCAGTGTTCAGGCTAACCAATCTGGCGCACCGATTACACTTACTGTTTTGATTGCCTTACTGGTTTGCCTGATCCCCACCACCATTGGCGGGTTACTGTCAGCTATTGGCGTTGCGGGTATGAGCCGGATGTTGGGAGCCAACGTTATTGCTACCAGTGGACGAGCCATTGAAGCCGCTGGGGATGTCGATGTTTTGCTACTCGATAAAACGGGCACTATCACGCTAGGAAATCGTCAAGCATCCCAATTTTTACCCGCAGCGGGCGTAACGGAACGGCAATTGTCTGATGCGGCTCAACTCTCTTCTCTCGCAGATGAAACACCGGAAGGGCGCAGTATCGTGATTTTAGCAAAACAACGTTTCAATATGCGTGAACGTGATCTGCGAGAATTAAACGCGACATTTGTCCCCTTTTCCGCAATGACGCGTATGAGTGGTGTCAATATTGGTAATCGTATGATCCGCAAAGGCGCTGTCGATGCGATTCGTCGCCATATTGAAGCTAATCATAGCCATTTCCCGGATGTGATTGACCAATTGGTACAACACGTTGCGCATAAGGGGGAAACCCCCTTGGTTGTTGCTGAGAACCAGCAGGTTTTGGGTGTTGTTGCCTTAAAAGATATTGTGAAAGGCGGGATTAAAGAGCGCTTTAGTGAAATGCGCAAAATGGGGATCAAGACGGTCATGATCACGGGTGATAATCATCTCACTGCCGCTGCAATTGCTGCCGAAGCAGGCGTTGATGACTTTCTGGCAGAAGCCACTCCCGAAGCGAAACTCGCCCTTATCCGCCAATATCAATCCGAAGGGCGTCTGGTTGCCATGACGGGTGATGGTACAAACGATGCGCCAGCGCTGGCACAAGCAGATGTTGCCGTTGCCATGAATTCAGGCACACAGGCGGCGAAAGAGGCAGGCAATATGGTCGACCTGGATTCCAATCCCACCAAGTTGATCGAAGTTGTCCATATTGGCAAGCAGATGCTAATGACCCGTGGTGCTTTAACCACATTCAGTATTGCCAATGATATTGCTAAATATTTTGCCATCATTCCCGCCGCCTTTTCAGTGACGTACCCACAACTTAATGTGTTAAACATCATGCACCTGCATTCTCCAGAATCTGCGGTACTGTCTGCGGTTATCTTCAATGCGATAATTATCATCTTTTTACTGCCATTGGCCCTAAAAGGCGTCAGTTACCGCCCAATGAATGCATTGTCACTCCTGCGCCGGAATCTATGGGTATATGGGCTTGGTGGCCTGCTTGTGCCTTTTGTAGGTATCAAGCTTATTGACATATTGCTCACTGCCTTAATGTTTAACTAACGATCTTTTAACGACAGCGTATTTAAAAACCGGTGCATCAAATAAGGTGATGAAAAATGATCTGGTTACGTTCTTCCATTGTTCTGCTGGTATTTCTTAGCTTAATCACGGGAATTGCCTATCCATTACTGGTGACGGGAATAGCAGAATTTTTATTCCCCTATCAAGCTAAAGGATCGCTAATAGCGCAGAATAGCAAACGGGTTGGCTCCGAATTAATTGGTCAAAATTTTACCCAATCCATCTATTTTCATGGGCGGCCTTCCATGACAGCCGAAAAACCGTACAACACCCTGTCATCCGGAGGCAGTAATCTCGCAATAACCAACCCTGTATTGAGCAGCAAAATACATCAAAACATTATCCGGGTACGCTTATTTAACCATCCCGGAAACTCTCCAATCCCTGTTGATTTAATCATGGCATCGGGTAGCGGACTCGATCCCCATATATCCCCAGAGGCGGCTGAATTCCAGGCTCAACGTGTGGCGATAGCCCGTCACATGCCACTTACCGTTATCCATAAGCTGATTGAGCAACACATTCAATATCCCCTGCTGGAATATATGGGGCAACCCATCGTCAATGTACTGGCACTGAATCTGGCGTTAGATAACCTGAACCCAAAAGGCAGATCAGAATATGGAACACAATGAACCGCCGCGTCCTGATCCTGATGAATTGCTGACACTGGCAAACGAAAAACCCCGCGGCAAACTAAAAATATTTTTCGGTGCTTGTGCGGGTGTCGGCAAAACATATGCCATGCTGCAAGAAGCTCAACGCCTGCTGGCGCAGGGTTTAGATATCATTGTCGGTGTTGTTGAAACTCATGATCGACAAGAAACCGCAGCCTTACTGAAAGGGTTGCCCCGATTACCTCCCAAATATTTCCACCATAATGCTCGCCGGATAGCCGCATTTGATATTGATGCCGCCCTTGCCCGCCATCCGGCCATTATTTTGATGGACGAACTGGCATTCAGTAACCCGAAAGGTTGTCGCCATCCGAAGCGCTGGCAAGATGTCGAAGAATTATTGGAAGCTGGCATTGATGTACTGACGACCGTCAATGTGCAACATTTGGAAAGTTTAAATGATGTTGTCGGCGGCATTACCGGTATTCGCGTTCGGGAAACCGTTCCTGATCATATCTTTGATCAGGCCGATGATGTTGTTCTGGTCGATCTGCCGCCAGATGATCTGCGCCAGCGGCTCAATGATGGCAAGGTTTATATTTCAGGTCAGGCTGAACGTGCCATTGAACATTTTTTCCGCAAAGGGAACCTGATTGCCCTGCGTGAATTGGCGTTGCGTCGCACGGCAGATCGCGTAGATGACCAAATGCGCGCTTTTCGTGATACCCGAGGAAAAGAACCCGTATGGCATACGCAAGAGAATTTACTGCTGTGTATTGGCTACAACGCCGGCAATGAAAAACTGGTTCGAAAAGCAGCCCGCCTGGCAGCAAAACTCAACTGTAGCTGGCATGCCGTTTACGTTGAAACCCCCAGGCTACATCGATTGCCCGAAAACAAACGACGTACCATTTTACAAGCCTTAAAACTGGCACAAGATCTGGGCGCTGAAACCGCAACACTCTCTGATTCCGATGAAGAAAAAGCCATCCTGCGCTACGCCAGAGAGCATAATCTGGGTAAAATCCTGATTGGTCGCTATTACAATTCACAGGTAAATTTCTTTGGCTTTAAATGGCATCGTGACTTTTCAGAGCGTCTGGGAAAACTCGGTCCTGATTTGGATTTGATTATTGTTGCGTTGGAAAATAAAAAAAACAGAGACAAAGAGCCAAAAGATAACCGAACATTTAATAATAAATGGCGAGTCCCGATTCAGGGTTTTTTGATGGCTACCGTACTCTGTGCCCTCATTACCCTCTTTTCCCGAACTTTCTTGCTGACCCTCGATAAAGCCAACCTGGTCGCACTCTATCTGCTCGGCGTTGTCATTATTGCGCTGTTTTATGGCCGCTGGCCATCTGTCTTTGCGGCTTTTGTCAATGTCATCAGTTTTGATCTTTTCTTTGTCCAGCCACGTTGGTCATTGGAAGTCAAAAACATACAATATCTGCTCACATTAGCTGTAATGCTGATTGTCGGAGCCGTTGTTGGCAACCTCACTTCAGGTATACGTTATCAAGCCAGAGTAGCCCGTTATCGCGAGCAACGCACACGACACCTGTATGAAATAACGCGTACACTGAGCAAAGCGCTGAACGAAGAAGACGTAGCCCGTATCAGCTATCACTTTCTATCCAACAGCTTTCAGGCAAAAACAGGTCTGCTGCTGCCAGATAGCAACCAGCATTTATATCAAGTGAAATCCACTAATGGTGGTCAGATGCAGGTCGATGAAGCGATCGCCAAATGGTGTTTTGAGAAAAAACAGCCTGCCGGCGCAGGGACGGATACATTACCGGGAGTCCCTTATCAATTACTGCCTATCGCTACGCCCTCGCAGGTTTTTGCCGTTCTGGCTATTGAATCGCCTAACCAGCGCCAGTTACTGGTGCCGGAACAACAACGGCTATTACAAATCTTCACGGGACTCATTGCCAATGCGCTGGAACGCTTGTACCTTACCCGCAGTGCAGAATCCGCCAGGTTAGAAACTGAGCGGGAACAACTGCGTAATTCATTACTGGCAGCACTATCTCACGACTTACTTACGCCATTAACCGTACTATTCGGGCAGGCTGAAATACTGATGTTGGATTTATCGACTGAAAGTTCGCCCCATACCCAACAAGTTAACCAAATTCGCCAGCAAATTCTCAGCCTTTCACGACTGGTCAATAACCTGCTTGATATGGCACGACTGCAATCAGGGGGCATTCAGCTTAATCTTGAATGGTATCCATTGGAAAAAATTGTCGGCAGTGCCTTGCGTGCTCTGGAACATACCCTCAATCGCTATACTGTAGCACTTGCTTTACCTGACGCTTTATTGCTGCATTGTGATGCCGTCTTACTGGAACGTGTTTTTATTAATTTGCTGGAAAATGCCATTAAATACACTAACGGACAAACCCTCTTAGGCATAAAAGCCACAATCGCGGAAAAACCTGATCAAAAACAGGTGCATATTGAAATCTGGAATGCAGGCTCAGGCAATCCATCAGGGCAAGAAAAACTGATTTTTAATAAATTCTCACGCACCAGCAAAGACACCGCCATATCCGGTGTCGGGTTAGGTTTGGCAATCTGCCGATCCATTATTGAAATCCACGGCGGAAAAATATGGGCGGCTAACAATAAAAAAGGGGGGGACAGTTTTCATTTTCTTCTACCGTTAGAAGACTCGGCAAAAATTGAAAATGCCCCCAGAGAAATATGAGTATGGTTAACGTGAATACAGCCAATGTCTGTACGGTTAAAACCATGTATTGCTCACATCAAAAATAACCCCATTTTTTGCCGGTTTTTACTCTTTCCTGCGCACAGGCAAACCTGTTCCACGCATTCCTGTCTGCGGCAGAACCAACACGGCTGCCGACCATGCAGGCATGGTTACCTCACCATTTTCTGTTATTTGTATTCCCGCCGCTAAAGATGTTTCACCTAATTCACGTTGAATAGCGTTTAATTTCAATCCGTTGATATTAAGATCTTTGACAGTCACAGACCAAGGTGCAGCGTTAATAACGATGACCACACCATCAAATCTTCGGTCATAATCACGTGCGGTCGTGTTACCATCATCAATCGTCATCACCAATAAACCCATTTTCTGATGAGGGCCAACATTGGCAAAATCGACCCGTTGCCTGACAGCCTCACCATCACCAAGTGCCATCAATGGTGAAAATTGACGTAACCGCAATAGCTCCTGATAAAAGGCCATCATTTGTAATAATTCAATTTGACCCGGTTTTTCTACCTGATTTTTTACCCGATTAATCAGTGGATAATTTTGGCCGTCGTTACCACGTTCAGGTAGCCCCACATCATAGTTATTGTCTTTATAATCATAACTAACTCGATTAAACCAATCGCCGGCGTCATAAGAATCACGGGTAAATGATTTTGAACGCAATAACTCTGAACCCTGTTGATCGAAAGCCAGGCCTTGCCCAAGAAATACCGTTGCAAGAGAGAGCGCCTGCATCCGAACCCTTGTCATCAAATCGGCTTCCTGGGCGGCTTTATAGCTAATAATATCCCACAATGTTTGATTGTCGTGCTTAGATACATAATTTAGTACTTCAGTAGGATCTGACGCATAACCCGCAGCAGTACCCTTATAATCAATTTCTATGCCGGTTTTCACATTTCCATCTTTATCGATCATGACGAAATCAGCCAAATTGCCAGCCATGCCAAGACGTACCAGATCCCATAAATGACGAGCCTTATCCGCATCTAAGCCAGAAATTTCGTTCGGCAATATTCCGGCACCATTTCCTACGCCCTGATGACGGCGAATACTGTCAGCAACATCAAAAGGCCCACCTCCACGTACCGCATCTCGCAATCGGTCAGAGAAGGTTCCAATGCCACTTCCCTTAAGATTAACTTGTGATGCGATTTCAAATCGATCATCCTGCCCAGAATGCCAGCCCTCGCCGAAAAAGTAGATCGATGGATTAATCGCCCGTACTTTTTCCAGTGCCGATATAATTTGCGCTTTAGGGTGATAACCCATTAAATCGAATCGAAATGCATCTACCTTATAATCTTTAACCCAGGTCACCAGCGAGTCTTCAATCAGTTTGGCAAACATACGACGTTCAGGCGCAGTATCAGCACAACAGGTATTATTTTCTACATTGCCGGTTATTTCATCTAAACGGTGGTAATACCCAGGCACGATCTTATCCAACACCGATGTCCGGGACGCAGGGCCTGCCGCATCGGTATGGTTGTAGACAACATCCATGATTACATTCATCCCTAATTGCTGTTTGATAGCCTGTATCATGGAGCGAAACTCTTTTATACGACCGGAACCTTCTGGATCAGTAGCATAAGAGCCTTCCGGTACTGAATAGTGAAACGGATCGTAGCCCCAATTATAGGAATCCGTCCTGGCCACCATCGTATTTAATTCTTGTACCTGCGGATTATTGATATTGTCATCACGCCGCAACTGCTGCAAAACTTCCCGTACGGTCAATGAGCTGTGGCAATAACCCGCAAAACGGCTATTTTTCACTATGGGATTGACCCGACATAGACGTTTAAAAGAGTGATCAAGATCAGCCACCTGATGACTAAATTCGTTAATGGAAGCGTTATCGAACACAGGCAATAACTCCATATGAGTCATTCCCGCCCGGCTCAACGCTTTAAGGTGTTTGAACATATCGCTGTTCTTGTCGGTCAGTGCCAAGTATTTACCGCGCCAATCTGCGGGTATCGTACTATCTGTAACGGAAAGATCACGGATATGCGCTTCATAGATGGTCATGCGGGTAATATCCGTTGGTGTATTTTGCGGGTGTGGCGTCAACAGGCTATCCCAATTTTGTGGTTTCAGTGACGCATCATCCAAATTGACGATCTGGCTATATTCTGAATTGGTAGACAGGCTATAAGAATAGGGATCGGTCACTTCATAACGTTCCACATGACGGGAAGAGGGATGGTAGACCTTTAAGGCATAACGATAGTAAGCGCCAATCAATTCCTTGTTACCCTGCCATGACCAGGAGCCACTCGCAACATCACGCGCCATCGAATGATTAGCGACAATTTGTTTATCTTGATTATAAATAATCAAGCCAACCGCTTGGGCCGTCGGTGCCCACAAACGGAAAATCACGCCTTTTTTGTTTATCTGCGCCCCATATTCCAGTTTATCCGCCGCATCGGCGAAACGCTCATCCAATACACCCGCCGTTTGTACCTGAGTTGCCGATATTAGCAAACCTTGCTCATCGGCGGCCAAAGCGACCAAATCTCCGGTCAAAAGGAGATCAATATCTGTTCCCTCTGGCAGACGGAATGCTGCCCATTTTGCCAGATGAGGAAACTTCCTTGCCATCTCTTGACTTAAGTTCGTCGGTGTTAACGTCAGATATTTATCGGTAAAATAACCTTGCTCACTGGACGCTACTTTATTGTTGTGACTGTAATATAAGCGAACAATAGGTTGACCAGCCCCACCTGGCCATAATAATGTTTGTCGATCAATCCAATGTGCAGAGGCCTGAGAAATTTCTGGTTCAGAATGACAACGATAGATTTGTTCACTGCCAGATATGTTCGTCAAACTATGTGCCATCATTTCCTCCTGGGTTTTGAACGAGTGATTTTTATTTTGTATACAGCTATCCTGTACGCAACTTGTCAGTGATAAAATAAATAGGCTGCTAAATACAATAAGATAAACCTTTCTCCAAAAGACAGATTTCATAGCCAAACCTTTTTAATAGAAAGATTACATTAACCATTTTATTTTTTAATAAGATGAAAATAATGATTAGACATTGTATTAGATAAACTCACCTCATCCTTTATTAATAAATATCAGGAGTAGATTAAAGGATGAGCTATCTTCTGTGATATTAATTAATTGTGCTTTCATATAATTAAAAGTCACGGCAATTTGAAAAATAAAGCGCATAAATATTTTTAGCATTTTAATCGAATTATGCATATTCAGATCAACAAATTTAGCCTATGATGCATTCCTCTGGTACCACTCGTTAATATCAAACACAGGGTTAATTGAATATGAGTACATGGCTGATTTATGCCTTACTCTCCGCGCTAACGGCAGCGCTGGTCGCTATCTTTGGCAAAATTGGGTTGCAAAATTTGGATGCCAATACGGCAACCGCCATTCGTGCCGTCATTATGGCACTGTTTTTGGTAGGCGTTGTCGTTGTACAGGGAAAATTGAATCTTATCAGCGAAATTGTCGCCAATCGCAAGGCATTTATGTTTATCCTGTTAAGTGGTATTGCCGGCGCCCTCTCCTGGTTATTCTATTTTCTGGCGATCAAACATGGCAATGTGTCCCAGGTTGCTCCTATCGATAAATTGAGCGTGGTATTTGCCGTCATTCTGGCCGTCATTCTATTTGGTGAGAACGTTTCGCTGGTGGCATCTGCGGGTATCGTGCTGATTACCCTCGGTGCTTTGATGGTCGCTTTGGGATAAAAACAAAGAAGCCGCAGCAACTGCTACGGCTTGTATTTTTGCCAGCCAGAACCTGCCAGAAATAGAAACCCGTTAACCCGCAGTAAATACCTGATTGACGATTTCCTGGGCTTCATGTTCAATTTTTTCACGATGCTCCGCACCAAGGAAACTTTCGCAATAGATTTTATAGGCCTCTTCCGTACCAGAAGGACGGGCGGCAAACCAACCATTATCACTCATTACTTTCAAGCCACCAATGGAAGCGCCATTCCCCGATGCAGTGGTCAAACGAGCGGTAATCGGATCACCTGCCAATCTATCGGCCTTAACCATTTCCGGTGATAACTTGGACAATAATGCTTTTTGCTGATGAGTCGCCGGAGCCTGAATACGGCTATAGCTCGGAGTGCCAAATTTGGCCGCCAGTTTGTTGTAACGTTGCTGCGGGTTCTCACCGGTCATTGCCGTCATTTCAGCCGCCAACAAACAAAGAATGATGCCATCTTTATCGGTTGACCACGGAGTGCCATCAAAGCGCAGGAAAGATGCTCCGGCACTTTCTTCTCCACCAAAGCCTAACTCGCCTTTATATAACCCATCCACAAACCATTTAAAACCGACGGGAACTTCTACTAATTCACGCCCCAGATCAGCGACAACACGATCAATCATGGCGCTGGAAACCAGTGTCTTGCCCACGGCAATATTTTTCGGCCATTGTGGACGATGACGGAATAAATAATCAACAGCCGTTGCTAAATAGTGGTTAGGGTTCATCAACCCCGCCGGCGTGATAATCCCATGACGGTCATAGTCAGGATCATTGGCAAAGGCTAAATCAAATTTACCACGCAGCTCCAGTAACCCCGCCATTGCCCAACGGGATGAGCAATCCATACGGATCACGCCGTCATGATCCAGTGTCATAAAGCGAAATGTCTGATCGACCTTATCATTAACCAGAGTCAGATCGAGATTGTAATATTCTCCAATCCGCTGCCAATAGGCAATCCCAGAACCGCCCAGTGGATCAATACCAATCTTTAAGCCTGCTTGCTGGATAGCCGCCATATCCACAACGTCACCGAGTGCAGTGACATAAGGTTCAATCAAATCACGGGGATGCAGATAGCCACTTTTTAAGGCCTGTTCATAAGAGATACGCTGGATGCCACTAAGTGCCGTTTCCAGTAATTCATTGGCGCGCCGTTCAATGATGGCCGTCAGATCGGTATCAGCTGGCCCGCCGTTAGGGGGATTATATTTAATACCCCCGTCTTCTGGCGGGTTATGGGATGGCGTGATCACGATACCATCAGCCAAATTTTTTCCCTGACGGTTATGGCATAAGATGGCATGGGAAATGGCAGGCGTCGGTGTAAATCCATTATTTTCCTGCACAATGACATCCACGCCATTCGCCGTTAACACCTCCAATACGGAGATAAATGCGGCTTCTGAAAGCGCGTGGGTATCTTTACCCACATAACATGGCCCTGTAATTCCATGTTGCGAACGCATTTCCACAATGGCCTGCGAAATAGCCAGAATATGCGCTTCGTTAAAACTATTGCGGCCAGCACTACCACGATGGCCGGAAGTACCAAACTTGACCTTATGGGCCGGATTTTCAGAATGGGGTTGTAAGGTGTAATACTGTGAAGTGAGTTGAGCGATATTGATTAAATCATGCTGCCGGGCGAGCTGCCCTGCTCTTGGATGAATGGCCACTTTATTATTTCTCCTGGGAGACCGCACTGACTTACCGCCAGCGCAGTACTAATAAACTAAGCGATTGTATTAGTAGTAGAGCAACTAACTGAATTAAATAGTGCCACACACTTTCTCAATCAAATTTGCCGGAAACTTCATATCCTGCATAATATGTTCGATCATGCTGCGTTTACGGTCAGTATTGGTATTGGTGATCACCCAAAAAGGCGTACCGGGAATATGGCGTGGCTTCGTTTGCTTACCGCTAGCCAACAAAGTGTGTTCATCACCGGCGAAATAGGTACGGGTACGGCCATGCATCGCTTCTGTTGCGTTGGAAAAGCTTTCGCTGTTCAAACTATACACTGTAGACAAGATCAGCATAAAGCGTTCAACCGATTTTTTCTTTTCAGCGTACTCATCCGAAAGTAATAATTCACGAATAACGCGAACAGCATCACGGGAACGGGCAACTGGGGTTTTAACAACAGGTGCAGGAACGTTGGCAGGCTCTGTCTTTTGTACTGGCTGCCCGGCGTCTAACTTCAGTATGCGCCGTAAAATATCAGATGCACTTTCACCGATATGCAGAGTTTGGCTTGCAATAAAGCGGTAAAGTTCTTCATCAACTTCTATCGTTTTCATTTCTATCCAGTACTGTTCTTAATGAAAAAATTATCTTGAGATTATAAGATATAATGCCACAAAACAAAACAATTAAACTTTCAATAACTTAAAGTGATTCTTTTTAAAATTGACAATCTTTAGGCAAGCGACTTTCCTTTAAAATAAATCAATTAGTTACAACTCATTCATCCTATTGAGTTTGTCACAGCTCACGTATCATGATATTAAGCATCTCAATATTAAACATTGGATAAATGGTATTAAATTCAGGCAAATCATGAAGTCAAATTGTCAATTAAATTATCATCTTCACACTGTAGAAAATCTGCAATCTTCAACTCCCGTTGTCTTGATTCATGGGCTTTTTGGAGATTTAAACAATTTGGGCGTATTGGGGCGTGATCTACAGCAACATTATCCGGTGATCCAAATTGATGTACGTAACCACGGTATTTCACCCCGTATGGAAAATATGGATTATCGTGATATGGCGCGGGACGTCCTGGCACTGCTTGATGAACTCACCGTGTCCAAAGCCATTATTATCGGGCATTCCATGGGGGGCAAAATCGCCATGACCATGACGGCCATTGCGCCGGAAAGGATTGAAAAAATCGTCGTGATTGATATGGCTCCCGTCGCTTACCCGGTTCGCCGCCATGACCGCATTTTTGCAGCATTGAACAAAGTCACGGCTGCCGGTGTACAAACCCGACAGGCCGCGGCAGATATTATGCGTCAGGATATTCGGGAAGAGGGCGTTATTCCGTTTTTATTGAAATCATTCCGTCAAGGGGAATGGCAATTCAACCCGCCTGTTTTGCAAAAAGAATATGAAAAGATTATCGGTTGGGAGACTATTCCGGCATGGCACGAACCCGCCCTGTTTATCCGTGGTGGAAATTCAGATTACATTACAGAAGAATATCGGGAAGATATTATCAGCCAATTCCCACAAGCAACAGCATGGGTTGTCGCAGGTTGCGGTCATTGGGTGCATGCAGAAAAACCAGAAGCTGTACTCCGGGCTATTCATCGTTTTTTAGGCACAAAATAATGACGAATATCAACCCATTGTAATATGGGTTGATAAAAAAATGATCAATATAAAAATAATTATATCCAATTTATTACTGGCACTTTAATATACAAAGAAGAAAAACCGTCAGCCATTATTACACCAATATTAAATAATATATACCAATCCAACTTCAATATGCATGTTATATTCTGCCGCACAGCGGGGAAATATAATACCTCGCGTCACTTTGCGGATTGCAACTTGCAGTTTATCGAGTATATCCTACAGATAAATAAAACATCTTAATTTTAATTAAGGACAAAATTATGAAAGATAACATCTTATATAACCCTATTGCTCATCTCTACGAAGATTTTTCAGACTCCAGTGCTCAAATAAAAATAGTCACTCGTACCCTCCTCAATCTGGCAGGAGATGTAAAAGGAAAATCGGTGTTAGATTTAGGATGTGGATATGGCTTATTTAGCCGGGAATTCAGAAATCGTGGCGCTGCAAAAGTGATTGGTGTTGATATATCAGATAAGATGATAGAAATTGCTAAACACAAATCGCAACAATATAACGATGGTATAGAATATCATATCAGGGATGTCAGCAAAATGGAGTCATTCGGCAAATTTGACCTGATAGTTGCCGCCTGGTTATTTTGTCACGCGGAATCACTTGAACAACTTGAAAATATGTTTCGTGTAATTGCAGATCATCTTAAACCTTCCGGTAAACTTATCGCTTATACATTTGAACCTGATTATCGTTTAGAAAAAGGAAACTATGAAAATTATTGCATAAAGGTTCTCAGTGAAGAACCTGTGAAAGATACAACTCTTGTGAGGGCTGAATTTCTGACTACTCCACCCAGCCCTTTTACTATGCATCGTTGGAGCCGTGAACAATATAAAAATGCCATCACTAAGGCGGGATTAAAATTCGAGTGGCATAAACCCATGCTATTGGAAAGTGATATTGAGCGTTATCCCCCCGGTTTTTGGGATGATTTCCAAAGAAATTGCATTGATGCAGCCTTTGTTTGCCAATTATAATAAAATAATCCCCCATGACTATTTTAGGGGGATTACTTTATGAAATAGTTTTTTTAGCTACCAAACTCACAAAAACTTCCATAACGCAAATGATATAACTTACTGATATTATTTATGATGACATTTTTATTATGCCCTACTTTATTTTTATATTCCGTTATTTAATAGTTATATATCCGATAAACTTCAAGTTTCAATCCGCAAGATGACGCGAGGCCTTATATTTCCCCGCTGCGCGGGGAAATATAATACGCATCCTGAAGTTGGATTGGTATATCCCCTGAAAACCCTCACGATAAAATCACTTAATTTTACCGCGTAACCTTCGCGTAAAAAACAACCCTATTTATTATCCTTATTAATAAAAATCATTATAATAATATACTTTCGTATAAGATTTTTTGTGATTGAAAAACGAATAATTTTCTGATTAATAATATTATTGAAATAATAAGGTAACTTATATTTCTTTTATTTTTATTCTAATTTAAATAATTATATAATAAATGAGATCTCTATGAACATTTTAAATAATAACACAGCAATTTCTAACGACACATCAGCAGCGTTACACTTACTTAATCAAACAATGGGGTATTCTTATCAAGCCGCGCTTCGTGCTGCCGCAGTTCTTGGGGTAGCCGATCATTTGAACAACGGGCCAAAAACAGTGCATGAACTCGCCAAAACTGTCGGAGCCCAAGAGCAACAACTACACCGAGTTCTGCGGTTGCTTGCCACACGGAATATCTTTCATGAAACCGAAGAAAATCAGTTTTCACTCACACCAGCCGCAGCGTTCCTGCGCAAAGACACACACCACTCCCTCCGAGCCGCAGTATTGATGCTGACTGACAGGACATTTTGGCAACCTCTTGGTGAGATTGTAGAAAGTGTCCGCGGCAATCCCGCCTTTAAACACCTCTACGGACTGCCTTTCTTTGATTATTGGGCGCAGACGGACACACCGGCTGATGATTTTCACGCCGGTATGTCGTCAATGTCTAAAGTGGAAAATTTGTTCCTGGTGAACAGTTATGACTTCCCGAAAAATGCGACAGTTGTCGATATCGCTGGCGGATTTGGTGGCCTGTTATTAAGCGTATTACAGGCCAATACAACTCTGCGAGGGATCCTTTTCGACCAATCACACGTACTGACCAGACATCAACTTGACGCACTGGGTGACGATACGCGTTGGGCGATTGCTTCTGGCGACTTTTTCGAGTCATGTCCTCAGGGCGATATCTATCTGCTCAAGTACATTATGCACGACTGGCCTGATGAACAATGTATACGCATCCTACGCAACTGCCGACAAGCGATGTCCCCTGACGGCCGGGTACTGATAATGGATCCCGTAATCCCTAATGGCAATGTTTCGCACGCAGGTAAGGAAATGGATCTCCTCTGCATGGGGATCTACGAAGGGGGGCGCGAGCGTACAGAGGATGAGCTACGACAATTGCTGGCTAACGCAGATTTAAAACTCAATCGCGTCATTGATACCGGCTGTTATATTTCGATTGTCGAAGCCATTGCAAAATGAATGCCTTCACTTAAGTCAGCCGGATAAAACGTCCTTAATTTCAATATAGTTAAAATATAGGAAATAATGATGTCTTTTCAAAAAAGAAGTCTTGCGATTGTCGGAGGCGGGGCTGCGGGTGTGGCAACATTCATCGCAGCAGTGCAACATCGTGTGGCACAAGCCATTTATATTATTGAACCCGGGCCTGTTGGTCCCGGTATGGCCTTTTTCAATTTGGATGACGATATACTCTGCAATACCTCGGTTGATACCATGTCCGTCGTGGCCGGTAACCCTCTGGATTTTCTGGATTATCTGCATAAACGTGGGCATATCGTTACACCGGAATCTTTTGTACCACGGCAATGGGTCGGAAATTATCTGAATGAAAGGTTCCTGGAATTTAACTCTGTCGCTCACAAGGCCGGTATTGGTGTTTTCCATATCCCTCATTTATTCAGGCAATTGAAGATAAATTCACACCGCTGTTATACGCTTTGGCACGGTGACGTTCTGACGCCTCAATCGCTGGAAGTGACCGATGTCATTTTCTGTACAGGCTTCGGCTCTTCTCGTATCCCTGAGGTATTGAAACCCCACCTGACTCATCCAACTTTTATTCACTGCCCCTACCCAGAGCAGGATATGTTAGCCAGAATTCCCTCGCAATCGCAGGTATTGGTTATCGGCAGTAAACTCTCAGCCATCGATGCTGCTATTCTTCTCTGCCGTGAAGGCCATCGCGTCACCATGACGTCGCCATCAGGAGATATACCCGCTGTGCGTTCGCGGTTTATGCGAAGTTCAGGAACCTTCTTTGAGCATGAAAACATAATGTCAATAATGACCCGTAAGGGGAATCTATCGAACCATTTTTTTCCTGATTCATTGAAACATGCCTACCTGAAATATTTCTACCGCGCACTCGACAAATACACAAAAATACCCTGGCGAGAGCAGTTTTCTAATGCCAATAGTTATCGGGAACGTCTGCGTGAAGAAATCGCTATTGCCGAGCAAGGAAAGAGTCAATGGCAAGATATGATAGTCAATTTCATGGATGTCATTAATGAAGTACATTTAAATGATAAAACCTATTTCGACGGTTCATTTCATCCCAACGTCGAAAAAATGCTTCATCGATATATCACCGCCATTGCTTTACCCAATGCACGAAAACTTCTGCACTATATGGACAGAGGTTCTCTGAACATTCAGCAGGGAGAAATTCTAAATGTTGTTATAGAGGAAGGAGAAGCCAATTCCTGGTTAGTCAACTTAGAGCAGGATTATCAAACGTTTGATGCTATTGTTGCGGCTGTTGGTTATCACCAACCTGACTTTGTCATTGACGAGGATGGGAAACTTGAGATCGACACGCACGGCCAGCGTTCAGAACGCGCCATATCGATATCATCAGAAATGATTGCCATCCACCCTGACCTTAAGGAAAAGGAAAGTATTTGGTTTGTCGGAACGCCTGCGCATAAGCGGTTATGGGTGCCCAATGCCCTCGTCGTGGTAGCGAATATTGCAACCAGGGTGATTAAGAATATGTTACAAACAGATGTTCAAGCCCTATCTGCTGTTGGTAACCACGAAAAAGAGCTAGAAATCAGCACATAATTTTAATCCGCAATTAAAGTCAATGCCAATAACACATTAATTGAATAATGGCCCACATTCATACATGGGCCATTTTGTTAACTAAGTTCAGTGAATAAAACTATCAGGCTAGTTTAGATTTCCCGTTGAGGGTATCAGACCAAGCCGTTATGACGGTTGATTTCGATTTACTATCAAGCGCATCAATAAAGCCGCTATCTCCCATAGTCGGCGCGAATCCACTCATGGCCTGCACCAGAGAATCGACTGCATTGGCAGAGAGTAACGTATATTCACGCTCGCCCTGTGCATCTTTATCCCCCATTTGGGTGATGATATCCGCACGGTTACCCTTGAAGTAATCATTAAAAGTCACAGAACCCAATGCCTCAAACTGCTCCTGTGCCGAGGTATCTTTGATATTACGCTGAGTCAACAGAACCAAATCGTAGCCGCTGCGCTGGAACCACAGGTTTTGCCAATTGATGTCGTTGAACATAATCTTGTCGCCTTGCTTGATATCTTCAACCACGTTATCAATCACATTACCGTTGACCACAAAGCTATTTACGCCCGTGCCGCCTTTGAAGCGGTTTTGATATCCGCCCAGTACCAACAGATCATCACCATCGCCGCCGTTAAGCTGGCTGAACTTAGATACCACATCGGCAATCAGGTGATCGTTACCTGTGCCCCCATTGATAACAGCGTGATAACCCATCAGTTTGATAGCATTGTCACCTTCTTTGCCATCGATCCGGTTACCGTTGCCGAAGACCGTCGCAAAGTCGTTCCCTTCGCCCAAATCAACCTGATTGTTATTGCCAATGGCGACAACATAATCCTGATCTTTCCCTGCATCAATGCGGTTAAAGTTGCCGGAAGCCACGATATAATCACGTCCCTTACCGCCATCAATCACGCCACCTTCACCGAAGACAAAGGTCTGATCATCGCCACTTCCCATATAGGCGTAGTTAATCCGTCCAGCCAATACAGCCACATCGTTACCTGCACCGCCAAACATCATGTTTTCACGCCCCATCAGAACACCCATATCATTACCTTCACCCCCCGTGAAGATATTCGAGGTGCCTACGGAATAGAAGACGTCATCACCACGGCCGCCCCAGAAGTTGTTGTTATCGCCCAGATAGGCACCGAGATCTTTGCCGTCACCCCCCCAGTTAAAGTTGTAGTTACCCAAAGAGGCGTGGATGTCACCATCGCCTTGCAAATGACCACTCTTACGCAGGAAATCGAAGGTTTTATCCTTCATGTTTAGCAAATCGGCTGTCAGGTTCTCTTTCAGGTTAGTGACCAGCGATTTCATCTCAGCCTGCTTATCCCGGTTAAACAGCGTGGCAAACAGGTTTGGCAGGTTCAGGTTTGGCAGGTTCAGGTTTGGCAGGTTCAGGTTTGGCAGGTTCAGGGATGGCAGGTTCAGGGATGGCAGGTTCAGGGATGTCAACCCAAAGGCGCGATCTGCTTGAGACTCTGCCATTTCTGGTGCTGATTTATCCCCTTCACTGATAGAGATATGCCCTTCCTGACTCTCATCAGGGGCTTTGGCTTTCAGACCGTGGCTTTCCGCAAAAGATTTCACGCCCTCAACCCCCAATTTCAGACTGGCTTTCAGGCTATCAAGGAGTTTTTCTGGATCAGTGAAGGTTTGCAGTTGATCGCCACTGAATTCACCGATGATTTCCAGCATTTCACGCAGAATGGCAACGCCATCAACAGGCTGGCCTGAGCGGGAGACAATAGCGCCTTTCGCGGTATAATCCACGCCAAAGATATCCGCCAGCGTGGTATCCGCGCTGACACCTGCCAGATTGCCCAGCAATTTATTTTTGAGCTGACGTGGCAAGTCCGTTGGGCTAAAGGTAAAGGTGGTTTTTGCCATACCCGTTGAGGTATATTCCTGCGTCATTAAGCCAAACAGCGATCCCAGGTTGGTATCCAGAATCGACTGGATATTGTCACCGAACATCAAGTTCCAGTTACCCGTCGTAACCTGAATATCAGCACCTTGTCCACCCACGGCAAAGTTGAAAGCCAGTTTTTCATTCGCTTGACGGAATTTATCTGCCCGACTGACTGTCCCCATTTCTGGGGTATTACCCTTTCCACCCAGCCATTGGTTGTATTTTTTGTTCAGTGTGCTTTCGAGATCATTTTTCAGGCCACGGCTGCTACGTTCATTTTGTGAGTCGAGATCCGTCAGGGTTTTATAATCCACACTGCTGGTCAAATCGAGACCAGACAGATCACTGACATATTTCTTCGCACTTTCCAGTGTCCATTGCTGGTTTTGGGTCGCTGGCCAATCTGGTGAGTTAAACTTTCCGGCAATGTTTTGCAGGACACCCGAAATACGGGCTGCACCATCAAATGGGTTAACCAACGGTGGGGTTGGAATGGATTTTTCCAGCATGACGATCAGATCGTTACTGCGTCCCATGTTGAAACTGATATTGCGGTTACCGACAAACAGTTGTGCCCCTTCCAGTGCCTGATAACCGGCAATATCAACACTGTGCTTGCTGTCACCATTGCCAATGTGAACCATCACATTGTTATCACCGAAGGCCAGAGACTTAAAGCCACCTGTACCAACCTTGATGCCTACGTTAGTCGTGCCCCAGTTAATCGCCGTAAACTCACCATCACCCGCCTGTACCTGAATATTGCCGGAATAGCTCAGTTGGTTATTGGATGATGCCGCCGCTGAAGGGTTATCCACCGCATCGCGTTGTTTTGGTGCATGGAATGCCTCTTTATTATCAGCAATCGCGCCTTGCGCTTTTGCATCCACATCTGCCTGACCGACGCGGGACAAGTTGATGTCACGTTCAGAGATACCACGACGAACGCGTTCGGAGTGGCTTTCCACTTCACCCTTGTCATTCCACCCCAACACGAGCTTATTATCCGTGAGCTTGTGAACCCACTGTTCTTGCGCATCTTTCGTGTATTTACGGCCAATACTGTCTACCGCAACTTCACTGCTGCGCGCCGATATGGTGGTTTGGATACCCTGCTCATCCAGTGCTGAAATAAAGCGACGGGCAAAACCATCCCGTTTGTCATCACTGATCAAGGAACAACTGACAAGGCTGATATGATCAGGCATGCCAACCTGTTTGAAATCAGTACTGAACTGTTTCAGTCTTAAGGCCAGTTCATCTGCACTGTAACCGCTGACACGCGTGTGGTTTTGTAGTGATTTTTCACGCCCATGCCCCACAATCTGCCAGCGTAATTTGCCGGACTGTAATTTATCGGCCAAGACAGCCGGATCACCATACACCACGCGGTATTGACCATTGGTGTCGAGCTGAACAATCACAGTGGAATCTGGGTGCTTACCGGCCAGATTCGCGGCGGCTTGCGCAACAATAGGATCATTTTCAGTCTGGATAATGATCTGCCCGGCAAAGCGGCTGTCGCTATTTTCAGGCTGTGGTTTGACCTCAATATTTCCCCAAGAATTGACGTCCTGGTTATTCACATGAATATGACTTTCCAGCGAGTCATCACCTAATGGTTTTTTCACGCCATGAGTTGCATCAGTCTCGGTCGGTTTCTTGATTGGGGTATCATCAAACACGGGCAGTGCTAAGATGTCCCGCATAGTGAATTTATCAGCCCATCTTGGACGATAAGTTGCCAAAACTTCACCATCGATCACCACCGTACGCTTGAAGATAGTTTCCCCTGCCGCATTTTTTGGCAATCCGTAACCTTGTGCCATATTCAGGCCGGACTCACCGAAGAAACGCGTCATGTAAGCGCCAAACTTCTCCGCCGATGAAAATTCAACAATCCCTACGTTTGGATCATAGAAACCATAAACACGATTTTCACCACTGCCTTTCGCCCACGCTGCCATTGCGTGATCCGGGCCATCCAGCTCAAGCAGCACGGATTTACCTTCTGTATTGCCAGCGGTAATTTTCTGGACGACGCCATCGACTGTCAGTGCTTTCGTGTCTTCCAGTTTCTCTTTCCATACCTTGATGGAAGTATCTGTCATTGGGTTCCTGGCATGGAGTGCCGCCAGCGATCCCAACAGCTTATTTGCGTTGGCTTGCTCAGTGGCAGAATACAGGTCTGGATTATTGAGTACCGCTGCCGCAGAATACATTTTTTCCAGCAATTGACGGGCAACACCTTCCTGACCCTCATTTTCAAGTTGTTTCGCCACCAGAACCAATTTCGACAGTGGGTCACAACGTCCGCCAAAACCATCATTTGACAGATTCAACAAGAACAATTGTGGTGCCTGTTGTTCACTTGCTTTCTTGTCAGCAATACCCGTTGACGTGATATCACGGAACAGACGATTGAACTTCTCAGCTTTTGGCTGGAAGCCGATTTTCAAAGCGCGGCTTTCAATTTCCCAAGCCAAAGCCCCTTTTTGTTCCGGACTCCAGTTACCTTTAACCAGCAAATTCACCAGTTGCTTGATATTCATGTCTGGACGGAAACCCTCCACCACCTGCTGTGCATGGCCTTGCTGGTAACCCGTCAGGAAATCTTTTGTTGCACGGATATCCTTTGTCGTTATGCCTGCATCATTCTGTGGTTTCAGTGATTCTTGGTAACGTTTCAGGTCATCCTTAACGCCTTTGAGAACCTCTGATTCGTCAGCTTGAGGTTTACTGAGCAGAGACGCACTCTGGAAGAAATGGAGTGAGTGTTCATCCAACTCTTTTCCACCTGATTTGCTATCAAACACGATACGAGATAATTTTTCCAGCAAGCCGGCCTTCACGCGACCCTGTTCACGCTGAGGTGCAGAAAGTGTCGAGACAATCAGATCAGCATATTGGCTCATCAGCCCACTGTCTTCATGACCATAGAAGGTTTGTTCACCCGATACCTGATAACCCGCCACAGCCAGTTTAGCCCGCAGTTTTTCCCCTTCCTTGCCCAATCCTTCATTATCGGTCAATAGCATGATTGGCGTCTGTTTCGAGATGCCTTGCAGATTTTTCTCCAACGAGAACTGACCATTAACAAATTTAGCCAGCCCCGCCGTGATCCCCGCAGGGTTCGGCACTTCATGGGCGGTAATCGCTTTGGTCATACTTGGCATTGGCCTGTCAAGCAGCAAACCAGAGACGGCTTGTCCATTGCGCTCGGCATAACGGGCAAGATCCGCCGCAACAGCGCCCCCCATAGAATAGCCATGAATAATGATATTTTCAGGCTTGATGCCACGGTCATTAACCAAATAGCTGAACATGGTACGGGCATCCTGATAAAGCCCTTTTTCACTTGGATGACCATCACTGGAGCCATAACCCCGCATGTTCACCGCCAGCATATCCACACCCTGTTTTTGGTATTGATTTTGGATAATGCTGGCTTGCTCTTCCGCAGATGAGCCGGAACCGTGGATGAAAAGCACGACTTTTTTCGCCGGACTCTGTTCTTCCTGATCTTTTTGAGTACCGTTGTGGTAATAACCCGTTAGACGCCCAGCGTCACCCTGGAGCGTGATCTTATCCGCTGTACCCTGAGTGACTGCCGCATCCAACATTATTTGGGTGTAATTATCAACGTTACGGCGATCTTCTCTGGAGCCATAAAGCGCATCATTCAGGAAGCGAGTCACTGGATTGAATGGTTCTCTGTCACGCGGTGGCGTACCGTCGTTATTAATGGCAACTTTTTCACCACTTCTGGGTGTAATATCTGCCAATACCAGCGATTCCTCCAGACGTACACTCACTTGTGATAACAAATTTTGGAGCGCAGGAACACGTTCTGAATCTGGATGCCCCTGCAAATAGCTTTCAATCTGATGAAGCAGGTCGGTTAATTTATCCACTGCCTCAAAATCATAATCTTTGCTGGTTTGCAAGGTATTTTGGTAATTGCTGAGGGCATCTAATACATTGCGATAACTATCACCCAGGATCTTGCCTTTAACATAAGCCGCTTCCTGTAACTCTGCCGCAGACATCAAATCGGTTTTTGGTTTATAGCTCCAGCTACCGTCTGCTTTTTCAGCGATAATGCGGGTACGCCCGTGATCAAAGGAAACAATGCGATCTTTCACCAGATGCAGCTCATCCGGCAGTTGGTCGTAATTGTCATAATTGGCAAGAATAAAACGCTCAATAGATTTAATTTGAGCGGAATCTTTTGGATTTTCCAGCATGATAGTTTTGACGCTATCACTGTTATTACCCGGCCACGGGCGGACTTCAAAGCCTTCTCCATCAGCTTCACTCACCAGCAAATTGCGTTCTGTACGCAAACCATAGAATGGCAGGGCCTGATTCAGCAGGTTATCGATGGCGCTGGTTTTGATATCCAGATTAACCAATGTATATGGTTCATACTTTTCAGGATTCAATGCAAGCAGCCTTTCCTGCTCTGCAAGGCTCAGGGAATCAAAACGTGCTCTTACAAAAACTCCCGCGTCAGTCAATCTGCGGCCAATGGATTCAGGGGACATCCCTTGATATTCTTTGGGCGCTTTATCCAGCAGGCGAATTTCCCCGACCAAACCTTCACGCTGCAATTGACGCAATACAGGTAATTCAACATTCCAGAAGTAGTTGCCAATAGGCAATCCGCCTTCCGAAATGACATAGACATCATCACGAGATCCGGTCGCATAGAGGGAACTCCAGAATCCGGTATTGCTGTATGCCGAAGCATTAATGGCCGATTGCAGGGCCTTCTGCTCACTAATGTCAGGATCGAGGCGTCTTGCGCCCCAGAGCATTAACTTCTTGTTCAGATCAATAGCAAAAGCGTTACCTTTTACATCAATATCGTAAACGACCTTCTTGCCATCAGTCTGTACTGCATCAAGAACTGAACGGTATTGTTTGAAATTTTCGCCAGACCAGAATGAAACGATGCTCTTGTCACCATGTACAGGTTCGAAGCTATAACCATAGCTTTCCAGCCTTGAGACGAATTCGACGCGCTTATCCCAATCGTAATCTATTGTTGCATCGATAAATAGTTTCGATAATGAAGTATACTGTTCTCTCGGTACGCTATTTTCATTATCAGTAAGATGCAGATAGTTTTCAATATGGGTGACCATTTCTTGTCTGCGGTCATCCGGGATCTCTGCATCCACGCGGGTAAACCCCGGCACAGGAATATATTTTTCAGTGGCAAGTTTGTTGTCACTATCCAACCAACGGTAAACATTAGCCACTTTCTGTGCCCGGCTTGCGACAGAACCACCAGAAGTATTGACTGAATCTGGCGGAATCAGGTTTTCACTCAACGCTTTCAGGCCACTGAGATCCAGCCCCGAAATTCTTGGTGTGTCCCTGCCCCATTCAGTCACTACAGCCGAAGGTTGGCTAACTTCCTGATTGTCCGACGTTTCGTTATGAGCAGACGTTAGGCGAGATCCGCCAGACACTTTTTTAGCACGTATTCCTGCATTGATCTGCAAGCGGTTTAAGGCCTCTTTGGCATCGTCAAGTTCGCTCAGATCTTTATCCAGCGCTTGCAATCGCTTGCTGAATCTGCCATCTGCCGGAACAGTCAAATCAGCATTGATATTACTCTTGGATTTTTCTGCTTGTTCAATGTCTTCAGAGTAATTCGCTTCATAAGCTTTGCCGGACAGACCGCTGCCTGTTGCACCTGTACGAACCGGTTTATGGTTGTCATCCAGTTTTGAACCCTTGGCATTATTTTGTACTTGCACGGTTTTACTGTCTGCCGCAGAGACTTCATGCTGACCATGCTGCTCTGCTTGTTGTACTGTCAGATTACCATCATGTTCTGCCTGTTTAGCTTTTAGCTCATGGGCAAGGGCTTCTTTCTTCCTGTTTTTGGCCTGGATAAATGCCGTTTCTATATCCTGCTCGGCATGTTGTTGGTTTTGCTCAGCCTTAAGTGCGCCCGCTTCTGATTTAGCGACAGCATCTTTAGTATCGCCCAAATGCGCTGCTATCGCTGCCTGGATATTATCCAATTGATTCTGCGCAGTTTCACCCGACTGATTCAATTCGGTTTGAATACGCTGCTGTAAACCAGCCGCGAACTGATCACGCCATGGTTGGCCTGATTCACCCTGATAGGTGGCATGGATATCCAGTGTTTCCAGCCCCTTAATCTGCGCCAGCATCTCATCTGTCACCGCCTGCGCTTCTTCCTTGATGGCATTACGTTGGCTCTGCCCGTTAGTGTTCAGGGCATCCAGATCGGTGGCTTCCAGTTGTGACTGGGTGCCGGCAATCGCCGCCAGTTGTTTATCTTTTTCCTGAGCCAGACGTTGGCTATCGGCTTCCGCTTTTTCCTTGTCCTGCAAGGCATTGTGTGCCGCTTTATCCTGTTGCACATGGTCAGCAACAGACAATTCAGAGGTGGCAACGACGTTATCCAGAACATAACCCAAGCCATCATCTAAGCCGGTTCCAGAAAACATCAGCAGGTTACTGCCTGCCATGGCGGTTAAAGTCAGGGTTTGGTTTTGCCACTCACTGTTACCATCGGCAGCCGAAAAAACAGCTTTGCCATTCCACGATACTTTCAAGCCATTATCCGCAGAAATGTCAGCACGTCTGGCAAAATCGAACTTAACGGTAATTTTTTCACCCGCCGTCAAATTCTTAATGAGCTGACAGAGAGATGTATTACCGTTGACATCAAGCTCACTGACCCGCTCACCATGCCCTTCATCACTCAGTCCATACGCCTTGGCCGAATAGCTGGCTTCTATGCCCTTGGTGGATATCCATCCCATCTCCCCTTGTTCAAAATCACCATTAACGATTAAATTGCGGGGCTGATTCGAGTTCAGGCGTTTTTTATCGCCAAGTCTCTTCTCGATTCCGATAATATCTGGGGTATCAACACCGGTCACAGAACCTTTCAAATCTTTTGCCAAATCAGACGAGATTTCATCAATTTTTGTCAGTTTGAAACCATTCAGGGAAGCAACTTCCGGCAGGTCAATGGCGCCGCGTCCTTTATGGGTTCCTGAGGTATTTGCTTCATCGCCATTTACCAGATAATTGATGCCCTGACTGCCCGCGCTGCCCAGAACGGTCTGTTTGATATTGTCAAACAGTGCATTCAATTTATTGCTCTGGGTATTGCTTTCCGCCACCGCAAGGCTATAAAAATCACCATTACCGACCTGAATTGCCACGTTGTTGCGGGCATAAGAGGCGTTAATGTTCAGGCCATCACCCACGCGGATATTGGCATTACCCGTGCCTTTCATGACGGAAACATTCAGGCCGTCACCCACACGGGTATTGACGTTGAGTTTACCCCAGGCCACATTGACGGCAACTCCATCACCGACTTTGGTATTGATATTCAGGTCGCCATGAACCGCTGTCACGCTAAGGCCATTCCCCACCGTGGTGGTGATATTGCCTTTCCCTTTGGCCGCCGTCACTTGCATACCATCACCCACTTTAGTGACGATATTGCCCTGGCTCCATAACGCATTGAAGCTATCCCCATTGCCGATTTGGGTCACGATGTTGGCCTCACCCTTAGCGAGTACAACGTTACGGCCATCACCGACTTTGGTGATCACGTTAGCCTTGCCCCAGGCACCGGTATAATCATCACCGTTGCCGACATGGGTTACAATATTGGCTTGCCCCTGGACAACAGTCACTTCCTGACCATCGCCGAATTTGGTCATGATATTGGCATCACCTTTGGCAAAGTTATAGCGATCACCGTCACCAACCTGGGTCAGGATATTGGCTTTACCCCAGGCAGCATTGATGCCCAATCCATCCCCCACTTTAGTGATGATGTTGCCTTCACCTTTGGCGAACCCGACCGTCGTGCCGTCACCAACATGGGTCATGATATTGCCGATTTCAGAAACCAGCAGGCCAACTGCGGTTCCATCACCGACTTTGGTCAGAATATTGCCTTTGCCCGCTAACACGGCCGCTGTTGTGCTATTACCTTCATGATTAACATGGGTCACCACATTGGCTTCGGCAGCGGCCACAACGCCCATAAAATCATTGCCGACTTTCGTCACGATGTTGGCTTTGCCTAATGCCAATACCCCCGTTAAACCATCACCGACATGGGTCATGATATTGGCTTCACCAAACATGGCCGACAGCGTGGTGCCATCACCCTCTTTCGTCATGATGTTGGCTTTACCCGCAAACAACCCCATGCTGGTGCCGTTGCCGACATGGGTATAAATGTTGGCTTCACCCACCATCAAAGCTGCCGTCAGCTCATCACCCACTTTGGTCAGCACGTTTGCCCCGCCAATCGTGGCCGCGAAAGTGGAACCATCACCAATCTGGGTAAAGATATTGCCTTTGCCAATCATGGCAGACAGGGCATCGCCATCGCCGACTTTGGTCGCAATATTGCCTTTGGCGATCATCAGGGCAACACTCTTGCCATCACCCAAATGCGTATATACGTTACCCAGTGCCAGCATCAAGGCCAGTGCATCGCCATTGCCCACTTTGGTGAAGATATTGCCTTTACCGCCCATCAGCGCCCAGGCATTGCCATCACCGACATGGGTGAAAATATTGCCTGCACCAATCATCGCCGCAATAGTAGTGCCATCACCCACTTTGGTGAAAATGTTACCCAGCGCGCCCATCACGCCCAGCGTTTGCCCGTCACCAACATGGGTCAGAACGTTACCCAGGCCTAACATAATGCCAGTCGTATCACCCTGGCCAACTTTGGTCAGGATGTTGACTCCCCCCAGCATAACGCCGGTGGTTTTACCATCCCCCATATGGGTCAGGACATTACCGCCACCGCCCATAACGGCCTGAACATCACCCTTACCCTTTTTCGTCAGGATGTTGGCACCACCCAGCGCAATGGCCGATGTATTTGCCGAACCGGGATCCGCCGTTTCGTTATTGCTGATATGGGTAATAATATTGGCGCCGCCAAACATGGCTGATGACAAATCGCCTTCACCCACTTTGGTCAGAATATTAGTGCCACCCGCCAGTATGGATGAGACATTACCGTTCCCCACCTGGGTCAGCACATTGGCACCGCCAATACCCGTCCAGAACGCATCACCATGACCGATTTGGGTATGGGTATTGAAACCACCGCCCATTGCGATACGGCTGTTGCCATTGCCTTTATGAATGGAGATATTGCCAACAGCCAGAAGGTGAGCAAGATAACGGCCATCGCCAACGCGAACCAATACGTTTGCTGCGCCACCCGCCTTGACATTCAGATCACCACTTTGGCTTTGGTGCAGTAAAACGTTGGCAATGCCGGCACCATCGAAGTTCAGGTCACCTTTCTTGCCTTTTTTGATGATGACGTTTGCCCCACCACCACCGTCGAATGTAGTGTTACCGAATTCAGAGCTATGCTTAATCACATTCGCAATGCCCGCCCCTTTAAAGCTGACATTGCCACGGGTCACGTTGGATTTGATGATATTACCACCACCGGCCCCGGCATAATGAATATCACCCGAACTGTCACCGCCGCCAGTGGCTGACCTGAACAGCTCAAGATCACGATATTCATGCAGATCAGGCACACGGCCGGAATTTGTGCGCACCGTATTCACACTGTAATGAAGATCACTGAGCGAATAACTGCCGGCTCCCATATCGTGGTAACCATTGGCATAAGAGATATCTGCGTTCGCCAGATTAGCTATATGGTTACCTTCTTTATACCAGGGGCGAGCGATATATTGCAGCATTCCTGTTTTGGGATCGTTCCGCAGCTCCACCACCACAAACTTGGTGTGTTCGCCAAGTTGCTTAGCATAAATATAGGTGTTTGGCCTCCGGTGGGATTTGACCGCTTTTACGTCAACCGTGGTTCCATCACGGTAAATGGCATAACCGCCCATTTTGGCATCAGATAAAGTGATATCTGCTGCGTCAATCTGGACACCATTGCCATAATTTACCCACTGGTTTTCCGTCAGCTTTTTCTCAACCGCATGAACTGTTACCGGTTTCCGCTGTTCAACGGTCAGGTTTGACAACGTATATGCGCCATCTTCACCGACTGAACTGAAGCCACTCTGAGTCGAGATATCTCGTTTTTCCAGCCCGTTAAGATGTTTCCCTGCTTTATACCACGCGGTCGAGATGTATCTCAGCTTACCCGTTGCGGGATCATTGCGCAGCTGAACCTTGTTGATTTTAGTGTGAGTCCCATCCTCAAACGCAAACAGGTAAGTGTTTGGTTCCCGTACTGATTTAACCCCTGTCACCTGATGGGAACTACCAATCCATGAGCCACTCAGGGTTGCTGTTGTCAGCACAACCTCTTCGGCGCTGGTATATTCCATTCCTTCGCTGCCGAAGTCATTGGCGGTTCCCTTACGGGTAATTTCGTTATAAGCACCGGCACCCGTGAAATAGATATCACCCTGTGCAATATCAGAGTAAAGGCTGTTATAACCGCCTGCGCCTTCAAACCGGATATCTCCTTTGGTTTCAGAATAGATATCATCGACCTGACGGGTACGTTCAATACGGTTAGATGCCCCTGCACCACGTAACGTTATGTCGCCACTTTTACCTTTACGGACAATAGTGTTGGCTGCTCCCGCGCCCTCAAAATCAATGTTGCCACTCTCAACTCTGGAGCTAATGATATTTGCCGCGCTAGCACCCTTGAATGTCAAATCACCAGTGGAACCTTGATAACGGTTAAACCAGGTACGATCGATCTTGTTTGCGCCACCCGCGCCGCCAAAATAGAAATTTCCCTGGTTAGTTTCATGCCATAATTCGTTGTATGCACCCGCCCCTTTAAAGCTAATATCACCCTCCAGGCCCTTACGGGTGATACTATTATATCCAGCGGCGCCAGAATAAGAGATGCCATGCTTGTCTCCGGTATGGTTGATTTTCACTCCACCGGAAACCCCCTCAAACGTTATCAACCCGCTCTGTGTCTTATTGATTGAGGTATAGCCAGTCCCGCCTTTAACCGTCAGGCTACCACTCGTATCATTGACATTCAGATATCCGGCAGCACCGACTACGGTGTCATGCCCCCATGTTGTATTAACGGTTGCACTAAAAGAGCCGACGACTATGTAGTCATTGCCACCATAGGCATTAATGACACCACCAACACCAATGGCGTGTATTGTGTTTCCGTCATTATCATCTTCATATTTACCGGTAAAGAAGTATTCTGTACTGCGGTTAGATGATTTTCCCATAAAATAATCCTGATATTGGGTAAAAATTAAACTATGAACCACTGTACCCGACGGATACAGCGGTTATTTGGCACATCCAGCGTTCCCCTGACGGTGCAGGCTTTTTGTCCTTTCCGGGCGGCAAAGACACGCCGGCGCAGATCGCAGGCAATGTCACGCGCATGTCCGAAAGGGGCAATCATCTCTGGAAAAAAGATATGCTGGCCGGAACGCCAATCTTCCGGTGAAATTTCCCGTTCACCGGCAAGAATGGCATCCCGACTGCTGTCAGACAAAAAAGCCCAATTACAAAAAGCAACTGGGCGTTGATGTTCATCTTCGTAATAGCAAAACTGATTAAGCCGGAATGACGGCAAGATACGTTGTTGCCATTCAGCAACGGAGTAACGTCGGTGCAAGGGGGAGTGCTGACAAAGCAACATCACCCCACCCATCATTGCCTGTATTTCATGCGCACTCAGTGTTGCCAAGTGATATGTGATCACCATAAGTTAGCAACTACCTGATAGGATGCTGATATTATTTCGATGTTCCGGCGTTACGTGCTGAACGTTTTTTAGGCTCAAAAGATTCTGGCGCTGTAGCCGTAACTTCCGCAGGTTGTTCACTTTCGCTGCTCTCAGGCACCGGTAAGAAACCAGCCGCAATCAGTTTATTGATTTCGGCTTCCATTCTTGGATCCTCAAGCATACTTTTGACCATGGAAACCATATACATAAAACCAGAGGCAGGCATATGGATCACTTGTTTTAATTGCAATTCCTGATCATTTTCCGCCAGCATGCCACTCGCCATTTGATTAGGCTCCTGACCGACAAAATAAAGAGAGAATACGCCTTTGTTATAATTAACACTTGAGATGGTTTGTACAAATTTTTCAGACATAGCATTATCCATTAAATAAATATTAATTTAATGTTAAGATTGCATTAAATTAAAATGATTAAATCATAAATAAAACCATAGTGTATATGGGTTCATTTATGATTAAACCTGATAACTCCAACTTATCGGAGTAAGCTAAAGTCATTTATATTTCCCTTATTGTTCAAGCGTTATTATCTTGAAAGAGCTATCATTTTTAAAT
>NZ_LDNM01000054.1 GCF_001028135.1 Xenorhabdus griffiniae
GGTTATTGAAGAAGAACATTCACTCAGTGTAACCCGTGAAGGTGTGAGCACTAATGATTGTATTGCCATTGTCTGTTCAAATATTTCCAGCCCTACATTTCCGGAAATTCCAGAGCTGGGTGGAGGTGGGTATCAGTTTCTCTACAAAGGGGATCAGCTTTATATCACCAATGAAAGCGGTGCTACGGTAGAAGTGGTTAAGTAAGACCCGTCCTCACCACCTCAGAGTAAATGATACTGAGGTGGTGATATGTTATTAACTGCTATTTCTAATTGCAGTTAATAAATCATCTATGTAGCACTGAACGATATAATCTGTTCCCGAACCCTGCATAGATTTATAGATAGCGGAATGAGTGGGTGCCACGTTTTTAACTGATTTAATCAAATTTTCCGCTTTTCTAGTGCTACCAATATGATTAACTAATTCGATTAGTTTGTCTGTTCGTTCTGTGGACGCCATATTGAAATCCGATAATTGATTACAATGCCAGCAACCGTTCAACCGTTTCACAAAACTCTAGACAGCGTTCTATGTTGTCAGTTAGTTCGTTGAATTCGTCCCTAATTGGCAATCCAGCCGCCCTGATTTTGTCTGAATATTTTTCGACATCATCTTCACTATTAAAATCATTAATACTCATAGTATTACCGTTTCCGATATTGAACAATCTATCACGGTACTGGTACGCAATACTTGCTAGGTATATCAGACGTCCATCTACATCGTCGCCACTGCTGTTAGCTATTTCAACAGCTATCGGGAGAGCTACTGGTAAATTTTTAATGCATTTGTTCAGATTCATAATATCCTCATGTATTTGTTTATTATTTAGCATATGTTACATATTATATGTTTCCATTGGAAACATGTCTAATTAATTTTGCACGAGTTGTGATTTATGTCTCGTAACATGCGTGGTGATTATGGCCAACCTCAGCGATCTCGTTAATAAACTGGCGAAAATAAGACACCAGATTCCATTTGCAACGGCTCAAGCGCTTACCGAGGTCGCACGCAAAATAGAAAAAGCACAGAAAGTCGCTTTTGAGCGTAAGTTGGAAAACCCGACGCCATTCACGGTAAAAGCGGTAAGAAGCAAAGGGGCACGCAAGAACAACCTGACCGCGAAATTGTTTGTTCTGCCAACTGCTGCTGGTTATTTGGAGCCGTTTGAACAAGGCGGGGTGCATAAACTGAATGGTGCGGCCTTGCTTAACCCCAAGAACATCAAACTCAATAAATACGGAAACCTGCCTCGCAACAAACTGAATCAGTTGAAAGGCAAAGACAGTACATTTATTGGTGACGTTAATGGTGTAAACGGGGTGTTCCAACGCAAGAAAGCTAAAAAGGCAAAAAAAGGCAAAAAAAGGCTAAAACGCTCCCCTAATGGTACACGCAGGGAGAGACAAAAACAGAGACCACCCAAATTGCTTATTCGTTTTGGTGATGCCCTGCCAGTTGAGCCAGTACTCGGTTATCAGGAACGTGCCCAGCAGATGGCTCAGGCGCTAATGCCACAAGCGATAAGTAGGGCATTGAGTGAGGCAATTCGAACAGCGAAATAAAACTGGGACCGTGGTCCCAACTACTCATCCATAAAAACAGGGAATAAATGTCATGACACATGATTACATACGACGACTAAATTTATTGAAGACGCAAATAGAATCCTCATTGCTTAATTTTTTGGGTCCTTCCTAACTGATTGATATTACACGGGCATTGCGCGCCGTGTTTTTTCACTAGCTATGAAATTTTGAAATTTGGGTAACAGGTAACACAGAGGAAACGATGAAACAGGCTGATTTTGCGCGGCTGCATGGAGTCAGTCGGAAAACCGTAACCGAGTGGAAATCCCGCGGCTGGCTGGTTATGAACGGAAATGAGATTGACGTAGAGGCGTCGAACGCCAACATTGAACAGTACAGAAAAACTGTTACCCGCAGCGAAAAAAAAAAGAAATTGTCCGAAATAAACCCGCAAAAAAACTACCAGGTAACAATTCAGTTGAACATACAGGTAACACTGGCGCTGACGGAGAATGGTTTAACGATGACGTCGATTCAGACCAGCTGAATGATGATATTTCGTTCGATGAATATCGACGACGTCGAGAACATTATCGGGTATTACAGGCCAAACTGAATTATGAGAAAGAGGCAGGATTATTGCTGCCCTATCAGGACATGGTTGATGTTGTTAGTTCTGAATATGCGCGGCTGCGAACGCGGTTAATAGCCATAGCCCCTGAACATGGCCCGAGGTTGCGGGCACTGGCCTCAACCGTCGATGACACGGGTTTTGTGGCAGCGTTACAGGAGTTGATTCACGAGGCAATGGAGGAACTGAGTCGTGATGGCGATACAACAAACAGTTAACCCCATCGCCTGGAACAATTTTCAAAATGCACTGATAAAACAACGCAAAACTATTCGTCCCCCTGAACCACTCTCATTGAGCCAATGGGCTAATACCTACGCCGTACTATCAAAAGAGACGAGCGCTCAGACTGGGCGATTTCGCTCGTTCGCGTATCAGGACGGCATGATGGATGCTATCACTGACCCAACAGTGATGATGGTTTCAGTTCAGAAATCGGCGCGTGTTGGATACACCAAAATTCTGGACCATGTGATTGGTTATTATTTGTCACATGATCCGTCACCCATATTGGTTGTTCAGCCCCGTGAGGAGGATGCGGAGGATTATAGTAAAACTGAGATTGCGCCAATGCTGCGTGATACTCCTGTACTGGCTGAAATTGCGGGTGATAGCAGAGCAAAAGATTCAAATCAGACCATCCGCAAAAAAACGTTTTCTAACGGTGCAAACCTGACGTTAATTGGTGCCAATTCGCCCGGTGGTTTTCGGCGTATTACCTGTCGCATCATTTTGTTTGATGAGGTTGACGGTTATCCGTCAGGGGGAGCCGGTGCAGAGGGTGACCAAATATCATTGGGTATTAAACGTTCGGAAACATTCTGGAACCGTAAAATTGTGATTGGATCAACTCCAACAGTTCGAGGAACCAGCCGAATAGAAAAATCGTTTGAGGAGAGTGACCAGCGTCATTACTACGTGCCGTGTCCTCATTGTAATGAATATCAGGTTCTGGAATGGGGAGGCCCTGATGTTCCCTATGGCATCAAATGGGAAAAAGACAACGATGGCAACGGTGTACCTGACAGCGCCTATTATGTTTGTCGTCATAATGGTTGCGTCATTCAGCATAGTGAAAAAACGTGGATGGTTCAGAATGGCGAATGGCGTGCCACAAAACCATTTAATGGACATGCTGGTTTTCATATTTGGGCTGGTTATAGTCTGTTCCCTAATGCAGCCTGGAAATATCTAGTCGCCGAATGGTTGAGAGTAAAAGACGATGCACTTCTTCGCCAGACGTTCATTAACCTCGTTTTAGGTGAAACCTACGAGGATAGAGGCGAAAAATATCTGAGTGAAAAACGGCTGCTAGAACGCTGTGAGGTTTGGGCAGCCGAAGTCCCGGACGGCGTGGCACTCCTCACCGCAGGCATTGATACGCAGGATGGTCGTTTTGAGATTGAAGTGGTCGGCTGGGGCCGTAATGAGGAAAGCTGGTCGATTGCTCATGATGTCATTGAGGGCGATCTGGAGACCGACGAACCGTGGCGGCGTCTGGATGCCTATTTAAAACAGGTCTGGCGGCGTGCTGATGGCTATGGGTTTACCATTATGGCGGCTTGCATGGATTCCGGCGGTCACCATACCCAGCGGGTGTATGATTTTGCCCGCGAACGGCTGGGCAGGAGGATTTGGGCGATTAAAGGGGAATCTGCACGAGGTGGTGCACGCTCACCGATCTGGCCGACCAAACGACCAACACCTCGCAGTAAATCCAGTTTCAAACCGATTATCTTGGGCGTTAATGCGGCCAAAGATGCGATCCGCTCCAGATTGCATATTGATCCACCCGAGGCGGGTGAACCGGCTCCGGCTTATATGCATTTTCCGGTTGAACGTGACTTGAATTATTTCAGTCAGTTACTGGCGGAGCGCTCGGTGATTAAACTTTCCGGTGGTCAGCGTTACCGCATATGGGAACAGATCCCCGGACGTGCTAACGAGGCGCTCGATTGTCGGGTCTACAGCTATGCTGCGTTATGTGGCCTGCTGTATATGGGATTAAAACTCAATGTTCTGGCAGGTGTAATTGAGGCAAATCCCGGCAGACTGAAACCACCTCCGGCTGAACCGGAAACCAAAATTAGCCTGCAATATCCTGGTGTTGTTATTCAGGAGCCGGATAAACCCCATAAACGTAAACCCATCTCACAGATGCTGCCATAGGAAAATTATGTTTAAACGCAATACTAGATTGCTGTCAGGCATGAGCCGCGAGCAGCTAAAGGCTGCGCTGGAAACGGCGCAATCTGCCTACATTGAATTAGCGACAGGTAATAAAGGAGTGTCGTTTTCCTATACACAAGGCGACGGCACTCGCTCCGTATCTTACCAGCCGACAGATTTAGGGCATTTATTGGCGCTAATTCAGATGATACAGGCGCAGCTAGGTATCAGCACACGACGCCCGGCGAGGTTTAGATTCTGATGGCTATTCAAATATTAGGACCGGACGGCAAACCGTTAGCACCGTCCCGGCCCCGTTATTCCATGCTGACAGGCGGTAGCCGCGTACCCTACGATGCTGCCGATTCGTTCAGTGATCAACTGGCGAACTGGCAGCCGGCACTGTGGTCGCCGGACAATGAAATTAACATCTACCGCGACCGCATTGTGTCGCGTGTCCGTGATTTGGTGCGTAATGACGGCTGGGCGGCGGGTTCAATTACCCGCGTCCTGGACAATGCCATCGGCGCTAATTTTCGCCCTATCCTGAAACCTGATTACCGAATGCTGGCGCTGTTAACTGGCAATAAATCATTTGATGTCACATGGGCGGCAGAATACCGCAAAGTTGTTGAGGCGCACTGGCGTTCATGGGCCGATGACCCCGGACATTATTGTGATGTGGAACGTAAACAAACCGTTTCCCAGATGATGCGGCTAGCATTTCGTCACAAATTGATTGACGGTGACGCGCTGGCGGTCCTGCAATACCGGACTGATCGGTTAGGTCAGGGACGAGGGCGTTATGCGACCACCATTCAGATTGTCGACCCCGACCGCCTCAGTAATCCGCAGGAAATGATGGATATGAATCACGTGCGCGGTGGCGTGGAAATCGACAGTGACGGTGCCCCCATTGCCTATCATATCCGAGAGGCACATATGGGGGATTGGTGGAGCGGTAAAAAAACCATGACCTGGGAACGTATTCCTCGTGAAACCTCGTGGGGGCGACCGCACGTGGTGCATGATTACGACCATGAACGCGGAGCACAGCATCGGGGGAACGGGATTTTAACCCCGGTCGTTCAACGTCTGAAAATGCTCATCAAATACGACCAGAGCGAACTGGAATCGGCGATACTCAATTCTATATTTGCCGCCTATATAGAGTCGCCCTATGACCCCGCAGCAGTCGAGGCGGCATTGGGTGATACGGGGATGAGTGATGATCCGAATTTAGGGGCGTATCAGAGCGGTCGGGTAGATTTTCATAACGAGCGCCGATTATCCCTGCAGAACGGGGCACGCATGCCGATTCTGTATCCGGGAGAAAAAATCACGACTGTCAATGCAGTCAGACCGCACAGCAATTTTGAGATATTCGAGAGCGCGGCTCTGCGTAACATTTCCTCGGCAACCGGATTATCACCCCAGCAGGTGACGCAGGATTGGTCTGACGTGAACTACAGTTCTGTCCGTGCAGCGATGTTGGAGGCATGGAAAACAATGACTCGTCGTCGTGATGATTTTTCTATCGGTTTTGCTCAGCCGATATTGAGTGCGTTCGTAGAGGAACTGCACGACACAGCTGAATTACCATTACCCAATGGCGCACCAGATTTTCTGGACGCGCGGGCAGCCTATTGCCGGTCACGTTGGATAGGTCCGGGGCGCGGTTGGGTTGACCCAGTGAAAGAAAAAGAAGGGACGATCATGGGTCTTGAAGCGGGACTTTCCACGCTGGAAATTGAGATTGCAGAAAACGCAGGCGGCGATTGGGAAGAGTTTATGGATCAAAGCGCCCATGAAATACAGGTGTGGCAGGGGCGCGGATTACCGCTACCAAGCTGGGCGCAATCCCGCCTGACTACCGACAGCAAAACGGAGGAATTCAACCCATGAATTTACCGCATTTAGCCCAGCGGTTATTTAATGTACCGTTGGCGATACACCCGCGCAAAGCTGAGGTAGTGATGGGCGCCTTAACTGATCGCTTTGGTATTACCAAAATTGAGGCGGGAATGTACTACGGGGATGACGAATACTTTTCCCGTAGTACCAAATCAGATACAGGCTATGACGTTTTAGAGGGAATAGCAGTCATTCCGGTACAAGGCACGTTGGTACAAAAGCTGGGCACACTACGGCCTTACAGTGGTATGACGGGATATGATGGCATTCGCCGAACTTTTCTGACCGCACTCAATGACCCGGAGGTGAACGGAATTTGCCTCGATATCGATTCACCCGGTGGTGAAGTCGCGGGGTGCTTTGATCTGGTGGACCTGATTTATCAGTCGCGGGGTGAAAAACCGATTCACGCGATTCTGACCGAGAACGCCTATTCCGCCGCTTACGCTATCGCCAGTGCCGCCGATAAAATCACCGTCCCGCGTACAGGTGGTGTTGGCTCGGTGGGGGTGATTGTGATCCATTGTGACTGGTCACAGCGCATCGAATCTGATGGTTTGACTGTCACGATCATCACCTATGGCGACCGTAAAGCCGAGAGTAACCCGTATGTAAAATTAAGCCCTGAGGCTCAGCAGGCTATTCAATCGGACGTTGACGCAATGGGGGCGTTGTTTGTCAGCACCGTAGCCCGTAATCGCGGGATTACAGAAAAAATTATTCGGGGCACACAGGCAGCCTGCTATTTGGCGGCTGAGGGTGTCCAGTTAGGTCTGGCTGATGTTGTGGCCACACCTGACATGGCATTTCAAACACTAATGAAAGAATCTGGAGTTTAACGATGTTTAAATTTGCACATTTGTTAGGAACCAAAGCCCGTGCCGCTGATGAGCATGAGGACGACGAAAAAGCACGCAAGGCAAAATCTCGCGCGGAAGAGAAGGAAGACGAGACGGACGCCGAGGATGATGATCCGGATGCGGAAGACGAAGATGATGAAAAAGAAGGCAAAAAAGCGAAAAAGGCCAAAAAAGCCAAATCGGAAGACGATGACCCGGATGCAGAAGACGACGACGATGATGATGCCGACGCTGACGAAAACGAGGACGTCAAAAAAGGAAGCCGCGCTGAACGTAAACGCTGTGCTCAAATATTTGGTAGTAAATACGCCGCTGGACGCCCTGATATGGCCGCACATTTGACGTTCAATACCAGAATGTCAGCGAGTGAGGCTATCAGCACATTAAAAGTGATGGGCTCAGTTCAGTCCTCCATGACTCGCGTCACACTGGACAGCAGAATGCGAGCCGAACAACAGGTGCGATTAGGTCCCGATGCTCAGCAACCCGCGAAAGGCTCTGCGGCGGGACTGGCGCAGCAAATGACGGGTTTATACAACACCAATAGAGGAACAAAATAATGGATCAGTTTTCCAATAACCCGTTTCAGCCGGGTGTTCGTCAGTCAGTTTATGTGCCAGATCAACTTACCGCCGGGCAACTGCAATTAGTCACTGATACCGTGACTATTGCGAAATCCGGCATTCTGAAACGTGGTGCGGTGCTGGGTAAAATCACCGCGTCCCGTGAGTACGTACTCAGTAAAAAAGACGCAACGGATGGCAGTCAAATTCCGAGCGCTATTCTGGTGGATGATGTGGATACCACAGAAAGCAGCGTTAGCGGCGGTGTTTATCTGATGGGCGAATTTAACCAACATCGTATCATTTATGATGAGAGCTGGAAATTGCCCGAATTAACCGCCGAACTCCGCAAATTCTCTATTTTCCTGCGCGACAGCGTAACCGCCTAATCTAATTTTAACAGACGTCATAATGCGATCACCGTAGGCATTGTGACGTCTATTTAACGAGAAAACGTATGAATATTTTTGATACTAACGTTTTAGTTCAGGTTGTCCCTAACCTGATGACCAGTCAGAACTGGTTACTGGATAAATTTTTCCCAAATATTGTGGAATCTGACACCGAAGAAGTAGCGATCGACGTAGATGTCGGCCTGCGCCGTATGGCCCCGTTTGTTTCCCCACTAGTGCAGGGTAAACTAGTTGAATCCCGTAAATTTCAGACTAACAGTTTCAGACCCGCCTACATCAAAGACAAACGCGCCCCAGATTTGCGTAAACCTATTCGCCGCCAGATTGGTGAGCGCATTGGTGGTCAATATACTGCGGCTGAGCGTGAGATGTTAAATATCCAATTTGAGCTGGCCGACCAGATCGACATGATTAACCGTCGTCTGGAGTGGATGGCCGCCAGTGCACTAACAACAGGCACTATCACCGTTTCAGGCGCAGGCTATGAGACGAAGGTCGTCAATTTCGGTCGCTCCGCTGACCTGACTGTCACCCTGAGCGGAAGTGACAAATGGCCGACAACAGTCGATGCAGGCAAAACCAACAGCCAGCCAACGCGGGATATCGAGGAATGGTCACAGCGCATCCTGAAAAATTCCGGTGCTGTTCCTACCGATTTGGTATTTACCACTAAATCGTGGAATGCGTTCAGACTGGATACCACGGTTACCGACAGTGCTATCAAATTCCCGGCATTAAACCCGTATGGCAACCAGATTAACCCGGGTACGCAGATACAAAAAGGTGCAATTTACAAAGGGCGCTGGGGGCAGTTTTATTTGTGGGTCTATAACGACTGGTTTATTGATCCGGTAGACGGTAAAGAAAAGCCGATGTTGCCAGATGGCACGGTCATTATGTCCGGCGCGGATTTAATGGGGACGCGAGCATTTGGTGCAATTATTGACCCTGCATTCAACTATGGCCCGATGGCGTACGCGCCGAAATCGTGGTTGCAGGAAGACCCGGCACAGCGTTTCCTGATGGTGCAGTCTGCCCCGCTGGTTATCCCAAGTCGCGTTAATGCGGCATTATGCGCAACGGTGGTGTGATATGGCAAAGAAATCTCAGCAGGAAGACAATTTGGGCGGATTGCCGACCGAATTGCAGACAGACCCGATTCAAAATTCCGCCCAGCCAGCGGTTCAGCCTGAGACAGAATCTATCAAATTAGATGATGTTATCAGCAAGGTGGGACACGGTGATGACGACGAACCAGCCTCTGATGCCTCTGATTTTGTCGTTGCTAACGGTCGAACTGTCCGACATAACGGGGTCGAATATCCTGAAAATACGTTGATTGAGGTCTACGGTGACGATGCCAATCGCCTGACTCAGTTGGGCGTTATCGTGAGATTGGATGATCTGAGAGCGAAGTTACTGTCCAATGCGGCTCATCGCGTGGTCGGTATGGATGGCGTCAGAATCCAGCAGGAGGACTAATGCCGATCGACTGGGATAAACATCTGCTCGCCCCGCTGCATAAACAGTTTGCCGAGCGGGTGAACTGGCGACCCCAGGATGGTAAACCCTACGATATTATGGGCGTGTTTGATCGCGCCTATACCCAGCAGGTGGAGTCGCTGGACGGAGACAGCTCTATCAATACCACTAAACCTGTATTGGGTGTTCGTGATGCCGTATTCAAATCCCCGCCACAACAGCGTGACAGGGTGTTTGTGTACAGTATCAATGCTGAATTTACCGTGAGTGACGTTCAGCCGGACAGTCATGGCGGAACGCATTTGCAACTCAACAGGATTAAACCCAAAAATGAACGCATCAACGGTACGTAATCTGGTCGTTCTGGCGCTTATCGGTAAAACGGATGCACAATCCCGTGTTTATTCCCCGCGTGACTGGTCAACGCGGGGTAATGACTATCCGTGTCTATTAGTACAAACGCCGTTTGATCATAAAAAATCGCTGGGCCGTAATATCCCGCAGTTTAATACCGTCACCACCGTCAGGGTCACAGGCAGAATAGAGGAATTTGACGGTGATACTGATAGCGGCGCGGAACAGGCTGAACTGGCACTGGAGGCGTTGCGGGAGCAAATCGAGCGGGCGGTAATCAACAGCTACGACCTGACAAGAGAGGTTCAGCAATTTGCTGAAATCCGGTCACAAATTGATATTGACGCCAGTGGTGAGGGGCATTTTGCCCAGCTCCTGATGGACATTGATATCGAATACTATCAGGGGCCTGAGGATTTTTACCCTATCGAGGCAAACCCGCTGGAGGGCATAGACATCGCCGTCGCCATGCCTGAGCGCACACCAGAACCCCACATTCATATTAATCTGGAGTAACCCATGTTTGTAAAACCTGTTGCCGGTCGGCGTGTTCGCTGCCCGGTCAGGGGCGAGTTTTTGCCCGAATCCGGTGCAGATGTACCGGATAATTTGTTTTGGCATCGCCGATTGAGAGACGGTGACGTTGAACTCTATCAGTTAGTAGCTGAAACCAAATTCGCCAAAAAAGGCGCTCAGGCGCAGGAGGCTGAATAATAATGGCAATTCCTTTTTCCCGAATTCCCAATAACCTCAGAACGCCATTATTTTTTGTGGAATTCGATAACTCAATGGCCAACAGCGCCACAGCAACCCAGCGCTCGCTAATCATTGGTCAGATGCTGGATAAAGCCGTTGCAGCGCCGGATGTTCCGGTGCGCATTTCCTCAGCAGAACAGGCAGCGTCCCAGTTCGGTCATGGTTCATTACTGCATGGCATGACCGCCGCGTATCTGGCAAACGATCAGGCGGCGGAATTATGGGTACTGCCCCTGAAAGACGGCGACAATACGCTGACCGCCAGAGGGTCGATTGAGATCACCTCCCAGCCAACCCATGCTGGGGTGATTTCACTGTATATTGCCGGACAGCGTGTGCAGGTCACAGTTATGGCGACGGATAAAATGCCGCAGATCGCCGAGTCGCTGGCTGCCGCAATTAACCGTAAAATTGCCCTGCCGGTGACAGCAACCGCAGCCAATAATACGGTCACATTGACCGCGAAAAACAAAGGCGTACCCGGTAACGGTATGGATATCAGCCTCAATTATCGGGGGCAGGCAGGCGGCGAGGAAATGCCGACAGGCATGGCGTTACGTATCACCCCAATGTCTGGCGGTGCGGGTGCGCCAGAGCTGAAAAACGGCCTGGCTAACCTCAGCGATCGGGCGTTTGATTTTATCGTCAACCCGTACATCGATACGACATCACTCGATGAAATCAAATCATTTTTATCCGATACCGGCGGCCGCTGGTCATGGGAGAAACAACTCTACGGCCATACATTCAGTGCGGTCAGTGGCACCTACGGGGAACTGGCGGATGCTGGCGAACGCCGGAATAACCAGCACGAATCGCTATTGGGAGTCACTAAATCACCGTCCCCCAATTACATTTGGGCGGCGGCAATAGCTGGCGCGGCAGCACCGAGCCTGCGTAATGACCCCGGCAGGCCACTACAAACGTTACCTGTCATGGGCGTATTGGCACCCGCAGCAGAAAATCAGCTCGACCTGATTGATCGCAATAACCTGTTACACAGTGGAATTTCGACATTTACGGTGGCCGATGATGGTACGGTACAGATTGAAAACCTGATCAGCACCTACCAGAAAAACCCGTACGGCGACAATGACGACAGTTATTTGCAGATAGAAACGCTGTTTTTGCTGATGTTCGTTTCGCGCTATATCCGCACGCAAATTACGTCAAAATTCGGGCGGGTGAAACTGGCAAAAGATGGGACCCGTTTTGCGCCCGGTTCAGCCATTGCCACCCCCAATATTGTCCGTGCAGAACTCATCGCCCAGTACCGGACACTGGAATATAACGGTTATGTACAGGACTCGAAATCATTTGCAGACGGACTGCGGGTCGAGGTAAACGCCCACAACCCGAACCGACTGGATGTTCTCTGGACTGGCACACTGATCAACCAGTTGAGAGTGTTCGCACTGCTCAATCAATTCCGTCAGCAACCGACGTCATGAGGTAACTATGGGAAATACAAGTAGAAGACTGGCGGGCACGGCGTATGTCACGGTAAATGGCGTGTCCATTATGGTGGTGGGGGATTTTACCTACAGCCCCTCGACCGTCACCCGCGAAACGCTAACCGGCATGGATTACGTGCACGGGTATAAAGAAAAGCCTAGCCCCTGCTACATATCCTGTCGGGTCCGTGACAGTGGTGGGACCACGGTCGCAGATTTTAACAACCAGACTAATGTTACCATTGTGGCAGAACTGGCGAACGGCAAAACCATCATCGGCGAAGGCATGTGGACCGTGAATACGCAGGAAGTGAAGAGCGAAGACGCAGAGTTCGAGGTTCGTTGGGAAGGTATTTCAGTCACTGAAAATTAAGGGGTTAACGTGGAAAAGACAAAAATTGTTGAGTTGAGTCAACCAATTGAAAGCAATGATGGTAAGGAGGTTTATCAGGAGATTCATTTGCGTGAGCCGACGTTGATCGAGGTTGAACAGTTCTATGAGGCAGATCGGAAATCCAACCCGTTAGCCGCAATGCGCCTTTTGATTTCATTGGTATCACAAACACGTATCACTGATACGGTATTGAAAAAAATGGCGATCACTGATTTTCGGGAATGTGAGGCATTTTTGACTCGTTTTTTGGCGTACACACCTTCCAACAATGGCAGCGATTAGCGGCGGATGTTACCTATTTTTACCGCTGGGGTCCGCAAGATGCGTGGCTTCTGAGTCGAACGCGGCTTAATTGGTGGGTTGAACAGGCAGAACGGATAAATACAGTGAGATCTGGTAATGGGTAATGCATTTGATTTTGAATTACATGCGGATGATAACGCCACAAAAGTACTGGCGGAAATTGAGGCCAGAATCAAACAACTAAACCCATTACTGGGTTCCACGCGTGACGCCCTCCGATTCGGTGGTAGTGAAACTCTGGATACGACAGGTTCATTGAGTAATCAGTTACGGGATATGTCACGTTATGCACAGGATAACGTGCAAAATATCGGTGACATGATCCCGCCACTAAAAAATTTTGGTGAATTGTTTTCGAAATACAGTGGACTCACGTCAAAAATGGGGTTGTTTGGCGGCATTGGCGGTGTTATTGGTGGAGTGACTGCAGGATATAGTACGCTCAGGGAGATGGGTAGAGAGGCCAATAATATTGATACGCTCTCTAAAAATACCGCCATGTCTATTGAAGACACGACTAAATTGACTGGCGCGTTAGTTCAAGTTGGCGCTGATGCGGATGATGCCAAACAGTCTGTTCAAAATTTATTTAATGTTCTAAATGCGGCTAAACGGGGTGAAAATGTCTCAGCGCGGTCAGAATTAGATAACCTTCAGATCCCGATACACACTACCAAAGATGGTTCGGCGGATACTATTCCAACCTTACTAGAGATAGCAAAAAAATTCCCCAATATGCCGTCTGAAACTCAGTTCAGATTATCTAATAAACTTGGTTTGACGCCAGATATATTAACACTCATTCGTGAAAATAAAATCGATGAACGATTGGATAAATCGGTAAAAAATGGTCAAAGTCGAACGACAGCAGAAAATCAAATACTCACTGATTTCAATACTGAAGCGAACGAGATAAGCGCCAGAATTGACGGGCTTTGGCACCGGACAAAAATAACCGGTGCTACTTGGTTTTTAGGGAATAGCAAAGAAGCAAAAGAAAGCGCAGAAATTAAATCTGTTCAGGAATATAAAAAACGTGAAAATGATACGGCAAATAACTTCTATCATGGAAATAAAGAAGAAGATATTCGCCAGCGTGCATTACGAGATAAAGAATTTCAAAAACAATTAACATTCACAGAAAATTTATCCCTGACGATTAATAAACCGGATGAGGGATTACAAAAGAAACTGAATGATAAATATAGCGAATTATGGGAAAAGCAGAAAAAAGCTCATGAAGTTAAATTAGCGGTTAATAAGATTCCTCCGCTACCAAAAGTAGAAGCACCTAATTATCCTAACCCGCTGAAAAATGGAAGAACCCCAAGGGGCATTCGCAATAACAACCCTGGGAATTTAACCGATGCCCCTAACGCAGTCGGTAAAGATTATGGCAACGGCCATGTCTATATGAAGTTTGCGACACCTAACGATGGGATAGCAGCACTGAGTAGACAGCTAATGCTGCACGGGGATCGCGGTCAGAATACGTTAAACCACGTTATTCCTATATATGCCCCTGAAAAAGCAGGCAATAATACGAGGGAATATATTGATTATACAGCTAAACAGCTAGGAATTAGTCCAAATGAAAAAATGGATTTACATAATCCAGCTATGATTGAAAAACTTATAGATTCCATAATAAAAATGGAGAATTTAGGACAGCAGCCATACAGCAAGGAGCAAATAAAAAATGCAATCACCGTGTCTATCAACGAGTCCCGCTGGGCGGGTCTGCGAAACCCTCAAACACTCAGAGAGCAACGTCTGCAATATGATACTGAACATAACAAATCAGAGAGTGTAGTTGAAAAAGATGAAAATAATATTTTCCCATCTACGGATTCCATTTTTTCAGATAAAAAGAACAAACAGGATTTTATCGATACATTAACGCAATCCCTAAAATCCGCATTGAGTGATAACAAAACACAACTAGAGGTTGTTTTGGTTAATAGCGAAACCGGAGAACGGCAAAAATTCCAGTCGAAAACTGCGGGTAAAATCACAACTTCCATGCGCTATTCTTGAAAATAGCTTATATTTCATCATTAATGCGAGTTTAATAAACTATTGGGGTTTTTATGAAGCGGTTATTATTATCTTTGTTCTTTGCATCATCTATAGCAAATGCAGCGTGGATTACGAACGTAGAAGAGAGCATCTTTGGCGATAATAGCGCAGTTCTTATAGGGGAGCTCAAAAATACTAAATCAGCCATTGTATTCAAATGCGATAGTAATGATTTATCAGTTTCTTATGTTGAGCTAGTAGACGATAGCGATATTAAATCCATACCTGCGACCTTTTTAATGAGAGTTGATAGTAATCAAGTGGTCGAATTTGATACAACACTACAAAGAAGAAACTCTGATGCAATAGACGCCAAAGTCACTGATAGAGAAAAGATTTTGTCGTTATTAAAACAGTTAAGTTCAGCAAAGCAAAAAGTTTTAGCGGGAATTTCTGTTGATGAAGTTGATTATAAGCAATCTTTTTCAGGAAATGTATCCGGTTCAACTGTTGCCGTTAATAAATTTGCTAAGGCATGTAATTTGAATATCAAGTAGAAGTTTGCGAAACAGCCCCTTACGGGGCTTTTACTGGTGATTCTTGCAAAAGGTTAATTGATGAGTTTCATTGCTCCGGGCAAAGAGCCTTCTATTAGCATGATGCACTCTTCCGCTGTTCCTTGTCGCCAGTTACCAAAAGCATCACGTATGGCAAACTGATCTTCAAATCCTAGCCATACGGTGCATTGACCGAACTCATCGAAATATTCAACAGCAAAACTTGTTTCGTTAAATGGGTATAATTCTTGAAATTCTTCAATTAATTCTTGGACGAAGGATTGTTCTATGAGTTGAAGGTAAATTTCTCTATTGCTTGGCTTCATTGCTGTTCCTATATTGAAATTTTACTTTTTTTCATACATCCGTTTGGCAGTTTCCATGAATAGTTCTTTGAATTTATCGGATTCTAACTGAGCGAGTTCATCAATATTTTTAGGTTGTGATTCCTCGTCTATAGCAGATTGCAATATCATGTTTATTTCAGAGTTCATGGAGCGGCCATTTCTAGCGGCTCTTTCTTGAATTTTTTCTTTTAAATCATCAGGTATTCTAACCCCAAGAGGGGTGATGCTTCTCATTCCTTTCATATTAGCTACTCATTGACAGTACTTGGCATCACAGTGTAGCTAAAAAAACATTGACGAAATACTGTCATTGCATTAGCTTTATGGCTACACCTTAGCTACACGGATGATGATATGAAAATTAGAGAAATACCACCTCTTGGACTAAGAATAGAACCAGAGTTAAAACAGGTCTTGAAAGATGTAGCGAAAAAAGAAGGGAGATCTCTTAACTCAGAGTTGGTCCAGAGACTCAAAAGAACATTGCGTGAAGATGGACTTATAAATGCCTGAAATGGTGAAGCCCCAACTATTACGAGTAGTCAGGGCTTCTAATTTACTCACCCAAACCAATAGGAAGTAAACATGACAAGTATAGCAATTCGTGAACCACATAACACTAATCAAATTATTATCTCCAATATCTCTATTCACCAAGATGCGCAAGGGCGTTATTCATTAAACGATTTACATCAAGCGTCTGGTGGGGAACAACGCCACCGTCCGAAGTATTGGTTAGAACTACAACAAACAAATGAATTGATTGAGGAAATCTTAAAAGGCGGAATTCCGCCCTTTAAAAATGAAATTTCTAACTCTGCGAATTTGGAGAATTGGAAACCTGTAATATCAAAGCCTGGTCGCTATGGCGGTACATATGTTTGCAAAGAATTAGTGTACGCATATGCCATGTGGATCAGCGCAGCGTTCGCCTTGAAAGTTATTCGTGCCTATGATGCACTTATTACAGGTCAAGTGGATATTCAGACCAAACCCCGCAAACAACCCAAACAGATAGCCGGGCGCATCACAGCAGACCAACAGGAAGCTATCAAGCAACTGGTTCTTAACCGTGGCAAGGCGTTACCAAAAGAGAACCAAGCCAAGGCGATGATAACCATGTGGTCTGCATTAAAAAGCCACTTTGGATGTACTTACAAAGAAATAGATAGCGAACAATTTACAGAAGCACTTTCTTTGGCTGCACGTGTTCCATTAGAAGGTGAATATATTGGCAAAGAAGAGCCATCACTTGACACCAATGTACTACCCGATAACGGTAAGGTGCTGGTGGTCATCCGGGACAGGAAGATACAGGACTACCAAACGGTAGATCCCAATAGTCATGTGTTAACACTGAATACCTTTATGGAACTGGCACAGAAAGCCGGATACCTCATTATCCATAAAGAGAGTTTTTCTAAGATAGTAAATCAGTGGTAATTACCTTATCAAACCCGCCAATATAGAGCGGGTTTTTCACCTCTAACGCCGCTTAATTGCGGCTTTTTTATGTCCAAAAGAGGTATCTATGGCCTTTATAAAAGACGCCATCTCTTCCCTGTTAGGCGGGGGCGGTGATTCATGGCAATGGGCGGAACATTTGCGCCCCGCATCATTTCGAGGCGTCCCGTTTGCTGTCGTATCCGGTGAGAGCGTTTTTGGCCGTCGTCAGGCTGTACATGAATACCCGTACCGCGATACAGCATGGATTGAAGATCTAGGCCGTGCAACCCGACGAATTACTCTGCGCGGGTTTATCATTCAGGGCAGCGCAGTGTATAACGCACCAGATGTCATTACCCAGCGTAAAAATTTGGTCGCGGCCTGTGAAACGGGGTCAACAGGAACGCTGGTACATCCGACGCTGGGCGAACTGACGGTCAGTGTCACGGAAAGCGGCCTGCGCATGACGGAGAATGCAGAATCAGGGCGGGTATTTGAGTTCACGTTAACGGTGATTGAATCCGGTCTGAAAGTGTTTGCGGTCACCAACAGCACCAAATCCGCGACCGCGGTCGGGCAGAACTGGCTGCGAACGTACACCACGATGTCAGCAAAATACATCTCAATGGTGCGGGGTGAAATTCGCTCTGTGGTACAGGGAATACGAATTATTAGGCAGACTGCGGATCAATGGATAGGCATGGTCATCCGTTCAGTGGATGAGGTCACTAACCTGAGTGATATGTTAAAAACCACGTTCGGCAGTGAACGCTACGGGCGCTATCAGCGTGGGAAAATTGGTGGCACGGTATCAGGCGCAACGGGCATTCGGTCACGTGATGATAATCCGCGTAATGATGCCGAAATAGTGAAAAATACCACGTCCGATGTTGTGATGGGTCGCAAGGTTGTTTCCGACAGTATTGAGAAATTGACGATTGCACCGACTGTAGAATTATTCAGCGAGGCGGCGGGCAATGTCGTGATGGCTATTATCCATTCAGCGGGTAGTACCGATGAAAAAGTGGCAATTTTTGAAAATCTGTCAGCATTTCAAAACACCCGTTATCAGCAAGGTGAGGTTGATCGCCACGTTACCGAAATGACAGTTCTGTTATTGGTGGTGTTGTCCGCAGGCGCGATGGCGCAGGTTGCCAGTGAATTTACCCCGGCAAATAATCAGGAAGCCCGCGATTTGCAAACGCGGGTGTGTCAGGCGCTGGATACCGCGCTGGTGATGTCCGGTGATTTGGGGATAGACGAAATTTACGATTCCCTGCTGTCATTGCGGGATGAATTTATCACCAGTACCACACTGAAAGGCGCGGAGGCCGGACGGTTAGCTCAGTTCGACTTACCCACTATATTACCTGCATTGAATGTGGCTAACCGGATTTATCAGGATGCTGGTCGCAGTGATGAACTGGTTCAGGCTGCTAATCCTCGTCATCCGGCATTTATGCCCACCCGATTTAAGGCGTTGAGACAATGAAAAAATCAGATGAACTTTCATTAATTATTGGCGGCAAGGCAATTTATGGCTGGGACAGTGTGCGTGTGACACGTGGTATTGAGCGATTGCCGTCCGATTTTGAACTGATGTTGATGGACTATTATCCCGGTAGCAGTGAAAAACAGTTGGTTGAGGCCGGACAACCCTGTCAGGTGTTGCTGGGTGATGACCCTGTGATTACGGGGTATATCGATATCTGGAACTCATCCATTAATAAGAGCACCCATCAAATACGGGTGACTGGTCGCAGTAAATGTCAGGATTTAGTCGATTGTTCAGCAAAATGGCCGCAGAACGTAATTACCTCAGCGACGGCACTCCAAATTGCTCAGAAACTGGCGCAGTGGTACGGCATTGAGGTTAATTCCGATGTGACCGACATGAAGTCCGTGCCGCAATTCACCCTGAACTGGGGCGAATCCTCGCAGGAAATCATTGATCGCATCACTCGCTGGTCCGCCTTGCTGTATTACGACACACCAGACGGCAATTTATTTTTGACCCGTGTCAGTGACAAATTGGCAGCTAGTGGTGTAGCGCAGGGAAAAAATATCGAGCTGGTCGATTATCAGTCATCGATGAACGAACGGTTCTCAGAGTACAGCGGCCTGTCCATGAATGTCAGCGGGTTAAGTGAGTTATCGGCCGGAAAAGGTTACGAAGTGGTAACGATTGCCACGGCGAAAGATCCGGAAGCGGAAAAGATGCGTTATCGGAACTACGTCACTATTATCGAAAGCACGCTGCATACATGGGGAAAGCAGCAGGACGCGATTAACTGGGAAATGAACCGTCGCTACGGGCGCTCTAAGGCGCTCAAAGTGCTGGTTGACAGTTGGCGGGATGTTGGCGGAACGCTGTGGACACCCAATACATTGATTCCGATCCATTTACCCGTGTTCGGGCTGGAATCTGAACAGTGGTTGTTATCGGAAGTGTCCTATGTCCGTAATAAAGATGATGGTACTCGCGCAGAACTGACGCTCATGCCACCTGCGGCGTTTACCGTACAACCGTATGAGTTTTATAGATCGATTATGGAATTACGTGATGGAGGCTATGTCAGTAATGGAAGTCGCTAAAAATTTATATCGCCGCGCCATGATGATGTTGGGATTAGGCAGGGTAACAACGTGTAATGACAACGGCGTTATTCAGCAGGTGCAGTATCAGACTGCGATGGAAGTCCGGGATAACACCAAGCGAATCGCCGAGTTTGGTTTTTCGTCCGGGTTACCCGCTAATACCGATGTGGTATTGGCGTTTCTGGGCGGAGATCGCTCCAATGCCATAGTGATTGGCAGTAATCACCAACAGTACCGATATCACGGGTTAAGTCCCGGTGAGGTGGTGGTATATAACCAGTGGGGGCTGCATATTCTGATGACTGAATCCGGTATTACCGTTGAAGCCAAAGGTCAGCCCATCACAGTCAATAATGCGTCAAAAGTGACAGTCAATGCGTCTACAGAAGTCCTGTTGAATACGCCGGTACTAAAAGTGACAGGGGATATTATCGACAACGCCAACATTAACAATACCACCATGAAACAGTTGCGTGATAGCTACAATCGCCACACTCACCCCGTTTCAGGCGTTAAATCGGGTGACTCAACTGTCACCAGTCAGACCACAGGAGCGACCGTCAAATGAGTGATATTACCTCCTGGTGGGATGTGAAAAATATCCATGCTGACTGGTCGGTTGGGCACGGGGATTTGGTGACCGGAAATGACCTGCAAACAGCCATTATTATCAGTCTGTTTACCGACCGACAGGCACGGGCTGATGATGAAATTGACGGCACGGATCGGCGCGGTTGGTGGGGTGATAGTGAGGCCGATTATCAGATAGGTTCTCGGTTGTGGCTGCTACATCGGCAAAAATTAACCACCGCTGTAGCATTAGCCGCTGAAGACTTTGCACGGGAGGCGTTGCAATGGATGCTGGACGATGGTGTAGCGGCCTCTATTGATATCCGCACCCAGATTGTCTGGCCCAGCCGGTTAAACATGATTATCCGTTATCAACGTCCGGGGCGTGCTGGCGAGGATTTGCGATTTTTTTGGGTATGGGAGCGAGAGAATGCCGTTTAAACGAAAAACACTGACCGAACTTCGGGCACAGAACCGCAGCTATTTACAGTCAGAATTACAGGAGACTGGCCCGTTATTGCGTTTTTCCAATATGGGCATACTGGCCGATATGGATGCAGGGATGGCCCATCTGCATTATGGTTATCTGGATTATATCGCCAAACAAACCACGCCGTTTACGTCCACGGATGAATGGCTGGCAGGCTGGGCGGCATTAAAAAAAATTTTTCGCAAACCGGCGATGGCAGCCGAATGTGATCAGTATCAGTTCACGGGTGTTGCAGGCACTATTATTCCTGCTGGAACGATATTGAATCGAGGCGATGGTTACCAGTACAAAACGCTCACTGAAACACGTATTGACGCCAACGGACACGGCAATACCCGTCTGGTTGCACTATTACCGGAGAGTACCAGCGATGATTCCGGTGGCGGTGCGACAGGTAATGCGCCAGCAGGCACGGTATTAACATTGGATCAGAGTATTGCCGGTGTGGATGTTGAGGGCACGGCAATCGTAGCGATAACGGGCGGGACTGATATTGAGCGTGAATCAGATTTTCGCTCGCGTATGCTCCTCGCCTATCAGGGTTCGCCACAGGGCGGCTCTGATGATGATTATAAACAGTGGGCGTTGGCTGTACTAGGAGTTACCCGCGCGTGGGTCAGACCCAGAGCGGCTGGCGCGGGGACAGTGGGTATTTATATCATGTGCGACAACAACGGACAGGGTGGTTTTCCCATCGGTACAGACGGTGTTTCATCCCATGAATCATATGCAGTTCATGCCACAGGCGATCAATTGCGTGTTGCTGATTATATTTATCGGTTTCGACCCACCACGGCGTTGATTTGGGTATTATCACCGATAAAACGCACCATCAATTTTACCATTAATGGTATCGCGCATGTTGGAACGGACGTCACGAGTAAAATTGCAGCAGCGATTGATAATGTGTTGTTTGAACACGGTAATCCTGACGGGACAGGACGAATATTTATATCTGATTTGCAATACGCCATTGCGGATGTGCCCGGAACAGCAGGTTTTGTGATTACATCACCGGCAACCAATATCGAATTGTCAGTGGGGCATTTACCTGTTCGAGGTGAGGTACGATACACATGAAACAATATAGTGTGAATAATTATACCGCTGCATTGAACGGGTTATTGCCAACAGGTCTGGCATGGATCCGACAGCCAAAATCGATAATGAGTGCGGTTATTCGGGCTATAGCGCGGAGTTACCATCGGAGTGATCAGGATGGCCATTTGTTGTTGGAGGGCAGCTTCCCTGCGACGGCGACCATTATGTTACCGGAGTGGGAAAAATCGCTGGGACTGCCTGATGACTGTGCGATTGGGGAAATTGACAGTATTTCATTGCGGCAAAAATCAGTTGTTTCTAAATTACTGCGAACGGGCGGCCAGTCGAATGCGTATTTTATTGGTTTGGCGGCTGAACTGGGATTTAAAATAACGATCACCGAATTTAGACAGGTCCGCGCTGGCATGTCCGCATGTGGGGACGCGATTAATGGCGATGACTGGCCGTTTGTCTGGCGTATTAATGCGCCGACAACAACGATTAATTACGCCGTTGTAGGAGGGAGTTATTGCGGTGACCCGTTGCGATCATGGGGAAATAAAAAACTCGAGTGCCAATTCCGAAAAATTAGTCCATCCCACACCATCCTTCAATTTGGTTATAACCAGTAATCAATAATAATTCAATTTATTTATTAATCACCTTCATTGAGTGAGGATTTTCTATGCAAAAAATAGGTGACGTGACAAACACCGCAGACAGTAATGGTGAGTTCACGAATGGAAATGTGGCGGCAGGTGTGCCACCGACTCTGTTAGAGGCGCCGTGGTTTAATAGTGTCCAGAGAGAAATAATTAACGCATTGGCGGCGGCTGGAATACAGCCGAATAAAAATAATGATGCGCAATTATCGGAGGCGATCAGGAAATTAATTTCCAGTGGAGCACTCGAAAAATCCCGGAACGGCGCGGACATTCTTGATAAACCGGAGTTTGTGAAAAACCTCGGTTTGGCGGAAACAGTGGAGCTGGCGAAAAATGCCCTGTCCAAATC
>NZ_LDNM01000055.1 GCF_001028135.1 Xenorhabdus griffiniae
TCTCTCAATTCCAGTGCGGTGCCAAAGGCCAAGTGGTTGGGATGCGTTCATTACATTCTCCTTAAGAGTCCTATCCATGAGGCGATAAGTCAGCACTTATCAGATGCTCCGAGTTTATGTTCGATATAATCAATAGTAATTTTGAATGCCGCTGCTATATCAAAAGGCTTACTGCTTAATGCTCTTCGCAGCCAGATGCCGTCAATTAATGCAGCAAGACCTTGTGCGGCCAGCCGTGCCTCTGCTGCCGGCATGACACGTTTAAATTCAACACAAAGATTGGAATACAAACGGCGTTCATTGATTTGTTGTAGCCGGTACAGATTGGGTTGATGCATACTACTGGCCCAAAATGCTAACCAGGTTTTCATTGCCGCGCTATTGATCTGGCTGGGATCAAAATTCCCTTCGACAATGGCTTTCAATCTTTGTGCAGGCGTTGCATTATCGAGCAGTCGTAACCGACGTGCTACTGCCATTTCCAGTTGATGTAATAGATGGCGCATGGTCGCTTCCAATAGCCCGTTTTTATCCTTGAAATAGTGGCTGATAATGCCGTTAGAAACGCCTGCTTTTCGGGCTATTTGCGCAATAGTGGCTTCCTGCATTCCAACGTCATTAACAACGATTAATGTTGCATCAATGAGTTGTTGTTTTCTTATCGACTGTATTCCAATTTTTGGCATGATTTTATGCTCAGAAGATCAATCATTCGGGGAGTATTAAACTTTTTTTTAATTGAATGTTCAATCAAAATTAAATATGTTTTATTACAATAATTTTACAACGAGGGAGCGGTTTTGTTTAAGATATCTTAAATTTTATATTTAACTCAAAAGGTTATATGGATTATGCTTTTCATCTGTTTTAATGCTATTAATTTCAGGAACTGCCTATGAATACCCAAGACAGTCCAAAAAATACCCAGAAGGACACACTGAATTCTGTCGTTTTTTTCACCTCAGCCGGACTGATTATTGTATTTTCTCTGTTCACTCTTTTTTTCACTGATGCCACCAGTGCCTGGATAAAAAATACACTGAACTGGGTGTCTAAAACTTTCGGTTGGTACTATTTATTGGCCGCGACACTTTACATTGTGTTCGTTGTTTTTGTTGCGGCTTCCCGTTTTGGGTCAATCAAACTGGGACCGGAACAATCTAAGCCGGAGTTCAGTTTGCTGAGTTGGGCAGCAATGCTGTTTGCTGCGGGGATCGGCATTGATTTGATGTTTTTCTCGGTGGCTGAACCTGTCACGCAATATATGCGACCGCCAACGGGTCAAGGGGAAACCATTGAAGCAGCTCGTCAGGCGATGGTGTGGACGTTGTTCCACTATGGCCTGACGGGCTGGTCTATGTACGCCTTAATGGGAATTGCACTGGGATATTTTAGTTATCGTTATAATTTGCCCCTGACTATCCGCTCGGCACTTTATCCTATTTTTGGTGACCGCATTAAAGGGTTCATCGGTCATACGGTGGATATTGCGGCAGTAATAGGGACCATTTTTGGCATTGCAACGACGCTGGGAATTGGGGTTGTGCAGTTGAATTATGGTCTGAAAGTCCTTTTCGGATTACCGCAAGGATTGGGGGTTCAGGGAGGACTAATACTGTTGTCTGTGGTAATAGCCATTATCTCCGTGACTTCCGGCGTAAACAAAGGCATTCGGTTTTTGTCTGAATTGAATGTCCTGCTGGCTCTTGGCCTAGTTTTGTTTATTTTATTTATGGGCAATACTGAATTCCTGCTTAACGGATTGGTGCAGAATATCGGGGACTATATCAGCCGTTTTATGGGGATGACACTGAACAGTTTTGCCTTCGAACACCCAACGGAATGGATGAATAACTGGACACTGTTTTTCTGGGCATGGTGGGTGGCCTGGTCGCCGTTTGTCGGATTGTTCCTGGCACGTATTTCCCGTGGCAGAACCATTCGTCAGTTTGTTATGGGAACGTTAGTCATTCCATTTGTTTTTACCCTGCTGTGGTTATCGATTTTTGGTAACAGTGTATTGTATGAAATTATTCATGGTAATCGCCAGCTGGCTGAAACCGTGTTACAACACCCAGAACAAGGTTTTTATCGTTTGTTGGCACTTTATCCGGCATTTACGTTTAGTGCTTCTGTTGCCACCATTACCGGACTGCTGTTTTATGTCACATCGGCTGATTCTGGCTCATTGGTGTTAGGGAATTTCACGTCTAATCTTAGTGATATCAATAATGATGCACCGAATTGGTTACGTGTCTTTTGGTCGGTGGCGATTGGCGTATTAACGTTAGGTATACTTATGACGGATGGTATTTCTGCGTTGCAAAATACCACCGTCATCATGGGCCTGCCTTTTAGTTTTGTGATCTTTTTTGTGATGGCGGGACTATATAAATCTTTACGGGTAGAGGACTTCCGTAAAGCCAGCTCATTGCAAAATACCTCCCCCACGCTTGTGTATGATAATGGTTCATTGAACTGGAAGCAGCGTCTGAGCCGTATGATGCATTTCCCCGGTACGAAAAACGCTCAACGAATGCTGGATATGGTGTGCCGTCCGGCGATGCAGGAGGTGGCTAAAGAGCTGGTGGTGCGGGGCGCGAAAGTTCAGTTTAATGCATTACCGACCGAAGAGAACAAACGACTGAATCCATTGGAATTGGTTGTTGATTTAGGTGATGAGCAAAATTTTGTCTATCAAATCTGGCCACAACGCTATTCTGTACCCGGATTTACCTATCGAGCGAGAGCGGGTAAGTCTCACTATTATCGGTTGGAGACTTTTCTGATGGAAGGAACGCAGGGTAATGATTTGATGGATTATACGAAAGAGCAAATCATTAGCGATATTCTCGATCACTATGAAAAACATCTGAATTTTATTCACTTAAACCGGGAAGCCCCTGGGCAAACACTGATTTTTCCAAATGGGTAAGTAACCTCTGTCAGTCAGGCCTGATCTCAGTATTCCACTGGACTCAGGCCTTCCTCTACAAGATAAACAACAAAACCTTTGTCATGGAGACCTTTTTCACGTTCCAAATCGTGGTGATAGGTTTATATAAAAAAGCGGGCTTCATCATGTTCAATCCTCATCACGAATGGGAGTTTGTGCATACAAAAGATCTGCGGCACGATGGCAAAGTTCTGTAAATATGGCGATTTCACCTTGGGACATATTAGACGCCACAATATCAGCCATATTATGTCTGCTGGACTCGGCCCTCTGCAAAAATGTTAACCCCTTTGGGCTTAATTTGGTGACCAGTTCGCGTTTATCGTTTTCCCCCGCTTCTTGTTTAATAAGCTCTTTATCTTTTAACAATCGCAAAATTTTAGACATTTTAGAGCGGGTAAAGCCGAGCTTTTCGCCAATTACAGTAGGATTCATCGGCTGATATTGTCGAAGTAAATATAGAGTATCATACTGTGCCCATGAAATACCTTCAGGGTTTGTGATGGTTCTTCTCGCGACAAGAACACACTGAAGCCTACTCAATGCATTTTCAAAAGGTGTGACGGTAATGTCATTATCTGTCTTCATGTGTTTTTTTATAACCTGAGTATTAAATAAGAAACCAAGCTAATCGCCTGTTCCATAAATAAAAATGATTCTTTATGGAACAGGCTTGTAAATATCCACTTATTTACAATTAAGAACAGCCAAAATCAAGAGAAAATGGCTTCTCGGTTAAGAACATCCTCATAGTCATGTAATTCTTTAATTTTACCGTTGTTTAATTTAAACACATTAATATATAAACAATGGAAATCTTTTTTATGTGGCAATGTCTTACCATTCAGTCGATACTCGACGATAAAAATATCAGGATTATCTGTTGAGTACAGTTCTACATCCTGAACAGAAGTAAAAATCAGAGGCGCCTGGCCAAAACTTGCTGAATAATGCTCAAGTATCTGTGCCTGGCTCTCAATTGTATCTCGACTGGTACGGAATGGTAACTTCAGAATACCATCATCACAAAATAGAGCGGCAAGTTTTGTGGGTGACTTTTCTAAAACTGCTTCTATATATTTATCGAATACAACGTTAAACATCATTTCTCCTTAGTATTTTACAGGTTGCTGACTTTCAGGTTGATATGACGGGATGATTGCTTTATCCATAAAATAAGAAATTAATTTTGAGAAAGTTTTCACATTAATATCTGGAAAATCGAAACCTAAGGTTTTAAGGGCCTCGCGTGTACTCTGATTGTTGTAGATGTTATTACCAATATTCAGCGCATTTTCTTTAAAAAGGTGGATCACTGAACCCAGTGCTACCTCATCGCCATTGACAACCCTTTGTTCGAGTTTTTCTAACCACGCTGATTCAGAAACTGGTGTGATGTCATGCCCTGTCTGTTTGATAGCCAGATATGCCGGGGTAAAATCAGTACCTTCCGGATGAAATAAGTGGAAGTTCTGTTGCTCATGTATCTTATTAGCGGTTGATAAGGTCACAATAGCCTGACTGACGAAATCGACCGGCAATAGATCTGTACTCAGCAATTCAGGGTAGGGTGCAATTCCCATTTGGATAAAGCTTTTAATTTGCAGCCATAAAAAATCATCTGCTTGACATGCCCCGGTCACACTGTCACCTGATATACGCCCTATTCGATAAATGTTGATATCAACACCTTGATATCTGGCTTGCTGTACATACTGTTCAGCCACCCATTTACTTTGGGTATAACCGATAGAGAGTGAGTGCGGGTAGTCCGGGAGGCTATCTTCTGTTATTGGCTGTTGAGGATAGTCCGGTGCAAATACGGCAATAGTCGAAATATACTCCAGCTTCTTACGCTCATGGTGACAACAAAAATCAATGATTTCTACGATACCATCGACATTCGTTCCCTTAACAGAACTGTACGGGAGAACAAAATTAATATGAGCTGCGGCGTGATATATTTTAGAGACTCTTTCTGATAATGACTGATATTCTGCCTCAGTTAAATCAAATTTCGCCTTGGCAATATCGCCCACCACAATTTCAACGCGTGAAAAATCAATGTCATGGTCAATGCCATAACAATGAGCATTTTTTATGATACGGCTCAATCCGGCACGGTTATCGGTGGCCCTGACTAAACAAATGATTTTACCCGTTAGTTGTTGCAGTAAGGTGCGAAGCAGATAGATACCTAAAAAACCGGTAGCACCGGTGAGTAAGACCTCATCGCTTTTTGAGGGATTTAATTGTCGCGTATACGTCCAATCATGCGGGACGAAAGCATCGTTAATAAATGGACTCTGTATTTCATCATCTGATTTTTTATCATTATTCAGATAGGTATCAACCGAAGCGGCCATATCACGTAAGGTCGGGGTACTAAATAGTAATTTGAGCGGAAAATCGACATTAAATTGTTTGCGTAGTAAATATACTAACTGTGTAGCTAACAGTGAATGTCCGCCGATATTGAAGAAATTATCGCCTAATTTAATCGACCGGTTCGGAAAAACTTTTTGCCAGAGTAATTTTACTGTTTGTTCGGTTGAGTTCAGCGTCTCTTCAATGCCGTTTTTTGCAAAATTATCCGACATTTTCGTTATTTCAATGTGATGCAGTGCTTTTCGGTCAATTTTACCGCTAGGGGTCGTTGGAAGATCAGGCAAAAATACGAACTCATTTGGGATCATATAATCCGGTAGATAGCTGCGTAATCGAGTTAATAGTTCAACACGTTCTAATGGCACTGTTGTGATTATAAAAGCCACCAGCATCTTGTTGCCGGCTGATATTTCTTTTCCAATAACCGCGGAGACTTTCACTTCATCCAATGAATTGATAACGGCTTCTATTTCTGATGGTTCAATGCGAAATCCCCTGATTTTTAATTGATTATCCAGACGACCAAGATATGTGAAGGCGTCACTGGATTTTAGTTTTATGAGATCCCCCGATTTATAAGCCTGTTTGCCCAGTGCACCTGGCCAGTTTTCGGTTAAAAACCGTGCTTGAGTTTCATGATCTTTGTTGTGATAACCTGGAGAAAGGAACTCACTGATAATCCAAAGTTCGCCTGCGACACCGGCTGGAACCATACGTCTGTGTTCGTCCAATACAAGCATAGTAAATCCGGGCAGTGGATATCCTATTGATGCACTGTCTCCCCACAAAGAGATATCTGCCGGCATGACATAAGCAGAACAAACATGACTCTCTGAAGGGCCATAAAGGTTAATCAGTCTTCGGTTGGCATTAAACATATGTTTGATATCAGCAGTGAGAACCAACTGTTCACCTGTTGAATAGACTTCATCAAGCATTGATAGCCGGGCTTTATTCGAGGCGGTTAATTGAGCCAGATGTTGAAGTGCCACATAGGGAAAATAGGCTCTGCGGATCTCGTTTAACTCAATGACATTTTGCAAATGATGCAGATCCTGACGCTCCTCTTCATCTGCAATATATAACTTTCCGCCGGTACATAAGGTGCCGAATATTTCCTGTACAGAAACATCGAAAGATAAAGACATATAATGAAGTGTGCAATCACCTTCACCACACAGAGTGATCTCTTTTTGCCATGTAAGAAGATTGGACAGTGTCTTATTCAGTAAGCGTACTCCTTTGGGTTGTCCCGTTGAACCGGAAGTGTAAATAACATATAGCTCATCTTCTGGCTTTCGTTGCACTGATTGCCAGTTAACATCCTGTATAAATACCGTTTCATCTAACACGATTTTGTGGATGGTCGCAGATAATGTTGTGACAAACTCACTGACGGTTACAATACAATCCACCGCTGCGTCCCGGAGCATATATTCAATCCGTTCCTGGGGATAACTGGGGTCAATGGGAACATAAGATGCCCCTGTTTTCAAAACGGCCAGCAGAGCTGCGATAGCGTCTTCATTTCGGTTTAGCAATAAACCGACCCGTGAACCCACACGGAGGGTATAATGTGTATACATGAATTCAGCGAGCTGGTTGGCGCGATGATTTAACCATCCATAAGTCCGGTGACCGTGACGTGTTATTAATGCAATATTGTTCGGATGCGTTTTTGCATATTCCTCTATCTCATCAATAAAACATGGGATGTTTATGTCAGCGAATGAGGTACTTGAACGATTAACGATGGACAGTTGTTCATCTTGAGTGAGTATTTCAACTTCATCTAAAGTTTTTTCACCCCGTTCCCCCATACATAAAGCGGTTTGCCTGTAGAGTTCCAGCCAATATTGAATGGTGTTGCCGTCGAAGAGTCCGGCATTAAATTCCATAATTAAACGATGAGATGTACCTGTTTCGACAAATAGGGTTAAATCATATTTAGCGGATTGAATATACTGTTCGGTGACGTTTATTGAGTAAGGGAAATCCTGAAATGCATCATTAATGGTATCAAGATTGACAAGTAATGTTTGAAAAACAGGGTTATCTAAGCCAAAGTTCTGGCCTGTATCTGCAACAATGTCAGTAAACGGTAATTGCTTATTAAAATGAGCCTGAATAAAGCGGTTACGAACTGATACGGCAAACTGATTCACGGTACTACCTGAATCTAAATGAGATCTGAATGGTAGAGTATTAACCAAATATCCCACCGTTTCTTCAAATTCACTGTTATCCCGCAGCGCAAAAGGGATACCAATGGTGATATCTTTTTGACCCGATAAACGATACAGCAAAAACTGCCAGCACAGGGTCATATACATGAAAGGGGTCATTGCAAGATTTTTTGCCAGCTCAGATATTTTCAATACATCATCATGGCTAAGTTGCAAATGACGATAACCTGCTTTGGTTCCTTTGCACTCCTTCCTGGGGTAATCAGTGGGGAGGTCTATCATAGAAGGGTACGGAGTAAGTACTTTCTTCCAATAATCTTTCATGGTGGCAATTTCAGGTTTAGCTAATTGCTCTTTTTGCCATTGGGTGAACTCCAAATAATCAGCACTGATTTTCCGATAATGAAACTCTCTGTTTTCAGCCAAATGAGCATAACAAGCGAGAATGTTCTTGATAAAAATAGTCACTGATGGTGCATCAACGATAATATGATGAAAACAACACGCCAACCAACATCGTTTTAATTCTCCTGTTATCAAACAGATATCGAATAACGGCCCTTTTGCCAAATCATATTGTTTTGACGCCATTTGTTGAATAACGTCTTCTGGATGATTCACTTCAGTGATAGTTTTGTGCGTAATATGAATGTCATAGGGGGGTTCTATGACTTGATACAGCTGATCTTGAGTAAACGTAAAATGTGTGCGTAAAACAGGGGTGACGTTGACAAATTGAGTAACGGCTTTTTCCAGCAAATGGTGATCTAACTGAGTCCCTACTTCTATAAGTAATGGAATATTGTAACTTTCGGGTTGGTTCAGTACCTGATCAAGTAACCATAACCCTTTTTGTCCTTGTGTACTGGGTAGGTATGTTCTGTTATCCCATGTATCCTTGACTGTTTTGTTCAATGATTCATTGTCCATTTCTGCTCTCCAAGTCGTTTCCACCAAACTGAGCGGCTAATTTTCCGACACTATCCACTGAAAACACATCGGCAGATGAAACATGAATACCAAGTGTTTTACTGACCAGAGAGGCTAATTTGATTAAATGAAGAGAATTTATTCCCTGTTCCCAAAACGAAGTTGCGGGATCAAGGTTCTTATAACCCGTGATCTCTTCCCATATTGAGAGAATTTTTGATTCTACGTTGTCATCTTGTTGCTTGTGCATCCCATCAGCAATAAGCTGAACCATTTGATTTCGATCGCGTTTACCATTTTGATTCATTGGCAAAGCATTAACATGTGTAAACCGTTCTGGAACCATATAGGATGGCAGCCTTGAATGCATAAATTCTCGAAGATCGGTGCTGGATAGCGAACCTGACTTACTCAGATAACAGGCATGTAACAGAGGCTCATTATCCGTCTGCTCTATGGTGACAATGACATCTTCTATTTGAGGATGTGAACGGAGTGTATGTTCCACTCCGGTGATTTCGACCCTGAAACCCCGAATTTTACACATGTGATTACTGCGTCCCAGTAATGTGATATTGCCAGATTTATCTCTTTTAGCCTGGTCATTAGTGCGGTAATAACGCTCATGATTGCCATTAAGGGCCAGCCAGACAAAACGGTCATGGGTTAATTCAGGATCTGAATATCCTTCCGCAAGCCCTGCGCCGCTGATGCAAAGTTCCCCTGGTATATCTGGCGCACAGATTTCTAAATTATCATCCAGTACGACCATATTGACGAGAGGCAATGGGTAACCAACAGGCACTGGTGAATCAGCATCAGGTCTCTCATCGGGTAACACCTGATAAGCAGAAGTAAGCGCTGAATTTTCCGTACATCCCATTCCATTGAATATGCGCCCCTTACCTGCTTTGGCTGCAATTGAAAACAGTCTGGGGTTAACAAAATCACCTGAAACGACGACACAATCAGGTTTATGTAAAGTATCAGGAGAAACTTCTACAAATAGCCGGAATAGCCCACCGGACAAGAAAAGAATAGAAATATGCTGATGACTAATGATGTTATCGATTTCGACCAAATCAGGAGCCTCTTTTGGATAAACAACGAGTGTGGCTCCGGTCAGAAGACTTATCCAAATTTCATTGGCGCTGGCAGCAAATGACAGCGCTGCAAGTTGTAAATAACGATCCTTGTCTGTATTACCTAACTGGTGGATAGGGATTGCAAGGCGGGTTAATCCACAATGACGGATAATCACACTCTTTGGTTTACCTGTAGAGCCTGATGTCAACAAGATCATCACCGGGTCTGTCGCCACTAACGTTTCGGTTAGGGTTTCAAATTTTGTGGGTATGTCATCTAACTCGCGGGTTTGTGAAAAAAGGGTTTTTACAGAGATAATTGGATAATTTACTTGTGAATTAATTAATTGTGAACTGTTTGTTTTAAATTCGGCGCTTTCAGCGTTATCAGCATCTGAAATCAGTAAATTGATGTCAGCAGCCTCGATGCAATCTGTTATGTACTGTTCTGGGCTGTTATTGTTAAAAGCATTGCTTAACGGAACAATAATAGCACCCAGACGAATTACCCCTATCAACACCAGATATAATTCCAGGCTGCGAGTTATCTTAATGGCTACTTTATCTCCCTTTTTTATCTTCATTTTTTGTAAAACAAGTGCTATCTGGGTTGATTGCTCCCAAAGTTCACGATATGACAATGTTTCTGAGTTAAATATTAACGCAGTTTTATTTGGATATTTATTGACTATTTCACTCAGAACATTTGGTATAGTACGCAACTGTTCAGTCTGTTTTTTGATCATGCAGAAGGCCTCATCATATTTAATATAATTTAAAGTAATGACGATATATTAAATAACTGTTTTAAGATATTTTGGAAAAATGATCTTGATCAATGTACGTTCATTTTTAATTTATTTCTGTTGCCTAATATGCTGATGAAACAAAGTCTACAATGGAATCCTAAAATCAGTCAAATGATTTCCATAATGAAACCATATCATCATTATTTTATTGTGGGTTATTATTTAAATCATTTAAAAACATAATCTTACGCTTATTATTGTCAATAACTTTACTTGAGTAGTTGACAAAGTGCAGGTGAGTTATGGATGATTAACGTCACACGTTCGATTTATCTATTGATATAAAATCGTATCTATTGTGATGTCAGAGTTTATCGTTTTTATTTAAACACAAGCTAAGGTTGTACTTATTTTACTCTTGCTTTCTTTAAAGAAAACGCTAGAACGCTGCTTTTATTATTAATAACGCTGCTTTTATTATTAATAGATAATATGCTTTCGATTGTGAATTATTAATTTACCCTTCATTAGAAGTGGAGTATGAGTCAGATGGATACATTAGAAACTCTCAGTTCTCCGTGGCAACAACCGACCTGGAACAATCCGGAAACATTGTCCACCATAAAAAAAGAGTTATTGGGATTACCGCCATTAATTAATCATAAAAAATTGATACATTTTTATAAACAATTGGAAAAGGTTTGGTTACACAAAGCGGTAATAATTCAAATTGGTGATTGTGCTGAACGGATTATCGAATGTGATCAACAATCGGTTATTCCGAAAGTTGATTTTTTACATGACTTATCAGACATTTTTTCTACTTTGCTGAATAAGCCTGTGATCACAGTTGGCCGCATAGCGGGCCAATATGCAAAACCGCGTTCGAATGCAATTGAAAAATACCGGGATACGACGTTACCTGTATGGCGTGGTGACTGTGTAAATAGCCCGGAACCTGTTTCGGATGCCAGAATAAATGACTCTAAACGGATGTTAATCAGTTATCACGCAGCGTCACAAACCCTGTCTACGATTGATAATTACATCCGAAGTAGGCCAGATATGAATTTACAGGTCTGGACAAGCCATGAGGCCCTGTTGTTGGACTACGAATATTCTCAGTTGAGAACCACACCGGACGGGCGGCGATACCTTGGCAGCACCCATTGGCCCTGGATTGGTATTCGTACCCTTGATTTAAAGAGTCCTCACGTTGAGATGTTATCAAATATAGATAACCCGGTAGCATGTAAAATCAGCGATAAAGTCTCCCCTGATTTAATCACGGGATTATGCAAAAAACTCAACCCTCAAAAAATCCCCGGGCGACTGACATTTATCACCCGTTTTGGCCATAAACATATTCATAAACTCACTCCTCTCATTGATGCTGTACTGGAGACCGGTATCCCCGTGCTTTGGATGTGTGACCCCATGCATGGAAATACAACAAAAACAGCGAATGGAAATAAACAACGAATTTTTGAAGAGATGGTGGATGAAGTTACTCATTTTCAAATCCAGTTAGCCGAACGCCATGCTTGTTGTGCTGGCATTCATTTAGAAACGACGGCGGAAGATATCGCTGAGTGTTTTGGTTGCGGCTTCCATCCTAAAGAATCTGAATTATCAAACATTGTATGTGATCCACGATTGAACAAAAAACAGGCAATTGAACTTATTCAACAATGGGCAATTAATCAGGAGGCATTATGACTTTTGACAAAAAATATGTTGCAGTAATTACCGGCGCATGTGGTGGCATCGGTGAAGCCATCGCCAGACGATTGGCAATAAAAGGAATAACCTTAGCACTTATTGATAAACAGGCAGAGGCGTTACAACCTCTGGTGGACAAACTTCGCTATGAATATCCTCAATCTATTATCGGTTTTCCTGTGGACGTGACCGAACCTCAACAAGTTGACAGCGCATTTCTGGCCATTAGAAATCAACTCGGACCCATCGGCTATTTGGTGAATGGCGCGGGTGTATTACACCATGCTTCTGTTGAAAACACAGATATTGATGGATGGAACCGTAGCTTTGCTGTTAATGCGACGGGGGTATTCAACGTCAGCAAAGCCGCAGTCGGTTATATGAAGGAGCAGAAAAAAGGCAGCATCGTGACTGTTGCTTCAAATGCCGCACGAGTACCCCGGGCAATGATGGCCGCATATTGTGCCTCAAAAGCGGCTGCCCAAGCCTTTACATATGCACTTGGGTTAGAAGTGGCTCCATTTGGGATCCGGTGCAATGTTGTTGCTCCTGGTTCAACAGATACCCCCATGCTACGCAGTATGTGGGGAAATGAGGCTGATAAAAACCGCACATTGTACGGTAATCCAGAGCAATTTCGCATTGGTATCCCATTACACAAGATTGCTGCTCCAGACGAAATTGCCGCCGCGATTTGTTTCTATCTAAGTGAAGAATCCAGCCAAACGACATTGTCGACTTTGCTGGTCGATGGCGGTGCCGCATTAGGTAGCTGTTAATGCATAGCAAGCAAGAGATATAACATGGAAAAGATATTATCGTACCCATTGCCAGGCTATGTTGATTTACCCAAATCTACAGCAAATTGGCTCCCGGATCGTCATCGCACAGCTTTGTTGATCCATGACATGCAAAAATACTTTGTAAATTTTTTTGAAGCCGGAACAAGCCCGATAAAGGGTGTAATGAGCAACATCTGCATGCTATTGAGTGTGGCCAGAAATTTTAATATTCCTGTGTTCTATACTGCCCAGCCCGGCAGTATGACCTCAGAACAACGTGGATTATTAAAAAATATATGGGGTGAAGGCATGCAAGCAACCGATGAACATCGGGACATTATTCCACTCCTGACACCCACTAAAGATGAAACCGTACTGACTAAGTGGCGTTACAGTGCATTTTTTAAATCTAATCTGCAACACCATTTAAGGGATTTGAAGCGCAATCAACTGATCATTTGTGGGGTCTATGCCCATATAGGATGTCTGACTACGGCTATTGATGCTTATTCACATGATATCGAAACCTTCTTTGTATCAGATGCTGTGGCTGATTTTTCAGCGGAAAAACACCATCTGGCGTTGAAGATGGCAGCGGAAATATGTGCCGTAGTGGCATCGACGGAACAAGTCATTGCAAATCTAAGAAAATAACATGTCAGGGAGACTAAAAAGCCTGACAAGACAAATTCTAAGGAGAAATGATGTTGTTGAAAGAATTACCACAGGGAGAGCGGCAATCAGAGGATGCGAAAAATCTCTTTAGCCACTTAGTGACGGCGGATAAACCTTTTGCATGTATTTATCGCCCATTATCCGATGCTAAGGACTCATTTTTATTACTTGAGGGGAAAATAGAATACAGCCATTCACTCTCAGCTCTAGAGCCAATTTCGTTGGAGCCTACGCTTTCATTGAAATCAGACCGTTTAGGCGTAGCAGATATAACATCGCCTGAAAAGCTGAATGTTTCTCAATTAATTATCATTCCATTCAATCAGATTGCCGAAAAAGGGTTTGCATGCCATAACGACAACGAACCTGTCATTATCATGAATATTGAAACACAAGCCCGTTACCAAATAGATAACTGGGGATTTATTGAGAGTGGTAAGCCAATAAAAGCCGCTAATATACATTTCGATATCACAGACAAGGCTTATAGCCAGATGGTGGAACAGGTGATCAACGATGAGATTAGTGCCGGAGAAGGCAGTAATTTCGTTATATCGAGAAGTTTGGAAGGTGATATTGAAGACTTTGCATTGGAAGATGTACTCGCGCTATTTAATCAATTACTGATAAACGAATGTGGTTCTTATTGGACATGGGTTGTTTATACCGGTGACCGCTATTTTGTTGGTAGCAGCCCGGAGCAACATATTTTGGTGGATGGCAAAGAGGTTGCCATGAACCCAATAAGTGGCACGTTAAAATATCCAGAAAAAGGGGTAGAGCAGGCTTTATACCACTTCGTTAACGACAAAAAGGAACAGAATGAACTCTTCATGGTCGTTGATGAAGAACTGAAAATGATGAGCCGCATATGTGACAGTGATATTACGGTGAGCGGTCCTCAGTTAAAGATGATGTCCCGGGTTGCACATACGGAATATTTTATCCGTGGCTCAACATCACAGACAATTCAAACTATCCTGAAAGAGTCTTTGTTCGCCCCAACGGTTACCGGAAGCCCTGTGCAAAATGCGTCTCAGGTTATTAAACGCAGGGAAAATCGTGGTCGTGGTTATTACAGTGGTGTTGTCGGCATGATTGGTGTTAAGAATAATCAACGCTATCTGGATTCCGCTATATTAATCCGGGCGGCAGATATTACAAAAAAGGGGCATTTCCGATTGACATCAGGGGCCACAATTGTTCGTGATTCAGCGCCGGAAAATGAAGCTGAAGAAACCAAAGCAAAATTGAGTGGTTTAATGCGTTCTTTTTTTGACGAGAAGAAAAATATTAATTCAACCAATAATACCCCATTATCTGAACATGTGTTGAGTAATATCACGGCAATATTGCAGCAGCGTAATCATAAAGTTTCTTCTTTCTGGTTAGGCGATGCTAAAAAAATAGTATTGGCGCCCAATTTTCTTCCCTCCATTACGCTTATTGATATGGAGGACTCATTTACTGAAATGATTGCCTATCAGTTACGTTATATCGGGCATGATGTAACGATCGTTTCATGGTCTGAGACGGGTGCGCATTTGCCGCAATTAATGAGTTCAGGTAAAACAGATATTCTGTTTATTGGCCCGGGACCAGGAGACCCGAATGCTGTCAGCCATGACAAGATGGCAACCGCACGGGCACTGATTGCAAATCGTCTAAAACAGAATTTACCACTAATTGGAACCTGCCTGGGGCATCAACTTATTTGTGCTGAATTTGGCTTGCCCATCAGACGGCTTCCAAAAACACGGCAAGGAACGCAATATAAAATAGCCATTGAGAATATAATCTGTCATATCGGGTTTTATAATAGTTTTGCCGCGATGCACAAATTACCGCATTGGTTTACGCCAAAATACAATCGATTGGTTTATCTTGAACGATTAGGTAAGCGTGAAATTATTGCATTGAAATCTAATAATGTGGCATCAATACAGTTTCATAACGAATCTTTTTTAACTACCGATGCATTTTCTATTTATAATTGGATGATTAATAATGCTATAGGTGATGCAGATAAAGTGTTATAAAATAACATATCGTAAGGCTTTGTTGGGACAATCTATGTAATATGCTAAAAAATACACTTGGTTGTCCCGCTTAATGAATGGAGTACTTTATTTTTTACCGGTTTTATTTAGCGACAATGCTGACGTAAATGATCAGCGGTCAATGAGTTACCCTCTTCAAACATCGCCTGTGGTGTACCGCTGAACATCACCTGACCACCATCAGTCCCTGCACCTTCGCCTAAATCAATAATCCAGTCTGCTTCTGCAATAACTTCTATATTGTGTTCAATGATCAAGACAGAATTTCCCTGCTCGACGAGGCGGCGAAACAACGTAACAAGAACCGCGACATCAGAAGGATGAAGACCGGTTGTCGGTTCATCAAAGACATACACATCACCTTTATTGTTAAGATAAGATGCCAGTTTCAGTCTTTGACATTCGCCACCAGACAGGTGATCAAGCGATTCACCGAGGCGCATATAACCCAACCCAACATCCTGAATGCGCATTAATGTTGGATGAATTTGACTGTCGCCTTCAAAAAAATGTGTTGCCTGAGTAATACTTAGGTTCATGAGTTCAACAATCGTTTTTCCTTTATATTTATAATCTAAGGCTCTTTTATTGAATTTTTGCCCCTGACAGGCTTCGCAAGGTAAGGATATCGAATCCATAAAAGCCAAATCGGTTTCAATCACGCCTAACCCTTTACACTCTGGACATCCGCCCTTAGCATTTGGAGAAAACCATGATTTATCCACATGATTAGCCAGCGCAAAGCGCTCTCGGATGTGCTCAAAAACCCCGCTCCACGATGCAATATGGGAGCGTTTCGAGGTATGAATGGGTTTTTGGTCGATAACAACAGCATTTGGACATTGAGGGACAACCTCTCCCATAATTAAGGAGCTTTTTCCAGAACCCGCCACGCCGCTGACAACAAGCATTATTCCCAGTGGGATCTCGATAGTGATCTCTTTAAGATTATGCAGCGTTGCGTTCCTGACAGAGATATAACCAAGCGGCTTTTTGGGATTTTGATTAAGGCGGGTTGTTTGAGACAGGTATTTTCCTGTTAATGTGTCAGAGGCACGTAACCCAGTCAGATCCCCCTGATAAGTGATAGTTCCTCCGTTATCGCCTGCACAGGGACCTAAATCAATGACATGATCTGCGATTTTAATGACATCAGGGTCATGTTCAACCATCAAGATAGTGTTGCCCTTGTCACGTAATTGCTGGATCAGGGTATTAAGTTTAGTGATATCAGCCGGATGTAAGCCGGTACTGGGTTCATCAATGATATAAGTCATCCCGGTGAGGCTGCTGCCTAAGTGTCGCACCATTTTTAATCGTTGTGACTCTCCACCTGATAATGTTGGGGTCGGACGGTTAAGGTTCAGATATCCCAGACCGACAGAGCACATGGATGCTAAACGTTCTTTTAAGGCACCAATGAGCGTACTCACGGAAGGATCAGCCAATGTAGCGATAAACTGGCCCAGCTCGATAATCGGCATATCGACACAATCGCCGATACTTTTGCCTTGAATTATGCATGACAGGATCTGTTTATTAAGCCTCTGTCCATGGCAGACAGGGCACTGTTTCATTGCAACAATGTTCCGAAATTCTTCACTTTTGTATTCTTTGTTATCTTTCACAAGATAACTGCGCGTGAATCTGGGAATGAGTCCTTCAAATCGGGCAGATTTAGGCCAGTCAGGGGATGGGGTCGCCGGCGCGATGTTATCCGCGTAAAGCAAAAGCTGGCGTTCTTCTGCCGAGTAATCAGCGATTTTCTTATTATTATCAAACAAACCAGAATGAGCATATCGGCGCCACCGCCAAGTTCCTGGCGCAAATGAGGAATATGCAATTGCCCCTTCATTCAGAGATTTGTCTTCATTCAGCAGTTTTTTTACATCTATCGTACTGGCAATGCCCAGCCCTTCACAATTGGGGCACATACCTGATGGGTGGTTGAAAGAGAAGACATTGGAATACCCGACAAAGGGCTTACCGATTCGGGAAAACAGAAGGCGCAACAAAGTGTAAATGTCTGATGCTGTACCCACTGTCGAGCGTACATTTTCCCCAATCCGCTTTTGGTTAATGATAATTGCGGTGGTCAGGTTATTTATCTCATCGACATCAGGCTGGCCATAGTACGGTAACCGGTGCCGGATATAAGGCGGAAAAGTATCATTGAGTTGTCTTTGGGATTCCGCTGCGATTGTACCGAATACAAGGGAGCTTTTACCTGAACCAGAAACACCAGTGAATACAGTGATGACATTCTTAGGAATACGCAAATCAATGCCTTTAAGGTTATTTTGCCTCGCACCACGAATTTCAATAGTGTTTTGTTCATGACTTCTCATTTCATTTATCTCCTTTGCGCACCAATATCAGGGAAAACAGAGTGATAAGCCCACATCCGATTAATACGATAGATATAGGAAACAGAGACACCGATTGGCCAAGACCGGTTAAAAATGCCGTTAAAGAAGCCGTTCCAAACTGAAGAGCACCGAGGACAGCAGAGCCTGCCCCTCTTACATCAGGAACGGCGGTTAATGCCAGACTCGCGGCATTGCCAAAAATTAACGCCATTGTAAACATAAGCATCATGAAAATTGCTGTCGTTAACACAAACTGATAGAGGTTGAGATAATTTACAACCAAGAGCAGACATGCTAAGACGAAGGTGGTTACAACACCAATGATGACAAGCGATTTGGCACCGATCCGCCCAACCCACCGCGCACTCAGTATGCTGCTGAACATCATAATGCCGGCATTAATCGCAAACACAATGGAGAAAAATCCGGGGGTGAATTTGAACATAGACTGGTATATAAAAGGTGATGCTGAAATATAGGCAAACAGTGCCCCAAACGTGGCGGAGAAGATTAATGTATATCCCATATAGGTTCTGTTTTGGAACAGTTTTAAAAACGGCTTAGCCAAACTGCTTTTACTCTCGCCAGATTCTGATTTATCCGGCAAACTTTCCGGCACATAAACGAACGTTAATAGGGTAATTATCAGAGAAATAAGCGCCATAAAGACAAACACAACCTGCCACGGGAAATAAGCAGCCACGCCTCCTATCAATGGAGCAACTATTGGTGCTGCACCTTGTATTGCCAGAATCAGGTTGAAATAGTAGGCGGCTTTGTTACCAAAACTGAGGTCGGAAACAATGGCGCGTGTCAGGACAATACCGGATGCGCCTCCGGCACCTTGAAAAAAGCGGCTAGTGATTAACATTTCAATGCTTGAAGAGAATGAACAGGCAATTGAGGCTACAGTCAGCAAAACCATGCCGCCGAGTAAAAGTTTTCTCCTGCCGATGGCATCCGACCAGGGACCAATGATTAATTGTCCAATAGCGAGACCAGCCATAAATGAGGTTAGACTTAATTGAACACCCGCCTGAGTCGTGAATAGTGCGTGTGATATGGCGGGAAATAAAGGAAGGTACATGTCGGTTGAAAGAGCGCCAATGGCACTCAACATTCCCAGAACCAGAACAAGTTTGAATGCCAGTTCACCTTTTTGGTTAGATGGGATAGTTTGATCTAAATAACTATTATTCAGTGTGTTTTCTGATTTTTTCACTGTTGTTCATCTCATATAATAAACAGATTATGAAGACTATAACACCATAGAAAATGATTTCAAAATGGAAATCATTATATTAATGTAGTTGACAGATTTCATTCAAAATTGAATTCTGTTTAATTTTTTATTTGATGTGTTTTTGTAATAACTGAATGTTATATATTATATATTATATTTTATGATTTACAAATGCCGTTTATTTCGTGGCGTGAACATCTTATAAAGACTATAGCACTATGTGAAATAATTTCGTAATGGAAATTATTTTCTTATCCTATAAAGGTATTTGAGCAATCAATGCATTGAAGTTTTGCTGAAAAATTAACTAGAATTTCATGATCTCTTTCTGTATATTTATACAGTTGTTTGGCATGGGGGGATCAGATGCGCAAAATCATTCATATTGATATGGACTGCTTTTTTGCTGCCATTGAAATGCGGGATAATCCGTCACTTCGTCATGTTCCCATTGCTGTCGGGGGAAGTGCTGATCGCAGGGGCGTAATTAGTACGGCAAATTATCTTGCCCGCCGTTTTGGGGTGCATAGTGCGATGTCCACAGCGATGGCATTAAGACGTTGCCCGCAATTGAAAGTTATCCCTGGCAGGATGGCGCATTATAAAGAAGTATCCCGACATATCCGTCAAATTTTATCCCGTTACACGGAGTTGATCGAACCTCTTTCTTTAGATGAAGCTTATCTGGATGTGACAGATTGCCATTATTGCCACGGCTCTGCCACGTTGATTGCCCAGGAAATCCGTCAGGCCATTTTTGATGAATTGCAGTTAACGGCCTCCGCCGGTGTGGCACCAGTGAGGTTTTTAGCCAAAATAGCCTCTGATATCAATAAACCCAATGGACAATATGTTATCTCTCCTGAACAGGTTGAAACTTTTGTTAACTCGCTGCCATTGCACAAAATTTCCGGTGTCGGAAAGGTCACGGCTAAACGTTTGTCAGACCTGGGGTTGGAAACCTGCTCTGACGTGCAACGTTACGATAAGCTGGCACTCATAAAAAGCTTGGGTAAGTTCGGTTTGGCGCTCTGGCAGCGTTGCCACGGCATTGATGAACGACAAATTACGCCAGAACGCTTGCGTAAATCCGTTGGGGTGGAGAAAACCTTAGCGCAGGATATCCATGAGTGGCATGAATGTGTTGAACTGATTGAAAAACTTTATCCTGAGTTGAAAAAACGGCTGGAAAAGGTAAAACCCGATCTCCATATTGCCCGTCAAGGTATTAAATTAAAGTTTGATGATTTTCAATTGACGACACAGGAACATGTCCATCCGGTATTGGATAAACGCGATTTGATTCAGGTAGCCAGACAGGTTTGGGAAACTCGCCGGGAAGGGCGAGGCGTCAGGTTAGTTGGGCTGCATGTGACATTACAAAACTCACAACTGGAGCGTCAGCTTTTATTGGCGTGGTGAGGTGCAAAGAACGAAGTCTCCCCTGCAAACAGAACAGATAGCAGGGGAGAACCAATATATTTTCTATTATTCTTTAACCGGAATAGCTTTCAGAATTGCAGTGAGTAACTGCCAATATTGACCAACACTCTTAATGTGAACTTTCTCGTCAGGGGAATGGGCACCCCGAATGGTTGGGCCGATAGAAACCATGTCCATATCAGGATACGGTTTTTTGAATAGGCCACACTCTAAACCCGCGTGGATCACCATGATATTCGGCGTTTTATCGAAGAGTTGATGATAAGTTTCACGGACTAAATGCATGATTGGAGAATTGGCGTCAGGTTGCCAGCCCGGATAGCTGCCACTTGCCACGGTTTCTGCCCCAGACAGTTTTGCCAGGGAATGCAATATTTCAGTAACATAAACCTTGCCACTTTCGATCAGTGAACGAATCAGGCAGATTACCTCTGCTTTATCTTCGTCCATCGTTACAATGCCTACGTTCAGTGAGGTCTCTACAATACCTTTGGCGACATCACTCATACGAATAACGCCATTAGGCATGCTATTGAGCATGGATACCAGGCGAATCTGGCAATCTGTTGTTAGTGCCTGTGATGATGTTTCGGTTTCATCCAACAACAGGGTGAGGTTTTTTTCAACGACAGCGTATTCATTTTTCAATGTTTCCAGATAGCTATCTCTCAATTGATAGAGTTTTTCAACTTTATCGGCGGGAACAGCCACCACGGTAGAACCTTCACGCGGAATGGCATTGCGCAGGGTTCCGCCTTGCAGATGTATTAATTTCAGCTCCAACTCATCGGAATACGCCGCCAGAAAACGCGCCAGTAATTTATTGGCGTTACCCAATCCCAGATGAATATCGCCACCAGAGTGACCACCTTTTAATCCTTTAATAGTCAGTTGCAGCGTTTTATAGTGAGTTGGCAGAGTTTCACGGGTCAGTGATAAAGTTGTGATGAAATCAATACCCCCCGCGCAACCCATGTAAATTTCGCCTTCTTCTTCTGAATCGGTATTGATCAGAATATCGGCTTGCAACCAGCCGGATTTCAGGCCAAATGCACCATCCATACCCGCTTCTTCGGTCATGGTCAGTAAGACCTCTAATGGACCGTGTTTAACGGACTCGTCCGCCAATACCGCCAAAGCAGAAGCCATGCCGATACCGTTATCCGCACCCAAAGTTGTACCATCAGCCGTCACCCAATCATCCTTGATATAAGGACGAATCGGATCTTGTGTGAAATCGTGTTGGGTATCGTTATTTTTCTGTGGAACCATATCAAGGTGTGCCTGAAGTACGACAGCTTGACGATTTTCCATTCCTTTTGAGGCGGGTTTTCGGATTAAAATATTGCCTGCTTCATCCCGTTCTACATGGAATCCTTTGTTTTTGGACCACTCAATGATATGGGCGGTGAGTGCTTCTTCATGATAGGAAGGGTGGGGGATGGAACAAATTTGGGCAAAAATATCCCATAATGGTTGCGGGGATAATGTTGATAATTCGGACACGGCGAATCTCCTATAATTGCATCTTAGTGAGAAGAAAAGAGTCATGTTTTGACACATCAGGGCGTTTTGTCATCGGCATTGACCTACTATCCATGCGAAATTTGAGAATATCATTTTATTGTCAGCAATGGGCTGTCAGAATGAGGGCTTACCCTGTTTTTACTGGTTTTTGTCGGTTCAAATCACTATAATCCCGCGCAACCTTTTTGCCGCAAAAAGCACTTTTCTGAAATATTCTTTAGTTTCCAGGATCTAATTTTATGAGTGAAAAATATGTTGTAACGTGGGATATGTTGCAAATACATGCCCGTCAATTGGCGCAACGTTTACTTCCCGTAGAACAGTGGAAAGGCATTATTGCCGTTAGCCGTGGTGGCCTTGTTCCGGGAGCGTTACTGGCTCGTGAATTGGGTATTCGCCATGTCGATACAGTCTGCATTTCCAGCTATGATCACAATAATCAGCGCGAGATGAACGTATTGAAAAGAGCGGAAGGTGATGGTGAAGGGTTCATTGTGGTTGATGATCTGGTTGATACCGGAGGAACTGCTCAGGCAATTCGTGAAATGTATCCGAAAGCGCATTTTGTAACGATTTTTGCCAAACCCGCCGGACGTCCTCTTGTGGATGATTATGTTGTTGATATTCCCCAAAATACATGGATTGAACAGCCATGGGATATGGGCGTCGTGTTCGTTCCGCCTATTTGTGAGAAACAGTAAGATTTTCTTTTGTCATGACGAAAAAAAACCTTTCAGAATCGTTGTTTAAGCCCCGGCTTAAACAACGTGAGACGTCTACACTGGTAAAATATATTCGCCCACAATCTGTAACTGCCAGTGCTGGTAAGTTGGGTGGGGAGCGCCGCGAGTGCTGGTATCGCATGATTAATTGGCTCGCTTGGATCTGGAGGGGAGTCAATCCGCTGGAAATTCAAGATGTTCTCAGCCGGATTGCGGTGACAGATGCCGAGCGCAGTAGTGAACATTTGTTGGATACTGTGGTCGGCTATCGTAAAGGAAACTGGGCATTTGAGTGGTCCCAGCAGGCAATGTACTGGCAACAGGAAGCATTGCATACTGAGGATACAGAAAAAGCCGGAGCATGTTGGTTAAAGGCTGCAACGCTATACAGTATTGCGGCTTATCCTCATTTGCGTGGTGATGAACTGGCCGATCAGGCCATTGTGATGGCTAATAAAGCCTATGAAAATGCCGCCCGTTTTTCTGATTATGAATTGAAAAAACTGGAATTCCGGCTGGAAGGGGGCAAAAGTGTGACTGGATTATTGCACTTTCCTGCCCATGTACCGGGACCTTATCCAACAATATTAGTTTGCGCCAGTCTGGATAATGTACAGAGTGATTGCTGGCGGTTATTCCGTGAATACTTCGCACCTCTTGGTTTTGCCATGTTAACGGTGGATATGCCTTCTGTGGGGTATTCCGCTAAATTCGCATTAACGCAGGATACATGTGCACTTCATCAACAAGTTTTACAACAGCTAAGCAGCGTACCGTGGATTGATCATACCCGTGTTGGCGTATTTGGCTTTCGTTTTGGGGCAAATATCGCTGTCCGCCTTGCCTATCTGGAACCGAAACTGATTAAAGGCGTATCGGTGGTAGGTCCGATTGTCCATGAATTACTGCATGATGAAAAATTACAGCAGAAAATCCCGTCAATGTATATTGACGTGTTAGCCAGCCGCCTGGGAATTTATCATGTTGATGAAAAGAGATTGCGTTCAGAACTGGCTTGTTATTCTTTGAAAAAACAGGGTTTATTGGGCCGTCGCTGTTCTGTACCCATGTTTTCGGTGTATTGGGAAGATGATATTTTCAGCCCAAGAAAAGATTCGAAGTTAATTGCCCTGTCATCAATGGATGGCTCATTGCGGGCTATTCCTGCCACGTCAGTTTATAGTGGTTTTAATAAGGCATTACACGAAATAAGTGTATGGTTGAAAGATAAAATTTTATAAAACGAAATTTATTACTTGATATTTTTTAATCATTTGATACAAAGGTGTCCTGTATATAAGGAGACCTTTGTATGACTTTACCTGCAAGTTATTCTAAAAATAGGTTGTTGAAGCGTTTTTCTGCATTAGGGCCGTATGTACGTGAATTAAAATGCCAAAATGGTTATTTTTTCTTTGATTGTTTAGCCGTTTGTGTCGACGCAAAGGTGACACCGGAAAAACGGGAATTTTGGGGGTGGTGGTTAGAGCTGGAAGAGCAGAAGCAAGGTTTTATTTATCACTATCAAATAGGTTTATTTGATAAAAATGGTGAATGGCGCGCTATGAAGATCAAAAAAAAGGCCGATCTCGAACACCTTGAGTCAACTTTGCAAGTATTCCATAAACGTCTGGTTGATTCTTTTGACGTTCTTAAACTGACATTGATCCCATCTGCAAATACTGTCACTTTGCAAACGCAAGTGGTGGCATGATTTTGTTTTTTACCCGCTTTTATTAAATTTTGCGTTATGTCAGTTGGCATAACGCCTCTCTCCTGTTAAAACTGAACACTGTTTTTTCAAATTAACTGTAATGGCAGAAATATGATGAATGGCAGCCAAACATTGGTTGTGAAACTGGGGACGAGTGTATTGACTGGTGGCTCTCGTCGTTTGAATCGTGCCCATATTGTGGAACTGGTTCGCCAATGTGCGCAACAGCATGAAAAGGGTCATCGCATTATTATTGTGACTTCTGGTGCAATTGCTGCCGGGCGTGAGCATTTAGGATACCCTGATCTTCCGGCTACGATTGCTTCAAAACAGTTGCTGGCAGCCGTTGGGCAAAGTCGTCTGATCCAATTGTGGGAGCAGCTTTTTTCTATTTATGGTATTCACGTCGGGCAAATGTTACTGACCCGCGCAGATTTGGAAGATCGTGAACGCTTCCTGAATGCAAGGGATACCCTTCAGGCTTTGCTTGATAATCACATTGTTCCCATTATTAATGAAAATGACGCCGTTGCGACAGCAGAGATTAAAGTGGGTGACAATGATAATCTTTCTGCACTGGCTGCTATTTTGGGCAGTGCAGATAAATTGTTGCTTCTGACAGATATAGCAGGGCTTTATACCGCAGATCCGCGTAGTAACCCAGAGGCAAAATTGATCTCTGAAGTTCATGATATCAGTGATGAGCTGAAAATGATGGCCGGAGACAGTGTGTCGGGGTTAGGTACGGGAGGAATGGCAACAAAACTTCAGGCAGCAGGCGTGGCCGGACGGGCTGGAATTGATGTCATTATTGCCGCGGGTAACAGGCAGGATGTTATCGCTGATGTTATTGCCGGAAAACCGGTTGGAACCCGCTTTCATGGCCTGGCCAGCCCGATGGAAAACCGTAAACGTTGGATCTTTGGAGCACCTCCGGCAGGGGAAATTATTGTCGATCATGGAGCAGAAGAGGCAATTGTTGGAAAAGGTAGCTCGTTGTTACCAAAAGGAATTAAAAACGTTAAAGGTGATTTTTCCCGTGGTGAAGTTATTTGCGTCCGTAGCTTATCAGGCAAAGATTTGGCCCATGGTGTTTGTCGTTACAACAGTGATGCGTTACGTATGATTGCAGGCCATCATTCACAGCAAATTAGCCAGATACTGGGCTATGAATATGGTGCGGTTGCGGTGCATCGTGATGATTTGATCGTAATTTAATGAATTGATTGAGGGTTAAGGATTTCATCATGCTAGAGCAGATGGGAAAAGCCGCCAAAGCAGCATCGTGGCAGCTGGCGCAATTAAGTAGCAATCAGAAAAATCAGGCGCTGAATCACATTGCTGATTTGTTAGAGACAGAAATAGAAGTGATTCTTGCCGCTAACCAGCAAGACATGCTGCAAGCCCGCGAACAGGGGATGAGCGAGGCGCTGCTCGATCGGTTATTACTGACACCGGAACGGCTGAATACCATTGCCAATGATGTGCGACAGGTCTGCCGCTTGGCTGATCCTGTAGGGCAAGTTATCGATGGGCAATTATTGGATAATGGACTGCAATTGAGCCGTCGCCGAGTTCCGTTGGGTGTGATTGGTGTGATTTATGAAGCTCGTCCCAATGTTACCATCGATGTGGCCTCTTTATGCCTGAAAACCGGTAATGCGGTGATACTGCGTGGTGGCAAAGAGACTCATCATACAAATCAAGCTATGGTTAAAGTTATCCAGCAGGCACTGGAACAAAGTGGGTTACCGGCAGCTGCGGTTCAGGCTATCAATAAACCCGATCGTGAATTGGTCGCTGAATTACTGAAAATGGATCGTTATGTTGATATGTTGATCCCCCGAGGTGGGGCTGGGTTACATAAATTGTGCCGGGAACAATCGACTATTCCCGTGATTACTGGCGGTATTGGGGTTTGTCATACATTTGTGGATGAAACCATCAATATTGAAAAAGCACTGGAAATCATTACTAATGCGAAAGTTCAGCGTCCGAGTGCCTGTAATTCACTGGAAACGTTGTTAGTGCATGAAAAGATAGCCGCCGTTTTCTTGCCAGTTTTGAGTATCAGAATGAAAGAACAGGGGGTGACATTGCATGCGGGCAAATCAGCGATGACATTCCTGAAAGATGGCCCTGCAACGGTTGTTGAAGTGGCAGAAGAAAATTACTGCGATGAATGGTTATCTTTAGATATGAATGTGGAGATTGTGAGTGACATCGATCGTGCTATTGAGCACATTCGTACTTATGGTACAGCTCACTCTGATGCGATCCTGACCGAATCTTTGCAGCAAGCTGATTACTTTGTGCGCCATGTTGATTCTGCCGCAGTATATGTGAATGCCAGCACGCGTTTTACAGATGGAGGGCAATTTGGTTTGGGAGCTGAAGTGGCGGTCAGTACTCAGAAATTACACTCCAGAGGTCCAATGGGGCTTGATGCACTGACAACGTATAAATGGATTGGCTATGGTGATTATTTACCCCGTAGTTGATTATATTCTGTTTTAGTTAGACTTTGTTGAACTATGTCAGGTCACACTTAATTTTAAGTGTGGCTTTTTGCTCCATTAAAAATATCTTTTTACACGAGTGTAAATATTTAGTTACTATACTTTGCACTCAGGCTTAATTTTAAAACTCTTTGGGAAAACAACGAAATGAAACAAACTCTATTCATCGTAGGTGCACGAGGTGCAGGGAAGACGACAATAGGTAAGTTGTTGTCTGAAGCGTTGTCGTATAAATTTGTTGACACTGATGAAAGTATTCAGGCTATTAGTAAAATGACGATAGCTGAACTTGTTGAACAATATAGCTGGGAACATTTCAGAAAATTAGAAAGCCGAACGTTACAAGCGGTTAGTCAAAGTGAGCGTGTCATTTCAACCGGCGGAGGAATGATATTGTCGTCTGAGAATCGCCAGTATATGCAACAAAATGGCATTGTGATTTATTTACAGGCATCCGCAGAAGTTTTGAGTAAACGGTTATCTCTTAATCCAGAGAATTCACAGCGCCCCAGCCTGACAGGGAAATCCATCATAGAAGAAATGGAAGAAATATTGGTTGAAAGGGAGCCATTATACCGGGCGTGTGCCAATTTCATTGTCGATGCTAATCTTGCAACAGAAGATATCGTATCTTGCGTTAAATCTTATGTTTTAAACCAGAAAAATGAACTAATTTGATATATTAAGGATGTTTAAGTTTATTTTCTAACAGAAAGGAAAATCTTATATAACAAATTGCTTGTACAACTTATAGTATCATTCTATTTACTCACTTTAATTTTATTAATTATATTTGAGATATGGATATGCTCTTAAATTTTATTCGGATACTTGTTCGTGTACTCTTCAGGGTTACAATCGAAGGTGATATCAAGCAGTTACAACACCCTAAATGCATTATTACTCCCAATCATGTTTCGTTTCTGGATGGCTTGTTAATTGGACTATTCCTGCCAATAAAGCCTGTATTTGCTGTTTATTCTAATATTGCAACCCACGGTTTTCTCAAATTTATCAAACCTTATGCTGATGTTGTGCCTCTGGATCCTACCAATCCAATGGCAGTCAGGACATTGGTCAAAGAAGTGGATAAAGGGCGCCCGCTTGTGATTTTCCCCGAAGGGAGGATCACCATAACCGGCTCCCTTATGAAAATTTATGATGGCGCCGCTTTTATTGCCGCGAAATCAGGCGCAAAAGTAGTAGCAATCCGAATTGATGGTGCAGAACAAACGATTTTTGCTCGGTTAAAAGGAATTATGAAATTGCACTGGTTCCCGAAAATCACCCTCAAGATTTTACCGGCCGTCGATCTGCCCATGCCAGATGCACCTGATTCAACAACACGTCGTCGTTTAGCAGGAGAACATCTCCATGCCATTATGATGGAAGTAAGAATGCAGACACGCCCAAAGGAGACGTTGTTCAGCGCTTATCTTACTGCGCAAAAACGCTTTGGCCGCTTTAAGCCCTGCATTGAAGATGTGAATTTTAAAGAAGATAGCTATCACTCATTGCTGAAAAAAATATTGGCTATCAGCCGAATCTTAGAACGTTTTACACAAGAAGGTGAACGAATTGGCCTGCTGTTGCCAAATGCGACCGCAATGGCGGCTACCCTATATGGCGCTTCGTTAAAGGGACGAGTGCCGGCGCTTTTAAACTATACGGCAGGAAGCAGCGGCATTAAGAATGCTATGCAGGCTGCAACTATCAAAACCATCGTAACATCCCGCCAATTTCTGGAAAAAGGACAATTGACTCATCTGTCAGAACAGGTGACTGAAGCCAATTGGGTATATCTCGAAGATTTGAAAGAGACAATCACGCGAGAAGATAAGTTGTGGATATTGTGGCATTTAATTTTCCCTTCCAAAGCCATTTTGGTTGCGCAAAAGCCGGAGGATGATGCATTGATCCTGTTTACGTCAGGCTCAGAAGGTGCCCCAAAAGGTGTTGTCCACAGCCATACCAGCCTATTGGCGAATGTTGAGCAGATAAAAACAATTGCTGATTTTACTCCACGAGATCGCTTTATGTCCTCTTTGCCACTGTTTCATGCTTTTGGGCTGACAGTTGGCCTATTTACTCCATTAATGACAGGCAGTCGCGTATTCCTTTACCCTAGTCCGCTACATTATCGTGTTGTGCCTGAGCTGGTTTATGACTGTAATTGTACCGTTTTGTTCGGAACATCGACTTTTTTAGGCAATTATGCTCGTTTTGCCCATCCTTATGATTTTGCCCGTCTGCGCTATGTGGTGGCTGGCGCAGAAAAACTATCAGAAAACACCAAACGCGTTTGGCAGGATAAATTTGGTATCCGTATTCTGGAAGGTTATGGCGTGACAGAATGTGCACCGGTAGTGGCAATCAATGTACCGATGGCAGCAAAACCAGGAACTGTCGGGCGGATCTTGCCTGGCATGGAAGCGCGTTTGTTGCCGGTACAGGGCATTGAAGAAGGGGGGCGCTTACAGCTACGTGGGCCAAATGTCATGAAAGGATATCTGCGGGTTGAAGCGCCTGATCGTTTGGAGCAACCGTCTGCTGAAGACGGAGAAGGGAACAATCAAGTCGGCTGGTATGATACCGGCGATATCATTTCGATTGACAAAGAGGGTTTCTGTACGATCAAAGGACGTGTGAAACGATTTGCCAAGCTTGCAGGGGAAATGGTTTCTCTCGAAGCGGTAGAACTAATAGCTTTTCACGTATCTACGGATGCGTTACATGCGGCTACAACCAGAAGTGATCGAAGCAAAGGCGAAGCACTAGTATTGTTCACAACAGATGTGAATCTAAATAGAAACAGAATGCTGGGAGTGGCACGTGAAATCGGAATGCCGGAGTTGTCGGTTCCACGAGATATTCGTTATATGAAGCAGCTTCCTTTGCTTGGCAGTGGCAAACCGGATTTTGTCACACTAAGAGAAATGGCTGAACAGGGGTAAAGAAATGGATGTTACTGTGGAAACTCAACCGCTGTTAACTCGCGGAATGAAAGCGGTATTGCTGTCACAATTTCTCTCTGCTTTTGCTGATAATGCACTGTTCTTTGCCATTCTGGCTCAATTAAAGGCGGAATTTTATCCCGAATGGAGTTGGCCAGTACTGCAAATTGTTTTTGTCCTGACTTATATCATACTTGCCCCTTTTGTGGGGCAAATTGCTGATCGGTTTTCAAAAGGGCGTGTCATGCTCTTCTCTAATGGCGTCAAATTGCTTGGAGCCATCAGCATCTGTATCGATATGAATCCTTTTCTGGGATATACCTTAGTAGGAATTGGGGCTGCGGCTTATTCCCCTGCTAAATATGGGATCTTGGGGGAGTTGACTGATGGTGGGCGTTTGGTAAAAGCCAATGGCATGATGGAAGCTTCTACCATCGCAGCTATTTTGATTGGTTCAGTTGCTGGCGGTTTCCTTTCTGATATCAGTCTGATATTGGCACTAGGGCTTTGTGCCTTATTGTATGGTGCGGCGGTCGTATCTAATTTCTATATACCTCGTCTGGCGGCGGCTCGTGAAGGCAAGGGGTGGAATCCTAAAAAAATGTTGGTGGATTTCATCGCGGTTTGTACTTCACTTTGGCGTAATCAGGAAACACGTTTTTCGCTGGTAGGCACGAGCCTGTTTTGGGGGGCGGGTATCACATTGCGCTTCCTGTTGGTGGCATGGGTTCCTGTGGTACTGGGGATTGATGGCAATACGACTCCGACATTGATGAATGCAGTAGTTGCGATTGGTATCATTGTTGGAGCAGGTTTGGCTGCGCGGTTTATTACATTGAAAACTGTGCGTCGCTGTATGCCTGCGGGGATCTTAATCGGGTTCATGGTCATTCTTTTTGCTACTCAGCAATCAATAGTATTTTCCTACTTAATTTTGATCGTCCTTGGGGTATTTGGTGGGCTTTTTATCGTTCCATTAAATGCGCTATTGCAAGAACATGGAAAGCATTCAATGGGAGCAGGTAAAGCTGTTGCTGTGCAAAATCTGGGCGAAAATAGTGCTATGCTGGTAATGCTGGGGCTTTATTCGGTTTCCATCATGTTGGGAGCTTCGGTCGTTGCGGTTGGCATTGGCTTTGGTATTTTGCTTTCTTTGGCAATTGGGGGGCTATGGATTTGGGATCTGCTTCGGAAAAATTAATTTCTTATAGAGTTGAAGGCCTGTTATGGATGAAAAAATTCTCAACCAGCTTAGTATTGAACTCGGAAAGAGATTAAAACAGAGAAAATTATCCGTGACCTGTGCAGAATCTTGCACAGGAGGCTGGATAGCTAAAGTGATCACAGATATTACGGGAAGTTCGGCCTATTTTAATCGTGGTTTTGTGACTTACAGTAATGACGCTAAACATGAAATGCTGGGGGTTTTACCAGAGTCATTAGCGCAATTTGGTGCAGTAAGTGAGCAGGTTGTAAAAGAGATGGCAGCAGGAGCATTAACTGTCGCTAAGGCCGATATTTCTGTTGCTGTCAGTGGTATTGCTGGTCCTGCGGGAGGGAGTGAAGAAAAACCAACCGGTACAGTTTGGTTTGGATTTGCCTTTTATGTTGATGAAAACATCCAGACTGTAACTTATCGCCAGCATTTTTCAGGTGATCGTAATGCCGTGCGTCTACAGGCCGTCATTTTTTCTTTAAAAACCTTATTGGAAGAAATCGTAAAAAATTAGCTTGATACTGTATGATTATACAGTATAATCATGCGGCACTTTGGTATCAAAAACAGTTTATCAGCAGTGAGGCAGCCCCTTCATTGCTTGCGAAGGAGTAAATATGGCTAACGATGAAAACAAACAAAAAGCACTAGCAGCAGCGCTGGGCCAAATTGAGAAACAATTTGGTAAAGGTTCCATCATGCGTTTGGGTGAAAATCGCTCAATGGATGTTGAAACCATCTCTACCGGTTCCCTGTCACTGGATATTGCATTGGGTGCAGGTGGTTTGCCAATGGGACGTATTGTTGAAATATACGGGCCAGAATCTTCCGGTAAAACAACGCTGACACTGCAAGTTATTGCCGCTGCCCAGCGTGAAGGCAGAACTTGTGCTTTTATTGATGCCGAACATGCTCTTGATCCAGTTTATGCGAAAAAGCTGGGCGTAGATATTGATAATCTGTTGTGTTCTCAGCCTGATACGGGTGAACAGGCATTGGAAATCTGTGATGCCTTATCACGTTCTGGTGCTGTTGATGTGATTATTGTTGACTCTGTTGCCGCATTAACACCGAAAGCAGAAATTGAAGGTGAAATTGGCGATTCTCATATGGGCCTGGCGGCACGTATGATGAGCCAGGCTATGCGTAAATTGGCGGGGAATTTGAAAAATTCAAATACCCTGTTGATCTTTATCAACCAGATCCGCATGAAAATTGGCGTCATGTTTGGCAACCCTGAAACGACTACTGGTGGTAATGCATTGAAATTCTATGCATCTGTCCGTTTGGATATCCGCCGTACTGGTTCAGTGAAAAATGGCGACGAAGTGGTGGGTAGCGAAACGCGTGTGAAAGTGGTCAAGAACAAAGTTGCTGCACCATTTAAACAAGCCGAATTCCAAATTCTCTATGGTGAAGGTATTAATACTTTTGGTGAATTAATCGACCTGGGTGTTAAACACAAAATGGTGGAAAAAGCAGGTGCATGGTATAGCTACAATGGCGATAAAATTGGACAAGGTAAAGCTAATGCCACCATCTATTTGAAAGAACATCTAGAAATTGCATCCGAGTTAGATAAGAAACTGCGTGATTTACTGTTGAATAATACAGGCGGGTTCAGTAGTGCTGCCACGGATTATGTGACAGATTCTGAAGAAAATGGTGAAGAAGTGAATCCCGAAGAGTTTTAATGACTTTTCGTTATTAATTTAACTTCCTTATTTTGGTCATAATATAGAACTGACTTAGCTTTTAAAAACCACATCCATATCGGGTGTGGTTTTTGCTTTTATGTCTGTTATGTCTGTTTTTATAGAGGAAATAAACATCCTTGAAATAGGCGTATTGAAACAGGTATAACGAACAGACTTTCAGAAAATTCCCAGACGAATTACAATGCGGGAAAGCGAATGGATTTATATGGGATTTTACTTCTTATGGAAGACACTCTATCTTAACCCTACTTTAATTTATTCGTGAGTTGAAATGGTGATGCGATATACCATCTCAACCATTCATAAATCTGTTTTTTCAGCTTGATTTCGGGACAATTATGAGCAAAAGCACCGCTGAGATCCGTCAGGCGTTTCTTGACTTTTTTCATACTAAAGGGCACCAGATAGTGCCAAGCAGCTCGTTGGTGCCAACCAATGATCCAACATTGTTGTTCACCAACGCAGGGATGAACCAGTTCAAAGATGTCTTTTTAGGATTGGATAATAGGCCTTATTCTAGAGCAACAACGGCTCAGCGCTGTGTTCGTGCGGGCGGTAAGCATAACGATTTAGAAAATGTGGGTTATACAGCCCGCCACCACACTTTTTTCGAAATGTTGGGTAACTTCAGTTTCGGCGATTATTTTAAGCAAGATGCAATTAAATACGCATGGGAGTTACTGACCAGCGAAGCATGGTTTAACCTGCCAAAAGAAAAACTGTGGGTTACTGTCTATGAGACAGACGATGAAGCGTATGACATTTGGCATAAAGAAGTCGGGGTTCCAGCAGAAAGAATCATCCGTATAGGCGATAATAAAGGTGCACCATATGCGTCAGATAATTTCTGGCAAATGGGGGATACTGGCCCGTGTGGCCCTTGTACGGAAATTTTCTACGACCACGGTGAACATATTTGGGGGGGGCCTCCAGGCAGCCCAGAAGAAGACGGTGACAGATATATTGAAATTTGGAACATCGTTTTCATGCAATTCAACCGTCATGCCGATGGCACTATGGAGCCGTTGCCAAAACCTTCCGTTGATACCGGCATGGGACTGGAGCGTATCACAGCCGTCTTGCAACACGTTAACTCTAACTACGAGATTGACCTATTCCAAAGCTTAATTGCTTCGGTTGCAGAAGTGACAGGAGCGACAGATCTTACCAATAAATCTTTGCGTGTTGTTGCAGACCATATCCGTGCATGTGCGTTCCTGATTTGCGATGGGGTTATTCCATCCAACGAAAACCGTGGCTATGTACTTCGCCGTATCATTCGCCGTGCTGTTCGTCATGGCAATATGTTGGGGGCAAAAGAGGCCTTCTTTTACAAGCTCGTTGCACCATTGATTAAATTCATGGGTGCGGCGGGTGAAGCGCTGAAACAGCAGCAGACTTTGGTTGAGCAGATATTAAAAACCGAAGAAGAACAGTTTGCTCGTACTTTGGAACGTGGTTTGCAGTTGCTGGATGAAGAGCTGGCTAAATTATCTGATGATACGCTCGATGGTGAAACCGCTTTCCGCTTGTATGATACCTATGGTTTCCCTGTTGATCTGACTGCGGATGTTTGCCGCGAACGTAATATCAAAGTAGATGAAGCGGGTTTTGATGCGGCGATGGAAAACCAGCGTCGTCGTGCTCGTGAATCCAGTGGCTTTGGTACTGATTACAATGAACTGATCAAAGTTGATGGACGCAGTGATTTTTGTGGTTATGAGCATAATTCACAGCAAGCTACTGTTATTGCTCTCTTCCGCAATGGCCAAGCCGTTGAGCAAATTCACGCTGGTGAAGAAGCAATTATTATACTTGATAAAACGGCATTCTACGCTGAATCTGGTGGACAGGTTGGTGATACGGGTAAATTGTCGAACGACAATGGGATATTCGACGTTGTCGATACGCAAAAATATGCTCAGGCAATAGGTCACATTGGTAAATTGATTAGTGGTAGTTTGAGCGTTAATTATACAGTTAATGCTGAAATTGATGGGGTACGCAGAGGTGCGATTCGTTTGAATCACTCAGCGACCCATTTATTGCATGCGGCATTACGTCAAATTTTGGGAGAACACGTTGCCCAGAAAGGTTCTTTGGTAAATGATAAGTATCTGCGCTTTGACTTCTCTCACTTTGAGGCGATGAAGCCAGAACAGATCCGTCAAGTCGAAAACTTGGTGAATGAAGAGATTCGCAAAAATTCACCTATTGTTACAGAATTAATGGAGCTGGAAGAAGCAAAAACCAAAGGTGCTATGGCGCTGTTTGGCGAGAAGTATGACGAAAAAGTGCGTGTACTTAGCATGGGAGGCTTTTCTACCGAACTATGCGGTGGTACTCATGCGAGTCGCACAGGTGATATAGGTTTGTTCCGTATAGCCGGTGAATCAGGTACAGCCGCAGGAATTCGCCGTATTGAAGCTATTACAGGGCAAGCTGCATTAAACTCTATCTATCAGCAGGCTGATTTACTGCAAGACATCGCTCATCTGGTGAAAAGTGATATCAGTAGTCTGAATGAGAAAGTGAGAACGACACTGGACAGAACGAAACAGTTGGAGAAAGAGCTGCAACTGTTGAAATCTCAGCAAGCAGTCCAGGAAAGTTCTTCCTTGGCAAACCAAGCCAAGGAAATCCAAGGTGTTCGTCTACTGGTGACACAATTAGGTGATATAGAACCGAAAATGCTTAGGACGATGGTTGATGATCTAAAAAATCAGTTAGAATCAGCAATTATTGTGCTTTCTACAGTGACTGGTGATAAAGTCAGTCTAATTGTTGGTATAACGAAGGATTTGACTGCTAGAATAAAAGCAGGCGATTTAATCTCTTTTGTTGCCCAACAGGTTGGCGGTAAAGGAGGGGGACGCCCTGATCTGGCTCAGGCTGGTGGGAGTGATATAACAGCTCTTCCTTCCGCATTAGCTAGTGTAGAAGAGTGGGTAACATTGCGGTTATAGTTGGTATTGCCGTGACAGCAGTGGCACCATGAAAGCATTTTTTTATGGTGCCAAATGTTTTTTGTTGTGAAATTGTTGAAATGTTGGGCACATACTTATATTTTAGCTATCCTATAGATATAGGAAATGTGTTCAAAACTGCTTATACTTTAAGTAGATATCATTGCTTTACGTTTTCACGGTGTTTGATGGATAATAGCGGGGAAACCTAGAGACCCGACTCTTTTAAATTTTCAAGGAGCAAAGAATGCTTATTCTGACTCGTCGAGTTGGTGAAACGCTCATGATAGGCGATGAGGTAACAGTCACAGTACTGGGAGTTAAAGGCAACCAAGTTCGCATTGGTGTAAATGCGCCCAAGGAAGTTTCTGTTCACCGTGAAGAAATTTATCAACGGATTCAGGCGGAGAAATCTCAGCCTACAACTTTTTAATTCAAGAATGGCGTCCACGCTTTTTTAAGACTTGGGCGCTACTCTACTCCCTTTTATTTTCTTTTTTCTGCTTCTTTCTACTTCTCTTTTTATGTTTATCTCTTTTCTACACCTTGATTCTATTCTCTCATGTCTTTTTATTTTCTATCTGTTGAAAAAGCATCGTTCATGAGGCTATAGAGATGAATAATTATTTTCATAAATTTTAACGGTTCTTAGACAATTTCATTGTTGATAAAAGAGTCTCTTAGATGACAGATCAAGCATTTTGCGCGCTAAGCGTTCAGTTGGAAAAAAGTTTCGAAAAATTGTTTGACTTATCAGGCAGGAAAAGTAATATGTGCGCCATCGCAGCGACGAAGAGCTTGAAGAAAAGATTCGAAGAGCTACGAAGTGGAAACTTCTAAGTTGCAGGTTTTAAAAATGGTGAGGTGGCCGAGAGGCTGAAGGCGCTCCCCTGCTAAGGGAGTATGTGGTTAAGAGCTGCATCGAGGGTTCGAATCCCTCCCTCACCGCCATTAATATGCATCCATAGCTCAGCTGGATAGAGTACTCGGCTACGAACCGAGCGGTCGGAGGTTCGAATCCTCCTGGATGCACCATTTAAACACCGCGATTTTTTAGGTATCTCAATTCTAGTCAGGCAATCATTAGTGCCTGAACAGAAATAGAAAACCGACAACGCATCCATAGCTCAGCTGGATAGAGTACTCGGCTACGAACCGAGCGGTCGGAGGTTCGAATCCTCCTGGGTGCACCATTTTAAACATCCTGATTTTTGGGATGACCTAATTCTACCAAGTCAGGCAGTTAATAGCGCCTGAGCAGAAATAGAAAACTGACAATGCATCCATAGCTCAGCTGGATAGAGTACTCGGCTACGAACCGAGCGGTCGGAGGTTCGAATCCTCCTGGATGCACCATTTTAAAACCCCTGCCTTGATAAGGCGGGGGTTTTTCTTTTTATTTCCGTTCAAAAATCACATTTGTTTTATTAATTCTGTTTATAATTTGTGCGGAATGTAGCGCGGCGACCAATTTCGCACTATTTGGCGGTATATTTCGCACTGTTTCGAGTGGAAATTACCGCCTTATAATGCACAGTGCAAAATGAAATGCCTAATTAAAATTCATCATCATTTGCAGCACGACCGACAGGTAAATATTTGTAGACTGTTGAATGAGATATATTGAGAATTACAGCAATTTCCGTGCGTGATTTTCCTTCTGCCAGTAATTTAATAGCGTATTGATATTTTTCAGTTGGTAAAGCTATCGGGCGGCCACCAATACGCCCTTGTGCTCTCGCTGCGGCTAGCCCAGCATTAGTACGTTCAATAATCAGTTCCCGTTCCATTTCAGCCAATGCACTTATCACATAGAAGAAAAATCGTCCCATTGGCGTACTGGTATCAATGCTGTCAGTCAGGCTCTGAAAGTGAATGCCGTCATTGCTCAGTTTTTCATTCAGGTTAATGAGGTTTTTTACACTGCGTCCCAGTCTATCCAGCTTCCAGACAACCAAAGTATCACCTGTTTTCAGGTGTTCTAAGGCTTGTTTGAGTCCCGGGCGGTTGGCCGTTTTACCGCTAATTTTATCTTCAAAGATGTGATCACAGTTGGCTGCGATTAAGGCGTTACGTTGTAAGTCGCTGTGCTGGTCAGTCGTTGATACTCTGATATAACCGATTTTCGCCATAACTCACTCCTTATTCATCCTTGCTTACTTATTTTATCGGCTATTTTTCGCAATAGATTAGCTTCTTATCCTTAATACCTCGGTTTGGCGGAAACAGTGGAGCTGGCGAAAAATGCCCTGTCCAAATCTCAGAATGGGG
>NZ_LDNM01000056.1 GCF_001028135.1 Xenorhabdus griffiniae
GATTTGGACAGGGCATTTTTCGCCAGCTCCACTGTTTCCGCCAAACCGAGGTTTTTCACAAACGCCTGTTTATCAATAATGTCCGCGCCGTTCTTGGATTTTTCGAGGCGGCTGTTGGCGTTGATGTTGATTTCATTTAGAGAGTCGGTGACAGATTTAGCAATACCGATAGCATCAACAAATAATATCCACTCATTTTGTGATTTATCCGGTTGCTGCCCTCTGGTTTGCCGTTTAGCTGTGTAGAATTTACCTGCATGTTGCACTACAGCATATTGCGGATAATCTACAGATACATCCCACTCAGAAATACCACGCTGAGATAGATACATCATCCACTCATCTGAGCGTTTCCCGATGGCATTAAACCATTCCATAGGCGGCTTACCTGCCGTGCGATCAGTAGTAACTCCCCATCCACGTAATATATCGGGAAACGTCTCTATTTCCCCTGTTTTTGCATCATTGGCAAATATTTTGTAATCAGGTTTATTGATGATTGACATTGATAATCCTCGTAAATTTTCCGTCACCAAATCCAAAGGCGCGGGAGTCATGTGCCCAACCAAACGGACGACTATTGCTAACAACAACGAATTTGTATTGAACGCCTATCGGTCGGCTCAATATGTCGAGTTTCAGGATGGCGTGTAATCGAAATGGGGTGAGATAATCAGCAGGGACAACGACATTCATCGTCATGTCATAGTTATCAATGATAAATGACTGACCCCCTAATAGATGTTGCAATGAGTGAGTAATTCCCTCAATGGTTGGGCGCTGAAAATTTTTGATAATTTTCGCTCGGATAAAAAAACGATAATCCGAGTCGTCCAGCCTAACGGATTTATGTAACGAGTCTCCATAGCGATAAAATAGCCCGCTATTAAACCCTAACGCCCCGTCAATACCCAGCCAGCCGAAATAGTCTTTTGGTACAAATGACTTCATTGCTCTGCCAATTCCTACATGGCGTCCAATGAGATCCAGTCCGTACCCCTCCGATTTGTCTATGTCCAATATTTCAGCGAGTTTCACGGCTGACTGGAAAACTCTTTTACCCTCAGAAAGCAAAAGCCCGACAGTTTGCCGGGCCTTGGGTTTTCCTCTGTATTGCCATATCAGGAAATCGGCTGGCTTTTTATTCAATCAACACCTCCACATTTTCAGGTCTAATGCGGGCGCATTGTCTAACGCCTATGGCAGCGGTATCGGAGCTATTAACTGTGATTGATTTGATGTAAAAACCGGAAATGGAATTAACCTGACACGTTAATCTCATGGCGTAAACAGGGTGACCAATTTCAAATTCAGTCGCAGCCAGTGATTTTTTAATTCCGTCAGTGTCGATATCCTGAAATCCGTTTATACGGTCAATGATAACTCTCACCTTGATATCAACCATCTCAGCGCGGTCGAATTTTACCGTTCTCGCCGTACCTGAGTAATCACATGAATATGAGATAGCTCCCATTAGGCCACATCCACCCACTTTCTTTTTCAGGATGGTGAGCGCGATATCTTCGTCACGTCCTCCAATCACGACCGCATTCATAGAGTGAGGAGGAACGCCCTGTTTGTCTGTCTGGTTAGTGTAATTCTCATAAACTCGCGCCTGTTTTACATCTGGCAGGTCAAGCAGTGCCGCCTCTATTCCCTGTTTGTCGTCATGATTGTTGATGGAATGTGAACGCATAAACCGTTTCAAGAAGTTGCCATCTGTTTCCTCTTCACTGCCAGATTTAGCCTCTTTTGTCGTGATGACCTTCTCTACGCCCACAATCACCGTATCCAATTGCAGCTCTGATTGGGGTTGCAAACTGAAAGCGCCTAGTTCTTGACTGCGCAACATCGCGCGGGCTGATCCGTTGGCATCTAGCGTCACCTCATTGAGCGCTATCCATTTGACGCGGTTATTATCTGTGAGCACAGTGTCTTTAGGAACAATAACGCCAGTAGTCCCCGTCATCACTACATCATCCAGATAGCTGAACTCAGCACCACGACGAACCAGTCCAGCATACATAGCCCGCTGTTCCAGCCATGCTCCCGTTGCATTGTAGGGTTCTAACATTTGTGCAATAAATGCAATGACCTGATTGATGTTGGCTAATTCCTGAGAGAATAACCCGACCATTTGACCATCAGGCGAATCAGCATCCAGACTGATATCCTCACCATATATACGCTTAAAGCCGTCCTCTAACCGCTGGTGAATGTCAGACAGTTGGTCAATGACAATTCCTGTTTCAGTAATCTGGAGCATGAGTACTGACCTCGTTTTTATTTCCGTATATATCTATATAGGAAATCTCTACCAATGATTTACGACTATCCGAATCGATTTTGATATCAAAATACGTAATTTCCGTTACCCCCTCAGTATTCAGGACAGTCATTTTTAATTCTGATTCCATCGCCATCAGGTTAGGATTTTTGCGCAGATAATCGAACCATTTCACGCCATGATCGGGATCGAGAAACCAGTCATTACACAGAGATAACAGCCGAGTTTTCACTGACTGCGCTATTGCCTCTGATTTTGTGGCGTAATCACTGCGATTGTTACCAAATGTCCAATCGTGATTATCATCTAATCGCCTCACTCTCATTTGTTGGGTCTCCCTGTATTACCGCCGTGTGAGTCTGGGTGAGTATGGTTTTCAATGTCCACGCCGCCACCAATTACACGCGCTGCCCTGATTGTACCGCTGGATTCGCTGTTACCGCTGGTCTGATTCCAATTGCCCGCCTGTTGATGATTTCCTGTTTGTTTGCTATTACCGAGATGTTCAATATCACCCATAATGGTAATTTTCCCCCGCATCATACGGATGAACGTTGATCCGTCATCGGTTTGCATAGAGGCACCACCACTGAAATACGCAGGAATTTTTTTGGGCTGACTGCACACGCCAGGGATAAATGACGCATCGGAATAATCATGCAATCGCGCATCCAGTGGTACGGATTTGTTACCCGTCGCATACCAACCATCAATGCAGCGCTCTGAGAATATAGCCAACCCCTCATCACCGGATGTCACCGGCACAGTGAAACAAAATCCACCCGCCCGCGGGAACTGGACGACAACATCCACTAATGGTGGCAATTCCAATATCTCGCCATTACGCAGTATTTGGTTAATCATCAGTTCTATTGTGGCAGTGTGGCCGTTAAATGAGATAACTCTGGCAGGCAAGGCAGTGTGAATATCAAGGCGCTCGTTCTCAGCTTTTCTATCCATAACATCAAGCAGTGTTGGGTTTTTCACTCGTCTTCTCCACCTTCTGAAATTTCCCGCCGATACAGGTGATTTTGGTTGTCCAGCCGTCACTCATGAAATCGCCGGAGTGTTCCAGTGCAGTGATTTTGTAATCACCGTTATATTCAGGAATAATTGACTGAACCCGAACCAGTCCACCAATCCGCATAACAGGATTTAACAGACAGCTCACCGACAGACCGTCATCGGTTTTTTCTGGCCCGTCAATCATTCCAGTTTCCTGAGACAGCACAAATCCCTCGTTATCGGCTAAGATTTTGCTTTTGGGTAACACAGTCATATTTCCATCCTGTACTGACCAGTCAGCGCCATTGTTACGGGCGATTTTGTGCATGATGTCGCGGGCATTGCCTGCCAGAACTTTCCCACGCGGCAATGCTCTGTCTTTGGGTAAATCAATCACGCCATTACCAACCCGCATTGATTTAGTGGTCTCAGCTAAAATACTGGCATCGGTAGCGCCTGCTGCCAGTGTCTTATTGACCAATGCGCCCGTGTACGCCTCGTAGCCATCACCGCAAGTTAATTGGATGACAAAATCTAACCCGTCCCGTAGAGTTATCGCCTCAATAATGTCACCCATGTAAATCACGCGCATTTCCTCATAACCGACTGCCAGACTGACGCGGTTATAAGTTTTGCTGGTAATTAAATTTCGGTGCGATGGATTAAGGTTCCACACTTGAATTGTTGCGGGGTTAGGCTCGCTGCCAATGGTTTTAGATATCTCGAATGCGACTCTGAGGTTAGTGATTTCAATAGATTCTTTGGTGTTGCCAATATTCAGTTTAAGTTGTCGCCCGAACTGCCTCATTCCACGTATCCTTATCGACAAAATATATCTTAAGCCGGTTCCCCAGCTCACTACGCTGGACTGAATTAATCCCCAGCCCAGAGCCATCATGCATTAATATGATGAACGGGAGATTTTTAGTGAATAATGCAGGGCTATTTACCGTGATGCCGTATCGCTGGGCGATGTATTGATCTGTGTTGGTATCCAGTAAATCAAACTGCCAGCCGTTAGAAATGGGATTGAAATACAGGGTGAATCGCAGGTTCATATCAAACAGGGTAAATGACTGCTCTTGGATTTCTTCGGTTGAAACGGGTATTTCGTATATCATCAGTCATCTCCGAATAGCCACTCAAGCATTGATTTTTTTCCATCCACCTTCTTTGGTTGTGTCTTACCCATATTCTTTTTTTTCGGCGCTGATTTTTTCAGATTGGGATGCAGCCCTTGAGCCGTCTGCGTTTCAACAATGAAAATTTCACGCAGTGTCAGACTGAATTCTGCCGATCCGTCATTCATCTGGGTGATGCTAATGCTGACAATCATCATGTTTTGGTACTGTTTTAGCCCAGTTTGAACCGTGATAGTTTCGCCAGCCTTTTGAAGGTTCAATAAGTCGTCATACGCTTTTCCAACTCTGTCCAACGTGTACGAGCTGTCATTGGCTCGCCCCTGATATTTAGGCAACCACGGTGCTACAGGGCGGTTATATCCCACCTGTTCTAACATGGATTCGCCCAATGAAATATAGCGATTCACCATCGACTCGGCTTGCTGTGTCATGGCTCTGATTTCGATAGGAAGCGGGTATTTATCCATCGCGGCAGAAAGATTACCGCCAATCAACTTATTGAAATGCCGTGGGGGCTGGTAACCAACCATTAACCCCACTAATGTGATTTCTTTAGGTTCCAGAACGGCGTGATCAGCAATCGCCGCCCCTGACTCAATAGGGTTCTCAGTGATACGCAAATTTGAGCTGTGATTTTCAATGACCACGCAGTCAAACTGAAACTCACCAATGGAGCGCGTTATCACTGAAGCCGTTGTGGTGTTAAAACCGCTGAGTAAGTCCATAGTCGCCCCAATAAAAAAGGCCGCGTTTGCGACCTATTTGTTTTAGATTATTACTGTTAGCGCACAATCCGCTCGCTGGCTATTTTGTAAGCTTTTGAGCCTTCTCTTTTGCCTACAGCAATCACCCATATCACAATCTCTTCATTTATCACTTGGTAAACAAGACGAAATCCCGAAGAGCGAAGTTTTATTTTGAAGCAGCCAGCTAAATCACCGTGTAGTTTACCTGATTCGATATAAGGATTTTCCTGTAACTTTCGCAACTTCTTTTTAAACTGCTCACGGATGTTGTTATCCAGCTTGCGCCATTCCTTTAAAGCTCGCTCGTCAAACTCGATATTAAATCTCATCGAGATTTACCCGAATTCGTTTAGCAGGATTCTTGAGTCGCTCACGAACTACTTCCAAAATATCTTCGTCTTCGTCGCGTTCTGAGACCATTACGGATACTTCTGTAAACGGCAGTTTTTCATTTTCTGCCACATAGCGCAGAAAGAGCCGCATTGCATCGGAAGGAGAAAGATTCATTTTTTCAAGTGCCTGATAAGCACTTCTTTTAAGTTCTTCGTCCACTCTAATCTGAATTGTGCTCATAGTATCTCCATATGTAATTACGTTTGTATTACATTGTATGTTATTTAATCTATGATGCAATCAGTTTTTTTTTAAATTTTAGCCGTCCGTGGCTTTGGACTAGAATATATTCATCGGCAGGGAGAGCAGGTTTTCAATGTAAAATCCGTATCGTCTTGCTACTCCGTCAATGATGCCCTGCGGCGTCTCAGTTCCACCTGTAAAAGTTTCAGTTTTGTTGAGATGGTTATCGTAAACCTCCATCTTAATGATGTATCTGAAATTAGGTGGCTGTTTTGACTCTTTCTTTTTCACCTCACCAGTAGTCCAGTACTCATAGAGAACGTCATCGCACTCTTCCTGATACCGGATAACTTTATCCCTGATCGATGCTTTAACTTTATTCGGGCTGATAGTAGCTAACCAACCAGCTAATTTACGGAGAGCAAGGCAAGACATATCCCTATTTTTACCGTCCGCTGCAACTATAACGATTTCCGTTACAGTTGATTTAAATCTTTGTTTCAGCTTCTCTAACTGTGATTGCCACGCTAACCCCATGCCATCAACAATCGGCTTCATCGGTACATACGGCTCACCATTATAATTAACAACATAGAGATCTGAGCCATAAAATGGAACGTTAATAGTTTTACTAACGCTTTTAGTTGCTATAATAGACATGTCTATTTTCCTTGAGATGGTATTAGACGATTTAGAAGCCCTCTGACTATTACCAGTAGTCGGGGGCTTCGCCGTTTCAGAGCGGTACTATTTATTACGTAATTGTAACTTTTTGTAAAGGTGATATATTTCGAATTGCGAGACGCCTCGTATTTTCAACCATTTACACACGAAATACGTGTAAATTTGTATTGTTAACCCTAGCAATCACTGTTAAATTGGTTAATCCTGTTGAAAAGATCAGTATTTGATCTACTGCCTTTCGTGGGTTCCAATAAAAAAGCCCCTCCCGGGGCTAATTTACTTCTTCTCGCTTATCTTCTGATCCATTGCGATGATTTCGGTGGCGGTTTTGCCATGCAGCACTTCTTTGAGCGCTTGGTTCTTTTGAGCCTCATCGCCACCAGAGAAGCCCGATTTGAATATGGCCTTCGCTATTGCTTTTTTGAACTTCACCTGATCTTCTGGTGATAAATCATCGTTCATTTTTTGAATAGATTCTTTCATTGTCACATCATTAGAAGCATCTAATTTTGGCTCACCACATCCAATCAAAAATAAAGAGAAAGCCAATACAGCAAGAATCTTTTTCATGCAATCACCCTGTTTATATAAAATCACACTATTTCATAACAGTATAACGGAATAAAAATTAATTTAATCCCTTGCTAGAACATTACCCGTACTTGAATAAGCTCTTTTCAGCTCTCTACTAAATCCATCAGTAGATATTTGAGCTGCCCTTACAGGATCGGATGTTGTTATGCTTTGATGCACCGTCACATCACCTTGCTTAATTGTTGTTTGGCTACTGTTATTCGTAGTAGAAGCTGAAATGGCTTGCCCAATATTAGAGCCATCTCCGGCGTTAACGGTTGCTGCAACTTGACCTAAATTAACCGCCACTTCCTCTGCCGCTTGGTCACCTGAAAAGAAATTTTTTAATGCTGGATACTTCTTTTCAATCCAATCAAAAGCCTCTTTGAACGGCTTTTTAATCAGTTCCTTGACCTCAGTGAACCGCTTACCGATATCATCAACAAACTTACTAACATCTTGCTCGTTCAGTCCGAATAATCCCAGAACAAATTTGAACGCCGCCTTAAAGGGCGCTGTTATTAAGTCGAGAAGCAGGTCAAACACCTTGCCAAGTTTTTCTGTCCATGTTGTCGAGTCATCGGAGAATATGTCATAAAGCCCTTTGGCTAATTTTAGTCCAGCCCGAAAGGGATAGGTAATCCAGTACCAAATAAAACTGAATATATCCCCCAGCTTATCGACAAATCGGTCAGCGTCCTGTTCACTCATGCCGAACTGTTTCAGGATATACTTAAAACCATCCCGGAACACCGTCTTAATTTTCTTCCATATGTCTGCAACCATCCGCCAGAAACCGCCAAACGCCGATTCACCTGTGGTGATCCATTGATACAGGTCGTACAGGACGTAGATAAGGCCAGCAATCAACGCAATCACCAATCCGATAGGGTTCATCAGGAATGCCCGACCGAGCCAGAGAAAGGCTTTTCCTGCGGTCATTGCCAGTTTTGCTATCGTGGTGAGAGGGGAGAACAGAAACGACAGCACCTTAGCAAATGCGCCTGCACCTTTCGTGACTGCCATAAATACATTAGTACCAAACATTGCTGCCAGCATGCCACCAATCAGTTTGATTGACCCCTGCATTTCACCGGAAAGGGAGTTCCACCACTTTTTAATATCCTTAATCCATTTGATACAGGCGCCCCAGAAATCACCGAATAGGGAATCACCACCATCCAGATAGACCATCAGGTCATCCAGCAGTAGCAGCAGACCTGCAATAGCGGCAATCACCCACGTCACCGGATTAGCAATAAAGGCCATAATCATTCCGCGTTTCACTATTGCCAATACACCCGCGAGTATCAGCAGGGCATTCTTCCAGCCGATTGTGCCGGAAATAACTTTATCAACAGCCTTTACTGAGTTCATGATGACCTGAATAACTTTGCCGCCAGCCTGAATAACCTTCGTTAACCCTTGGGTAATTAAGTCCTTGTTAGCAACTATCCAACTATTGAATTTCTGCACAACGGCGGTCAGAGACGGGACGAGGTTCAGTGCTATCTTAGTTTTGATAGACTGAATCGCCAGCCCGGTCTTTTGCATGGCCTCCTGATATTCATCAGCCTGTGCTAGTTCCCGATTTGATATGTCGTACAGCAAGCCTTTCTGTTCGGCTAACTCTTTAGCGCCTGCCAGTGATTCATTAATGAACCCCATAACCTTAGCTGTTGCCATACCAACAACAGCAGTAACACCAACCGCCAGCAGTTTTAGTTTACTCAACGAACCTTGGACTTCCTCCGCCTTCTGTCCGGCATCTTCCAGATTATCGGAAGCATTATCGCCGATATCATCCAGATTCTGGTTAATCCGGTTCGCTTCCTGTGCGGCCTGTGTCGCGGCTGCGGAGAGGGCAATAATGACATCTTTGATTTTCGCCGCCTGCGTAGTATCCACGCCAATACTAACGAGCAGTTCTTCTATCTGCATCATTTGCCCTCTTTTGAGACAGCAACTCCTCGACATAGGCTTCATGGAAATCAAGCACATCTGATAGGGTTGCTGTAGTTCTTAGGTCATGCCCTGTATAGGGGCCGTGTAGAATTGGCGTCATCTTTAGCCAATCCACATCGGAGGAGCTTATTTGCTGAGGATCGCCGAGAGATTGATACTTTTCGCAGACGCGACCCCAGCGGGCAAAAAATCCGCAAAATGGAACTTCACGCCGTCAAAAATCAACTGGAAATAGTGCGAGCGGTGCGCGTTAAAATGAGCATTGAATGTATCAGGCTTTTGCAACAGGATAGCGGCCCCTGACTCATCCGTTACCGTGACATATTTCAGCACGAACTGTTCAACTCCCTGCATTTCAGGTGAGCCGATATTGGAGGCAATGGCCCCGATATCAATATCCACATTATCACCGTCAGTTTTGATGCAGCCTTTCAATAGACTCACCAGCTTGAATGCGTGGTTCTTGGCCTCTACAAAATTAGATTGACGGTGTTCGTAAGTAATGTTATCGATGATCATTAGTTATACAGTCCTTTCTTGAGGTTCATGGTTGAGCGTGTCGCTTTTAGTGTCCAAGCAACGCCGTTATGTGCGGTTCCGCGTGCGATTGTGGGCGGCGTGGTAAAGTAACAACTGCTCAGCAGTATTTCGTCGCCATTCATCGTGTCTTTGTAGTAAATATGCAGCGGCGAGAAGGCTTTTGGCGTATTAATCTGGACATTACGCAGCTTGTTTAGGTACTCGTTGTCTACACTGTGTTGGAGTAACTTAATGGTTATAATCATCCCTTGATTACACGTGGCAACGAATACCCCATTACCATTAACTCCATATGTGATATCACCATCATCACCAACTGGTGCTATTGACAAAGCATCCGCTGCATTTTCAAATCCTGATATCTCATAACCGGAGATGGTCAGAATCGCCTGTGAATGGTTATAGTGAGCCATGTTTACCCCTTAGCGGTTAAATTGGATTAGCAGATCAACGGAGTGAATCGCCCCGGCTAATTTGATTGCGCACATAATCGGCATGGCCTTACGTGATTCGCGGTCAGCCAGTGATTGCAGGTCGTAGCTGTCAGAATAGAAATAGAACCCCTCGTCCAGCCTGTCACCATAGGTCAGTTCACCGATATCATTCCCACGCCAGAGTCCACCCGCCAGAAATCCATTACGCACGAACTCATTACCAATGACGGTTAGAGCGCCGATCAGCATGGCCTGCCCTTTATCTGTCTGTGGTATTTTGGTTGGGTTAGCCTGTAATGTTGTGAATGCCTGTTTCTGGCACGCATCCAAAAACGCATCAATACCTACGGTTTCATCAATGAACACACCACCCAGCATAACGCCCTCGGCAATCATTGATACCCCGTCATAGTCGGTATAGAAGTTCACTCCCAGACGACGGCATTTTTCAGCATCTGATAAAGTTATCCGGTCATCAGAACGGACAGCAGTTTGCTGTTTGAATTTGACGGTTTTTGCGGAATTCTGAGCATTCCAGTTAGTCGAGAGTGAGATACCCAACAGAGAAACGGCGGCATGGTCATCACCCGTTTTGTTGTATTCCACCATCAGGCGACCGGAGCTTTTGTCGCACTGCTTTTTCAGGATGTTGTCGTTATTCCAGTCCAGCAACTCATCACGCAATGCTGTATATGCGCCGACTTTCATGTCAGCCGCTGCAATCCATGTGTGCATATCATCCAGTTGTTCATCGGTGATAGCATCAGCGAAATACACGCCGTACCAGTCCTGATAGACATTCTGGAGTTTATGCAATGCCTCAGAGGGGAGCTCCTGCTCGACTGTCACCGCAGACTTGCCAATGACAATTGATGCCTGTCCGTCTTGCAGTTTCAGCATGTTACCGACATAGGTTCCGGTATTCGGATCTGCGACATAACCAAGTTTTGTCGCTGGATACGCCCCTGCTGACTGCGCCTGAATGATGGCCCGATGTCCTGTTGCATCCCAGATAACAGACAGATTACTGTTTTCGGGTAAGGCCTTTTGCAGAACACCCGAGATATCAGAAAAGTCAATCGCTGTGCTGAAATTTAAACCAGAGAGCAGAACATCTTTGCCGCCCACATTGAGCATCATTGCTCCATCAGTGACGGCCTTGAATGCGTTGATGCCTGCGGAGATAGTTGAACCCTTTAATGCGTTGGCTGTTGCCGGAATTTCCTGTTTAGCTTTGGCCCATCGACTAATCAGGGCACGTTTCGGCGTAGGTCGCACAGAGAACAATGATAGCGCCGCCTTGTGTGCCTCTGATTTCGTGCCAAACAGGTTCGCCACATCCTGCGCACTGGAAACAATGACATAGCGTGTTGTGTCATCCGTAAATGCACTGCCAATCTCTGGCGTAAAAATGGCGATCATGCTCAAATCTCGGCGTCTTGCAGCCATTGCCTGCGGCATGATCTGAGCATTGACCACCTCTTTAATAGATAAGCTCATTACTAATCCTCATAAACAGTAATATCGACCGTTTTCGCCTGATTCATTGGCGTTTCTATCCGGTGGATATGGGAGAGAGTTAAATCGATTTGCGCCCGCTGTTCTTTACCACCCGCAATGGCGGTAGGCAGGTTTCGAATCTGGGATTTCCTGACCAGTCCAGCACCAATGCGAGTGAGCAGAGATTGCGCGTAACTGGTTCTGAGAACAGTGGCGAGTTTTTCAATAATGAGATATGAGTTTTTGCCGAAAGCGTTGACAGAGATAACGCTTTCACGAGTGACGGTAATAATTTCAACTTCTTCCCTTGCGTCGAATTTATACTCTTCGCCCATCATTTCCGAGGTCACCCGATTTACAGTGATGAACGACTGCATATCAGACACATCGGTTTCACCGTCAGCATCCAGCACAACAGATTCAGGTAATTTCAAAACCGTCGCTATCATTTGTCTGACTGCCCTCATATCGAGTTGCGAGAGAGTCGTAGTATCCATAGTCGTTCCAACGCGCGTTAGTGATAATTCGCCAGCGATAGCCATTCCAGAAAAATAAATCCTTCACGCTGACTTTCTCTTGCGTCAATACCTTGACGGTGGGGTTATAGCGATCACCCTCTGGCAAAATCTGCAAGTCTTCCGTTCCGGCTGGAAAAACGATGCAGACCAGTGTTCGGCTATTACCGTCTGGCGATGTAAACTCATGTTCCTGCCGAAAGAATTCATCTTCGAAGATGTCATCAACAAAGCTATCCATCTTCACGCACCTCATAGGTTATTGACTGGAGCAGTTGTCCTGTATCGAGCAAAGGCTTAGACGATTTCTTACGTTTAATAGTCTTAGGGTTTAGAGGCGGATTAATACCAGCTTGAATATTTCGCTGCACTTGCCCAGCCATTTGACGCCCAACTAACTCAAAAGGCTGTTTTGTGTCCGTGTTATCCTCCAATGCCTGACGAATACCATTAACCAAAAACCGTACTGCACCTTCCTTGTTTTCCTGCAAAGTCGAGCGCAAAAAAGAGCGCTCAGGAATATGACCGGGCACACCAAATTCATGAGCTGCGGCAACTTCCGCATTGCTTCTTCCGGTTTCATCGTCTCGATGATTCTTTGACGCCGGAACACCAACAACCACTTTGACTTTTTTCAGAGCCTCAATCTTTTCTTGTAGCGCCTTAAGTATTTTCCCATCGAAATTGCCAGAATTTCTAATCATCGCACCACCAACATATGCCGTGAGACTGATTTACGCAGACGCAAATATGTCTGCCCGTAGGAACTGGACGCATAACCCTCATGATTAGTACTAAATCCCGCATCAGGCGCAGAATAGCCGATGGATAATCCACCAGCCGATTTACTCATTGCTATTTGCACGGGTTTTCCGTTGCTGTGACCGCTGCGGGTTAATGCACCAGAAACATAGAGGAGGTGGGCAGCAAGAGCCTGTCGCCCTTGCTTATAGAGTTTACCCCACACTTTGCTGCTCATTTGGTCAGCTGCATCCTGTAGGGCAATCTCAATACGTGATTCATCAACGTTGGCAAATTCAGGGTAACGGGTGAGAAATTCCATGCTACCCCCTGTGATCACGAAGTTTTGTAGTCTACATACACCGCAGACTGTGGTTGTTTCCACATTGCACCACCGAACGCAGAGCGGTAACCGCACTCGTAGGTCAGCAAATCACGCTGGCGCACTGGCAGCAGTTCTGGCATATGCACTTTCATTTCGAGGTAATCCTCGCTATGGGTGTAAATTGCCAGACGACTTTTCCCCTTCGTGATGTTTTTCGCAAAGTTAGAAGGGATCTTCACAAAAGTGATACTGAATGACTCATTACCGGAGGCTTTACGCAGCGCCGCCATGATGCGATCCATTGCAGACACAGGCAACAGGTCAACGCCGACAATCACGCTGTTGGTATCGAATTTCTGCATTGCCAGCATAAAATCAGATGCATCCATTGCGACATGTGTCGGTTGAATGCGGTATTGTGATTTTGACCATGCCACGTTATAGGCATTCAGCACCATGTTAATGAACTCTTCCGAGGTCATTTCCTTGATGGTTTTTCCGGTTGATTCAGTGATCACCTGAACGCGAGAGCCTGTTAGTAGCCCCTCCTGCCCTTTTACTGCTACATGACCGACGTAGCCAGAGTACTGTATAGTGGCCAATGCGTTGGCAAACAAATCATCCTGCTTTTTGGTTTGCAGATTAATATTGACCTTGGCTAGCTTTTCCACTTCTTGCTGAGTCCAAGTTGCCGCCTTGCCCCATTGACCGACAGGCGCTTGCAGCATTTCAATTTCACTGTCGATGGTTTTCAGAGAGTTGGTTTTGTTACCGATGATACCGTCCTTCACCGATCCCATTACTTCGGTCACACCGAACTTGAAGTATTCTTCGGCAAAATCCAGCCCTTCCGTGACCGGCAATGCTTCACCGATGTTAATTTCCGGTAGTTCTTTTTCCTGTAACTGCTTATCACGCTCTGTTAGCGCTTCCTGCAATACTTCTTCAAAGTATGCGGTTTCCATAGGCATCTGTTACTCTCCTGCTTTCTGTACGTTTTGAATGTAACCGAGGGTGACAGCTACGCAGTGATTGCCCGCGCTAACGTCTTCAACCCAGTAACCCAAATCAATACTACCTTTTGCTATTTTCGTTACTTTGCCTGCATCTTTGCCTGTAGCGACAATGTACGCCTTATCACCACGGGCAAACTCATCACTCTCTACTGCCGATACTGCTACGCTGTCACCGTGAGAGAAGTGACCCACGTTAACCTGTTTGTTGTGTGGCGCTTTATCGCCATAGATATCACGAACTACAATGCCGTGAATCAGGTCAGTCGCTTTCTCTATTTTCCTGATACCGCCTTCTGGGTTAACAGCAACAAAGATGCCATATTCCAAATCGGTATTCGTGCGGTTTTCTTCACCCCACACTTTGCTGTCTGAACTTGAAGCGCGTCTGATTGTGCCCGGCTTAAATAGGCCCGTACCGGAATCCCAGTCTGTATAGCCAAATGCCATAATTACTTACCTCCTAAACGTTGAGATGCGGACTTTTTCGTGGCTGCTGCGGAGTCATTAAAAAAATGCTGACCAATATTGCTGCGTGGTTTGGTTGTCGCCTGAACAGCCGCATAAGCCGCACGAATTTCGTCGTCAGTCATGGACTTGACCTGAGCGTCCGTAAATACGTGAGTGCTTAACAGCACCGCTGCACGAACATCACGCGCAGATTTAGTATCGTTGAAGCTAACTTTTGGGAAACGTGTCTTAGCGTCGTTCAATGTAGCTGCGGTGTCATTCTCACCTTTCAGCTTTTCCAGTTCTTCTTTCAGTGAAGCATTTTCCTCTTTGAGCTGTTTGTTTTCAGCTTCAAGTGCCGTGAGACGGGCGTCTTTGTCATCAGTACCACTTGCATTGGGATCATCATCGTTTGGCGGAGGCGGGGGAGTGCCTGTACCTTTCGATGCTTCCAGTTGGGTTTTCAGCTCTGCCAATTGAGCCACAATTTCCTGTGCTTTTGCGGCGGCCTCTGGTGTCGCGTTACCTTCCAGTTCTTGCAGTGTTTTCTCCAGTGCGGCAATCATGCCGATCAGCTCTTCATCTGTCAGAGGCTGCCCCTCAGCATCCTTGGTGCGTTTACCCTTGAGCAACGCAATAACATCTCTCAATGTTTTCATCGGTGTACCTTTTTTGTCGTTTAATCTACAGGTGTCGCCTAAGCGTCCCTCAGCTACTACGGCAACGTGATTGCCGCGAATATTGATTTGATGCAATTCACCGTTCCGATCTTCGAGTTCAGCAGGTTCATAACCAACTGATAGCTCTCGGATACCTTTTTCTTCCAGTATCTGAATCGCCTTGGCATCTTTCAGATAGGCATCACAGACGATGTAATCACTGTCAGCTCTGACATTCTGAATATGTCCAATGGTCTTATCCTTCCACTCGTCAGCATTAACCTCGCCGCTATCTGGATGCGTCAGCGTCAGTGTTAATCCGTCAAACGATTTCAGGGTTTCAGGTTTGGAGAGTTCTTCGATGGTGCGATGAATGGTGACTTTTTTGTTTATATCTTTGCCAGTTAACCCGACTTCATGCCCGTAATATTCCACTGGGCCAGCACGGGTAATTGTCGCAGTGGTCACAACGTAACCCTGTGGTGTTCGTTTCCACGTCATAAATTAATCCCATTAATCCCACGAGACTTTTGGAAGAGCCACACAACGACACTGATAGTCTGTGCCGGGTGCACCTTCATATCCTTTGATATTTGAGCGCTTCTTCCACGTTTTGCCGCCATCGTCTGAATAGACGGTGGGATCTGAGTATTTGCAGGTTTTACCATTCAGGACGACATGAGTTGCCCGCTCTCGCTCATCACCCGCGCCACCCCATTCGTACAGGTCAAGTCCAAGCGCTTTTTGCCTCGTCTCGGTCAGTGCTGAATTGAGTTTCGCGGTCTGGTCACGGGCGATAAATTTAGCTCTGTTTTGTGTTACTTGCCCTCGCTCACGAATGAGAGAGACCAGATTTTCATACCTGCCACCGTTAGTGAGGTTAGAGAAGACTTTCTCACCGATATCGTTGATAAAATCCGTTTGTATCGACTGGATTAAATCCACATTTTCTTTTACTGCATTTTCGAGGCGCTCTTTTACTGCGCCATCACCCAGCATCCCAGCTAAGTCTATGCCAAACGCTGCTTTGTAGGCCTTTTGCGTCTGGGACTTATTTTGCTCATTAGCCCGCTTGACCATACCGAATGACAGTCGTCTTGCCATATCGAGAATGGACATATTCGCCAGTTTTTGGATTGCTCTTGAGAGTCGTGCAGTGATTGAGAGGACAGATTCGAAGGGGGCATCATTGAGTATCGGTTTTTGCAGATCTTCTATTACAACATCCTGCATTATCCTGATAAATTCGATGAGTCTGTCACGATACCATACCTCCACCCGCTTACTGGGAGTAGGGGGACGCATTAGCCGATTGCGTCCCTTCAAACGCCCCTGTTTGCGTTCCAGCATCTCTTTCAGACTGATTGCTCCATTGCTCATTATTCACCCCTGCTAATGCATTAATATCCGCCTCTGTAACGGTGGTCAGTACACCCCGTGCCACCATTTCACGTAATGCAGTATCTTCTGGGAGAAATCCCGCCTGAACCATTGTTGTAAAGCCAGTGGCGTATTGCGTGAACCGGGTGGCCTCTTCCGTTTCGTTAACACTGTAGATAGAGGGATAGGTGTAGCTGATTTCAACGTCAGCAGTCAGTTTGTCGAGAATGAACTGATCGACGAAATCCTGCATGGGGCGCAACCGTGCTTCTTGCAATCCATTAATAGTTTCGTAGTACGCCTTGTTATCCTCTTCGCCAGAACTGAACCCGCTAGCAGACTGACCAAACAGAATAGTGATTGGCCTGTCCAGTGCTCCCGCTAGTACACTCATCATTTTGGTGATCACATCAGACAGCCCAGTAAACTGAGCATTTTTCTGTTCATAACGGCTTTGCATTGTGCCGTCCCCCGCGTCCAGCAGCATCAATCCGGTTGAGGATTTGGTTTGCTTCATCACGCGGGCATATTCGATAACCTGCACCTCTTGCCCTGAGTCAATTTGATTATTCAGTCCGGGCAGAAAAATCACATCAACGTTTGCCTCTTGAATGGTGTCGCCAGTGCTCACAACTGTTGAGTCGAAAATTTTAATGGCCTCATAGGGCGCTTGAATATCAGACGTCCCGAACTTAGGCATATCTTTGATACTATGCAGCCCCAATTTTGTACGGTGGCAACGTGAGTGATGAAACGAAAGCTGCTGACTACCAATGTTGATTTGGTAGTTCTGTGGATAACCAAAATGAGGTGACGCAATATCAGAGATAACATTGCTGGCTGGCGAATACTCGTCTTTCCGAAGTACCAGAAACTTGATGATATCCTCTGATTGGAGGTTTAGCGGCTCACTAATCATCTCATCTGGGCAATCAGTTACCGCTACAATCAGCGAATCGCCTAACAATGACGCCCATGTCAGCGCATCACGATAAATCCCGTATACGTCCATTTCACGCTCAGTATCTGCTATCCGTGTTTTCAGTTCCTCATCGATATCGCCTGATAGCTCACGAGGCAATTTCAACATGTCATAAGCAGTTTTGTTGATGTATTTCTGAACCACCCATGAGTTTTTGTACATTGCCAGCAATTCTTTATCTGATACATCAGACTTATTGCTCGCATATTTTATTGCTGCCACCCGTTCACCGAGTGACGTCATCATACTGCGTAGGCCATCAGTCAGACGACCTATCATCGTTTTTTTCGCCATTACATGATGTCCCATACGGTTGTACGGCCCTTGATATACCCATCCAATCCATACCTCACAGCATCCCAGCAGTGGTTATTGGCATCCTCAATCACCGGCAGCACCTCGCCCGTAATGCGATCTGTTTTGTAGGAATAGAGCCGGGCTTCTTTTGCTGTGTTTTTACAGCGCGGGTGAATGATGATTTGCTTAAAGCCACGTAAATAGGTGATGCCATCCTCGACACTGCCTTGCCATTTCTTGGCAGCTGAGATGTTGAACCCCTGCCGCTTGAGATAGCTGATCGTTTCCGGTCGGGCAGAATCCGCCTTGATAGGCCACTTACGGGACTCTGGCACTTGGTCGTAGAACGCGGGCATATGGTCGAGTTCCACACCAACACCATACGCTTCACGGTCGATATACAGACAGTTATCCAGAATGAACATGCGAAGCAGGGTGCTTGGGTCTCTGGCAAAGCCGAAATCTCCGCCAAGTAGTAATCTGTCTGCTTTCTGCCAGAGATCATCCGGGAACGATTCAATCTTGTATTTGTTCGCCAGCACCTGCTTATCGGAGTTTTCCAGATACGCACCTTCCCATATCCAGGCATAAGTGGAAGGGTCTAATCTGGCTTGGTCATTAACTCGCTCTTGTTCCAGCACATCAGGAAACCACGGGTTATCATCGTAATTCATCTCAACAATGATGGAATTTTCAGGTGGGTTCTTTCTGAATCGTTTATCAGTGGCACTACCGTCTCTTTCGGGGTTCCATGTGACCCATATTTCAGAACCGGCTTCACGAACAGTTGGCGTGAGCTTTGTCCATGCAGTTTCAGAAACCGATTCCGCTTCATCCACCCAAGCTATCAAAATCCTTGCCTTGGACTTAATACTGTCAAGGTTGTATCTCAATCCGGCAAAGACATAGCTTACTGACTTACATTTTGTTCGAATGTATTTTTCGCCCAGCTCATAGAAATCATTCAGCCAAGGTACAGACCTGATGGCCTGCTTAACTTCTTCCATTGATGATTCTTCAAGAGAGTTCATATATTCACGAGCGCAAAGTATCACACCAGATTGCCCATTCTGCGCAGACATGTAGCCACGAATGGCTGTCATTAATGCGAATGTTCTAGTCTTTGCCGAACCACGCCCGCCGTGTGAACATCGATATCGATAATTACCATTAAATGCAGATATTAATTTTGGTGGTATTTCAATCCTCGCTACCGTCACTGTTACCTCCGGCAACTAGAACTATTTTTGTTGGTGACATCGAGCTGTCAGATGATTTGTGATCCACTTCCTGCTTCTCAGAATACCCATGATTAGCCAACATTAACTTTGTGATTGTTGCGTTAAATTCACCTATCAACCCTTTGTTAATCAGCTTGCTTTCCTGTAGCGCCAGAATCCATTCTAACGTGTCCGAAAATTCGGAATTGAGCTTTGCGTACTCGTAGACTGTAGAACGAGCGATACCTAAGAAACAGGCCAATCCTGCCACACTAGGGATGACAGCTTCATGTTCAGTGTAACCGCCATACAGATATGTCTTTGCCTTAGCGATTAGCTCATCATTCAGCTTGCTAGGGCAACCTACCTGATTTGTTTGTTGTCCCATCTCCTTCCCTCATTTAGCATAATTAACTGGTCTGGTTGATATAACCCCCTATTCGGGCGAGACCACCGAAGCCAAAAACCTCTACAAAATTCTATCAAGCA
>NZ_LDNM01000057.1 GCF_001028135.1 Xenorhabdus griffiniae
CAGAAAAAATACTCTATAAAGAGTATGGTTCACAAGGTGGGGAAGACCATCTCATTAACTCCAGCAAGTACAAATGTTGCCTGTATTTATAGGAATAGGGTTAGGGATTTTATTAGGTTCGATTCCTCTATTTATTCCTGGTTTTCCCGCTGCGTTACGTTTGGGATTGGCGGGAGGGCCTTTAGTTATTGCGTTAATTTTGGGACGGATTGGCACGATCGGTAAACTTTATTGGTTTATGCCTCCTAGTGCGAACCTTGCATTACGCGAATTGGGGATTGTTATGTTTCTGGCGGTGGTAGGGCTGAAATCCGGCGGTAATTTTATTAATACACTGGTGCATGGCGAAGGGCTGGCATGGATTGGTTATGGTGCATTGATAACAATAGTCCCCCTGTTAGTTGTAAGCCTGCTGGCACGTGTTGTTATAAAAATGAATTATCTCAGCTTATGTGGGGTGTTGGCTGGTGCCATGACCGATCCTCCCGCTCTGGCTTTTGCGAATGGAATTCATAGTACCAGCGGGGCTGCGGCGTTGTCATATGCGACAGTTTATCCATTGGCAATGTTTTTAAGGATTATGTCTCCCCAAATTTTGGCCGTTATTTTCTGGGCCTTATGATTTAGTGCATTAAGTATATTGTTTGATTCATTAAATGTGCTTTAGATCACAGAATACGGCCCAATTATCTTAATTTGGCTTCAATTTGAGATAGTAGAGGCAATTTAAAGTAAAAAATCCCTGCTTATTCAATTCATTAGAATAATATTTTTTTGGTTAAATATACGCAGTTCAGGGAAGGTATAAAAACAAGGAGTGTTTTCCTTTCCTATTGTGTGTGAAGAATTCTTTTGGGATTCTAATAACTACTGTCCTGTTCGCAGGTAAAAGTCCTCGTTATCATCTTGCTCCCTCCCTAAAATGAGGGAGCTTTTTTTATTTTATTGCTAAGGACAGATTGCGATGCAAGATTCAGCGTCCTGCTGCTTGATGTGCTATTTCAATCTCTTCAGACAGAATACGAATACCTTCTTCGATCTTATCAATATCAGGAACATAGTTCATTCGCATACATTGATGGGCATGTGACCAATCGTGTTCCAGTCCCGGAAAGAAGAAATGTCCCGGCACCATCAGCACTTTGCGTTTCTTCAGCCGTTGATAAAGCTCTTCTGTCGTGATGGGTAAGTCTTTGAACCAGAGCCAGAGAAATATGGCCCCTTCCGGTTTATGGATAAGGCAGCGATCTTCCGAGATGTGGCGACGAATGATGGTAATCACGCTATCTACCCGCTGTTTGTAAAACGGTTGAATAACATTTTGTGACAGGCGGAACAGATCGTTACGTTTAATCATTTCCAGAGCGATGGCCGGCCCTATCCCTCCAGGGGATAAGCTGATAATGCCATTCATATTACTGATAGCATTGATGATTTTTTCATCGGCGATAATGATACCGCAGCGGGAGCCGGGTAGTCCGAGTTTGGACAGACTCATGCACAAAATAACATTGTGATTCCACAGCGGCGTAGCTTCATTGAAGATAATACCGGGGAAGGGGACACCGTAGGCATTGTCTATCAATAAGGGGATCTGATGCTGTTGAGCCAGACTATCCAGGCGCAGTAATTCTTCATCGGTGATCACATTACCGGTTGGATTAGTGGGACGAGAGACGCAAATCAGGTTAATGTCTTCGGTAATATTCAGGTGATCGAAATCAACGTGATATTTGAATTGACCGTTGGGTAGCAATTCAATATTCGGTTTATTAGCAACAAATAACCCTTCATCCAAACCTGAATCGGAATAGCCAATATATTCTGGCGCAAGAGGAAATAAAACGCGCTTCATTGAACCATCTTCAGCGCGGCCGGCCAATAAGTTAAACAGATAGAAAAAGGCACTTTGGCTGCCATTGGTCAGGGCAATATTTTGTGGGTGGATATCCCAGCCGAGCTTTTCTCTTAGCTCCTGAGCCAATGCTGCTATCAAGGTGTTTTTCCCTTGTGGCCCGTCATAGTTACATAGTGTTTCGCTTAATTGACCGTCTAACGCCATGTCAGTCAATATCTGCTGGAAATAGGCATCCATTGCTGGGATATGTGCAGGATTGCCGCCGCCTAACATAATTGCGCCAGGTGTTCTCAGGCCCTGATTGAGATCCTCCATCAGACGGGTAATTCCTGAATCTTGTGTAAATTTGTTTCCGAATTGCGAAAATTTCATAGTGGCGTTTGCGTCTGTTTTTTTGTATGAGAAGAAAACACCATACCCTGCTCACTATCAGGGCGCAATGGGATAAAACGGATATTCTGCGGTTCTGTATCGTTTGTTTTGTCTTTTTTTTGAATTTTAAAACTGGATAATTGCGTTTAATCCAGTTTTATATTTTAAGGTGATATTTTTGTTTATTTTTATGCACTAATTTTAATTTTTCACCTCAGCCACTTATTTCCGGCATAAACAATTTATGAGGTGATCATTGACTAAACCAGCTGCCTGCATAAAAGCGTAGCAGGTGGTGCTACCAACAAATTTAAATCCCCGTTTTTTCAACTCCTTTGCAAGTGCATCGGAATTGGCTGTTTTGGCAGGAACTTCTGATAAATTTTGCCAGTGATTCATTTGTGGAGAGTGATCAACGAAACGCCAGATAAAAGCGCTGAAGTCTTCACCTTGTTCAGCCATTTTCAGATAAGCGCGGGCATTGTGAATAATGGCATTGATTTTGCCACGATTACGCACGATAGCCGGTTCTTCCATCAGTCTCTCAACGTCTGTTTCATCCATTTTGGCTATTTTGACCGGATCAAACTGATGAAAACATTTTCGATAGCCTTCCCGTTTTTTCAGGATGGTAAACCATGATAAACCGGCTTGTTGTCCTTCCAGACAAAGCAGTTCGAAAAGTTGTTGGCTATCTCTTAAAGGGATTCCCCATTCGTTGTCGTGATAGGCCAGATAATCAGGGGCGGATGTTACCCAACCACAGCGCGTTATTTCCTTGTCCATGAATTGAACTTACCTCAAATAGTGGTTGATAATGACCCTAATCTTAGCTGTATAAATATACAAGTAAAGCGCCCTGAATAAGATTTTTTATACTGCGATAAAATTGAGGATGATCAGTGCTGTATATCTTACGTCCAAAGGGTATACTGACCGCTTTCGTTTAAATTCATATGCATCGCGTGCGGGGTCAACATGCAAAAGTTTGATACCAAAACCTTTCAGGGACTTATCCTGACATTACAGGATTACTGGGCGCGTCAAGGCTGTACCATTGTCCAACCACTGGATATGGAAGTCGGCGCAGGAACCTCTCATCCTATTACCTGTCTGCGTGCTTTGGGACCAGAGCCTATTGCAGCAGCTTATGTGCAACCTTCTCGTCGTCCAACGGACGGTCGTTATGGCGAAAACCCAAACCGCCTCCAGCACTACTATCAATTTCAGGTTATCATCAAGCCATCTCCAGAGAACATTCAGGAACTCTATCTGGGTTCCTTGAAAGCGTTAGGACTTGATCCGACTGTTCACGATATCCGCTTTGTTGAAGATAACTGGGAAAACCCAACTCTGGGCGCATGGGGGCTGGGTTGGGAAGTCTGGTTGAACGGTATGGAAGTCACCCAGTTTACCTACTTTCAGCAAGTTGGTGGCCTTGAATGTAAGCCAGTAACGGGCGAAATTACTTACGGATTGGAACGTCTTGCGATGTATATTCAAGGCGTGGACAGCGTTTACGATCTGGTATGGAGCGATGGCCCGTTGGGTAAAACCACCTATGGCGATATTTACCACCAGAATGAGGTTGAACAGTCGACTTACAACTTTGAGCACGCAGATGTGGATTTTCTGTTTACCTGCTTTGAGCAATACGAAAAAGAGGCACAGGAATTACTGGCGCTGGAAACGCCGCTGCCATTGCCGGCGTATGAGCGCATTTTAAAAGCGGGCCATACCTTCAATTTGCTGGATGCCCGCAAAGCGATTTCCGTGACTGAACGTCAGCGCTATATCCTGCGCATCCGTACCCTGACCAAAGCGGTTGCTGAAGCTTATTATGCCTCCCGCGAGGCGCTTGGCTTCCCTATGTGTAACAAGAAATAAGAGGCCATCATGATTCAACAGACTTTCCTTGTGGAAATCGGCACAGAAGAGCTGCCACCAAAGGCGCTGCGTTCATTGGCTGAATCTTTTGCGGCCAATTTTGAAGCCGAACTGGATAACGCCAATCTGGGTCATGGTGAAGTTAGCTGGTTTGCGGCTCCTCGCCGTTTGGCACTGAAAGTCGCCAATTTGGCGGCAGCACAGGCTGATCGTGAAGTTGAAAAGCGTGGCCCTGCGATTGCTCAGGCGTTCGATGCAGAAGGTCAACCAACCAAAGCCGCAGAAGGTTGGGCGCGTGGTTGCGGTATCACCGTTGATCAGGCTGAACGCATGGTAACGGACAAAGGGGAATGGCTGCTTTATCGTGCTCAAGTTAAAGGCCGCGAAGCAAAAGCGCTGCTGGCGGATATGGTGAGCAGTTCTCTGAGTAAGTTGCCGATCCCTAAGCTGATGCGTTGGGGCGATAAACAGACCCAGTTTGTTCGTCCGGTACATACGGTCACTATGCTGCTGGGCGGCGCAGTGGTTGAAGGCGAAATTCTGGGTATTCAATCGGATCGCATTATTCGTGGTCACCGCTTTATGGGTGAAGCGGAATTTACCATTGGGAACGCGCAGCAGTATCCGGCTATTTTGCAGGAGCGGGGGCGGGTTATCGCGGATTATGAAGTTCGTAAGGCGATGATCAAGCGTGATGTCGAACAGGCCGCAATACAGCTGGGTGGTGTAGCGGATCTGAGCGACAGTTTATTGGAAGAAGTGGCTTCGCTGGTGGAATGGCCGGTTGTACTGACGGCGAAATTCGAAGAAAAATTCCTGCAAGTTCCTGCTGAGGCGCTGGTTTATACCATGAAAGGTGACCAGAAATATTTTCCGGTTTACGACAAGGCCGGCAAATTGATGGCGAGCTTTATTTTTGTCACCAATATTGAATCTTCTGATCCTCAGCAAATTATTTCCGGTAACGAAAAAGTGGTTCGCCCACGTCTGGCGGATGCGGAATTCTTCTTCAAGACTGACCGTAAGCAACGTTTAGAAGACAACCTGCCGCGTTTGGAAACCGTACTGTTCCAGAAACAATTGGGCACTTTGCGTGACAAAACGGATCGCATTCAGGCTCTGGCTGGCTGGATTGCGGAAAAAATCGGTGCAGATGTCAATCATGCGACGCGTGCTGGGTTATTGTCCAAATGTGACCTGATGACCAACATGGTGTTCGAATTCACCGATACGCAGGGCGTGATGGGGATGCACTATGCACGTCATGATGGCGAAGCGGAAGATGTGGCACTGGCACTGAATGAGCAGTATCAGCCACGTTTCTCTGGTGATGCACTGCCATCAACAGGCGTCTCCTGTGCCGTTGCCATTGCCGATAAAATGGACACTTTGGCTGGGATCTTCGGGATTGGCCAGCATCCGAAAGGGGATAAAGACCCGTTTGCTTTGCGCCGTGCGGCACTGGGTGTTCTGCGCATTATCGTTGAGAAAAAATTACCTCTCGACCTCCAGACTTTGGCAGAAGAAGCGGTACGTCTGTATGGCGACAAGCTGACCAACGAAAAAGCGGTGGATGAGGTAGTTGAGTTTATGCTCGGTCGCTTCCGCGCCTGGTATCAAGAGCTGGGGTATAGCGTTGATATTATTCAGGCGGTATTGGCGCGTCGTCCGACTCAACCGGCAGATTTTGATGCCCGAATGAAAGCGGTTACGCATTTCCGTACTCTGGATGCTGCCGTTTCGCTGGCGGCAGCCAACAAACGCGTTTCCAATATTCTGGCGAAATCAGCAGAACCGTTGAATGATACTGTCCTTGCTTCCGTGTTAAAAGCGGCAGAAGAGATCCAACTGGCGACACACCTTGTGGTATTGAAGGAAAAACTGGCTCCTCTGTTTGCCGAAGGCAACTATCAGGATGCGTTGGCTGAATTAGCTTCCCTGCGTGAAGTGGTGGATGCGTTCTTCGATAATGTGATGGTGATGGATGAAGACAGCCAGGTCAGGGTCAATCGCTTGACGCTATTAAGTGAATTGCGTGACCTGTTCTTGCGTGTCGCCGATATTTCCCTGCTCCAGTCATAGGCTATATCGGTCATATTGGATGGTTTATGGTCAACTAACCACTTATCTTTAAAAAGATATTGACGGTTTGTGGCTCTGGCAGTAAGATGCGGCTCGTTTTCGGCGAGTAGCGCAGCTTGGTAGCGCAACTGGTTTGGGACCAGTGGGTCGGAGGTTCGAATCCTCTCTCGCCGACCAGCATTCAGAAACCCTGCTCTTATGAGCGGGGTTTTTTCTTATATGCTCGATAAACTTCAAGTTGTAATCTGCAAGACAACGCAAGACCTTATATTTCTCAGCGTAGCGGGGAAATATAACACGCCTCTTGAAGTTGGAATCGATAGGGGCTTTTTAGTTAGGGAAGAAAATTCATAATCACCTAGCTCTAGCTTCAGCTTCAAAAATGAAACATTTAAATAATTACCAAAGCTGACAATGAGTTAACTATGCAATCACATTGACTTTTTTTTGCTCTTAATGTGATTATTATCATTGGCACAATAACTAAATGCAAAAAATGCAATTATCGATGGAATGATTATCGTAAAAAATAACCAAATCATTTTGATGCCCCTTAAGTAAAATGTTTAAAAATTGTATTTTACGCATTCCAAAATATCAAAGATTATTTTCTCAGCAATCCGTAATAGGTGAACATCTCTCTGCCTTACTTTAACTATTTATATTTAAATCAATTCTCCTGATCGGATCAGATTTCATCTCATATATCCCCACCTTTTTATAAGCTACATTGCCTATTATTTAAGCATTTGGTCGCAAATTCAAAATTATCATCACCAGAGATTAATTCTTTACATTCGCTTAATTTTTGGTTTATTTGTCTATTTCATGTGCTTTCCGTCATGTTTTTTAACCATGATTGTTAATAATTCTTTTCTTTTGTGTTTTTCTTGTGTTTCTGGTGTTGTGTTTGATGATGTTGACGTCAGGCATAACAATTGATTAATTGATAAGCGAAAAATAATAAAACAAGTTAAACATCATAAACATCATAAACATCACAAACGGGGTTCAAGTAATGACAATTTCCAAGAAAAAACCGTCTGGTTTGTTAAAACTGGGTGTCGGTCTTGTCGCACTGGTTGTTACCGCCAGTATTCAGGCCAAAACGTTGGTGTACTGCTCTGAAGGTTCTCCTGAAGGTTTCAATCCACAACTATTCACTTCTGGCACAACTTATGATGCTAGCTCTGTACAACTCTATAACCGTTTAGTGGATTTTAAGTTAGGTACAACAGAGATCATCCCTGGTCTTGCTGAACGCTGGGAAGTGAGTGAGGATGGAAAAACTTATACTTTCTATTTGCGTAAGGGCGTGAAGTGGCACAGCAGTAAGGACTTCAAGCCAACACGTGATTTTAATGCTGATGATGTGATTTTTACTTTCATGCGCCAGAAGGATGAAAACCATCCATATAATAAAGTGTCAGGGGGGAGTTATGAATACTTTATTGGTATGGATCTGGGTAACATCATCAGTAAAGTAGAAAAAGTCGATGATTACACGGTTCGTTTTGTGTTATCTCGTCCAGAAGCCCCTTTCTTGGCTGATATCGGTATGGATTTCGCCTCAATTCTGTCTCAAGAGTATGCCGATGTCATGATGAAGGCTGGAACACCTGAAAAGGTTGACCTTAACCCGATTGGTACAGGCCCATTCCAATTGGTGCAATATCAAAAAGACTCCCGAATCCTCTATAAGGCATTTAAAGATTATTGGAAAGGGCCAGCGAAAATTGACCGTTTAGTTTTCTCTATTACCCCTGATGCGTCTATTCGTTATGCAAAATTACAGAAAAACGAATGTCAGGTAATGCCATATCCAAATCCGGCTGATATCGCCCGCATGAAACAAGATAAAGGCATTGTTTTGAAAGAACAGGCGGGGCTGAATGTCGGTTATCTCTCCTTTAATGTCACTAAGCCGCCGATGGATAATCAAAAAGTCCGTCAGGCTCTGGCGATGGCGGTCAATAAAGATGCCATCATTGATGCGGTTTATCAGGGAGCGGGACAGAAAGCGAAAAATCTAATCCCACCGACGATATGGAGTTATAACGATGATATTAAAGACTATGCGTATGACCCTGCCAAAGCTAAAGCGCTATTGAAAGAAGCGGGTTTCCCGAATGGTTTTGAAACTGATTTGTGGGCCATGCCGGTACAGCGCCCGTATAACCCGAATGCTCGTCGCATGGCGGAAATCATTCAGGCTGACTGGGCGAAAATTGGCGTTAAAGCCAAAATTGTCAGTTATGAATGGGGGGAATACCTGAAACGAGCCAAAGATGGTGAACCGAAGACCGTGATGATGGGATGGACAGGGGACAATGGTGACCCTGATAACTTCTTTGGCACTTTGTTTAGCTGTGCCGCCAAAGAAAAAGGCTCCAACTATTCTAAATGGTGTTACAAGCCATTTGAGGATGTTATCCAACCTGCGCGTGAAACTGCTGATATCAACAAGCGTACTGAACTTTACAAACAAGCGCAGGTTGTTATGCACGAACAAGTACCGGCATTGATTATTGCCCACTCTACGGTTTACGAGCCAATTCGTAAAGAAGTGAAAGGTTATGTGGTCGATCCTTTCAGTAAACATCATTTCTACAACGTTGATCTCAAATAATTCTTGCGGTTGAGCTGTTGTGATTAACCATCCCCTCGGATTTTTCTGGGGGGATGGTTTCGCTTCTTTGATGGGCAAGTCAACTCTGTAGACACCAAGCGGTCCGAAGAACCGCACTGGTATTTAAAAAGGGAACTCAGGATATGCTGCAATTTATCCTCCGACGTCTGGGATTAGTGATCCCGACGTTTATTGGTATTACGCTGCTGACTTTCGCATTTGTGCACATGATACCGGGTGATCCCGTGCTGATTATGGCGGGAGAGCGAGGTATTTCTGCTGAGCGTCATGCCCAATTACTGGCTGAAATGGGGCTGGATAAGCCTCTCTGGGAGCAATATCTTCATTACATCAATGGCGTATTGCATGGCGATTTGGGGATTTCGTTAAAAAGCCGCATTCCGGTGTGGGATGAGTTTGTCCCGCGTTTTAAAGCGACTTTCGAATTGGGTATCTGTGCCATGTTATTTGCCATCTCTGTCGGTATTCCGGTCGGGGTATTGGCAGCTGTCAAACGGGGTTCTGTCTTTGATCACACCGCGATAGGTTTGTCATTGACAGGCTACTCCATGCCCATTTTCTGGTGGGGGATCATGCTGATCATGCTGGTTTCCGTTCACTGGAACTTAACCCCTGTTTCTGGCCGAATCAGTGATAGTGTGTTTCTTGATGACAGCAATCCCCTGACGGGATTTATGTTGATCGATACGCTGATTTGGGGCGAGGAAGGGGATTTCACTGATGCTGTCATGCACATGATCCTGCCAGCCATTGTGCTGGGAACGATCCCGTTAGCCGTCATCGTGCGCATGACGCGCTCTTCCATGCTGGAAGTGCTGGGCGAAGATTATATCCGCACTGCCAGGGCAAAAGGGTTGAGTCGTCTCCGCGTCATTATCGTCCATGCGCTGCGTAATGCGTTGTTACCTGTCGTCACGGTGATTGGCCTGCAAGTGGGCATCATGTTGGCGGGTGCCATTCTGACCGAAACCATTTTTTCATGGCCAGGATTAGGGCGCTGGCTGATTGATGCCCTGCAACGTCGTGACTATCCGGTGGTACAGGGCGGAGTATTGTTGGTGGCAACCATGATTATTCTGGTCAATCTGGTGGTTGATTTGTTGTACGGCATCGTCAATCCGCGCATTCGTCATAAGAAATAGGAGCACATGATGACTCAAACAACCGAGCCTGTCGTATCAGATGCGCCGAAATTAATGACGCAGATACAGGAATTCTGGCACTACTTTAAACGTAACAAAGGCGCAGTGATTGGCCTTGTCTATATTATCCTGATGCTGCTGGTTGCGTTATTGGCGGGGATATTAGCGCCGCATGGTCCGGCAGAACAGTTTCGTGATTCCTTGCTAGTGCCTCCGGTATGGCAGGAAGGCGGAAGCTGGCAATTTATTCTCGGCACCGATGATGTTGGGCGCGATATTCTGTCCCGCCTGATGTATGGGGCACGTCTTTCATTATTGGTGGGCTGTCTGGTGGTAGTGATGTCACTCATCATGGGCATCATTCTGGGATTATTGGCCGGATATTTCGGCGGTGTGGTAGATACCATGATCATGCGTATCGTCGACATTATGTTGGCCTTGCCAAGCCTGCTGCTGGCATTGGTGCTGGTGGCGATCTTTGGTCCATCAATTGTCAATGCGTCCCTGGCACTCACTTTTGTCGCCCTGCCTCACTATATCCGCTTAACAAGAGCGGCGGTACTGGTGGAAGTTAACCGCGATTATGTGATGGCTTCCCAGGTGGCGGGTGCGGGAGCCATACGCCAGATGTTCATCAATATCCTGCCAAACTGCCTTGCACCGCTGATTGTGCAAGCGTCATTAGGGTTTTCGAACGCTATTCTTGATATGGCGGCCTTGGGGTTTCTGGGAATGGGAGCACAGCCGCCAACCCCAGAATGGGGAACCATGTTGGCCGATGTTTTGCAATTTACCCAGAGTGCGTGGTGGGTTGTGACCTTTCCGGGGCTGGCTATCCTGTTGACGGTACTGGCATTTAACCTGATGGGGGACGGGTTGCGCGATGCACTTGATCCCAAGCTCAAGCAGTAGGGGGATTGTGAAATGGCATTATTGAATGTAGACCAATTGTCTGTGCATTTTGGGGATGAAGATGCGCCATTCCGCGCCGTTGACCGTATCAGCTACCGTGTTGAGCAGGGAGAGGTTGTCGGTATTGTTGGAGAATCCGGCTCAGGTAAGTCGGTCAGTTCATTGGCGATTATGGGGCTGATTGATTATCCGGGCAAAGTCATGGCCGAAAAACTGGAATTCGCGGGCCGTGACCTGACTAAAATTTCAGAAAAAGAGCGCCGGCAGTTGGTAGGGGCGGAAGTGGCGATGATTTTCCAGGATCCCATGACCAGTTTGAATCCGTGCTACACCGTCGGTTATCAGATAATGGAAGCCTTGAAAGTCCATCAGGGCGGCAATCGGAAAACGCGATATCAGCGGGCAATAGACTTGTTGAACCTGGTGGGTATTCCCGATCCGGTTTCTCGTTTGGATGTTTATCCGCATCAATTATCTGGCGGAATGAGCCAGCGTGTGATGATCGCAATGGCTATCGCGTGCCGCCCGAAGCTTTTGATTGCCGATGAGCCGACGACGGCACTGGATGTCACCATTCAGGCACAAATCATCGAGTTGTTGCTGGAATTGCAGCAGCGGGAAAACATGGCATTACTCTTGATCACCCATGATTTGGCGCTGGTGTCGGAAGCCGCCCACCATATTATTGTGATGTATGCCGGGCAGGTGGTAGAAATTGGCAAGGCAACGGAAATCTTCCGTGCGCCACGCCATCCTTATACACAAGCATTATTGCGGGCATTGCCGGAATTTGCAGTGGATAAATCCCGTTTGGCATCGTTGTCCGGTGTTGTTCCCGGAAAATATGATCGCCCAATGGGATGTCTGCTCAACCCGCGTTGTCCTTATGCCAATGCGCATTGTCGCCAGGAGGAGCCGCCACTGAAATCAGTAGGAGAGCGTCAGGTTAAATGTCACATGCCACTGGATGATGAGGGGAGGCCGACAGTATGAGCATTCAACAAAACAGGGAACAAGAAAAGGCGACAGTACCTTTACTGCAAGCCACTGAATTGAAAAAATATTATCCGGTGAAAACAGGCTTATTTTCGCCTGAGCGTATGGTCAAGGCGTTGGATGGTGTCTCATTTGAACTGGAAAAAGGCAAGACGTTGGCGGTTGTCGGCGAATCGGGCTGTGGAAAATCCACATTGGGCCGCTTGTTGACCATGATTGAAAAACCGACTGAGGGGGAACTTTATTATCTGGGACAAGACCTCTTAGTGCCAAATAAAGAAGCAGAAAAACTTCGTCGCCAGAAGATCCAGATTGTCTTTCAAAACCCCTATGCTTCCTTAAATCCCCGTAAAAAAGTAGGGCAGATTTTGGAAGAGCCGTTGCTGATTAATACTTCACTTACTGCGCATGAACGTAAGGAAAAAGTCTTACAGATGATGGAGAAAGTAGGATTAAAACCGGAACATTATGCGCGTTATCCCCATATGTTTTCTGGAGGGCAGCGTCAGCGTATCGCCATTGCCCGTGGATTAATGTTAAACCCAGATGTGGTCATTGCAGATGAACCCGTTTCAGCGTTGGATGTTTCAGTGCGGGCGCAGGTTCTGAACCTGATGATGGATTTGCAACAGGAGTTGGGATTGTCTTACGTCTTTATATCCCATGATCTTTCAGTCGTCGAACATATTGCTGATGAAGTGATGGTGATGTATTTGGGACGCTGTGTTGAAAAAGGGAGTAAGGAAATGATTTTCAACACGCCTCGTCATCCTTATACACAGGCGTTGTTGTCGGCGACGCCTCGTCTGAATCCTGAGCTGCGCCGTGAACGCATTAAGCTGACAGGAGAACTGCCAAGCCCGATGAATCCGCCGACGGGGTGTGCTTTTGCTGCCCGTTGTCGTCGTGCATTTAACCCATGTACCCAATTCCAGCCGAAGTTAAAGCAATATGGCGGACAACTGATCGCGTGTTTCGCGGTCGAACAGGATGAAAACCCATCCACCTGATCATATCTGACCGTGGTATAACGTATAAGCATTGTGGTAGGTTGTAGTAGAAGAAGTAGAAGTAGTAGTAGTAGAAACTTATACAATCACTTTATGCGCTTTATTGAGTGATACCGTTATATCCCGGTCATTTCTCTGTTGTATTCATCAAAATAAGACGACCACAAGTAAGATCAAGTATACTCACTCACATTGTTAAGATGTGCTGGTCAGTGTTTTCACTATTATTATCTCAGTGTTGGTTTGGATAAGATGAAATTGCGTGTCAAACGTTCGTTAACTATTAAACAGATGGCCGCTGTGACAGGAGTCACTTTGGTTACCATTGCTATTTTCATCACCATCCAGTTGTCTCATCTGTTACAGCAGCGGAAAGATGACTATATCAGTCAGCTTAACAATGCGGCCGTACAGATCCAGACTCCTTTGGCAGAAGCCTTGTTGAGTTCAGATCTCAATAAAGCGAAAACGCTGTTGATTGGATTAAAGACCTCAGGCATTCTGGGTCGGGCCGATGTACTGTTACCTGATAACGTTCGGGTAATGAGCCTGGATTTTGCCACTCATCGTCCCATACCTGAACTGGCAAAGCAGGTTTTTGGCATTCCCGTTGAGGTTAATATTCCTCTCTATGTTTATGGTGTTTCGCCAAAAATAGCGCAATCACAGGGGCACCTTATTTTACAGGTTGATTCCAATCGAGTGTATCGTTTTGCCTTGAATACACTTGCATTAATGTTGACCACTTATTTATTACTCGCACTTATTCTTACGGTGTCGATAAGCTGGTGCGTAAATCGCATTGTCATCCATCCGTTGCGTGATGTTGCGCGGGAACTGAATGAAGAACAGGCACCAGAGCCTATGCCTTGCCCGAAAAACCATCAGGATGATGAGCTGGGGTTGTTGGTGAAAGGCTATAATCGTCAGGTTAATAAGCAGAAAACGCCATCAAAATGAAACCTGACAAGATGAATAACAGTCTAATCCTTGATGATAATATTCAGGGATGAATGATTGTCTTAGGCTATCGCAGGATAAAATTAAACAGGTAGGGGTAAGTGAACATGCTGAGCAATAAAATCGGATATCTTATTGGTGGTGCGATTCTGGTTACAACTTGTTTGGCACAGGCTGAGACCTTGCAACCAGATCCAGCCTGGCAACAAGGCAAACTTGAAAATGGATTTAGCTGGCAAATCCTGCAAACACCACAGCGGCCTAATGACAGAGTACAGTTGCGGTTATTGGTAAAGACTGGCTCACTGTCTGAAAAAACCCAACAACGGGGCTATACCTCCCTGATTCCGAAAATCGTCTTATCCAGCAGCAAAGATTTATCATCGCAGAAACTGGAAAACCTATGGCACAATGCGATAGACACTAAAAATCTCTTTCCGCCTGCCATTGTTTCCTATGATTTCACCCTTTACAGTCTGAGCCTGCCAAATAATCGTCCCGATCTATTGCAGGATGCATTGATATGGTTATCCGATATTGCTGGTGGTGCGGTATTTACACCGGAGACACTGGCACAGGCCATAAAAGGGGATGAACATCTTGTGACGACGTTCCCATCTGATATTCAGGATCCTGTGTGGCGTATGCGTCTGCAAGGTTCGACACTTATCGACCATGATCCCGGTATGTCCATATCAGTGCCTGTCGATGTAAAAAAAGTCGAAAATTTTTATCATCAATGGTACACGCCGGATGCGATAACGCTGTATATCGCAGGGCATGTTGACAACCGATTACTGTCAGAGCGGATTAACCGGATCTTTGCCTCATTGGCGGGGAAACGGCAGACACCGGTTCCTGTTTCTACCTTGCTGCCACTGAGAGCAGCAACGATTGGCATAGTGAGTGATAAGGCCGAACAAGATCGCTTATCGTTAATCTGGAACCTGAACTGGTTGCCGATTAACAATTCGGAAACCCTGATTCAGTACTGGTTAAATGACCTGACGCGTGAAGCGCTTTACCGTTACCTGCAATCGGGGCTTAAGGATAAGCAGGATGACATGAAATTAGGCTTGGATTGCCGGGTGCTATACCAGCGGGCAAACTGCTCACTAAATCTGGATTCTTCTGCGGACAAGCTGATGAAATCCACGCTTTATCTGGCTTCCCAGCTATCAACATTGCGGGAACATGGCTTGCCACAGGAACAATTTGATGAGCTTTACGCGCAGAAAAAAAGTCAGCTCCAGCAGTTATTTGCCATGTATGCCCGCACTGATACCGATGTTTTGATTAATCAACGTCTGTTGTCACAGCAAAATAATGTGATAGATATCGCCCCTGAACAATTCCAGCGGTTAAGGCAGGCGTTTTTATCCTCTCTGACACCCCAAATTTTGAATAAGAGGCTGAAAGAGATGCTGTCCCAGGAAATCTCTTTTATTCTGGTGCAACCAAAAGGTGAAGCGACGATGGATGTGAATCAGATTAAAAATAGCTTTAATCAGATTATGCGCCCCGGTCCATTGCCGGAGAAACCGAAAGAGCCTGAAAGGGTGAAGGAGGGGAAATAGATAGTGACTAATAAAAGAGCAAACTGGTGTTGAGTCTAAATGTGAACAGCGCTATCATGATTAATAGTTTCTAATAGAAACTATTATATTAATATCAGTTTATCTACTGATAAGGTTTGGAATTTCATCTTGTTACGGATATTTTTTACTGATGCCTTGCTGCCGTAACCCGATTTTCACTCAGAGCTTTGAGATATTCGCGTATATATCCGACTAGTTCGATTTCCTTGGCTTCATTTTCCTGCAATATTTGGCTATTACTCTCGAGGCTCTTTCCAATAGACATCTCAGGAATGAATTATGCCAAACTTTTCACACAGAGAAAGATTAAAAGCTGCCGCCGCCGGATCAGCGTGTTCATTGCTGCCTGACTCGATTCTCAAGGCGCTGGTCATACCAGCCAACAACCGTACCGGTACTATTGACGACGTGGAGCATGTCGTGATCCTGATGCAGGAAAACCGTGCCTTCGACCATTATTTTGGCACCTTGTCTGGTGTACGTGGCTTCAGTGACCGTATCACCATTCCACTCCCCGGTGGCCGCAATATCTGGCAACAGCAGGGGAATGGGCGGCTGATCTTGCCATATTATCTGGACAGTCGATGTGGCAATGCACAGAGAGTTGAGGGGACGCCTCATTCCTGGGATGATGAACACTCCGCCTGGGACAATGGCCGTATGAGTGCCTGGCCAACCTATAAGACGGCAAACTCAATGGGCTATTACCGTCAGGCTGAATTGCCATACCAGTTTGCTTTGGCCAACGCCTTCACCTTGTGTGACGCATACCACTGTTCGATCCATGCCGGCACTGATCCCAATCGTCTGTTCCTCTGGACCGGCACCAACGGTCCTAGTGCGGCTAACGTCGCCACAGTGATCAATGAGTGGGACGCGCCTGGCCCGCCAGAAGAAGGGTATACGTGGAAAACCTATCCAGAAAGATTGGAGGAGAGCGGCATTAGCTGGAAAATTTATCAATACCTGCCGGACAACTTCGGTGATAACCCGCTGGCCGGTTTCCGCCAGTACCGTGCTGCCAGTGTCGAGGCGGGTAATCCGGCACAGCCACCGGAAGGTTTCCACGACTTTGTACCTTACAGTGATGAACTGAACGAGAGAGTTCCACTGTACAAGGGCAATGGTAATACTCTGCCGGCTGCCAGTGGTGATGATTTGGAGACGATACTGGCTGGATTTCGCGCCGAGGTGAAGAAGGGCCGATTGCCGCAGGTAAGCTGGATCGTCGCACCGCAGGCCTATAGTGAGCATCCAGGGCCGTCCTGCCCTGTGCAGGGTGGCTGGTTCGTTCAGGAAATCATCAATGCGCTGACAGATGACCCACAGGTGTGGAGCAAAACGGTATTGCTGGTGAATTTCGATGAGAATGATGGTTTTTTTGACCACATGCCTTCACCCTCCGCACCGTCGCTACGGGAAGATGGTAGTTTCGCCGGCAAATCCACGCTACCCTTCGACACTGAGATCTTCCAACACGTAGCCCCAGAGGGATCGCAGCAGCCACCACCAGACGGGCGCATTTATGGTCCCGGGCCGAGAGTACCGATGCTGATCCTGTCACCCTGGAGTCGTGGTGGTTGGGTTAACTCACAGGTATTCGACCACACCTCAGTCCTACAGTTTTTGGAAAAACGCTTTCGGGTACGTGAGCCGAATATCAGTGCCTGGCGGCGTGCAGTGTGCGGTGACCTCACTTCCGCGTTCAACTTTGTTAATCCCAACAATGAAGTACCCTGCTTGCCTGCCATTACACGACAGATAGCAGACAACCTGCGTTGGGATCAGGAAGCGTTATCGCCTGTGCCGTTACCGGAGGTTGAAAACCAGCACTTGCCGTATCAATGGCGGCTGGCTCGTCCTTCCCGCGCCTTACCTTACCGACTTAATGTTGAAGCCTCGGCTTACCCTGACAAGGGTTTACTGACACTGAGCTTTTACAACATGGGTGAACAGGGTGTGGTATTCCATGTTTACGATAAACTACATCTGGATGAGATCCCGCGGCGTTACACCGTTGAGGCGGGAAAGTCGCTCAGTGATGACTGGCAGACGGCAGATAACTATGATCTCTGGTTATTAGGACCCAATGGTTTTCACCGTGCATTGAGCGGTTCACTGACACAGCGGGAGCCAGAAGTGAGTCAAATCATGAATGATACTTGCCTGCAACTGGAACTGAACAATCCGGGTGACAAAACGGTGGAGATCATCATAAACCGCTGTCCTTATACATTGCAGGGACCGTGGTGCATTAACATGCCAGCGGGAAGCTGTCACAGCCAGGTTTTTGACACCCGCATCAGTGGTGGCTGGTACGATATTTCACTGGTGGGGCCGAAAGGATGGCACCGCCGCCTGGCTGGCAGACTGGAAAACGGTGAGCACAGTATCAGCGATCCGTTGATGGGAAAAGAATAAGGCTACTGCGTCGAATAACAGGGCGGTTTAAACCGCCCTGATTTAAATAATTAATGGTTTCTGAAACCATTAACTTATTTCTTCGCGGCAGCCCGTAACTCCGTGACGTTTTTACCCCCAATGCCCCAGTTATCTGTTTCTACTTCATCGATGATCACAACGGTTGTTGCCGGATTTTTCCCAAGTACATCCACCAGCAATTGGGTGGCTCCTTCAATCAGTTGTTTTTTCTGTTCAGTGGTGACGCCTTCACGGGTAATTTTGATGTTCACAAATGGCATAAAAATAACTCCTTTTTGAGGTTGTTATAGACACGTGGGTACAGCCCAAAAACAGTCTTACCTGATATGTGGATGTTTACTTGGCTTTCTTCTCTTCCGCTGTGGCGATCCAGGCGGCACAAAACAGTGTCAGACGAGCGAAAAAATAGAAGAATGCCATTAAGCCAATCACCGAACCAAAAGCGGCACCCGAAGGGGAGCTGGCAAGGCGTGGCAGCATCATAGTCATAATATATTTAATCACTTCAAATCCAATGGCGGCCATTAGGGTGCCTTTAAACAGCGCTGTTCTTTCAGGGCGATGACGCGGCAAGATCCACAATATCCACAGGAATAATAAATAATTGGCTGAAATGGAAATGGTCATGCCAATTGATGTCCATGCTGGCCGGAGCCATTCGATGCCTTCCAGTCCGAGGGCGTGGACGATAGTCGCCTGGGCAGAGCCTGCTATGGAAGTCAGCGAAAGGGTGATAACCAATGCAAACAGCAGACCGAATAAAGAGAAAAAGTCGCGGATATATTGAAAGTAAATTTTCTCTTTATCTTCATGATGACGTTCCCAGACATCTCTGGATTGGGCGAGTATTGCCTCACGTAAATTACCAACCCAGTTCATCCCTGAATAAAGTGCAATCGCCAAACCCGTCAATCCCACCGTTGTTCTTTGGTTAATCGCCGTGTCTACGCTGTTTTTCAGGGTGTTGGCGAGCGCGGGATCACTGATGCTATTGGCGATGCCATTAATCAAACGTGTCAGCAAGTCAGGGTTGGAAGCCAGCACAAAACCTGCGACGGCAAAAGAGAGCATCAGAATTGGGATTAAGGATAGAAACGAAAAATAGGTGATGGCAGCCCCGAATTGGCTACCCATGCGGTCGTTAAAACGTTGTGCCGCCCTAATAAAGTGGGCGATAAAAGGAATACGGCGGATGACATTGCCAATACGGATGGTTACGGAAAGTGCTTTTTTACTGCCATATAGCCCTTTCTCTAACGGTGTGAAACGCTTCCCTGTATGGCGTTGCTCCCTGTTTTCATGGTTATCTGGCATTACATCCCCTGACGAAAAAATATGTCTGCAAAAAAAGAGTAACAGGCAAAATGGAAAAGGCAACAGGTTGGGGAATATGAAGAAATACGGTAGCCGTATATTGGCTACCGCACAAGAGGATCAATCGTTAGTCATCATGATTAATCTAACTGACGACCCTTAACTTCACTGTGGATAGTGGGCAGTTCAGTATCGTGGCCCTCATTTTTCACAAAAGGCACTTTACCGGAGAAAATATCTTTTTGTGCAGAGGTTGCCAGACTGGTGAGGGAATCAGGTACATTAATACCTAAGTTTTTGCCCTTATCGTATCCGGCGACAGATTGTTGATTAATTTGTGGCGTGTTCAGCGAGACAGCACCTTGTGCACTGTCAATTTTGCTGCCCATTAAAGAGGTTGTTCCAGAGACATCCAGATTAACCCCTTGAGTACCGGTCAATGCTGTTTGCTTACCTACAGTTTCCCGATCGAGAGAATCGTAGTTGCCTTTGAGTTTGCCATTGAAGCCCTTGAATGTGGCTTTCAATTGATCTGTCAAACTTGGGGCTTTATCCCCGGTTTTAGCGTCACCGGTAGCCGCAGTTTCAGTTACGGTCTTTGTTATGTTTTCTGACAAGGCGTCTGTGGTAGGAACAGCCTGTTTAGAAGCGGCATCCCCTTTGACGGTTTTGCTATAACCCACGCCCGCATCCAGACCCACATTCAGGCTATGGATGCTGTCTTTGCGGCTTTCGACATTGAAATTGCCACCGACGTTGCCCGTTACCTGATCAGCATCCACATTCGCCCCTTTAAGTGAGGTATCACCCGCACTGGTCAGGTTAACATTGCCGCCGGAAACCTGTGCGTTATGGTGTGTGGTTTGCGTCAGGTTATTGACACCCAATTTCAGTTCACCACCCATATTATATTTATTGTCGAAAATTCTGTTGGCCGGATCGTTTGTTGTTGAAGCATGGCCTGCTGCGCCATCACCTCCTTCTTTGCGGGCGGTAGAAGACATGCCGCCTTTAGCTTTAGCACCGACATGCCAACCCTCGGCGCTCGCCGTATCCTGAGCCGAGATCAGTTCGATTTTCCCACGCTGTGCGGTTAAATCTACCTGTTTGGCGGAAACGTTGGCACCTTGTAATGTCAGATTATTGCCTGCATTCAGATTTACCCCTTGTCCACCCGTGATATTGCTGGTTTGGGCGGTAGTGTTATTCTGATTGGCGGTGTTATAACCGCCACCGAGGCTACCACTGAAATTCTTGCCATCCGGGTTGGTTCCCACGGTCAGGGAAATTTCCCCATTGTAACCATGACCTTGTTTCTCATTACGGTTGGTGGCCTGATTGAACTGAATATTGCCACCCGCTTTAACATTGGCTGAACCTTCACCGGCATTGATTGACGTGCCCTGGTAGCGTGCATCTCTGGTCACCTGAACATTAACGCCATTTTGGGTGTTGATGCCGCTGGTTACTGCACGGGTAGTGCTGTTCGATGTTTCCTGATAACTGCCACTGCCTTTGCCATTGACGGAGATATCTGCACCGGTTGTGGTGTAGACACGCAGGCTGGCATTGCCAGTTGTGTCAGCGGTATGGGAGCGTTGACTGTTGGTTGCGGCTTCACTGGTATGGCTGCCGGCCGTCAGCGAGACACCCCCTTTATTGGCCTGGTATTGCGTACCCTGGTCATAGATATCACCGTTCGTTGTGACGTTGACATCATCCGCCTTGATAGTCGTGACTACCGCATTGGACTGATGGTTATTGGTGTAACGACTGTTGCCATTCATGGTCAGTTCAATACCGGCATTAGGCAAACCCGTTTTCGTGATCGAAGCATCCAGTTTCTTATCTGCGGCCGCCCTGGCTGTTTTTTCTACAGGCCGAGTGGTTGCACTGTAATCGGCAGTCCCGCTAATCTCGCCGCTTGCCTGTAATTGATGGGTTGAGCTGGATGCGGTATTGGCCGTTGCCACATTTTTAATGCTGCCGGCATTCGCCTGATAAGAACCTTGTACTTGATGATCCGTGCCCTGTTGCTTCAACTCACCCATCGCATTCAGCTCAAGGTTACCCGTTACCTGGGTTTTGGTGACTTCTGCCGTTGTCCGGTTGTCAGATTTTCCGTTGCTGTTGTAAGTTCCTTCAACACCACTACCGAGTTTGTCCATACCGCCAGTGACAAATACACTGCTGCTCAGTTTTTCTTGTGAGGCTGAGGTTGATGTGCTGTTTTCGCCAGCCAGCAACGCAATGTTATTGCCGCTAATTTTCGCATCACCGTGGGTTGTGACCAATTTAGAGCCAGTTACAGTGACATTGTTGCTCGCATTTACGCTAAGGCTGCCACCATTCAGTTCTGATGGGCGTTGAGTTGTACTTTCATTTTTCTGTTTATCGGTAGTGTGTTCAAAACCCACACCCGCACGATATTGGTTATCTTTCATCTCCTTGGCGTAGTACTGCCAGTCAAGGTGGGTTTTTTCCTGTTGATATTGATTGTTCTCACTATAATTCAGGATATTGATATTACCTGACGTATTCAGTTGCAGTTTGCCGGCACTTTTTGCCAGACTGCCAATGACATTGATGTCTTTATTACTGAGTAATTTCAGATCGACATCGGAAATCAATTGACTGCCGGAAGATTTTTGCTGTTTGTTGTGTTCCTGATTCGTATTTTTGGTGATGTTGAAGATTGTTCCCTTTCTTTCATCCACCTCTTGAGAAATATAGCTGACCGCATTATCGATAATTAACGGCCCTTCATTGGCTTGAACATAAGCGCCTTTTTGCGCTTTGACATTACTGCCCGTAATGGTGACACCCTTTGTACCTGTCAGCAGCAAGTGCCCGTCAGCCGTCACTTCGGAAATATGATGGGTTTCTGATTTATCGCGGTTATCTTTTTTGCTGCCACCGGCAATCCCGCCCCAATAGGTTTTATCCTTGGCAAGGATCTGATCATCAACGAGGGATTGGACAGTAATGTGAGTTTGCTGATCCGCAGAAATAAGCAGGTTTTTGCCTGAGTTAATCTGGGTTCCGATAATGTCAACATTGCCTTTCGCCTTAATCCCTAAGTCTCCGCCTGCGCTTAATTCATTGCCGGTGCTTCTTTGGGTGGAATTGACCTCATTCCAATTACCCGTTTGCAATGATGCCCGATGGTTCTTTTTGTATCCCTTCTCTAAGGTCATTTCTGATTCCACTAAACCCGCCAGCTTCACATTTTTCTGGGCGGATACGGACAACTGGTTGCCCGCTTTGATCTTACTGCCAAGAACTTCGGCATCGCCTTCACTGGCGGTCAACTGGATATTTTCACGCGCGTTAACGGTATTGCCTTCGTGCTGATATTTTTCACTTTCATTGGTGACATCGTACTGCCAGCCCCACTCCCGTTGATTGTTCGTGTTACGGTCAAGTTGGTGAAGCTGTTGCCCATCCAGTTTCAGGTTGGCACCAGTCAGTTTGATATTATCCCCTTCAATATCGGTTGCCATCACGTGATTGTTTTGTCTGGCCACCAGCGTGATGTTCTTGCCTGCCAGTTGGGTACGGGCAACAGATTCACTGATTTGTTTTTGTTCGGTATAAATGCCACTAAAAGTGCTATCGTGATTGTTGCTGCCTGTTTTGTCTGATGAAAATTGATTCAGGCGACCCTGGGACAGCACATTTTTGCCGCTCAAGGTGATATCCCCGCCTTTTAGCTCCGCCGCTTCCAACTTCACATCACCGTAGGATTCAACTTCAATCCCATCATTGGCGGTTACCTGACCCTTTAAATTGACGCCGCTTCCTTCTGCGGTATTCAGCAGACGAATGCGTCCTGCCCGCATACTGCCCAAATAATAGCTGTCAAGTGCATTGATATTGGCTTGCTGGGTATCCAGGATGCGACCATCGGCCGAAATCTTGTTATTCCCCGTTGTAATATTGAGACTTTTTGTGGTGATCACCTGACCATTGATGTCAATTTTGGGGGCAATCAGATTCAGCACGTCATGATGGGATAACCCATTGGTTCTGATATTCAGGGCGTTTTGGTTATCAAAGGTGTTGAAGCCCTGCAAGATCCCACTTTCCACCAGTGGATTACCGACAACCAGTGATGCCTGATTGGTATTGATAAAACCACAGCCGTCACAAGTGATACCGTTAGGGTTTGCCAGGACATAATCGGCGGCGATACCAAATATTTCCTGTTCGCCGAGCAAGAATGAAGGGTTACGGCTAATAACCTCATTTAAGATCACACTGGCAACTTGTCCATTAAGGTTACTGTTGGCAGATAATTCCCCTGCCAATTGTGATGTTCCATCCTCCAGAGAGTTATTGAACACCGCCCCCGTTTGATTGACGTTAAAATCCTGGTATTGGTTATGTGATAACCCTGATTCGGAAGGCGCAACGATATTGACCACGGTTGCCCCGGTATCAGCTTGCATAACATCCGGGCTGTGGGCGGCATCGCCACCGGGCGTAATATCATGGGCAAAACTGACTGAACAGGTTGCCAGAATAATTGCCATAGAGGCGGCAAGCTTGCCCGTGGGAGACAGTTTAAATTTTTTACTTTTCATATAATTTCCTTATTTGCTTCTTTTTATTGCCATGTGCAGCGCTCTGGGGATCATGGTTCTGATCATTCCCACAACGGGCTGCGGTTAAAAAAATCAAATGGTTCAAAAAATTAAAAAGAGTAAGAGAAGCGGGTTAACAGCTGCATAGGTTCATCCGTGTGCCTATTTTGGTGAGAAAGCAATTTGCCTCGGCTGAACTCAACATCCGCAAACAGTTGCTGATAGCGTAGTGTCAAACCTGCACTTAATCCGGCACTGCTTTTCCAGCTGTCCTGGCTGCGATAGCCTTTAACCTGGCCGATATCCACGCCGGTACGCAACAAAAGTGAGCCTTTGGCAATGGGGATTGAGTGAGAAAATGTATTTCTTAAATACCAGCCATTATCAGCCGATGACACATTTTTGCTGAATCCTCGCACCGCATTCCGGTCGGTCACATTGAGCCACTCAACACCGGGTAGCCCATCTTTGCTGTATTGAGCATAAAATTGGCTGCTGAATTGGTAAGGCACATCCAGGAGTGTGAAACGCTGTTGTAAATTTGCCGATAATTTACCTTTGGTAAACTGCTTATTCAGGTTGGCTGTCGTGGTTTGGGCACCAAACCACGGCATTCCCCGCTCAATACTCATATTGAGAGAGAGCAGGCCTGAAGGGATAATTTGTAAATGGTGAATACCCAGTTCGAGGACACTCAATGTCTGGCTACTGACGGTGAGCCTGGCTTCTTGGAAATGGTTGGTGTAATTCTTATAAACTAACTGGGTGTTTAATGTACTAATCTGCGACTGGTTACGATGAAAAACCCAATCGGCACGAATGCCCGTTTGCGTTGAATTCCCGTACAATTTAGTCGAATGTATCTTTAAACGAGGATGACTGGTGTATTGGGAATAACTGTTGAATCCACTCAATGTTACGGCTCCATAGGGGAGTGAATAGAGCAGAGTATAGGCGCGATTATATTGGGTATCGGGTTTATCTATGGTACTGGCGCCGCTGAGGCTAACAAAGTCAGATAACCCTAATGGGCTATCAACACTGGCATTGAGTCGCGTGATCCATTTTCCTGTGCTTTTCTGTCCATAATTATCGGTTGTAGTGGTTATTCTCCACGGAGAAGCGTGCCGATTATGTAGCCTGACGACAGAACCCCCATTAACTGTACCCGGTAGAATATCGAGAGTGGTTTTGTTTGACTGCAAACGATTTGCCTGATCCAGCCCTTGATCAAGTTGATTCAGGTTGAGTGGTTTATTTACCAAACGTGGGAAGAGTGTTTGGCTATTGACCCAACGGTCAGCACCTTCTATCGCCTCGACAAAACCTTCAACAACATTGATCCCTAGCTCGCCATTTGCGTTGGGGGGAATAAACTGTACCCGCGCCGTAATGTAACCTTTAGCAATATAAAGGTTGGTGATTTCCGCTGACAGCGTGTTGATGTCATTGCGGGTGATACAGCTATCGGGCAGGGCACTGAGGGTATTCAGATCCCCCAGAGAGAGTAAGGTAATGCCTTGAAGATAAACCCCATTAACCGCCAAACATGGCGGTGCTTCCACTACGACGGGTGAGACAGTTTGTGGTGAAACGTTATCGGTGCGATTAATCAATCCCTGATGACGGCGTTCTTCAATTAATTGGTCTATTTCTCGAGAACTATCTTGTAAGGTTCTTCTTGCTTCATCTGTAGGAAAAGCGGGATTAGGCGTATCAGGCGATGCGCTCCCCTGAAATGCAGTACATAATAAGATGAAGATTGTCGTCCTTTTAATCATGGGAATACCCAAATGACAATAGTTGATGGGAAATGTATCGTGTTGGGTTAGGTTTAAACATCCTGGTTTATTAATTAAGCATTAGAGCATAGAAAATCTTTTATGTTGTTCTGATTAACAAATGTGTTTTGTCAGGAATTATAATTTCCAGTTATAAATTTACATTAGTGATTTATGATAATTCATTTTAGTTATGTATTAACTCAATGTGAAGAGTTAAGTGAAATTTAATTTGGCTTAATCAATGCTCAGCAGAATAATGAGATTGAATTAGGGGCTTTTTCTGTATTTTCAGCTTTTTATTTGCAAGTTTTACTTATGGAATGTTGATGAAAGGTATTGAAGTGGCGGAAATGTAACACATTAAGAACAGCGGTTTTTTAGTCAGATTGCTTGGCGTAAAATCAATCATGCATGTAACTATAAATTCATCTATCTTTATTTGTTGTGAAAATAATTACTATATGAAAATCTGACAGCGAAAAAAAAAGCAGAAAAACAAATATAAAATAGAAAAACAGGAATTAAAGTAAATTAGCGGGAATTTTGAGATGTTAGAATGATTCAGCCAATGAATAATATTCATTGGCTGAAAAATTATGACTTAATATTTAATGAATAAGATATTAAGCAACAACCGGTGCGCGCCAGTCGTCAGCACCAGAAGTACCCGCAGTAGTGTGTTCCCAAGTAATCTTACGATAAGAAAGAGATACACGAACTAATTGCGTGAATTCTGATTTAGCCGGATCCTGGCAGTGTGGCATTTTGCAATCGATATCAACGATAGTTGCATCTTCCAGTTTTGTCGTAAAGAAATGCTCTTGTTTACCTTCGATTGAAGTACGATACCATTTCAATTCTACAGTAGGCAGCATTTCGCCAGAAGCCAGTGCGTTGTACAGCAGAGGAACTGATTTATTCAATGCAACGGTAAAGCGGAATGGCTTATGCGCACGCTGGCCAGAAGGTTGTCCTGACTGTGGATCAGTGGGGACAGTGACGATGTGGTCAAATTCTTGAACCAGCATTTCGTCTTCGTGACCCTGAACAAAGATATTACCTACGGATTCAGCAGTGAATGAACCAGCGGTAATATGACCCTGAGTTTTACCATGGATGGAAATATAACATGGAGTTGGCATATGAATATCCTATAAAAAGTTACCAATATTAGTGTAAGTGTTCATTTCTTGCGTGATTATTCCATCTGTTAATAAAATGAAATTATCGCTTACCAAACACTCGGGGCGAATAATAAAGCTGAAATTGCCTGATGCAAAGTCATTTGAAAAATGCAACATGCACGATAATTCAATGACAAATAATAATTTTATAATTATTGCCGTTATAAAATTTATAGCTGATTTTTTATAAACAATAAGCTCATTCAACTGGTTTAAAAATGATCTATGACTTTTTTGTTTTTTTAACCTTTTGATATTTAATGTTTTTTATTTTTTTGTTTAAATGTTTTTTATGATCATTTGAAAAGTGTTAACTAGATCAAAAAAATGGAAATAACCTGAATTGTTATGGCGCATAATTAATCAGGATAAAATACAAAATGATATTGATGATGATTATTGATAACGGTCTGTAAGGTTATATTTTATTCAGGTGAAGATGAAAAATATTTCTTTTAACGCAAATAATAGGTAGTGGGGTTACGTACTCTTACAGAGAGTAAAACCAAACTTTCCTCTATTTTGAGCGCAAAAAAATGTTTATAACTTGCTATGGATTTTGATAGGAAGATTAAAGGCTTGAATAGAGGTCTTTATCAATTTGTGTTTAGGCTTTACATCAAAAAAATAAAATGTCAAACTCGAACTTGACGATTTTCGTATCGATGTTATTTCCACGATTGGATAGGGTATATCTGATTATTTAACTATATGTTGATATAAAACTATTCGTGCCTGCAAATATAGTTGTCTTCTTTAGCCTATTTTTTAGGAAGATTTTCTGTATTTATTATATGGGTGAACATTGGAATCATTCTCTCACCAATAATGGGTTGTTAGACAGTTCATGGTTGTATTAGCCAAAGGATTCAAATATGAGTAAGAATAGTCCAGGTAGCGTAGCGCCGAAAGAAAGAATTAATATTAAGTATGTTCCTAATAATGGTGACCAGACCGCAGAAGTTGAATTACCTCTAAATCTTCTGGTTGTTGGTGACTTGAAAGGAAAAAGCGAAGATACGCCAATTGAAGAGCGGCAGACAGTTTCTATCAATAAGAACAACTTTAATGCCGTAATGAATGAAGCGAACATCAACCTAACTTTTAACGTTCCTAATCGTCTCGATGAAAAAAGCGAAGAAGATCTGCCGGTTAATCTGGAAATAAAATCGCTGAATGATTTTTCGCCAGATAATGTCGCGAAGAAAGTGCCTGAATTAAATAAACTTCTCGAACTTCGTGAGGCATTAGTTGCATTAAAAGGTCCATTGGGAAATATCCCAGCATTTCGTGCTCGTTTGCAGTCACTACTGGATGATGAATCCGTTCGTGAGCAACTCCTGAAAGAACTTGAAATCGTCAATAAAAAATAACTGGTTAAAGGAATTTTTAAATGGCTCAACGCGAAGAAAACAGCACAGCTATTGCTTCTGGCGCAACGACTTCCTTGCTTGATGAAATTATGTCTCAAGCGAGAATGACTCCTGAAAATGACGGCTACTATATTGCTAAACAAGGTGTTGCTGCGTTTATCGGTAGCATCCTGGATACTGGCTCTAACGACGAACCCATCAACAAGCTGCTTGTTGATAAGATGATCGTTGAGTTGGATAAAAAGCTAAGTGAGCAGATGGATGAAATCATGCACGCGAAGCCGTTCCAGGAATTGGAATCTTCCTGGCGTTCACTGAAAATTTTGGTGGATCGCACAGATTTCCGTGAAAACATCAAAATCAACATCCTTCATGCCACTAAAGATGAATTGCTGGAAGATTTTGAATTCTCTCCTGAAATTATTCAGTCTGGCTTCTATAAGCACGTTTATGCCTCAGGCTACGGCCAGTTTGGGGGGGAACCTGTTGCTTCCGTCATCGGTAACTACGCGTTCAACAACACCACGCCTGATATTAAACTGATGCAGTATGTCAGTTCGGTTGGTGCGATGGCTCATGCACCATTCTTGTCTTCCGTTTCACCGGAATTCTTTGGTGTTAACAGCTTTACTGAGCTGCCTGCCATCAAAGATCTGAAATCCGTCTTCGAAGGCCCTTCACATACTAAATGGCGTGCGCTGCGTGAGTCAGAAGATTCACGTTACTTAGGCCTGACCGCCCCTCGTTTCTTGCTGCGTCTGCCTTATTCCAGTGTTGAAAACCCAATCAAGAACTTCAACTATCAGGAAAATGTCAGCCGTGAGCACGAACATTTCTTGTGGGGCAATACTGCGTACTTGTTGGCTAGCTGCCTGACTGACAGCTTTGCTAAATACCGCTGGTGTCCAAACATCATTGGTCCACAAAGCGGTGGTGCAGTCAGCGACCTGCCAGTTCACCTGTATGAAGCAATGGGTCAGATTCAGGCGAAGATCCCAACAGAAGTTTTAGTCACTGACCGCCGTGAATTCGAACTGGCAGAAGAAGGCTTCATTACCCTGACCATGCGTAAGGGTAGCGATAATGCCGCATTCTTCTCGGCAAACTCGGTTCAGAAACCCAAAGTGTTCCCCAATACTCGTGAAGGGAAGAACGCCGAAACCAACTACAAGTTGGGCACCCAGCTTCCATACATGTTCATCATCAACCGTCTGGCTCACTACATCAAAGTGTTGCAGCGCGAACAGATCGGCTCCTGGAAAGAGCGTCAGGATCTGGAACGTGAACTGAACATGTGGCTGAAACAGTACATTGCTGATCAGGAAAATCCACCAACTGACGTTCGTAGCCGTCGTCCTCTGCGTGCCGCTGAGATTAAGGTACTGGATGTTGAAGGCGATCCAGGCTGGTATCAGGTGGCGATGCAAGTTCGCCCGCACTTCAAATACATGGGTGCAAGCTTCGAACTGTCGCTGGTTGGACGTTTGGATAAGGAATAATCATGGCTGCGCTGTACAGTTGGAGTAGGGGCAGCTCTGCCAGTCTGTTCGAGCGCATTCAAGGGAAGAGCGGTGGCTCTTCCCGTCAATCAAGGATGCGTGCACTACTTGATTCTATTAGGAAGCATTTGAATGAAGTGCTGAATTCCCGTCCGGGTGCTTGCCAAAGTGCCGTAGATTTAGGGGTCATTGATCTCAATGATGCGACCGCAACATCGGTGGATTTCAAGCAAAGTATCGAATGGGCGATTGAAGGGTGCATCAGAAATTATGAGCCAAGAATATCAGCGGTTTCTGTCAGCGCCATCAATGATGATTCAGATCCGTTGCTGTTGAGCTTTCATATCAGCGCTGAAATCTCTCTGGATGATATCAACGATCTTGTGGAATTTAGCATCCAGTTGGATAACAACCGGCGCTATTGCCTGGAGCGAACCCAATAAATGTCATTTGAAAAATATTTCAGAGATGAGTTGAACTATCTGCGGCAACTGGGAAAAGAAGCCGCAGTTGAGCGACCTCATCTTGCCGCATTTTTGTCAGAACAGGGTTCTGATCCCGACGTTGAGCGTTTGCTTGAAGGTTTTGCCTTCCTGACGGGTAACCTGCGGGCAAAGATTGATGATCAATTCCCTGAATTGACCCACGGCCTGCTCAATATGCTGTGGCCGAACTATTTGCGTCCAACTCCCAGCATGACCATCATCGAGTATACCCCGGATGAGAGCGTGGTGACGAAAGCGACACAGGTCAAGCGTGGCACACAGATTATGAGCCATTCGTTGTCGGCTCAGGATGATATTTTTTCGAACGAAAAATCGGCTGGCAAAAAAGACGATCCAGATCGCTGCACCTTTACGCTCTGCCGCGATGTCTGGCTTTTTCCGCTTTCCATCCGTGACATTACCGTCAATAACAGTAATGAAACTGGAATTATCGGCCTGAATTTTACGTCGAAAACAGAACTGAGCCTGCATGAGTTGGAGCTAGGCAAACTGCGTTTTTATTTGAGCGGTGATAATTATACCACCTCCCAGCTCTATTTCTGGCTTTGCTACTACTTCAGAAAAGCAGAGTTGGTGGCAGGCGATACCGTGATCCCGCTGCCAGATTTTGATTTTGTGCCTGTGGGATTTGAGCGGGAAGATGCGTTACTGCCTTACCCCAAAAATGCCTATATGGGATATCGTATCTTGCAGGAATATTTCTGTTTCGCGGAAAGTTTCCTGTTTTTTGATGTGAAAGGCTTCCCGGAACTGCCGGAAGATCTCAAGACCAAAGATTTCAAACTGAATTTACATTTTTCTCAGGCATTGCCACCAGAAGCCAAGATTCGCCATGACACTTTTCGTCTGCACTGCACACCCGCAATCAACCTGTTCCCCATGGACAGTGAAGCCATTGAACTCAATGGCAGCCAGACGGAATACCCATTGAAAGCCAGTTACAGCTTCCCGGATAACTACGACATTTTCTCCGTTGATAGCGTAGAAAGCTGGCTGACGGGGGAAAATGGTGAACGCAGTCGTGCCCGTCTTGGTGAGCGAGTCTATACCCCGTTTGAAAGTTTCAACCACCAAATGGATGACGAAGATGAACGTTCGATGCGTTATTACCGTATCCGGGTGAAAGAGTCGCCTTTCCGCCGGGGGCTGGAACATTTCATCTCATTGGTACGGAACGATGAGGCTGATCTGCTCAGACTCAAACTGAAAGAAAATGTTTCGATCAGATTGACCTGTACTAACCGTGAATTGCCTTTAGAGTTGCGGGTTGGCGACATTAATTACCCTTCAACCGGCAGCCCGTCATTTGCGTCATTCCGCAATATTACGCGGCCGTCAGTGCCTCTCTACCCTTTGTTGGATGGCGGTTTGCACTGGTCATTGCTGTCAAATATGTCGCTCAACTATATGTCATTGCTGGATAAGGATGCCCTAAAACAGGTGCTACGTACCTACGATTTCCCCAGTATTCATAACCGGCAGTCCAAGCGTTCATCGCAGAAACGGCTTGATGCTATTGAAAAAATTGATACAAAGCCGACAGATCACCTATTCCGTGGTCAGCCTGTCCGTGGATTGCGCTCAACCCTGTATATCCGGCAACAGGCATTCAGCTCGGAAGGCGAGCTTTATCTGTTCAGTACGATTCTGTCACGGTTTTTCTCACTGTATGCCAGCGTCAATGCGTTTCATATGTTGAAGGTAATCAATTTAGATAATCAGGAATGTTATGAATGGCCGGTACAGATAGGTCAACACTCGTTGATGTAATCACTGAACAGGATCCTGCCACGCCGCTGGCATTGGATATCTCACAGTACAACTTTTACCAGCTGGTTGAGCTGCTTAACCAGCTAGCGGTAGCGTGGGATAAAACCGGAGAGACAGATCGTCCTGATCTGGAATCTGTCCGTTTTCGTTCCAGCGCCAGCCTGGCATTTCCGACCCGGGATGTCATCTCGCTTACGCAATCCAAAAAGGGATACTTCGAACTGGAAGTTTCCTTTATGGGGTTGCATGGCAGCCAGTCCCCGATGCCAGGCTATTATCTGGATTCACTGGCATGGGAAGATGCTCAGGGGGAAAACCGTCTGACGGATTTTCTCAACATTTTCAACCACCGTTTAATTACGATCCTGCATCAGATTTGGCGGAAATACCGCTATTACATCTGTTTCAAGAAAGGTGGGGAAGATTATTTTTCTCAACGTATGTTCTCTCTCGTTGGGTTAGGCAGTGATGTCAACCGCCGGATGCTGAACATCAATCACAGCAAAATGCTGGCGTACGCCGGATTACTGGCAAGCCCCGGACGTTCGCCAGAAGTCATATGCAGCCTTGTTTCCCACTGTTTTGATTTGCAGGACGTCACGTTGCACGGCTGGCAATTCAGGAAAGTCACCATTCCCGTGTATCAGCAGAATCGTCTGGGGGGAGAAAACAAGGGGCTAAAAGTTGGTGATACCAAATTATCAGTATTAGGAGACAACTTCACCATTGGTGCTTGGGTTGGGGATTATAGTGGTAAGTTTTTGCTTAGTATTAATAACTTAACTCGGGACCGGTTCCTTTCATTCCTGCCTGATGGCAAAAACTATCTGCCATTGGTGATGTTCATCTCTTTTGTCATGCGCAGCCAGTTTGCTTGGGAACTGCGTCTTAGTCTGGCTGAAAATCAGGTCAGCGGCATGGTATTGGGGGCAACGCAGAATAACCATTTGGGATGGACCAGTTTTCTCGGCGAACCGGAACAGAAACCTTCTGTCATCATTTCAGTTATGGAATAACGACCATGGAAAAAAATCAACCAATCCTTTCATTGCGGGTTCTTAACAGTGAACAGCTGGAAAGTGGTAAAGCCGCCAACTGCCAGTTCTCGATACAGGGTGGTACGGTCGGTAGCAGTGAAAGCCACCTTTGGTCAGTGCAGGATCAGCAGGGCAATGTCTGCCCGTCCCAATTCGCCATTAAATGGCAGGATGGGGCATTTTGCCTGCAAGTATTTGCTGAATCAGTGCAAATCAACAGTGCGGCTTTGACGCCAGAGTCGGGTTTGATCTTGTTACAACAAGGCGATCAAATCAACGTAGGTAATTTGTCGATCAAGACCCATATCAGTTTTTCTGAGGCAGATCGTGTTGATCCTTCAATGATATCCCCCGAATCGTTGGTTTCCAGTTATAGCAATCCGTTGGATGCCATGATGGAAGGTGCACCTGTACAAAAATCGGCGTTTGCCCACGATGAAGGCATTGCTCCAACGGTTATGCATCGTTTCAGTGATGATCCGCTACGGGTACTTGATAGCGAGAGCCTGACCACATTGAAACCCAGGGTTGAAGCTGATGATACGGAACAACTTTTGCCGCCGGATCATTACCAGACCCCCCCATTTGCTAACCCTATTTCTGATAACCGAGGCAGTGTTATGGATCAGGAGTTCCTTGATTTACCGGGCATCGATTCCGACAGACAGTACGAAAGTATGGATGTTGATCATGTCGCCATTACCCCTCTCATGCGTGGGCTGGAAGCACGTTTGCCTTTGCACGACAGCCAGCAGGCAAATGATTTTCTGCAAGAAATGGGTAAAACCATGAAAGCCGCCATTGAGGGGTTATTGGCTCTCCAGCGTGAACAACATGGGTTACGTGATAAACAGCTCCGGCCTATCGAAGATAATCCACTGCGCCTGAATATGGATTACGACACGACCATGCAGGTGATGTTTTCTGATCAGAAAAGTCCGGTTCATCTCTCCGCTCCGGCTGCGGTAGCGGAAAGTTTGCAAAACCTGCAATTACACTATCAGGCTAACCGAATTGCCATCTCTGCCGCACTGGACACCATGCTGGAAGCCTTTGCGCCAGAGCAATTGCTCCGTCGGTTCTCACACTATCGTCGTAGCAATGAAGCCAGGAATAAAGACGCATCCTGGGCCTGGGACATGTACACCAACTATTACCGAGAATTATCTTCCAGTCGCCAACAAGGATTCGAAAAATTATTCCGCGAGGTGTATGAGCAGGCTTATGACCGCGCATTGCGTCAGGGCTTGGAGGAATCCAGCAATGACACATTCCGCTAGTCGCCGTATATGGGCTGTAGGGATTTTATTGCTGTCAGTGATGTTGCTGAACGGCTGTAGCAGTGCATGGAACGCAACAAAAAAAGTGGGCCAGGTCATTTGGGACCCTTCCACACCGGTAGGTAAACCCGATGAGCAGGTCTCTGTTGCCAACATTACATTGCTGGCCGAACCCGACATCAACCCCAATGAAAGTGGTGAAGCGGTTCCTGTTGAAATGAATTTGGTTTATCTCAGTGAGGATTCACGCTTTCTGGCTGCCGACTATGACCAGCTTGATAGCGATAAGCTCGAAAAAGCACTGGGGAAAAACTACATCGATCATCAGGATTACACCCTGTTACCAGGACAATACAAACCCCTGGAGCAGATCGCATTGGAAAAGAAAAACCGTTACATCGGGGTCATCGTTCACTATGCAGATGCAAATCAATCTGAATGGAAAAAGATCATCCGGGTAAAAGACATCGGCCGCCATTATCACATCTTGGTGCATGTCAGAAATAACGACGTCGAACTTAGAAAAGAGGAGGAGTAATCATGCCAGGCAAAAATCGGGTGATTTGGCACGAAGGATTATTCATCAAACCCCAACATTTTCAGCAACAACAAAAACATATTGATTATCTGGCACATAGCCTTGTTTCAGTCTTGACACCTTATGCGCACGGTTTCAGCTCCCTGAGCATTAATGATGATTTGCTCAAACTGGGACGTATCGGGATCACCGAAGCCAGTGGCATTATGCCGGATGGCACTGTTTTTTCTGCACCTGGTCAAGATATGCTGCCAAAACCGTTGGATATCCAGAATACCAATGGCGAGAAAAGCAAAGATATTTATCTGGCATTGCCTATGTCCAGCGATACCATTCTGGAAATTGCCGATCCGGATGCAGAAACGCAAAGTACGGTGCGTTATCGCAAATTACCGACCAATATCCGAGACCTTCATACCAAAGGTGGTGATACCACTGCCGTGGAGCTTGCCCAACTGACGCCCGTTCTGATGCAAGGCTCCGAGGACATGAGTGCTTACACCACCATTCCACTGTGCCGTATCAAAGAAAAGCAAAAAAATGGCAACATTGTTCTGGATAACGAATTTGTCCCGACCTGTTTGTCTATCTTCGTGGCTGACAAACTCAGGCGTTTCATGGTGGAAATTGATGGCCTGCTGACCGAGCGTTCAAGAACACTGGCTAAACGCATTGGTTCGCCGGGTCAGCAAGGGGTGGCGGATGTCGCCGAATTTATGATGCTGCAATTGCTCAACCGCGTTCAGCCGTTGTTCAACCATTATGCCAAACAAACCGTTTTGCACCCGCTACATTTGTATACCGAGCTACTCCAGACTTGTGGCGAGTTGAGGACGTTCACCGATTCAAGCCGCCTGCCGGGGAATATATTGGCGTATGACCACAATAACCTGACCGATACCTTCCAGGCTGTGATGCACGCAATTCGTGATGCGTTGAATGTGGTTCTGACCCCACGTGCAACGTCGATTGCGCTGAAACAGAACGAAGGTGGCATTCGTGTGGCAACCCTGCACGACAACGATCTGTTGCGCAAGTCCGAATTCGTACTGGCAATCAGCGCCAGCACACCGCAGGAGCAGTTGCGACGCCAGTTCGTCCAGCAAACCAAAGTCACATCAATGGAAAAAATCCGCGATCTGGTCAGCGTCCAGTTGCCGGGTGTGCCATTGATTGCCCTGTCTGCTGCGCCACGCCAGTTGCCGTATCACTCTGGATATACCTACTTCCGTCTGGATCAGAAGAGTCCGGCGTGGAAAGAGATCCTGCAAGGAAATTCCATCGCGTTCCACGTATCAGGGGATTTCCCTGACTTAGATATGCAGCTCTGGGCTATCAGGGGCGGTAAGGAATAATCATGAGTGATATCAATGTTGACAGTCCGTCACTGGAAAAGTCTGAAACGCTGCAAACGTCTCAACGCCAGTACCAGCTACCGTTGCGTGGTGAAAGCCTCAACCCCATGATCGATGCCGCCACCCCCTTGTTGGGGATGGTCTTGCGTTTGCAGGATATGACGGATCAGGCACTGCCAGACAAGCTTTACCAACAGGTTGTTACTGACATTCGGGCCATTGAGCAGTCTCTGCAAACCAAGGGTTATGAACCCGGCGCGATTGTTTCATTCCGTTACGTACTGTGCACCTTCATTGATGAAACTGCGTTGGGGCACGGCTGGAACAGCCAGAATGGCTGGTTGAAGCAATCACTGTTGGTGCACTTCCACAATGAAACCTGGGGAGGGGAGAAGGTTTTCGTCTTGCTTGAACGTTTGATGGGAGAGGCACAGCGCTACCAGCATCTGCTGGAGTTCATTTACCTCTGCCTCTGTCTGGGCTATCGCGGGCGCTACAAAGTCAGCGCCCAGAAAAGCGATGACTTTGAGCGCTTGTTCCGTCGGTTGCAGCAACAGCTTCACTCACTGCGCGGGGATACTCCGCCGACCACGTTGTATGTCAACGTCAACGAGAGTAATGCGCGTTATCGCCTGAGCAGACGATGGACTATCAAGCACCTGTTCGTGATTAGCGTGGGCTTGCTGGTGGCTGTTTACAGCTTTTATGCCATTCGCCTCGGTGATCAGACCCAAGACATATTAAAGCAGCTAAGTAACTTATTGAGATAGGAAGTCGCCATGATCCAGATTGATCTGCCTACCCTTGTAAATCGTATAAACCCGATGACCCGCCATGCACTGGAAGTGGCGGCGGCATCCTGCGTCAGTCAGCAACAACCTGAAATCACGGTTGCGCAGCTGCTGCTCCAAATGATCGATACGCCACTTAGTGATGTACGACTCATCTTCAATAAAGCAGACATCGATAAAGATCTGCTCAAAGAACAGCTCGATCAGGTAATAACGCACCATCAAACGCTGGTGCAGGCCTACCCCAATTTTTCCCCAATGCTGGTGGAATGGTTACAGGATAGCTGGTTGTTGGCTTCCACAGAGATGCAGCACACCGAACTGCGCAGCGGCGTTATGCTGATTGCATTGCTATTCAGCCCGCTGCGTTACCTGGCACCACAAACTGCACGTCTGCTGGCAGGTATCAACCGCGAATTATTGCGCCAAAACTTTGCAGAATGGACGAATGGTTCGGCTGAACAGCCTTTTGCGGACAACAGTAATAAAGATGGGCAGGGCGCACATCCGGCAAACAGCGACAATTTGCTGGCACGCTTTACCCAGAACATGACCGAACAGGCACGTCAGGGCAAGCTGGATCCGGTTTTATGCCGCGATAACGAGATCGATCTGATGATCGACATCCTGTGTCGTCGGCGCAAAAACAACCCCATCGTCGTGGGTGAAGCGGGGGTCGGTAAAAGTGCCCTGATTGAAGGTTTGGCATTGCGCATTATTAACGATCGCGTACCGGAAAAATTGCGTAACAGTGAACTGATGACACTGGATCTGGGGGCATTGCAGGCTGGGGCCGCAGTTAAGGGTGAATTTGAAAAACGCTTCAAAGGCATCATGGCTGAAATTAGCCAATCGGCAAAACCCATCATCCTGTTTATTGATGAAGCCCATACCCTGATCGGTGCGGGCAATCAAGCGGGAGGTTTGGATATCTCCAACCTGTTGAAACCGGCTTTGGCACGTGGTGAGCTGAAAACTATCGCCGCCACCACATGGAGCGAATACAAGAAATATTTTGAAAAAGATGCCGCGCTGTCCCGTCGTTTCCAACTGGTGAAAGTGTCTGAGCCAACAGCGGATGAAGCAACCGTCATCATGCGTGGCCTGCGAGCCATTTACGAGCAGGCGCACGGCGTGCTGATTGATGATGAAGCCCTGAAAGCCTCAGCGGTATTGAGTGACCGTTACCTTTCCGGCCGCCAACTGCCGGACAAAGCCATTGACGTATTGGATACTGCCTGTGCCCGTGTTGCCATCAACCTGACTTCACCCCCGCGTCAGATCTCTTCGTTAACGACTGATCTGCACCAGATGCAAATGGAAATCGACGTGCTGGAGAGGGAACAACGCATGGGATTGAACATCCATGCTGAACGATTGGACGCGTTGCAAAACCAGCAAAAAGACGTTCAGCAGCAACTCACCGCGTTGGAAATGAGCTGGCAACAGCAGCAAGAGTTGGTGAAACACATCATCGAACTGCGCCACCAATTACTGGCGGATGATTCTTTCGTTGAAAATACGGTTGAAGAGATTGTCGGGGATGAGGATAAACATGAAGCGACTAAGCCGGGTGAGACCGCAGAAGAAGCCGGGATAGCCGGGATAACAGAAAAAGTCGCTGACGAACAATCCTTGATCGAAAAACTGGCGACGCTTAATGTCCAGTTGGCAGAACTACAGCAGAAGCAAATACTGGTTTCCCCGCATGTGGATAAAACCCAGATTGCGGCGGTGATTGCCGAATGGACGGGCGTACCATTGAACCGCTTGTCACAAAGCGAACTTTCCATTGTCACTGAATTGCCTGTTCACTTGGGGCAAAGCATCAAGGGGCAGGAAATGGCGATCCAGTGTTTGCACAAACACTTACTGACTGCCCGGGCCGATTTACGTCGTCCGGGGCGTCCTCTTGGGGCATTCCTGTTGGTCGGGCCAAGTGGCGTCGGTAAGACAGAAACCGTCCTGCAAATTGCGGAACTGATGTTTGGTGGCCGTCAATACCTTACCACCATCAACATGTCCGAGTTTCAGGAGAAACACACGGTTTCCCGTTTGATCGGTTCACCCCCGGGTTACGTCGGATATGGTGAAGGTGGTGTACTGACCGAAGCCATTCGCCAGAAACCGTATTCAGTTGTCTTGTTGGATGAAGTGGAAAAAGCTCACCCTGACGTACTGAACCTGTTCTATCAGGCTTTCGACAAAGGGGAGCTGGCGGATGGAGAAGGCCGCATTATCGACTGTAAAAACGTCGTGTTCTTCCTGACGTCAAACCTGGGCTATCAAACCATCGTAGACAGTGCCGAACAGCCAGCGCAGATCAACGACCTGCTTTACCCTGAATTAGCGGCATTCTTCAAACCCGCCCTGTTGGCGCGGATGGAAGTGATCCCTTACCTGCCATTGGGCCATGAAACGCTGAAAATCATTATTCAGGGCAAACTGGCCCGACTGGATACCCTGTTGACCCAACGTTTCAACGCAGAAGTCACCATCAGCGACGAGGTATCCGAAGAGATCCTGCAACGTGCTACCCGCGCGGAAAATGGTGCCCGTATGTTGGAGTCCATCATTGATGGCGCACTGCTACCGCCAATTTCATTACTGCTGTTGCAGAAAATGGCGGCGGGGACTCCCATCAGGGCCATTCGCTTAACCGTGGTTGAACACGAATTCCACGCAGAGGTTGAGGAGGCAGAATAATGAAACAGCGGCTGAAAAGCGCGTTAGCGTTATTGGAAAATGACACTGTAGAACAACTGGCTGACCATTTTTTGCAGATCAGCCATAGCTCGCGTTTTGATGCCCTGTTGGTTTTCCTGCTGAACATCAACGAAAACAGGTTGGAATGCTATAACTTGCCGGCGACTCAGCAAACCAGTTCGCGCCGATTGCAAGTGGACATTGATGACGTCAATAACCCGTTGATACAGGTATTACGCAAGGGAACCCCAACTGTTTGGGATTCCCTTAATCACGGGGCACGCATTGATGAGCCATACTTCCGCACGTTTATCGCGGAACTACCGCATAATTGTGGGTTGTACGGCATTCCCCTGTTTGACTGCAATGGGCAGGGTTGTGGGGTGATCGCTATCTTTGCCGAAGATGTCCGCCATTTCATCAACAATGAAAACATGTTCGGCATCTATTGCCATGTCATGCAGCATCGCCTGAAAAAATTGCAGGAACTCGAACAACTGCGCGGACAGTTACGCCAAATCCGCCAGGTATTTCAGGTTCAACGCCAAAAAGAAAAACAATTGGATGAATTGCTGGCTTCCCTGAGTGAATCGAAAAAACCGGCGGCGGTCAGCCGTATCTCCGTGGATTACAGTCATATCGATAATCTGCCAAAGGCCATAGAAGAATTTGAAAGCGCCGTGTTGATTCAACGTCAGCGTCAGTTTGGCAATGACACCAGATTGATCGCACAAAGCCTGGGTATTGCCCAGCGGACGTTGGTTTACAAACTGGCTAAGTACGGGTGTAGATTATGAATATTGTTTTAATTATCAGTTCATTGCTCGCTTCATTGACAGGGAACCCCAAGTTTGCAGAGGTGGCAGAACTCAAGGACGTGGTTGCGGTGAAGGAAGAGCAAAATTTAGATGAGTTGCATAAATGCCGCTTTGAGCCGTCTCCTCTTATCCGGCTGGCATGTTATGACCGCGCGTTGAATAACCTCAAGTTCAAAACGGTGAAAATCCCTATCGAAAATATGGGGCATCTGTGGCGGCAAGCGATGGAACAGGAGATGAAACGTACCGATTACTCTACCAGCTTCATTGTGACGCAGGGAGAGAATGGTGCGGCACCGATTATCTTGACCACGCCCGCGATTGGCGTAGCCCCCCCACGTCCCGTATTAATGTTGAGTTGCATTGACAGTATCACCCGCTTGCAGGTGGCACTGCCCAAGCCCGTAGAGTCAGGGGTTGTCACTGTGGCAACAGACAGAACCGAGTACCGTACTGAATGGTTCGTGCGGGAACAGGGTTACTTGTGGGAATCCAGCCGGGGTTTACCGGGCATTGAAGAAATCAAGCGCCTGATGAACAGCGACCGGATGAGTATTACAGGCAGTAATGGTAGCCAGATAACCTTTAACATTTCTCAGTTGGAGCAGGCAGCGAAGCCATTACGTGCTGCTTGCCGTTGGTAATCGACATGGACATCAGAACACAATTCGATTGGTTCGGCTCCCTGCTGGCCCCCCTGTCCGACGAACAGATTGGCAAGGCGCTGGGAGACAACGAACCCGCATGGGAATACATTGACGGCGAAATGATCAAATTTGGCTCGCTGTCACATGGGGCGCTGGATGTTGACGAGATCCAGCGTCAGGCACTGCAATTATTGCGTGAAAACAGCAAAGACTTCCGGTTGGTGGTTCATCTGCTGCGTACCCTGCAACATGCTGGCAACGCGGCTGAACTGATCCTCGCAATGGAGTTGTTGACCGAATATATCAAAAACTACTGGGAAAAAGCCTGGCCAACCAAGCCACAGTTAAAACGTCGGCTGGCACAGCAAGTACTCAAGCGTTTCGACTCCGCCCAGAGCAGTTTTATTGAACAGGCAAGCAAAAGTGAACGGGAGGATGCACAAGGGGCGTTAGCCCATCTCGCCCAATGCTGGCATGCTAATGAAGCGGATCTTGCTAAAGACGTTGACCAACTGCGCATTCGTTATAACCGTCAGCCAGAAACCGTCCCTGTGGAGACAAAGCCTGCCCCTGCTGCGGTGCCCACATCATCTTCAGCCGAATCTGTGGTGCAAACGCCACAGGGTTTTCAAGCTGCACCGATGCCAGACGTCGATGTCAACAGTTCGAGCGAAAAAGCGTGGAAGCAGACGTTGATGACCGTCGCAGATCTGCTGTGTGAACGCTATCCCGAATTGCCTGTGGGTTATTCCCTGCGCCGTCACGCGGTATGGCACACCATCACCACGGCACCGATGGCGAATGCAACAGGCAAAACCCCATTGGCACCGACTTCCGCCGATCGTACTGCCGACTATGTGGCGAGATTACCGACGGCGGACAACAAATTGCTCCAGCAAATCGAGCAAAGCCTGACGCTGGCTCCTTACTGGCTGGATGGTCATGCCATTGCCGCACAAGCCGCATTGCAACTGGGATATGGCAATGTCGCTCAGGCCATTCGTGATGAACTGAATGCCTTTTTAGCACGGTTGCCCGTACTGAAAACCTTAAGTTTTTCTGACAGTAGCCCGTTTATTTCTCCTGAAACCCTCGACTGGCTCACGCCTGAACCTGTGGCAACGGGCAAGGGTTCCGTTTCTGCTGATCAGGAAGTTATCTGGCAATGTTTCCAGCAACAGGGACTGGAAGCAGCCCTGAAAATGCTGGAAGCACATCAGCAACAGTTAACGGAGCCACGGGATCAATTCTATGGTCAATGGCTCAATGCCCAATTGCTTGAAGAAGCTGGCATGACAGCGCTGGCCCAACAGCATTACCGGAATTTGTTACACACGGGACAACACATGCAACTTATTCAATGGGAACCCAGCCTGCTGGCTTTATTGGCTGAAAAACTCCCTTCTCCTCTCAAGGATACGGCTTCAAACAGGAGTGTTAACCCATGAAATGGCCCTCTTTGTCATCTTTGGCTCCATTGAAATCAGCTTTGCCGACACTGGCAAAGTTTAAATCCTTGCCACGTCTCAAGGCATTGATGGCACTGGTTCTGGCGCTTATTCCCTGCTTGCTGTTAATTGCGGTCTGGTGGTGGGGACCGGACTGGAAACTGCGCAACGATTATCCACTGGAAAGCCTCGCCGCCCGCTGGCTGGCAACAATTATCATTGTCATGATGGTCGTGTTCTGGGTTGGCATGAAAGCCTGGCGTCGCTTGCGGACTCTGGAAAAACTGAACCTTGACGTTGAACTGAAAGTAGTTGATCCGGTACGGGTGGATATTGAACATCAGGATCGCTATCTCGACCACTGGAAATCCCAGTTGCAACGCCATCTGGACTCGTACAATTACCTGTATGAACGTCCGTGGTACATCATCATCGGGAGCCAGAAAAGCGGTAAATCCTCACTGATCAAGGAAGGTTATAAGCTCTCCGAAATCGCGGCACCGGAATATTTGCGTCAGGATGGCGAAGTGCCCCTGATGCTGCGTTGCTGGTTAGGGGAAAAAGCGGTCATTATCGATCCGAAAGGGCAGTTAATAGACCAGCCAGTCCCGCTTAACAGCGACAAACCGCAAATCAATAGCCGTCTGTGGGAAACATTGCTGAACTGGTTGACTGAAAATCGTCAGCGTCAGCCCCTCAACGGCATTATCCTGACCGTGGATACCCTGCGTCTGATGTCTGATAGCCGTGAACAGCGTGAACGCTATGTACGGGAGATCCACCAGCGCCTGCAAGACATTCGCCTGACCTTCCACAGCCAGTTGCCGCTCTATCTGGTGATGACCAAAATTGACCTGTTACACGGCTTTGAGGCGATGTACCAGTCCCTGGATCGCAAACTGCGCGACCAGATTTTGGGCGTGACATTCAGCCTGAATAACCGCGATGAAAAAGCGTGGCGCAGTGAACTGGACGCGTTCTGGACACAGTGGATGGGCAACCTGAATGCGGCGATGCCAGATATGATGCTGAACAATGTGGACGCCAACCAGCGCAGCGCCCTGTTCAGTTTTACCCGCCAGATCCAGGGGCTGCACAGCTATATCACCCAGATGCTGGACGATATTCTGTATAACGACGAACACCACCGTCCCACCTTGCGCGGTGTCTATCTGACATCAGCCCATCAGCGGGGACAGATGGATGACCTGTTCACTCAGTCTGCGTCGGCCCAGTATCACCTGGGATCGCAGGCATACCCGACCTGGCCGGTGGGCGATACCCTGCCGTACTTCACCCATTCGTTGTTCGAAAATGTCCTGCTGGCCGAGCCGAATCTGGCGGCGGAAAACCGGATCTGGTTGAGCCGCAATCGTCGCCAGTTGTATACCTTCTCCGTGATCAGTGCGTCGGTCATTCTGGCGATGTGGGGGGGCTGGCATTACTTCTACCAGAAAAACTATCGGGCCGGTGAAGAAGTGCTGGCACAGGCGAAAAACTTCCTGTCCGTCCCGCCTCCGAAAGGGGATGACCGCTACGGTAACCTCCAGTTGCCGCTGCTCAACCCGATCCGGGATGCGACTCTGGCTTACGGTAACTATCACGACAATAAATCCTTCCTGACCGACATGGCGTTATATCAGGGAGGCGGGGTCGGGCCGTATGTGGAAGGCACCTACCTGAAACTACTGGAGCAGCGTTTCATGCCGGCATTGATGCTGGGATTACTGGATGACTTAAATCAGGCCCCGGTCGGCAGCGAAGAAAAACTCGAGATCTTGCGCGTGATGCGCATGATGGAAGATGCCAGCAAGCGTAACAGCGGGCTGGTGGCCCAGTATATGCGTGAGCGCTGGAGCAAGGCATTCCACGGTCAGCGTGATGTGCAGGCGGCGTTGCTGACCCACTTGAATTACGCGCTGGAGCGGACTGACTGGAAGGAGAAACGGGATAAGGGCGAACAGGATGCGGTGGATCGCTTCGCCCCGTTTGTCAAACCGATCCGGCAGGTGCAGCAGGAGTTGAAAGCGTTGTCCGTCAACCAGCGGGTGTATCAGAACCTGCGTATCAAGGCTCAGGATGCCCTGCCCGCCCCGATCAACCTGCGTGACCAGATTGGCCCGAGCTTTGACAGCGTGTTTGTGGCCAGCAACGAAAAACGGCTGGTGGTACCGCAATTCCTGACCCGCCACGGCTTGATGGATTATTTCGTCCAGCAGGGCAATGAGCTGGTGGAGCTGACGGCGATGGACAGCTGGGTGCTGAACATCAAGAATAACAGCCCGGAGAAATACCCCGAACAGGCGTCGTCACCGGTGAACGATAAGTACAGTGACACCGATCAGTCGCGCATCCAGCGCGAAATCACCGAACTGTACGTGGCCGAGTACACCGCAACCTGGCGGGCAGCGATGAACAACCTTGAAGTGCGTGACTTTGATGACCTGCCGCAAGCCATCAGTGCTATCGAACAGGTGATCAGTGGTGAGCAGCCCCTCAAGCGGGCGCTGCAAATCCTGAGCGACAACACCAATCCGTCGCTGATAAGTCCTTCGCTGAGTGACAAGGAAAAACAGGCGCTGACGTTAAAAGAAGACTACCGCCTGTTAAACCGCATCAGCCGCGACTTTGCCCCGGAAACGGGGGTGCTGGTTGAACGCGGTGACAAGGGCAGCACGTTGCAAAGCGTCTACCAAAAACTGATGGCCCTGCACCGTTACCTGCTGGCGATCCAGAATTCACCGGTTCCGGGTAAGGCCGCCTTGCAGGCCGTCCAGATGCGTCTGGACAAAAACAACAGTGACGCCATTTTTGAAGTGCAGCAGATGGCGAAAAACCTGCCGGAGCCGCTGAACCGCTGGGTCGGCGAACTGGCTGAACAGGCGTGGCGCGTGGTGATGATGGAAGCGGTTCGCTCGCTGGAAGTGGAATGGAACGACACGGTGGTCAAACAGTATAAAACCTATCTGGCGGGGCGCTATCCGTTCAACCCGAATGCCCGCGAAGAAGTGCCGTTGAGCGAATTTGACCGCTTCTTCCGGCCGGGCGGGACGCTGGACGCCTTCTATCAGCAAAGCCTGAAACCGTTTGTGGAAAATAACCTGACCACGGGCACCGATGGCAAGATGCTGATCCGTCCCGACGTCATGAAACAGCTGGCCGTGGCGAATCGTATCCGCACCACCTTCTTTACTCCGCAAAACGGCCTCGGCACTCAGTTTGCCGTGGAACCGGTCAGCCTGACCGGGAACAAACGCCGAGCCTTGCTGAATCTGGATGGTCAGCTGGTGGATTATTCTCACGGGCGCAGCAATGTGGCGCGGCTGGTCTGGCCAAACTCGATGCGCGCCGGCACGGAAAGCCAGCTGACGTTGATGCCGGCGAAAAGCAATCAGGCGCCGCGCTCTGTCAGCTTTAGCGGCCCGTGGGCACAGTTGCGGCTGATTAACAGTGGCAAGCTGACTCACGTCCAGCCGGGCTTCTTTGATGTGCGCTTTAGCGTCGATAATGGCGAGATGACCTACCGCATCTATGTGGATGAATCGGATAACCCGTTTGCAGGCGGGCTATTCAGTCAGTTCAAACTGCCGGACACCCTTTATTAAGGGGGAAGGCAGCACGTCAGTCTTGAGATCCACCCCGCCCCCTGCCTTCGGGCAGGGGTTTTTTTAAGGAGAAAAGCGAGAATATGAGCGAACATCCTGAAAACCTTATCATCCGGGCTGGCGGCAGTCCGCTGAATTTGCCGGAATTTGCCGTTATCCGTGATGAAATCAATAAAACCAGCCATCCGGCGCAGCCAGAAGTGAACTGGCCGTTGGTGGAATCCCTGTCCCTGACGCTGTTCAAAACCAACGGGGTCGATTTACAGACCGCGATTTACTACACTCTGGCGCGGATGCAACTCAATGGGTTGTCGGGGTTCACCGAGGGTTGTGAACTACTGGCGGGGGTGATTGTCAGTGAATGGGAGACGTTGTGGCCAGCCCAGCCGCAGGTGCGTACCGACCTGTTGGAGTGGTTCCATTCCCGAACCGGCAGCGTGCTGCGCCAGTGGGATTTTACTGCCAGCGACCTGCGGATGATTTACCGCGCCGAACGTGCTCTCCAGCTGATTATCGACCGGTTGCAGCAATCCGACCTGAAACGCTTGCCGAGGGTGGAAAACCTGTTGTGGTTCTTCCAGAACGCAGCGAAAAAACTGGAAAAACCCCGTCAGGCGGCGAAACCGGTGTCACAACCGGTGCAGATGCCACCGCTGGTCTACCTGTCCCAGTCGGAAGCCGAGCCGGAAACGCCTCCGTCCCCGCCGCCCCTGCGCCATGACCCTCAGCCAGCTCCCGATAGTCAACCGCGGGTGCGGGTTCGGTTTCCCGAACATCCGCCGCAGGGTCTCAATGCGTGGCAGGGTTTTGGTCTGGGCACCCTGTTGGGCTTATTGGTGTTCGTGGGCGGCTGGCTGTTGTGCTACAAGCCCCTGCAACAGCAACTCCGGGCCATCACCGACCACCCCGGGGGAGCCAGGCTTGCGTGGTTGTATCAACCGGAACTGGCGGATTATTCCCGCCAGCTGGAACGGCTGGCTGAGACCTCGCCCCGGGTCACCTGGGAGGCGGCCCGCCGCCTGACCGCGACTGCGGAACAGCAGTGGCCGCAGTCGCCGGTTCAGCAGCAGGCGACCCGCCAATGGCAGCAGCAGGTCACCGCCCGGATTGACAGCGTGCCGCTGACAGGTGGCTGGAACACCACCCGCGATCAGCTTCAGCAGCTGGCGGATAAAATCCTGTTGCAGGAGCGTACCCGTGGCAGTTTCACGCTGTCCTACCTGAAAACCGCAGTCTATGACATCCAGTGCAGCCACGGCAGTGACGTGCCACTGGAAGAACAATTGCGCCAGTTGAGCGTTTATGCGGCCAAAGGGGAGCCGGCACCGCCGGTACTGCTGAAAAGCATTGATGACCGCTTTAACGCCCTGCTCGGGCGCTATGACCGGCTGCGCCAGACGAGTGAACAGCGGGAAAGTCATCACCACACTGCGGCCGAACCTCCGGCCCTAAACCAGCCCCTCGCGGTTATACCGGACGGTGGGCATTAATCAGGGAGACAGAATATGTCATTGAAAAAGCACAGGGCGAAACTTCAGCAGGGGCAGGCCCTTGTCCAGCAGGGGCAGTCGTTTGTCCAGCAGGGGCAGCAGGCTGCTCACATAGCCTCGCAGACGGCGGGGATAGCGGGCCGGGTCGGGCAAATGGCCGCCGGTGGTCAGGGACTGGCTGAGCGGGCCGCCAGCGGCCAGTCTGCCGCCGTGAAGGCGTTGCAAAAAGTCACCCAGATGCTGGGGGGCGGTGACAGCGTCCCGAGCGGCCTGCAATTTACCCTGACGGCGGGCAGTCTGGCCCCGCAGACCTTTGTCGTCACCGATTTTACCCTGAATGAACACTTTTCCCAGCCGTTCACGCTGGACGTGGGGCTGGCGAGTGCGGATCCGGCGATCGACTTTCCGGCGGTACTGGATCGCACGGCAACCCTGACCATTTTGCAGGAAGGCATTGAACAGCGCAGCATCACGGGGATGGTGGCCGGCTTTGAGCAGGGTAACACCGGGTTGCACCAGACCACCTATCAGATGAGTATTCGCCCGGATCTGTGGCGCACCACCCTGCGTCAGAATTCGCGCATTTTCCAGCAACTCAATATCTCCGCCATTATCACCACGATTTTGAAAGAGCACGGTATCCGTGACGTGGTGTTCAGCCTGCGCCACGCCCACCCGGAGCGGGAATTTTGTGTGCAATATCAGGAAAGTGATTTTGATTTTCTGCAACGGCTGACAGCGGAAGAGGGGATTTTCTACTTCTTTGAATGTGGTAACGGGCGTAACACGCTGGTGTTTGCCGATGATGCCGGTTCGGTACCGCCAGACAAAGTGTTCCCTTACCAGCCGGGCGAGGCGAGCACCGTGGGTGAACCCGCCATCAGCAGCCTGACCTGTCGCGCCCAGGTGCGACCGGCTCAGGTGCAACTGAAAGATTACACCTTCAAAAACCCGGCCTGGCCCGCCGAATTCAGCCAGCAGATGAAGGAAGACACCCTGCAACAACGGTATTACGAGCACTACGATTATCCGGGGCGTTTTAAGGATGAGGCTCACGGGAAAGATTTTACCCGTTACCGGCTGGAAGCCCTGCGCAACAATGCCATGACCGGACAAGGCAGCGGTAACGCCATTGCCATTCAGCCGGGGAAATTATTCACCCTGAGCAACCACCCGCGTGAAGACCTGAACCAGCCGTGGCAGGTGGTGAGCGCCAGTCATACCGGCAGCCAGCCGCAGGCGCTGGAAACGGCCAACAGCGGCACGGGCACCACCCTGCACAGCCACTTCCACTTTATCCGCCATAACCAGCACTGGCGGCCAGCCCCCCGGCCAAAACCGGTTATCGACGGCCCACAGATTGCCAAAGTGGTGGGACCGGCCGGCGAAGAAATCTTCTGTGACCAGTACGGACGTATTCGCCTCCAGTTCCCGTGGGATCGTTACGGCAAGAGCGACGACCAGAGTTCCTGCTGGATACGCGTTACCCAGCCGTGGGCCGGTCAGGGCTGGGGAATGCTCGCCATCCCGCGCATCGGTCAGGAAGTGGTGGTGGATTTCCTGCACGGCGATCCGGATCAGCCGATCGTCACCGGCCGAACCTACCACGCCAGCAACCTTCCGCCGGGCGGGCTGCCGGGCAGCAAAACCCAGATGGCCTTCCGCTCCAAAACCCACAAAGGCGAAGGCTACAACGAGCTGCTGTTTGAGGATGCTAAGGGCAGTGAAAAGCTGTCATTACATGCGCAGAGGAACATGGATACCACCGTACTGAATGACCGCAGTACCCGCGTGATGCACGACCATACCGAAAGTGTCGGACACAATCAGGCTCTCAGCGTACGGGCTGATCGGCATAAAGAAGTCGTCGGCATGGAAGTGAGCAGCATCGGGACACGGCAGGTCACCGTGGAAAAAACCAGCGTACTCAGTGCCAAAGGACAAATTACCATTCAGTCCACCGAGAGCGGTATCACCCTTGGCAACACCAAAGGGAGTATCTCGATTGATGCAGACGGCAATATCCATATTACCGGTAACACCGTCATTGTGAACGGAAAAGAGGTCATTACGCTGAACTGATACCGGGCAGACCAACAATAAGACTGAAACCCGCCCTGCCGGATTTTTCGGCAGCGGGCTGAATATTAATCAGGTAAAAAGAGTGAAAAGGAAAATCATGAGCACACAACCCTACCAAATGAACGAAGGCACCCTGACCCTGCCTGCCGGCTGGCGTGATGAATCGATGCACGTGTTTGTGCTGCCGGATGACAGCGGCGTCAATCTGGTGATTAACCGCACCCCGGTGCCGGTGGGCACCGACAGCCAGGCGTATTATGAACAGACACTGGCGCAGTTTGTGACCCACCTGCCGGGGTATCAGGAGCATCAGCGGCTGCAAATCGAACTCAGCGGTGACATGGCGTGGCGGCTGGATTACCAGTGGCAAAGCCCGGAAGGGGAAATGCACCAGTCGGTGGTGCTGCAAATCCGGGGCAGTCAGCTGCTGGCGTTTAACCTGACCTCGCCGCAGCCCATGAACAGTGGACAGCGGGAAGTTTTACTGGCGGTGGTGAGCAGTTTTCAGGCGGCATAAGGAGAAGCCGATATGGGATTAGGTGATGAAATTATTACCCGGATTGCCCGGGTCGGAGCCACCCATGCCCGGCCTCCCCTGCCGCCAGCCAGCGGTGCCAGAGGGCCGGCCGCAGCACGTCAGGGTGACCCCATCCAGCATAAGAGTTTTTTTGGTGCCCTGATGGGGGCGGTGGCCGGTGCCCTGATTGGTGCCGCGATTTTCGGCGCCGTGGGGTTACTGGTTGCCGGCACCGGCGGGTTAGGGGCGACGCTGATTGTGGCGGCCGCCGGCAGCGGATTAACCTATCTGGCCAGCGATGCCATTGCGGCAGCCAGCTCGGCCGTCACAAACTTTATCGACAGCTTCGGCTCACCGGACGGGGCGTTGAGCAGTGGTTCCGGTAACGTCATTATTGAAGGAAAACCTGCGGCACGGGCCACCGTCGATATAGCGGCGTGCAGCAAACACCCGGCACCGCCCCTGATAGCACAGGGCAGTGAATCCGTATTTATCAACGGCCAGCCAGCGGCGCGGGTCGGTGACAAGCTGGTCTGTGGTGCGGCCATCAAAGGGGGGGCGAGTAAAGTCTTTATCGGCTCCGGTCAGGGGACTTACCTTGAGATTGAAGAAGAGTTCTCCGGCTGGCAGCGGGCGTTACTGGTGGCGGTGGAATTTCTGGTGCCGCCGACACGCGGGCTGCTCAAAGGCGCGGGGAAACTGCTGACCAAAACCGGCCCGCAGGCGGTGCTGACTGGCGCAAAGCTGGGAGCCAAAAAAGCCGGCCATGCCCTGAAAGGCAGGCTGATTTGTGCCAAAGCCGCGTTTAAAGCCAATAAAGGGGTTAAACGTTTCACTCAGGCCACCAAAAAATTCTTCACGGGCGACCCGATAGACGTGACCACTGGCAGCCTGTTTGACCAGCGTACCGAGTTTGAACTGGGGCAGACGATACCCCTGACCTTTACCCGCAGCTGGTCACCGGGATTGCGGGGCCTGCTCGGCGAAAACTGGCTGGACAACTTCTCCGAGTCCGTTATCGTCACCGGCGACCGGATAGAAATCCTGACGCTGGAAGGCGCTTCCCTGCATTTCGCCCTGCCCCGGAGCGTTGACCACAGTATCAACCCGGAGCACCCGGAATTTACACTGAGCCGGCAAAAACAGGGCTTCGTTCTGACCGAGCGTAATAATCCGGTCAGAAAATATTTTACCCAACCGGGCATCTCAGTGACTGCCGGCACACAGCGTTGGCAACTGGCCGCCCTGCGTGACCGCAACGACAATGCCATCGGGTTTCACTACACCGAACAAGGCCAGCTAAACCGGGTCACCCACAGCGACGGCCCGGAGCTGATATTGTTGTACCGCGAGGATGGCCTGCTGTCCGATATCCGCCGCCGCGACAGTGGTCTCAGTGACGTGCTGGTGCGCTATGACTATCACGATAATGGCTGGCTGGCGGAAGCGGACAGTACCCAGCAATTTCACCTGTTCTATGACTATCAGGCACAGGGACTGATAAGCCGCTGGTCAGACGGTGACCAGACAGCCGTGGATTATGTGTATGATGCACAGGGACGCTGCATTGAAAGTGTCGGCAGCGGGGGCTATTATCCCGTCCGGCTGGACTATGAAGCCGGTACCACTCGCTCCACCACGCCACAGGGTCATACCACCACCTGGCATTATAACGCCGAACAGCAGGTCACCCGGGTCGAAACCCCGTGCGGTCACGTCACGCGGTATGAATACGATGACTGGGGCAACCTGCAACGGCAGATCCTGCCGGAAGGGCAGGTTCTGCAACTGGATTATCTGGCGGATACCGGGCTGGTGACGGCATTTACCGATGCCACCGGTGCAACATGGCAATATCACTACGATGAGACTGACCGCCTTGTCAGCATGACCGATCCCCTCGGGCGTGTCTGGTGGCAGCAATACGATGATAATGGCAATGCGGCATGCTTTATTGCCCCCGATGGCAGCAAAACCACGCTGACGCGTAATGAATTCGGCCTGGTTATCGCGGCTGAAGACGATGAAGGGCATAAACGGACATGGGAATATGACGAACATAAGCGCCTGAGCAAACTGTTTGATGAAGAGAACCGCAGCCTGCGGCTGGGTTACGACAGCCATGACCGCTTGCAGCGACTGGCCTCGGGGGGCGGCGCACTGTGGCTGTGGGAATACGATCGCCATCATCGCGTGGCGTTAAGCGATCGCCCCAACAACAGTCTGGAACGATTTCGCCATGACCGCCACGGTAATCTGACCGAGTGGACAGATGCGCGTGGTGTGCAATGGCATATCGAATACGGGCCGTTTGACCTGCCGGTGGGGCGCATCGACGGCGAAGGAAACCGCTGGCAGTACCGTTATGATCCCGACAGCCTGCAATTACTGGCGGTCATTAATCCGCAGGGCGAAAGCTACCGTTATACACTGGATGCAGACGGGCGGGTGATCACCGAAACCGACTATGCCGGTACGCAGTGGCACTATGCCTATGATGGCAACGGTAACTGCATTGAAAAACGGGATGCGTTAGGCAATATCACCCGCTTTGAGTATGATGCAGCCAGCCGCATGACGGCCATGCACACCCCCGAAGGCACCACCACCTACGGTTACGATATTCTGGGGCGTTTGCTGGCCGTCACAACGCCTGACAGTACACCGCTGACGTTCGAATACGATGATAAAGACCGCATCGTGAAAGAAACGCAGGCACACGGCGACATCCAGCGTGATTACCCGGACAGCGCCACCGTCGAAAGAACACTGCTCACCACCGATAATCAGGGCTGGCGGGCAAAAACCGAAGCCAATAAAGTCGGTGAACTGCGGCGAGTCAGTTTCAGCGGTGAACATACACTCAGCCTTGAACGGGATGACGACGGCCATGAATGGCACCGTCAGTCGGATAAAGGTTTTATTCTGCGGCAGGAACACTCCCTGATGGGGCAACTGACCGCTCAACGTGCCGGGCGTAACACTGAGTTTTTTGAAGCCCATGAAGTGGCCGATATCCCTCAGCCGACACTGGCGGGACTGGATCGGGAATATCGCTACGATGCGGCACTCAATCTGGTGGCCGCAAACGATGAGCGGCAGTGGCTGCGTTATGTTGCTGCCTCTTATACACATCTTAC